>NZ_JBPFEB010000123.1:0-3409 GCF_051061225.1 Methylocystis sp.
ACCGCACCGCCGCCAAAAACCGTGCCAAGGCGATCACGCTTCCCCTGCTGAAAAAGCAGAACAAGAAGCGCCTTGTCGAAATAAACGTCAAAATTGAGGAGATCGACGCCGCCATCGAAAGACTCATCCTCGATGACGCGCGCCTCGCTCGCCGGTTAGGCTCCCAGGCGTCTCCAAGGTTACCGCCTCGCTTTGCTAATCGAAACGCCAGAGCTTGGGAGCCTAGAAGGCAAACAGGCCGCAAGCCTCGCTGGCCTCGCGCCCGTGCAAAGACAATCAGGCTCATGGAAAGGTCACGCCTACATTCGCGGCGGCTAGGCTTCCCTTCGCCAGGCCCTTTATATGCCGGCGCTCGTTGCCTCAAGGTTCAACAAGGACAGTCGAGCGCTCTATCAAAAGCTCATCGAGGCCGGGAAGCCCGCCAAGGTCGCCATTACCGCCGTTATGCGAAAGCTCGTCGTCCTTGCCAACGCCCTCCTGCGACATAACCGACCCTGGGCCGAAAACGCCCCTTGCGCATAACGGGTCTCTAGCCGCTTGGTAGGCGTTCGACTGCCGCACGTAAACGAAGGCGGCCCGGGCGAGGTGGTCGGGCGCGATTTCGGCCGAGAAGTGCCGACGGTGGCGCGGCGAACGGCCCGAACCTGTCTTCAGCCGGCGGCTTGCGGAGCACGGCTTTCTTTTGTCTCGTCTTGCTCCTTAAGCGCTACGATGAACCAGAAATCCTCTCTTCCTCAATCCAAGATCTGTCTCCGGAGTACTGAACCGGGAGCAAATGCAAATGAGCGCGCGAGCCTCATCATCACGACCACTCAAGTTTTAGCAAATGGGCAGGCGTGTTCGTGGATCTCAAAATGACAACCGCTTACTCGATCGACTGAGTTGCCGACCAAGCCGCGGGCGACCTACCCTCGTCCTCCCGGAACCTTACGATCCAAGACGCAGCCGGACCGAGTCAACAAGCTCTTCGGCGAAGCGGAGAGTGGACCGAAGAACAGCCATTTCATTCCGGGCAGCAGTTCCTTCGTCTTGCACTGCGATGGGGAACTCCATCCTTCCTTCGCCGGTCTGGACGCGAACGCCATAGAGCAATGTTCCATTTGGGTGTTGCTCAACTTTAGCCACTTGGACATCAACCATGGGTAGCCTCTCATGGATTTTTGGCAGGCGCGCTCGCCTTAACTTCGACGAACACCGAGGGGCAGTAGTGCTGATGCTCGCATCAGACGTAGTCAAGATCGCGTCGCTACAGGTGGATCACCGGTTCCCGCCCACAATGAGACTCTCTTGGTTTTCGGTCGTCAAGGTGAATATTTTTTCCTTGCCCACGCGGCCGAAGCAAGCTCGCGCTAAACGGTCGCGTTCTACGATAGCCTTACCGACACAGTATTATGGATTTGATGCATTTCGTCGCCAACCGCGGAGTGCAAAAAAAAACGCTAACAAGAGACACGAGGCAACGCTCGCGCTCTCTGAGAGGAACGAGAGAACGAACGATCCCAAATAGAGGGGTGGGCCAAGCCGGTAGTGACCGGTAATCCGCATAGCATTCTTATATTCCAAACTGTTTGCGTCTACCCCCAGAAGCTTTCCACCACTCGATGCATGTCGCCATAACCCGTGGAAGGCCAGAGCAATCGCCAGGAACGTCCCTGTGTAAAAGCTCGCCGCAACCTTTCCCTCCGGGTGCAAAAGATACTCTGCGAGCAATCCCGTTGGGAACGGAACGAAGGTGACAAACAGCAACAAAAGGCCGTTCCAATAAATCAGGATAAGATCCGATGTTTTGATTGCAGTGAATATCCAATGATGGTGCGCCCAAATGACGAGGATCGTAACGAAAGAGATGGTGAAGGCTAGATAGCTCGGCCAAATCGCGAAAAGCGCGGCCGCTAAACCTCGCGGCGCAATTGCTGTCGGATCAGGGATCTTGATCTCTAGAATGAGGAGTGTCACGGCGATTGCGAAAACCCCATCACTGAACGCCTCGATCCGGTGGGTTTTCGTATCTTGTTGCATTTCGCCCCTGCCTGATCACGACCCCTGCGAGGGCATCGCCCCTAAGACTTCTAAGAATCGTCACGGACACATCTGCCCGCGAAACGAGCCCATGCTTTCACGAGACCGCCCGCTTTCCGAAACCTTATTCGCCGACCTCTCACGTGAGAGCGAACGCCCTTCGCCCCCGGCGGGGAAACCCTCGCCTCTCCTTTGCGATGGATGGTTAGCCTCCACAACGTGGAAGGTTACTGTGCACGTCGGAAAGCCTTAGCAGACCTCACCGGCCTCGCTTCCGGCTGCTCTATCTCGCGAGACGACGTAAGGATATAGCGCCGTCGTCATGGAGGGGGCGGATTTCGAGCCAGAGTAATGTCTCTCGTTGAGAAGGGAACAGCCTCCGAGAAGCTTAGGTGCTAGCTCCTCGATCGCGAAGCGAATTGCCTCGCCCGCTCTCGCGAAACGCCGGTAGGCCGTGGCCACGGTCAGAGGAAGCCACGCGCTGACGGGCCAACGGGGAGAGAAGGTAGCGAGAGCGTGTAGCTGAACAAGATATGGCCTTATCCGTATCATTAGCAATGGCTGTGCCAAAGAAAATCCCACTCGATGTACGGTATTTGCGCTCACCGAGCCTGATGGTGCTTCGAGAGCTGGGCGCTCACAAAGCGGCGGGACGCTGTGTTGATGATCTTATCTGGCGCCAACGGGCTCGTCAGCTTGACGAGTGTTCCCTCAACCGCCGCCACATTCCAATTGGTCACCTCTTCGACCAATTCGCCATCCTCAGCAACAAGCATTGTGACGAGGTATTCTTTCCCGATCTCAAACATCTGGTTGGACATCTTCCACCTCCCGTTACTGTGGAAATCAAGCCTCTTCCCAAGAAAAAACCATGCGTGGGGATATAGAGCTTCGGGAGCGTTTTCGCGCCTTGGGTCGCTGCAGTGACGTCTGCGACGCTTGGCACATGACGCGCCAATTTGCAGGAACTCGGCGCCCGGCGCTGTGTTTCCGGGTTGCTCTCCAATCCATTGGTTCTGCGTTGGATGGGACGGGACCTGGGGCGCGGGCGCGGCGTTGTCACGTTAACGGCTGGGTAGCGCTTTTGGGCCGACAAGGGCGGACATGACCCAGCCGCCCGTGAGCTACAAACGCCATCGTTTCCCGCCGGAGATCATCGCCCACGCCGTCTGGCTCTATTTCAGGTTCCCGCTCAGCTTGCGCCTCGTCGAGGAAATGCTGCTCGAGCGTGGGATCGTTCTCTCCTATGAAACCATCCGCCGCTGGGCCATGAAATTCGGGCTGGATTACGCCCATCGCCTAAAGCGCAAGAAGCCCGGCCGGCGCGACGTCTGGCATCTCGACGAGGTCGTCGTCTCGATCAACGGCGAAAGGCGCTATCTCTGGCGGG
>NZ_JBPFEB010000124.1:0-11879 GCF_051061225.1 Methylocystis sp.
CCACGACTACGGTCGCGGCGGAGATCGCTGGGGGCACGACCGCGATGGATATGGTGGTCGCCGCGGTGATCGGTGGGGCCATTCCGACGACCGTATGTCATGTCGAGAAATGCAGCGCAAAGGTTACAGAATTGCCTGCGGTGGTGATCGCTGGGGAAATGACCACGGCGGCTATGGGCATGATCATGGCGGCTATGGTGGCCGCAACTGGTAAAATCAAAAGGTGATACGAAGGCCCTTGGTAGTCGCCGCCAAGGGCCTTTCCTTGTAACTTTTTAAATGCGGCTCACATCGGCGGAACGTATTGTCCCTTCTGGCGCTTGGATCGAGCCAAGCGGCCAGCGTTACAGTATTCCCCGCCGAGATTTACGGGCCACTTCGGATTGACCCTCAATTGCCAAGCACATGGAACATAGGCGGACTGGCATTTTCACATAGCCATGCCGGCATGCGGCAAAGAATTGGGGAGCCCGGCAGGAGGCTAAAACGGTCTGCGCCCCCGCCGAGATGATGATGGGCCGGGAGTCTTTCCTAATAGGTCCAAGGCGTCCTCGGCAATTTCCTCGGGCTGGTCTTGCCCGTTGGCTTCCCCGACCACGGACATCACCGCCTGCATGAGCGCGGCGCGGTCAATCTCCACAGCTCGATCTGCAGCCATCCGGCTGGCGACGCGAAATCCCTCGTCGATCAGCTTCTGATTCACTGCCGGCTCCAATGCGTCCTCGCTATCCCATCTCGTCACTTCGCGGGCTTCTTCAACCACACCCCCTGGCCTTCACCATTCTCGTCCACGAAGATCACGCCCGCGGCTTCGAGGACGGAGCGGATGGCGGCGAGGTTGTTCGCCAGTATTGAAGGCCTGCCGTCGCTCGCTTCAGCTCGGCGCAAGGTCATAACGCCGACCTTCGCAGTCTTTGCCAGATCCTCGACTGTCCACCGCACCAAGGCCCGGGCCGCCCCAAATCCGCAAAATCGTCGACACGATCGCCCGCCGGCGGGGGTGGGATGATGCTGATCGAACTTCCCCGACGCAGGGGCGCGCCACGCGTCTTTGCGGAGCCGCCGGCGGGGCTCGAGCGGCGCGTCTCTCGCGCTCTCGACGCCCTCGGCGATCTCGACCTGCGAGACCTCCCCGGACTCGACGATCTCGCCGACGCGCTGATTACAATTGCCGATGAGCTCGCGGGCGACGTCGACCTCGAAGATGAAGAGCTCGGTGACGCCGAGCCGTTCCCGCTGTTCCCGTTCGCCGCGTGCGCCGGCCCGCCGTAGGCACACCTTCCATCGCACTCACCGGCTCCCCGCACGCGGGAGAGCACTTCCCGCTGGTCGGTATGACGGCAGCGGCGGGACGATATTGGCCGAGCTGTGGGGCGTCTCCAAGCGGCCGGGGCAGTCCGAAAGATCGAAGCCCGGAGACCGGCGCGACGGCAGCGCCGCAAGTAGCGATCAACCCGCGCGGCGCCGCTTGCACGCGTGGGGCCTGATGCGACGGCCGGCTCCGACCGAGCAAGATCGCAGGGGCACGGGAACGCGGCTCCGGCTTGGGGCTGGCGTCCTATGCCCTCGCTCCGGGCCTCACCAACCGAGCATGAACGATGCAATATTCTGTTCTTAAAACCCAAGTTTCAGAAAACCACGCGTTCGCGCGCGTGCGCATGATGCGCGCACACGCGGGGACGCCCTGGAGGGGCTCGTCGCCATGGTCGAGCGGATGGCTGTCGAGAAACGCTCCGCCAGGCAGATCGTCGAGGCCGTGCGGGCCTACGCGGCCGACCGTCCTGAGACCCCACAGGCGGCGCTCGTCTGGATTGCGGCGGACAGCGACGCGGCGCGCGCATGGTCAACGCATTGGCGCGCCACGAAGGGCAAGGCGCCGCCGATAGATCGCCGCGGTGGTTGGCGCTTCCCTAGCCCATGGCCGCCAACACTGGCGACTTGAAAAGCTGTTCTGTCGGTCATAGCTCCAGCTTCTTGCCGCCGGGAATACGCCATGCCGTGGGTGTCGCGCCTTTCCAAGGTTTCGAGCAGACAGCAGGATGCCTGGTCTTGGATCGTCGCGTTTTTGCTTTTTCTCGCTAGTCTCGGATTGCGTATCGCGCTCGCGCGGTGGCTCGATCCTCTTAAATTTCTCACTTTTTATCCCGCGATCGCGCTGAGCAGTCTGATTTGCGGGTGGCCACAAGGCCTCTTCGTGCTGATCCTTTCAGCGGCGGCGGCCTTATATTTTTTCTTTCCGCCCCTCAATTCTTTCGCGACACCGGATGCCAACACCATCGCCGCGCTCATCAGCTTCCTTCTTGTTGGCGGCTTTTTGGTCGTCCTTGTGGCTATGATGCGGGATCTGGTTCAGCGTCTCGAGGAAGCAAAACTTCTCCAAGAGCAGCTTTTCGGCGAGCTGCAACACCGCGTCGCGAACAATCTTCAGGTGGTAACGGCGCTCATCAACAATGCACGTCGCAAAATGCGAGAGAGTCCGATGGCAGCGGAAGAGGCTTTGGCGCAAGCCGAAAGCCGGATTCACTCGATGTCGGAGCTGCATCGCCGCCTCTATAGGGCGCAGATTGCGACGATTGAACTCAAACCGATTTTGCAAGACGCTCTTACGGAAATGTTCCACGCGTACGAGGTTGACTTGAATCTGGATATTCGGTCGACCGACCTGACGGTTGACCAGATCACGGCGCTAATCCTCTTGGTTAACGAAGCGGCAACGAACTCTATAAAACACGCGTTCAGTCCGCGCCTAGGTAGGCATTTCAGCGTCTCTCTCTCAAAAATACGCAATGGCCCTCATCACCTTGTCATCACCGACGACGGGACGGGAATTCAAGATGCCAAAGGAGCAGGACCTTATCACTCGCTGGGTATGGGCATCATGGAGGCTCTCGCACGTCAGCTCGGGGGTTCACTAGAAATCTTATCATCGGACCAAGGCACTAGACTGATCGTCGAGTTTTGGAGCCGAACCTCTCGGGAAAACGCGTGACCTTCAGCCCTCACGCGGGGGCATCCACGGTGAACTGGGCCCTCCAGCAACCCGCCGAGCATGCCTCGATGTTCAGTAAAAATACGGACTCGCTATGGCTGAATCTGGCTCTAACTCGGTATTTATGTGGAAACGCAACACCCCCGAAGTAGCGGAAGCCAAGCGAGCTCGCTTAGCACGCGGGAGACGCATCCAATCTGGCGCCGTGGCCGGCCTCTTGGAGAGAGACGGTAAGACCATTCGCCCAGAGGTAAAGAACCTCATCGACAATGCACTCGCCAAACGGCGTCAAGCGCAAGGGTCTGAAATCTGAGAAGCTGCCTTCGACCGCCGCGCCCTCATCCCGCCAAGCAGTTAGTATCGCGGCGCTTGTATTGCACAGTGGAGGGGCGTAGATTTCCTTCGCACACTCCCGAAGATGAAGAACGCCCGGACCTCGGATGGACAGGACGGGCGTTTTTTTGTCCCTTCGTTGCGCGAATGCAGACTCAGTCGTCGTCCGAGTCGTCGTCCGGCACCGGCGCCACGGGAGGAGCTGGTGTAGCGGGAATATCGTAGCCTGGGTCACTAGGAAGCGGCGCCGACTCCACAGGAGGGTTAGCCGGGGGAACGGATTGGGCCTGGGCGAGCAGGCCGCCAGCAAATAGCGCCAGACCCGCGAGGCTGGTTCTTAGGATAAGCCGCACATCTAAGACTCCCTGTCATGCCGGTCCATCCGGCAATAGGGCGCAACTGGAGCGGGCATATGCACGGTCAATCTGGTCGTCTTGAATTAACGATGTAGAATCGGGCCAGCCCGACCGTCGACGTATCGGCAACTCGGCCTTTTTAATCCCGCTTACCGGCGCGGTAAATAACAGGCCAAACCGGAGAAATATTAGCGCGACCGTCGCCACCGCGGCCAAAATAGTCAGGACCATAGCCCGCCTCACACACCTCCAGAGGACGCCCCGCGGGTGGGGGCCGCGTTATTGAGCGAAAGCGGCCGACGTGGGGATTCGTTCCGAGAATAGGCGGTAAGCGGAGTTTCGCTTACAAGCGAGACGCCTGAAGGGCAAAGGCGGGCGTTATTGTGCGCCAGCCGAGCGACCGCTTCAGTAGCGATATAGGATAGCCATCAACGCGCTTACCAAGATAAGGGCGATGATGATCGACGCGATGACGGGGTCTGAGACGGGGCCTCGGATCATGTGAGGATTTTCGCCTCGGGCCGCCCGAAATTCAATTGGGCATGGCGACGCACCGGCAGAGTGGGGACAATGGAAAGAAAAAGCCCGGTCGGGACACCGGGCTATGACAGAGGGAATCCCTGGGAAAACCCGACAAGTGAGGCAGGGCGCCGCCCAAGATCGGCAAGACCACCACGGATGAACTTGCGGGGCGTTTTTTATCTCAGCACTCCCAGATCCACTCGCCGGTATAGTTGTTCCGATACCAGCAAACGCCAGGATTGGCCGGGTGCCATGGGTTGCTCCAGTCCCTATGCTGGTAGCGCCATGGGCCGCCGTATGCTTGGATATCGCCGTCGTAACGATCACGTCAAGCGTATTGGGCTTGAGCCGCCGAGCCAGACATCAGAAGCGCCGCAATAATCAGAAGCGTGAGTTTGCGCATATCTGCCTCCCACACTGAGACGGCAAAAGATAGAGCGCCACTGCATCTCAACGAGGGCCATTCCGCAGAACCGCCCCGTCGCCGGATGTACGCGCGGGGCGTTTTTGCTTAGTGACCGATCGAAGGAATACTCATTGACCGCCAATGAGGATAGGCGTTTACGATCGCCTCCTCGTCGAACATGTAAAGAGCCTCGGTCAGATCATCGACATAGCTGGACGCGCCCATTTCTGAGAAGCGGCGGATATCCTCGAGGATGATCTCCCTCACGCTTTCGCATCCGCGCCCCAAATTGGCGCGATAGGCGGCCAGCATCTGGCCAGGCCGCTTCGAGGCCAATCGGATTAGTTCCCCGCCAATGGCTTGGCCCATGACGCCGCCTCCCTGCAATCGTCGGAGCTTTTTGGCTCTCTATTGTTCGGCAACGATAGCGGGTGCGTTCTCGGGAAGCAGGCTGTGGAAACTACGTGACCCTTGCTGCAGCGCACATATGAAACCGTCTAACTATTTGGAACCGAACGGGGTTATCGGCATTGCCCTCAGCGGCCCCTCGCTTGCCTGAGAGCTTACCATGTCGGAACACGTCATAGCCCTCGCCGTCACCCTGGAGGCTTTTGTCCTTACGATCCTCACAGCGTTGCAGATCGCAGTTTGAATGCCGTCGAGGCGCCGGCCGGCGGATGCCCTGGGCAAAATTCGTGCCCGCGAAGCGTTTGATGGCTCACTGTGCCATGGGCCAGTTTAGCCGCTGGACAGCCATAAGAATAGCGCCAGCGCTGCAACGAGCACGGACAGCATGATTGCGTAGCTTATTTCGTCCCGGATGATCACCAGCGAACGATCGCATATCTGGCACTGACGCGGAAGGGCCGAACCGCTCAGAGATAGACGAGCACGAGCACAACACCGCCGAGGATCACGGTAAAGAGGATAGACCCAAGCACTGGATCTGCGATTTGGGAGCGAAACATGCAGGAGCGTCGCACCGACGAGACAAAGTTCAAGAAGGCATATGACGCAGCCGGCCGGACCTCCTTGCGCGAGAAAGAAGCCCATGAGGGTGAAAGTCGAGGCTGCAGTTACCTTTTTGTCAGCCTGCCCTAATTGCTTTGCGTTGGCCCGCCCTGGTGCGCGGTCAAAAATCCCGGCCTCAGAACAATGTCTCTCCCCAACTACAATGGCAAGCAATCTGCAGTTCTAGCCTTCGGCGGCATGGGCGGGATTATCGGCGCGGCACTTGGCGCTCTCATTGCAGGGCCTGGCTCCGGCTTCACCGGGGTAGTGACCGGCGCAATCGGCGCGGCGCTAGGCGGCGTGGCTTTGGGCCTGTGGTTTGACCGAAAAGTTTGAGAAGGCAACTGCCGCTGTCCGGAGCCGTGGAGCAAGAGGGGCGTAGATCAGGCCGTCGGATGTGTTGGGAGCGCGCCGCTTGTTTTCTTAGAATCAGCGGCTTAGGCTGGCTATCAAGCAGGTAATGTCACTCTTGCTGCCAAATGAGATGCCCCGACCACGGATGAACTGGCGGGGCGTTTTCACGTCGAATTGCAATGTGGCAGGTACGCGTTACATTCGCCTATCGACGATCTTTCGGCCTGACGACTTCGCATCGCTCCTTTCCTGGGAGCCGCCGACGCCATCTTCCAATCATCTCGATCGATCCGGCCCCGCGCACGCGGGCCTTCTCCGAACATGCTTGGAGAGACAAATGGCTACTGGCACCGTGAAATGGTTCAATGCGCAGAAGGGCTTTGGCTTCATTCAGCCTGACGACGGCGGCGCCGACGTTTTCGTCCACATTAGCGCCGTCGAGCGCGCTGGCTTGGTCGGCCTGAATGAAGGCCAGAAGGTTAGCTACGAGCTGATGGTTGATAAGCGAAGCGGCAAATATTCCGCGGATCAGCTGAAGGCCGATTGATCCCCGGCGCCTAATACGCCCTGAAGCAACGCCCCGACCGTGGATATATCCGCGGGGCGTTTTTTGTGCTTGCCCGTGCCTTGGGCGCTGCTTACGAAGCGCGATGAAGAAGAATCGGCAAGCTCGGAGAAGGGACCGACGCCGGAAGGGCCACGCGGCCGCCCATGCAAACCTCCTCCTCGCGTCGCTGATGTTGGCTTTGGCCGTCCTGTTTGCCGGTCGGATCGCGCTGACCCCTTATCCGCCACGGCAAATCGCCATTTCAGACAACGGGTAGCACGGGGGTCAGAGATTTTTGTGCCGGCCGCCGCCCCGAGATGCGTGCCCGCCTTTCGTCCCGGCTGAAGACGCAAGCTCAGGGTTCTGAGAGAATGACCGCTTGGCTGGGTCGACAGATTTTCCACCTTTCCTCCCCGCGGAGGCCGCAAGGTCGGGATTCTGTGCAAAGCTCCGCCTTTCGGCCGGGACTGCCTTTCCGCCCTTGCTAGCGATCTCGCGCCGCTGCTCGGGGCTCATCGAAGCGAAACCGCGCTTGCTCTTCGGCTTGTCTTCCATGGGCTTAGTCCTCTGAGAATCGAATTCCCATTAGTTGAGGCCATGGTCACTTGTATGGCAAGGGCAAAGGCGTCGTGCGCGGGGTTCGGATCCTGCCGGGACTTTCGGCTCGGGCCAACGGAAGTTTTGAGACACGACGACGCAGCCGAAAGCGGGGGCGTTTTTGCGTTTCTGGCAGCGGTTGAGAGGCGCGGGAGTCCGCCAGCGTCCGCCAGTGGATAATTGACGGATAATCGACGGTTTTGAATTCTAGATTATACGTGCTTGATTTTATTGGCGCTGCCTAGGGGACTCGAACCCCTGCTTTCGCCGTGAGAGGGCGACCTAATCTTCCAGGTTGAAGCGTGGGACTTTCAGAGGTTGCGCCAAGCGCTGGCGCAGATAGTTGGCGAAGACAGGCTCGGCGCCGCGCAGGATCTAGCCGAACAGCGCGAGCCCGGCGCCGGCGACAAACGCCGCCGCCTCCCGCTCCGCGCCCGGTGTCGATCGGCAGTTCAATATGGGACTTTCTTGTCGTGGAAATTCAATGGCTTAGCTGAGACCGAAGAGCCACTCTTGGCATTTCAATCGGGACTGGCGCAGACGTTTTGGGCACTTAAAGTGGAATTCGTCGACCGGTCGATCGATGGGGGCGTTTTCTTGCGCGATGCCCGTTCCAGCCAAGGAGAACCGCGCCAACGCTCGCAAGGAGTTCGGCGTCACAGCGCGCAAAATCTTCGAGTTCGGCCGCCGGCACGCGCTGGGCGAGCAGCGCAAGGACGGTGCGAGCCACGTGTTCGGCGTCAATGCCAGGGTCGCGATGCACGCCTTCGCGGACCCGTTCAAGGAACGCTTCGCGGGTCTTGAGCGCGCTGTATTTGGACATGCGCCAGCCCTCATAGTAAAGCCCGCGCAGAAGAAGCGTCAGGTGGTCGCCGAGGAAAACTGCCTCGTGCGCAGGGAGGCTGTCACGCAGCGCGTGCAGCGTCGCGGCTTTCCAAAAACTTTCTGACGGTTGCGCCACCCGAGGCGTTGCGCCAGCTCGGAGATCCACTCTTCGGCCGCAGGGGTGACCACGCCGAATTCTTGGATGACAGCCATCGCTCAAGCCTAAACCTTATTCGTCGAACCTAATATTGGGCGGGGACGCTTCAAGAACGTCGCCTCGCCTGTCGATTTTTGGTTTTCGCTACGCGATAGCGGCCCCGTTTTCGCGAGATTTGAGCACTTTCTATTTGCGGGATAATCTTTCCGACTACCGTGCTAGCGGTACGGCAGATGCCGACACCACCTTCCAAGGCGCCATCTGAGGTGCTTTTACAAGCCTTGCTGACGGCCATGCGCGCGCAGTTGGCGCGATGCAGCCCACCATATTTGTACCATAGGGGCTGCTATGACTTAAGCAGGATCTGAACCATGGCGACCACAGAGGACCGCTCCATCGCCGTATTCTGCGGAACCGGGTTTCTCGGTCGCCGAGTGGTTTCGCATCTCCGTAAGGGTGGGTTTCCTGTGCGGATTGCATCGAGGCATCCGGATCGGAGGGCGCATCGACCGACTTCAGTCGCAGGAAAGCGCCCGGCTTCGCCTTGATTTTCGGCGAATCAACCAGGCCGTAGCCCCGCACCCAAAGGTCGAAGGTCGCCTCAGGTAGGTCCGGGATGACGAAACGCCCACGGTTGTCGGTGACAGCGATCTTCGCGTAGCGTATCGGCAAGTCGCGCGTCTCGGCGATGACCCAGGCGCCGGCTTCTGGCCCGGCGGAGCCTGTGACGGTTCCCCCGATGTCATTGTCGTCGATCTCGACGGCCTCAACGGACGTCGCTTGCTGGCCGCGCGCCGAGGCCGCGCAAATAGCGAGGACAGTCGCCATCGCGGTGGCCCGCAATATTTTTGAAGGCGCCAAGTGGAACGTCTCCCTTCAGGCGGCCGGCCTGAGTTCGACCTTCAACCAGCCCGGCAGCCGGGAGTCGAACGCTTCATACGCTTGAATGGCGTTTTGCAGCGGCTCGACCTCGGTCAGTATTTTGGTCGGATCGATGACCCCAGAGGCGACGAGACCCAGAAGGCGGGGGATGTATTTCCGGTGCGGGCAGTTGCCCATCTTCAATGTCAGGTTCTTGTTCATCGCCTGGCCAATAGCGAATGAATCGCAGGTTGGCGGATAAACGCCGATGATCGCGAGCGTGCCGGCCTTCGCCAGCGCCTCGACAGCCCAGGCGAGGGCTTGACTTGGGCCGTCTCCTGGCGCCCAGGAGTGGCTGTGGCCTGGGGCTATTGCCGCCGCTGCGGCCTTCACCGCCGCCCCGGCCTTGTTGGCGACCGACGCCGCCGGACCATGGTGGGCATGCTCGGCATCGACGCCGACGGCGTCAATCGCTCGGTCGACGCCGATCCCTCCGGTCAGTTCGACGATGGTCGTCACGGGGTCTTCGCGCTCGAAGTTGACGATTTCCGCGCCTTGCCGCTGCGCCATCAACAATCGATCCTCGTGGCGGTCGACGGCAAAGATGCGCCCCGCCCCCATCAGACGCGCGCTGGCGATGGCGAATTGTCCGACAGGACCGCAGCCGAAAACAGCGACAGTGCTCCCCGAGCGAATCTCCGCGAGTTCGGCGCCAAACCAGCCGGTGGGGAAGATATCCGAAAGAAGAATCGCCTGATCGTCGGTGACGTTATCGGGGAGCTTCACCATGCCGACAGGGGCGTAAGGGATCCGCGCTTTCTCGGCCTGAAGCCCGTTCCACGGACCCGACGGCCCGGGCCCTCCATAGAACGTGGTGCCGGCACGATTACCATGTGGATTGGCGTTGTCGCACTGGGAAAAATAGCCGGCGCGGCAATATGAGCAAAATCCGCAGGCAATGGTCGAGCCAATGACCACGCGGTCGCCTTCTAAGAAGTTGCGGACCCTCGAGCCGACGTCTTCGACGACGCCCACGCCCTCATGGCCGAGAATGGTGCCGGCCTCCATCCCCGAGAAACTGCCTCGCACAAAGTGCAGATCTGTCCCGCAAATCGCCGAGGCTGTCAGGCGCACGATCGCGTCCGTGGGCTCCTCAATCTTCGGCTCAGGCACGTCGTCGATCCTTATGTCGCCGACATCGTGAAAAACCACCGCTTTCATTGGCGTCTCTCCGTCTCGCCGGAAGATAACCGGCGGTCCCGAGCCCGGTTCCAGTTCGGGCAGCGTCTGGTCCACGGGCCTGCAATGCGTGGTCAAAGGCGTGCAAGATTCAAAACCGGCCTAAGACACATCTCAAGCCGCCGTTACGTTAATTGGATGGATATCCGTGCGCCGCATTTTTGAGCGTCTCAATTCGCTGCAAATAGCTCTACCACACGATCTTTCCTCGACGAAGCGACAGATACGATGACCGTTATGGATGCGTTCGAGCACACGCTCGGCGATTGGCCTCCAGCGGGACGGGCGGGCGTCACCCTTGCTTGCGAACCCGCTCTGTGGACGGCAATAAGGCCGGTAGCTGACCTCCAATTCTCCAACGGCGATGCGATGCCCTCGCGGATCAATCCAGAATGAGCCGGGCAGTTGAACGGCAAGCGGTCCGACCCGGTGCCGTCCCCACTCTGGCTTATTGACTTGATCGAGAGTCGGGTCGAGGAGCCACGCAGTATCGACGGCGACGACCAAATGGCCACGCCACATCCCAGGCGCTGTAGCGCGTCGCTCCCAGGGACCGCGCCCTAAAACGCACCCGGCGAATGCGCGGTTGGTTGGATGATGAACCGTGGTCTCGACCCGCAGGAGGTAGGAGCGCCATCCCAGCTCCTGCAACACTGCATTGAGGGCATGCGCAGTAAGGACGCATGTAGCGCGCTCGCCGGTCGCCGCGAAGCTTTCCTCATTCGCTGCATCTACCAGATATTTCAGGAACCCGTGGTCATGCATTGCTTCGCCAAGCGCTTAGCCGCGGCCGGGCCTTTGTTTCGGCGTTCGGATCACATCGACCGAAAGGCGCGCTTGCCCCTTCGTTTCTTGGTTTCGACTGATGCACGTGTCGCTTGCGCCGGACAGACATAAAGTTCGCCTGCCGTCAGGCAAGACTGGCCAACATTAAGGCGGACCCTGCTGCAGTTCGCACACAGCATGACAGGTCCGCCGGGAAGCCTGCTTTTCCGTGTCCACGCTTTGGTTGCCTACCATCGCGTTAATGTTTGGATCATAGTTGCGCGAGATTAACCGTGCAAGACTCCAGCTCCTCACGGTTTGCACGACCATCATGGACGTTGGATTTCTTCCTCGTCTCTCGCATCCTCGTGGGCCATGGTGAAGTTCAAAATTTTTTGGTTGTGTTGCTCTAAGAATTCGACCAGCCCCCCCGAGTATTCAACATCGAGCTTTCTCGAGATTTGCGACACCCCCATAGCCGCTCGATATCCAAGGGAACCGCTCGGATTTCCTCGTTAAGGTCAGATCCAAGGATCCGGCCGACATAGCGAGCCACATTTAGCTGCGCCCATCGCGCCATCTTCAGGGAGGCGTGAGCCGCCTCGATCGCGTCATCGAGTTGATCGAGCGCGGAGCCAAGCTTCACGTCTTTGCTCGACTGTCAGTCTTGCCATTGCTTTTATCCCTGTTAATCGCCAAGACCCCTTCCTGCCTGCGAATCTGCATCGCCTCCGGGGCGCGTTTCGGCTGCGTCCTTGCAGATTCAGGTTACGGCTCCAGCGGGCCTTTTCGTCAGGCGCTGAGCGCGCGCGGACTGCTGTGGGCGGTGGGGCTGTCACGGCGCCAGAACGTCTACCCGGCAGATGTCACGCTGGCGTTTCCTGTCGCAAAAACGGGGAAGCCGCGTAAATACCACA
>NZ_JBPFEB010000125.1:0-7182 GCF_051061225.1 Methylocystis sp.
GCATTCTCGGCATACGGCCCATTCGCACCCGGCCCTACTCGCCTAAGACCAATGGCAAGACCGAACGCTTCATCCAGATCATGCTACGCGAATAGGCCTACGCCATACCCTTCGAATCCTCCGAGAAGCGTGCCGGCGATCGCGACCGGTGGCTCTCGTGGTATAACCGGCGTAGGCCATTCGAACCCACGCGCACAGGCCCTAGCATGATCCGCGCTCCTGTCGCAGACTCCGAGGTCGGCTCCATCCTCATCGCCGTGGTCCTCATCGCCGTGGTCCTCGGCGGGGCGGTTCTGGTGCTGCGCTATCTCTGATCGGCGCGCAGGAAATCTACTGCTTCCCGACGACTTAGGCTGCTCCCAAGGAACGAAACCGCGTTCTCTGAATTTTCGTGGCGCCTGCCCGAGTAAGAGTCAGGGAAGAGGGAGTTTGCCATGGAAAAATCGAGATGCTGCGCTTCCTACTCGCCATGCTGAGCATAGGAGCCCCGTCTGCATTGCTCCACGTGTAGGAACGCTCTGCTCGAAACGCAAAAAGCGCCCCGCCGAACAACTATACCGGCGAGTGGATCTGGAAGTGCTGAGATAAAAAACGCCCCGCCGCCTCATACCGGTGGGGCGTTTGCAGACTTTCAAACTGCGATCTGTAACGCTGTCAGGATCGTAAGGACAAAAGCCTCCAGGGTGACAGCGAGGGCTATGACTTGTTCCGGCATGGCGAGTTCTCAGGCAAGCGAGGGGCCGCTGAGGGCAATGCGGATAACAGCGTTCGGTTCCAGCGCGTTATGACGGAAAACGGGGGAATTTGTCAGCGGCACATGCAGGCTTAGGGCAAGCCAGCCCCGCCGAGGATTTTGCTCAGTTCCTTCCGAAGCCGGTCACGGTCCGCAAGATGCATCCTTTGGGGTTCCTCGAACCGCTGGAGGGAGCTCCAGAGAGCCTTTTGTGTCGGCCCGTTACGCTCCAGTTCAGAGATCCGCCGCTTCTGATCGGCGATGATTTCCTCGCCAAGGGCGGCGTGTCGCTCTGCCTGCTTGAGGTGCGCTTCGACCATTGAGTGTTCCACGTGCCGCCTCGAATAGAAAGGCAGGCACTGTCGTTTTCGGCGTTATGGAGGGAGAGCAATAAAACGCGCCCCGCCGATACCATCCAACCGTCGGGCCTTGCCGATCCTGGTCGGTGCCCTACTTGGTCTCGCGGGTGACCTATCCCAGGGATGCCCTTATCCAGCCCGGTGGCCCAACCGGGCTTTTTCTTTTCCAGATCGAAAAAAACGCCGCCGATATGTCGATTGCGGGTGTGATTTTCTCCTGATCTGCGCCAGTTTCGACCCTGTCCTCCCAGCTTGGCCAGAGCGCCCTAAATGCCTTAAAACCTGCCTCGACGAAGGCGGGCATTTCAAGGGAGGACATCAAATGCGTTTTGGTATCAAGGCGCCCATGTTCGGCGCAGTAGCCATCCTTCTCGCGGCGACGCCTGCGGGGTCTGCGGTCCTTTCTAACGTCGCCGATATCGGCGATTACGGCGCGTCCGCGTCGCCGCCGTTTCAGCAGGTTTCGCACGGCGCCCCTGCCGGGGCCCGATGCATCAAGTGGACGCGCCGGTGGAATTTTAGACACGGGTTCGGCCATCGCCGTTGCGTTCAATGGCGGTAAAAACGCGGGTTCGGCGCATTGAACCGATAATCAGCAAAAAAAACGCCCGGCCTGTCCATCCGAGGTTCGGGCGTTCTCTTCGCCAGCATGGCTTGGGAATAAACTACGGCGCTCAGAGTGAATTGCAACTCGGGCTGACGGTTGCCAATTCGGCCCGAGCGCGGGCCAGCGCACTCAGGCCGTTTTGGCTGATAAAGAGGCGACTTCACCAACAAGGCTGGTATCGCCGGCTCGCCATACCGATGGCAAGCTAGACTGAATTGAGACGAATTGACGCGCGAGTGGTCGGCGCTCATATGGCGTCACGTAGAATACCCGTCCCGGTTGCGCTTAAACCGTATTCACTGTTCTGCGTTTCATACATAGGACTCAGCCTGGTAAGCGCGCAGAATGATCGACACACAAGTCTGATCCTGGGGACGGTTCTTGTCCTGCGTATCATATTGAGCGCCGAGCCAGGCGAAAGGCTCAGCCGCGCGCACTATTTCCCGCCTGCTCTTCGCCGCGGGCAGCGCATGGGGGCCGCTCAACCGCCTGGCGCTAGCCTTTGGATCGCAAGTCCATGTGGCAACCGTCGTCGATAACCCGAACCTGTAGGCGTGGACGGCTGAGAGACGCTACGTGCTCGCGCTTACAAGCGAACCGGAGCATGCGCGTGCGGCTAATCCCCGAGAGTCCAGCGACGCGCTGCAATCAGCGACCGGCAGCCTGATTGCGGGGAGTAGCGATGCCCATTTTCCTGTTGAATTCTCGCAGCTGCCCACGCCGTCCTAAGACATTGTGCAAAGGACGATCCCAGACGAAGGCCCTGACCATCCCTGAATCGGCCCCACGCGTCCCCCACGCTCGCGGCGCGGTCGAAAGATTGGGACTGTCGGGAAGGTAGCGGCGGCTGTGCCTTCGAGATTCAGCTTTCGTCGGCTCGGCCGCCTTCGCTGCTCTGGCGTAGTTGAGAAGTCGCGCTCATTCCACCTCCGACAAGTCTGATGGCAGCAAAGTTCTTTGAGTGATCATAGTGACGCCTCATTCCGCCGCCTGCACTTCCGACTATCAGCGAGGTCGGGACGCTCCAGCCGCCGCGCGAATCCTTGGGCGGCGCCTTGCCCTTCGTCAACGGCGGCTCGCCGGTGGGTGTTTCAGCAGCCATGGCCTCCGTTGATGGCGGCCACGGCGGGCGGTCTGGGCGGCGGCGAAGCCGAGCCACAAGAAACCGAACGGGGGGGAGGAAATAGAGGAACGCAGGGTCACGCATAGGCAAGCCTCCGGCTATCACCGGGAATGCCTTTCCCCGCGTTGGGTTGCGTAGTTGAAATCATGTCAGCAACGCGAATTTTGCGCACAAGAATTCATTTCCTGAACTCGAATCGAGTTTTAAACATGACGCTCAGTGCGGTTCAAACCAAAATGGCGCGGGTCGCGCTTGGCCTCACCGGGAAGCAGCTCGCCGACTTGGCTGGCGTTTCACTGAACACGGTGAATCGGTTGGAGGCCGGTGAGGAGCTGAAAGAGCGCACTGTCGCCGCCATCCGCGCGGCCCTCGAGGCGGCGGGGGTCGAGTTTGATGAGCACGACGACACCGTGTGCGTGAGGCTCAAGAAGGGACTGGCAGAATGACCCCAGTGCAGTGCCGAGAGGCGAGAGAACTACTGGGACTCACGGAGGAGCAGCTCGCCGACATGGCTGATCTGAGCGGTTCGACGGTCGCGGACTTTGAGGCGGGGCGCGGCGTCGCCGATTGCTTGGCGGATGCTCTCGAAGTGACGCTCGAAGCGGCGGGCGCCGAGTTCATCGCCGACGGCGGCGGCGCGGGCGTCCGCCTGCGCAACCGGGTCGAGCCCAAGGAGCCGGCGTCGAGCCTCGGCGCGGCGGATGGGCAATAACCGCTAGGGCCGGCAAGGGAGCACTGGCGATTGAAGCTTAAAGTTGAGATGACCCTCACGGCCGAAACGGCCCAAAAGCTCCAGCTGACTGCCGAGGGCCTTGTAGGCATGGATCTCGGCGAAGACGGGATACTCGCGGCCATGGTGCTCTTGCGCATCGTTGTCAGCTATGAACGGGCGCGCGCAACGGCCGGGGCGGACACCGGAGAGACAATCCCGTTGGAGAGACCGAGCGCACAGAAATGACGAGTGAGCCAGGTGACGTTGCCAGGGCGCTTGGCCATAAGGGTCGTGGTCTCAGACAGCGATGGTATGGTGTTTGTGCGCGTGCCAAGATCGAAAGAACCCATGAGCGATGGCCGAGCCGCTAAGCCCCACGACAATCATCGAAACGCTTCGGTCCATGGGGATTTCGGACGGGAAGCTTACTTACGAGGAATCAGCCGAAGGCTGGCGCATTCGCGCGCAAGGCGGTCTTGTTGTGCAAATGCGGAAAAATGGTGAGCTCGTGATTTCGGGGAAAAATACTCACGCTGTGCGTAGGGCGCTCGGCCTGACCGGACGTGGCAAGCTCAAGCCTTCGGCGTGATCCCAGAGAACGGCGAGGGCTCAGGAAAAAGCCCGGCGCTGGGCCGGGCGAGGCAAAAGCTTGGACCTCCGGATAACCGCCGGACTGGGGCTTTCGTTCCCCGGGCCGGCGGGGCAGGAAGGCGAAGGCTTGATACGTAGAATCCACAATTCCAGGCTAACCGGCGAGTCATACCTCCCACCCGCGCGGTAGGTTGTTCTTCGCCTCCCGCGCCGCCTGGCTAACGCAGGCGCGACGGCTGGCGGCTCCGGCTCTCTTTTAGGAGTCGCCAGCCTTCCGCCCGGTCAGTAATAAGGCCGATACCAGCCAGGAGTCCTTGGCCTGCTCCAATAGTCATAGGGACCTTGCCTGAAGGGGTGAAGATCGCATATAGCATAGGCTCCATGTGATATCGGCCTGAATAATGCAGCCTCTCCATACGGATTGGCGCAAAGCTGCCCTTGGGCGTATGATAGCCAGAACGAGCCGTTGAAACCCGCCAAGTGTAGTCGCCGTGTGATGTCTGCAGATCCTCCGTTGCGTGGTGAGATCGATATGCACGCGTGCGAGGGCGTTCGCGACGACTATCATTGCGAAGAACGCCACGGCCGCGAGCAGCACCGTTTTTTATCATTCGCATGTCCGCTCCTTTCCTCATTCACGTCCCAATGCCGAAGCGTTGTCACTATCCACTCTCGCGTCTGGAGATGTCCCTGTCTCGCAGTTCTGAGCGCTCGGGGCGAATTTAGCATAAGCTTTTGGCGCAATCGCCACGGCGGTTCGCACAGGAGAAGCCTTTCCTATGTTGTTCGCGATCAGCCGAGCCATGGCTTGGTCGCGTGATTCTGCGGTGCGCCCACCCAAAATGACAGCGACCAGGTTGCGTCCTTTTCTACGGACGGACGCCAGGAGGTTGTAGCCCGAAGCGCGGATGAAGCCGGTCTTGATGCCGTCCATTCCATTAAGCTTCCCGAGCAGGTGATTGTGGTTCCGATACACGTGGCCGCGATAAGCGAAGTCGCGAGTCGAGAAAAATCCGAAATAATTCGGGAAGTGTTCCTGAATGACGTCTCCAAGAGTCGCCAGGTCTTTGGCTGTGGTGACTTGTCCTTCGCTAGGGAGCCCCGAGGCGTTTGAAAAATATGTGCGGCTCATGCCTATCGCATGAGCTTTAGCGGTCATCATATGCGCGAATGTCTGCTCGTCGCCGCCGATCTCCTCGGCGATTGCTGCCGCCACGTCGTTGGCCGATTTCGTCACCACGGCTTCGATCGCGCTCCTGACGTCGATCGTCTGACCCGGAGGCAAGCCAATCTTTGAGGGAGCTTGCGCGGCGGCATGGGACGAGATTTTTATGGGCGAATCCAGCTGCAAACACCCCCTCTCTAGCTGCTCGAACAGCAAATAGAGAGTCATGACCTTCGTGATGGAGGCCGGGTGGCGTAGCTCGTCTTCGTTCCGAGCAAATAGGGTTCGGCCGCTGTTTGCGTCTAGCACGATGGCTGCAAAGGCGGATTGTCCAGCTCCATGGTGCGTCTTACGTAGGGGGACGTGTAAGGCCGAATGATAGGGCCTGTGCGGCGCGACTATTGACGATCGCGCCTCGCAGGTCATCGTGAAGACAGCCAGGGGAAAGAGGGCTGTCGCAAGGGCCAAGATAAGTCTCAACATTGCGGCGCAACTCCGGGAGGTCAGCAGCACGTATTTTAGCGCGCCTTGGTTCAGCAACCCGGATGCAAATCTCTACGCTTCTTACCGCGAAGCTCGCCGCAAGCATGCTCATCGGCACGCTTTCGGTATCAATACGCCGTCGCCGCGGGTGCGGGTGCGGTTTCGGTTAGGACTTTGTCGGATTGGAGCGCGATTGGGGCTTCGATTGGTGCTGCTGTAGCCGCTGGGCCTGCGGGCAATAGTGTTCTGAATATCGGAGCTGACACGGCTACTCATCCTGCCCTCCGCTGCATCGCTGAAGAGTAGCGCTTCTAATCGGTGGTGACGCGAGGAAACACAATTCGAGCTCCAGTAGATCGCCTCAGAGCGTGCGCAATTTGCAGGGGAACTGCCATCGCTCCAGGCAAGTTTTGTTGGCGACAGCGCTTGGTCTTCAAGGGGACCCCTTCGGTGCTGTGGAGGCGGCGAGAGGAAACAACGATGAGTGGACGAGACAACTTGAATCTTATGCCAGTGGTTTGGATTGTCTGCATAGCGGCAGTTGGCACGGGTTTTGCCATCTGGATGGCGGGGTGAACCAAACAAAAGGCGTAGAGAATTATGCCGGCCTTCGCCCTAAAGGGATTGAAGGGAGTTAGTGCGCCCGACCTCGACTCAGTGCGCTCATTTTTTGCGCCCCTCCAGAATATCCGAAAGCATAATTTCGCCGATCAAGTCTTCTGAGCCGTCGAGTTTATGGCGCTTTCATAGTCGACCACTTCGAGCGCCGCCATTTTGGGGTCGACCACCTTCCAGAACAACACGCGTCAACATCGACCGATACCGTATCTTAGGTGAGCGCCTTTTCTGCCTTGAACGCGGTGGTGATCACAGGAATGTCAATCCAATCGGCGACGACGTCGATAATCAGAATGATGAGGAACAGCCGGGGGCCTTAAGAGCGCTAAAGCGCCCAAGGTGCGGAACCACGACCCGTTCCCATTGAGGCGATCTTGATTGAATAGGCGACGATCAAGGCAGCCATTGCTGAGCCTGATTCCGAGCCGTACGCTGGGTTGGTCAAGAAGCACGGGCGTAGTGCGGACCGCCCAACGTGGCTCGAGAATACAGCAGCGATTCCAGCTGAGTGGCTTCCTGCCTCAGACCTCGGGCCGGGGCGACACGGCCCCGATGCAGGAGGATGATCGTCGACGAGATCGTGCGTTACGAGCACGACCGTTTTGGAGAGGCTTTGGAAGATGCCCTTGAGCTGATCCTGCAACTCGGCGCATCGGGTCGAGCGCGCCGAGAGGTTCGTCCATCAGAAGAATGTCGGGGTCGAGCATCAAGGCGCGCATCAGCGAGACGCGTTGTCGCTGACCGCCCGAGAGCTCCAGCGGATAACGATCAAGGGCCGGCAGAGCCATGCT
>NZ_JBPFEB010000126.1:0-41258 GCF_051061225.1 Methylocystis sp.
GTGGGGGGGGGGGGGGGGGGGGGGTGGGGGGGGGGGGGGGCGGCGGGATCTTTTCATCGCCCTTTCTCGCTTTTTGCCGCGCCGCAAAAAATCCTCTGCTGGATGGATCAACCGCGGCCCCGAATGCGTTCCTCCCCCCGAACCACCCCTTCTCTGGCGCGCCCATGCTAATCACAGACACAGACACCCTCTCCCCGGAAGACGCGGCCCTGATCGAACGCGAGGCCGGAAGCGTGATGCGGACGCTTTACGGGCCAGTTGTCCACGAACCGTTGCCGGATCACCTCGCCGTGCTGCTTGAACAGCTAGCGGTGCAGGAGGGGCGCGGCGGCGGCGATGGCAGGGGCGGGCCATCGTGAGGAATCTCGGTTGCAACGCCGAGCTGGTCCACGAGTTGCTGACACTAGCGGAAGTCTATGCCCAGCGTTGCAGCGTATACGCTACGCTCAATTCCATAAAAAAAACAGCCCCGATTGGGGCTGTTAAGTTTTTGCTGTCTTGCAACGCTGCGCAAAAGGAAAGCACAGCGCGAGCACAAAAGCCCTTGCCTGCCTGATTGGTAAAGCGTGGCGGTGCGGATGAACAGAAACTTTGCCGGGAAGTGGCAAAAGCGCCACATCCCCGCCCCGCGACGCTGCGCCCGCGATCCGCGACAAGGGGCGGGAGTCGATCGATGCTTGTTGAGGGACTCGCCTGGCCGGAAAATGCCCGTAGAATAAGATCAGGATAGGTGCCGGTTTGCAGAGAGAAGGTAAGAGTCCGAGCGAGGCACAGGGCAAGCCACTCAGCAGTAAAGCTGCCGCTTTTCTCTTACCTTTGCTCTTACTTCGGCTGAAAACCGGACTTGTGGCTTTTATCTAAGCTGTTGATTTAACTGGCGGTCCCGACAGGATTCGAACCTGTGACCTTCGGTTTAGGAAACCGCTGCTCTATCCTGCTGAGCTACGGGACCCGCGACTCAACATCTACCACAGCGGCCTCGTTTGGGAAGTTTCGATTGCAGGACCGCCGCCATGTTCGAATCCGCCTCCCTGCCGCATGTGATGACCAAGGCCGAATTCCTCGCGGTGGAGGCGCCGTTGCGCGAGCGCCTGCTCGACGCGCAATTCGAGGTCGCGGAACGCAGGCGCGCCGCCGTGCTGGTGCTCATCAACGGCTCCGACGGTGCCGGCAAGGGCGAGGTCGTCAATCGCCTCTATGACTGGCTCGACGACCATTTCGTCGAGACTCTCTCCTATGGCCGCCCCACCGACGAGGAGCGCGCGCGGCCGGGCGCCTGGCGCTACTGGCGCGACATGCCCGCCAAGGGGCGCATCGGCCTCGTGCTCGGCTCCTGGCATCATCGCGCGCTGCGCAACCGCGCGCTCGGGCGGCTCAGCCGCGCCGCCTATGACGACGTGCTCGAGAACATGATCCGCGCAGAGGAGATGCTGCGCAACGAGGGCGTGCATCTGCTCAAGATCTGGCTGCACATGGACGAGCGCGAGGCGCGCCGCCGGCTGAAGAAGCTGCGCGAGGCCAATGGCGCCCTGCGCCGCCCCGCGGTGATCGAGTGGGACGAATTCGACAGCGCCAAGGAGCGCGCGCGACTCGCCGACGCGGCGATGGAAATGGTCGAGCGCACATCGACGGGCGACGCGCCCTGGGCGGTCGTCCCCGCCGCCGACCCGCATTATCGTGACGCCGCCGTTGGCGATCTCCTGTTGCAAACGCTTGCGCGCGCCGCCGCCGAGGCGCCCCCCTCCCGCCGCACGCTCGCCGTCGCCGAGCCAAGGAGCAGCCTGCCGCGGCCGAGCCTCGCCTCCGCGCTCGATCTCTCCCGGACGGCCGACCGGGAGACCTACTCCACGCAACTCGCCAATCTGCAGCGGCGGCTCACCGAAGCGACCACCTCGAAAGCTTTCCGCGACAGGGGCCTCGTGCTGGCCTTCGAAGGCAATGACGCGGCCGGGAAAGGGGGCGCCATCCGCCGGGTGCGCGAGGCGCTCGATCCGCGCCGCTTCCGCGTCCATGGCGTCGCGGCGCCCACCGACGAGGAGCGCGCGCGCCCCTATCTGTGGCGCTTCTGGCGCAATATTCCCCGGCGCGGCGACGTCGCCATCTTCGACCGGAGCTGGTACGGCCGCGTGCTCGTCGAGCGCGTCGAGGGCTTTGCGGCGCCGGAAGATTGGATGCGCGCCTATCAGGAAATCAACGATTTCGAGCGCGAACTGCAAGACAACGGCTATGTCGTCTTGAAATTCTGGCTCGCGATTTCGCCGGACGAACAGCTCAAACGCTTCGAGGACCGAGAGGCGAAGCCCTTCAAGCGCTACAAGCTCACCCCCGACGACTGGCGCAACCGCGAGAAGTGGGAGATCTACGAGACCGCGATGACGGAGATGATCGACCGCACCAGCTCGCGCCACGCGCCCTGGACCATCGTCGAGGCCAATGACAAGAAATTCGCCCGGCTGAAAGTCCTCGACGCCATCGTCGAGCGACTGACCAATAGCCACGCATAAGCTTCGCACAAGAGGTTACGCATAGGCTGTGCAATGCGTCACCTGACGCCCCTCCCGTTAGAGGAGGAGAGAGCATTGCGAGGAAAACATGCCGGCGAAAGATTCACTGAGGCTTCTGCTCTGCGCCGATTGCGAATTTCTGGCCGCCGCGGGTCCAGCGGTTCTCCGTCTCAAGCTTCTCGAAGCGACGCATCTCGCGCAAAGCCGACGCCTGCCGGAGGAGGTGCGCCAGGCCGCGCGGCAGGCCGCCGAGTCATTGCGCGAGCTCATTCGCGAACGCCCCTGCGTCTCCCTGATCGACCATCAGGCCAAGCAGGCGGTGACGCAGACATGCTGCAACGTCGAGGCTCCGGCCTGCGCCGCCAGCCAGGCCGGCCACGCATAAGCGCTGCGGATTTCCCGTTCAGCCTCCACGCTCCGAAAGTCTTTTCTCCCATTGGAGCGCCTGCCGGACAATCTCGTCCAGATCATCGTGCTCGGGTTTCCACCCCAGAATGGCGCGCGCGCGATCGTTCGCGGCGACGATCGCCGCCGGATCGCCCGGACGGCGCGGCGCATAATCGACCTTGAAATCCACGCCTGACACGCGCTTCACCGCCTCGATCACCTCGAGCACGGAGAAGCCATGCGCATATCCGCAATTGGCCACGAGGCTCTCGCCGCCGCCGCGCAGATAGCGCAGCGCGTCGAGATGCGCGCGGGCGAGATCCGTCACCTGAATATAATCCCTGACGCAGGTGCCGTCAGGCGTGGGATAATCCGTGCCGAAGACCTGCAAGCGATCACGCTTGCCCAGCGCCGCCTGCGCCGCGACCTTGATGAGATGGGTGGCCTGGGGCGTCGACTGGCCCGAGCGGCCTTTGGGATCGGCGCCCGCCACATTGAAATAGCGCAACGCCACATAGGCGAAATCATAGGCGCGGGCCGCGTCCTCCAGCATCCATTCCACCATCAGCTTGGACCGGCCGTAGGGCGAAACGGGTTTGAGCGTCGCGTCTTCGGTCACCGGCAACTGATCGGGGTCGCCGTAGACCGCCGCCGTCGACGAGAAGATGAAATGTCTGACCCGGCTCGCCGTCGCCGTGGCGATCAGATTGCGCGCCTTCGAGGTGTTGTTGAGATAATAGCCGAGCGGATCGGAGACCGACTCGGGAACCACGATCTTCGCGGCGAAATGGATGATGGCGTCAATGTCGTGGCGGGCGATGACGTCGGCGATCAGCGCCTCGTCGCCGTCGTCGCCGACGAACAGCGGCACGCCCTCGGGCACGGCCCAGCGAAAGCCGGTCGACAGATCGTCTAGAACGACAGGCGTCTCGCCCGCGTCGAGAAGCTCCAGAACCGTATGGCTGCCGATGTAGCCGGCGCCGCCGGTGACCAATACCGCCATTTTCG
The DNA here is from genome assembly GCF_051061225.1 of Methylocystis sp. GTDB lineage: Bacteria > Pseudomonadota > Alphaproteobacteria > Rhizobiales > Beijerinckiaceae > Methylocystis. Next base: position 3,900 of record NZ_JBPFEB010000126.1, read on the forward strand.
ACTTTCCCTCTCTGCTCACGTCAAATTAACGCCGCAACCGTCAAATTTACGTCTAGTTGAGCGTGAGAGACCTCACGCGGGATTAGGCGTTTTCCAAAAAGACTCGAACTCACTCGAAACGGACACTCATGACCAAGCGCATTCGCAAGGCTGTCTTCCCCGTCGCCGGACTCGGCACGCGATTCCTACCGGCGACCAAGGCGGTGCCAAAGGAGATGCTGACGGTCGTGGACCGCCCGGTCGTCCAGCACGTAGTCGACGAAGCCCGCGAGGCCGGCATCGAGCATTTCGTCTTCGTCACCGGACGCGGCAAGGGGGTCATCGAAGATCATTTCGACATGGCCTACGAGCTGGAGGATACGCTCAAGCGCCGCAACAAGACCAAGGAATATGAAGCCCTGATGTCGGACCTGCCGCCGGCGGGCGCGACCAGCTTCACCCGCCAGCAGGCGCCGCTCGGCCTCGGTCACGCCGTCTGGTGCGCGCGTGAGATCATCGGCGACGAACCTTTCGCCGTGCTGCTGCCGGACATGATCACCCTGCCCGCCGCCGGCAAGACCGCGCGCTGCCTGGCGCAGGCGGTGGAGGCCTATGAACGGCACGGCGGCAACATCATCGCCGTCGAAGAGGTGAAGCCCGAGGAGACGCATCAATACGGCATTGTCGCCAGGGGCAAGGATTACGGCTCGACCTTCGAGATCACCGGCATGGTCGAGAAGCCGCCGCAGGGCACGGCCCCGAGCAATTTCATCATCTCCGGCCGCTATATTCTGGAGCCGGAAATCTTCGCGCTGCTCGAAAAGGGCGAGAAGGGCGCGGGCGGCGAAATCCAGCTCACCGACGCCATGATCCATCTGGCGAAGGAGCGCCCCTTCCACGCCGTGCGCTTCGACGGACGCACCTATGACACGGGCTCGAAGCTCGGCTTCCTCGCCGCCAATGTCGCCTTCGGCCTCGCCCGGCCGGATGTGGCCGACGGGCTGCGCGCCGAGCTGGCCAAGCTTCTCGGCTGAGCCGGGAGCGGCTCATCGCCCCGCGCGCGGAAAGCGCCGGGCGATGAGCTAACGCATCAGAACGACCTGCGCGACAAGCGCTCCGAACTGCGCCTGCCATAAGACGAAAATGGCGCAGGGCGCGGTCTCCTCGCCGCAGCCGAAGGCGTCGTGCAGCGGGCCGTCCGCCAGCCAGCCAGCCGGCGCTCCAAGCGGAAAGGTCAGGATCGCCATGGCGCGACGAACGACGCGCCCAAGGCCGCGGAGCCGGTCGCCGACGTCATAGTCGTCATAAGCATTGACATAGATCGCCAGCAGCGCGAGCGCCCCGGCGATGGCGAGAATGGCGTAGGCGAGCCAGATCTTGCGGGCCCGATCGCCCGCGCTGGAGGCGGTTGGCGCGCCTTCGCTCACCCCCTCTTGGGGCGGATGCGGATGATCACGTCGCAGCCCACGATTTCCATCCCCTCGGGCGGGGCCGGAAGCCGGGCGAATTCGACCGAGCCGTCGGCGACGTCGAACATGCGGCCGGTGGCTTCGTCCATGAAGTGATGATGCGGAGAGGTGCGGGTGTGGAAATAGGTGCGCGGCCCCTGGACCGCGATCTCGCGCAAAAGGCCCGCCTCGGCGAACTGGTTGAGCGTGTTGTAGACGGTGGAGAGCGACATCGTCAGCCCCGCCTCGCGGGCCTCGGCATGCAGCGCCTCGGCGCTGACATGGCGGTCGCCCTTGCCGAACAGCAGCTTGCTGAGCGCGAGGCGCTGAACCGTGGGCCGCAGGCCGGCGTTGCGCAGCCGCGTCTTGGGGTCCACGGGAACGCCGGTCGGCTGCTCGCGCAGACGGCGCGAATTGTCGAAGCTCCTGGCAACTGGCTGATGCGTCATGGAAGGACCGACAGCGAGCTCTCTCGCCCCTTTTGAAACTTTATCCTTACCAGTAGACGGCAGCGGGGCGGCCCTGTCAAATGCCGCAGGATGTAAGATTTCCAAACAAGCAGGCGCCGGTAAGACCATGACGCAAAAGGATTCCCCTACGCTCGCCCCGGACCGGCGCATGGCCCTCGCCGGGCTCGCCGCCGCCCTCTTCGCCATCGTCGCGCCGGCGCGGGCGGCGGAATTCGCCGAATTCATCGAAGGACTCTGGCCCGCGGCGGAGGCGGCGGGGGTTTCGCGCGCCACATTCGACTCCGCGGTGGCGGGCCTCGCCCCGGAGCCCGGCGTCGTCGCCAAACCGAAAACGCAGGCGGAGTTCACCATCTCCATTCCGGCCTATCTTGCCGGGACAGTGACAAATAGCCGCGTCGCGCGCGGCCGCTCCGTCGCGGCGGAGCTTGCCGGCCCCTTGCGCCGGGCGACCGCCCGCCATGGCGCGCCAGGCGAAATCATCGTGGCCATTCTGGGCGTCGAGAGCAACTTCGGCTCCGCCACGGGCGGCGCCGACGCGCTCAGGGTGCTCGCCACCCTGGCCTGGAAGGGCCATCGCGCGGAGACCTTCAAGCAGGAGTTCGTCGACGCGCTCATCATGCTCGAAAAGGGCTATGCGACGCGCGGCCAGTTGCGCGGCTCCTGGGCGGGCGCGATGGGCCAGCCGCAGTTCATGCCCTCCGCCTATCTCAAATTCGCGGAAAGCGACGAGGGAGACGGGGTGCCGGACATCTGGCGCTCCCACGCCGACGCCGTCGCGAGCATCGCCAATTTCCTGGCCAAATCCGGCTGGGTCGCGGGCCTGCCGGCGCTCGTGGAGGTGACGCTGCCGGACGGCTTCGACTACGCCGCTTTCGACCTCGACTTCCCCCGCTGGAGGTCGCTCGGCGTCGCCCGCGCGGATGGCGGGGCGCTGCCCGGGGCGGGGGCGGCGAGCCTCTATCTGCCGGCCGGCGCCGGCGGCCCGGCCTTTCTCATCTCCGACAATTTCGAGGTCATCCGGCAGTACAACACCTCGGACGCCTACGCCATGTCGGTGGCCGTGCTGGCCGAGCGCATCGCCGGGCGCGACATCCCCCTCGCGCCCTGGCCGCATGTCGCGCCGCTGTCGACGGCGGAGGTGAAGGCCATGCAGCAGGCGCTGACCGGCAAAGGCTATTATCAGGGACCGCTGGACGGAAAGCTCGGCCGGACCAGCCGCAACGCCATCCACGCCTTTCAGCTCGCGGCAGGGATGCAGCCGGCGGATGGCTTCGCGACGAAAGAGGTGCTGCGCCGGCTGAATGGACGGTGAGCGGGGAAACCGTCTAAAAGGGAAAATCGTCCTTCTGCGCGGGCTTCTGCATGTCCGCGCCGAGCAGCTCCAGCCGCTGCGCCGCATCCTCGACGACGCGGATGGCCTTCGCCTCCATCTCGGCCGCCGCCCGCCTCGCCTGCTCGAGCTCGGCGCGCAGGGTCGCGAGTTCGGCGGTCATGCTCTCTGCCTTTCCGCGGGCGTCCTCGGCTTCGTCGGCGATCGAAAGCGCCGCCATCACCACGATCCGCTGCTCGCCGATGTCCTTGAAACTGTCGCGCATCGACAGGATCTTGCCCTCCACATAGCGAGCGAGCTGTTCGAGACGGGGCTCCTGGCCATCGTCGCAGGAGAGGCGATAGGTGCGCCCGGCGATGGTCACGATCACGGCGGCCATCGGCTACTCCCCCTCTGCGCAATCGGCGGCGGATTCGAGCGCCGCCATGACGCCGGCCTCCGCGGCGTCGAGGCGCCGCAGCACTTCCTCGCGCGTCTTCTCCAGCGCGCTGACGCGGGCCTGCGCGTCGTCGAGTTCGAGCGCGAGTCGCGCCCGGTCGTCCTGCATGATGGCGACCTCCTCTTCCAGTTCGCCGCTGGACAGATCGTCCTCGAGCCGGACGGCGACCGCGCTTTCGAGGCGCTCGAGCGCGGCGGTCAGGCGCGCGAGCGCCGCGTCGAGCTTCCCGGCAGGGTTTTCAGCATCGGATCGGGTCATCGCCGGACTGCGCCCTATGTCTCGCGGCGGGAGGAGCTGCGGCGGGCGTGACGCCGATTCGCCGCGGATCTTGGTAGCATGAATTGCGCCTCTCCGAAGCCGCTCCCCGGACGCCGCCGCGAAACTCTCGCCCGGCCCCCGTTGGCGCGGCCCCGCGCGCGGGGCGCCGACGCGTTGACAGGGGGGCGCGAGGTGCTATCACACGCTCGCCTCGACATCCAGCCAGGCCCGGCGCGCGGCGCGCAGACGCAGCAGGGCGAAAGCCGCCCGATTCTCTGAAAAGGGGCGGCGACAAGGAGATTTTCCATATGACCGTCAGAGTGGCCATCAACGGCTTCGGGCGTATCGGCCGCAACGTCCTCCGCTTCATCATCGAATCCGGCCGCACCGACCTCGAGGTCGTCGCCATCAATGACCTCGGCCCGGTCGAGACCAACGCCCATTTGCTGCGCTATGATTCGGTCCATGGCCGCTTCCCGCACCAGGTGAAGGTCGACGGAGACACGATCGACGTGGGCCGCGGCCCGATCAAGGTCACCGCCATCAAGAACCCGGCCGAGCTGCCCTACAAGGCGCTGGGCGTCGACGTGGCGATGGAGTGCACCGGCCTCTTCACCGCGCGCGACAAGGCGAAGCTGCTGCTCGACGCCGGCGCGAAGCGCGTGCTCGTCTCGGCTCCCGGCGAGGGCGCCGATCTGACGGTCGTCTATGGCGTCAACCACGACAAGCTGACGAAGGACCATCTGGTCGTCTCCAACGCCTCCTGCACGACCAACTGCCTCGCGCCGGTCGCGAAGGTCCTCAACGACGCCATCGGCATCGAGAAGGGGATCATGACGACGATCCACTCCTATACGGGCGACCAGCCGACGCTGGACACGTTCCACAAGGACCTCTACCGCGCCCGCGCCGCGGCGCTCTCGATGATCCCGACCTCGACCGGCTCCGCCAAGGCCGTCGGCCTCGTGCTGCCGGAGCTCAACGGCAAGCTCGACGGCTACGCCATCCGCGTGCCGACGCCCAACGTCTCGGCCGTGGATCTGAAGTTCATCGCCAGGCGCCCGACCACCAAGGAAGAGATCCACGCCGCCATCAAGGCCGCCGCCGACGGCCCGATGAAGGGCGTGCTGGCCTATACGTCGGAGAAGCTCGTCTCCATCGACTTCAACCACTGCCCGGCCTCGTCGACCTTCCATCTCGACCAGACGAAAGTCATGGACGGCAATCTCGTGTCGATCCTCTCCTGGTACGACAATGAATGGGGCTTCTCGGGCCGCATGACCGACACGGCGGCGCTGATCGGCTCGCTGATCTGACGCTTCGCCTCTGATGACGCGGCGCGGACCCGACGGGTCCGCGTCCTGTTTTTTTGGAAAGAATTGGAGACGCGCATGACCTCCTTTCGCACCCTCGACGACGTGGACGTCAAAGGCAAACGCGTGTTGCTGCGCGTCGACCTCAATGTGCCGATGGAGGAAGGCCGCGTCACCGACGCCACCCGCATCGAGCGCATCCTGCCGACGATCAATGAACTCGCCTCCAAGGGGGCGAAGGTGATTTTGCTCTCCCACTTCGGCCGGCCCAAGGGCCAGCGCGTGGACGAAGAGTCGCTGCGCCACGTGCTGCCGGCGCTCGAACATCATCTCAAGCGCAAGGTCGCCTTCGCCGATGACTGCGTCGGCGACGCCGCCGCCGCCGTGATCGACGCGATGCGGGACGGCGACGTGGCGCTCCTCGAAAACACCCGTTTCCACAAGGGCGAGGAAAAGAACGACCCGAGCTTCATCGACGAGGTCGCCAGGAACGGCGACCTTTTCGTCAATGACGCCTTTTCGGCCGCGCATCGCGCCCACGCCACCACAACCGGCCTCGCCGCGAAACTCCCGGCCATCGCCGGCCGCACCATGCAGGCGGAGCTCGAAGCGCTCGAATCCGGGCTGACCAGTCCGGCGCGCCCGGTGATGGCGATCGTGGGCGGCGCCAAGGTCTCCACCAAGCTGGAGCTGCTCGGCAATCTGGTCGCGAAGGTGGATTACCTCGTCATCGGCGGGGGCATGGCCAACACCTTCCTCGCCGCGCAGGGCAAGGCGGTCGGCAAGTCGCTCTGCGAGCATGATCTCGCCGGCACGGCCCGCGACATTCTCGAAAAGGCGAAGGCGGCCAATTGCACGGTCGTCCTGCCGATCGACGCGACGGTCGCGCAGAAATTCGAGGCGCATGCGCCCTCGCACATCGTTTCAGTCGACCATGTCGGCGCCGAGGACATGATTCTGGACGTGGGGCCGAAGACGGTCGCCCATGTCGAGTCGCTTCTGGCCAAATGCAAGACGCTGGTCTGGAACGGCCCCTTCGGCGCCTTCGAACTGCCGCCCTTCGACGAAGGCACCAACGCCGTCGCCCAGACCGCAGCGCGGCTCACCGTCGAAGGCAAGCTGCTCTCCGTCGCCGGCGGCGGCGACACCGTGGCCGCGCTCAATCAGGCCCATGCGGGACAGGAATTCTCCTATGTCTCGACCGCTGGCGGCGCGTTTCTGGAGTGGCTCGAAGGCAAGGCGCTGCCCGGCGTCGCGGCGCTCCAGGGCTGAGGTGGCCCCCGGCGTCCCCGGCGCGGCCATTTGTGCGCTGCGCCGAAAGGCGCCGTTGACGCGACCGGGGACGGCGCGCTACCAGAACCGTCGGTAAACAGAGCGTTAAAAGGCGTCGCAAGAATGCCGAGAGAGAGTCGCGCGAAATTCGGGATCGGCCAGGTGGTCAAGCACCGGCGCTACCCCTTCCGGGGCGTCATTTACGACGTCGATCCGGTGTTCGCCAACACCGAGGAATGGTGGCTCTCGATTCCGGAGGAGCTGCGCCCGCGCAAGGACCAGCCCTTCTACCACCTGTTCGCCGAAAACGCCGAAACCGAATATGTGGCCTATGTGTCGGAGCAGAACCTCATGCCCGACACCTCCGGCGATCCCGTCCGCCATCCGCAGGTCGAGGAGACCTTCGAACGCGATGAGGACGGCTGCTACAGGATCCGCGCGCCCAAGCGCCACTGACCGACGCGGCCAGCGCCTCCCGCCATCGCACGCCCGAAGCCCTCGCGGGACGGCTGGCCGTCCTTGTCTCAAAGCCGCAACGAAAAACGCCCGCGTTGCGCACGCGGGCGTTTTCCTTTGATCTTCGGGCCGCCTTACTTCTTGTCGGCGGGGGCGGCGCCCTTGGCCTCGAGCTTCTTGCGCTCTTCCTCGGCCTTCTTCTGCAGCTCGTCCTGAAGCTTCTTCTGCTGCTCCTCGAGCACCTTCGGGTCGATCGCCGGACCGTCGAAGGCCTTGCCGAAATTCGTCAGCGGCAGATAGAAGGTCACCTCGGCGTTGGCCTGGTTCTTGACCACGACCATCATCTTCTCGGCCTTCTTCATGCCGTCGATGACGGCCTTCTTGACCTTGGCCTCGGCGAAGCAGCCGTTCGGGAAGCAGATTTCAAAAGCCCCGGTCTCGACCGCGCCCTTGTCGATCGAAAAGCGGAAGCCCGGCTTCAGCATGAGTCCCGGCGGCAGCAGCAGGCGGATGATCTTGGTGTCGTCGGCCTTGGGATCGTAAACCGCGAGGGCGAGCAGCGGCTGCGGGGCGTCGCCTTCCTTGGCGGCGGCGCCGAAGTCGCGCGTGGTGTAGCAGATTTCCTTCTTGGTCGCCGGGTCCGAGCCGCAGACCTTGGTCCAGTCGGGCTGCACCGGCTGCAGATTGGCGGTGATCGGGCCGGCCGGCTGCTGCTGCTGGGCGGGCGCGCCGCCGGCGGCCGGGGCCTGCTGGGCCTGCGCCGTGGCGCCGGCGAGCAGGAGAGCTCCCGCCAGCGCGACCGCGGCGGACCGCGGGAAGAGGATCGACATTCGGAAGTCCCTTTCGCTTGTCTGCTTCGCCGGCGCCTCTCCGGCTCATGCAAAGAGTTATTCTTGTCGCGTGGTCACGGGGGCCGCCGCACGCGGGTAACGCTGAAAACTGCGCCGTGAAACCCTTGCCTCCGACCCGGATCGACCGCAGCGGGCGAGCCGCGCCGAGTCGACGGCAAAGCTCTTTACCGTGTCGCCGCGTCAATTTCCAGCCGGGTCTGGGGGCGCGTGCGTCTCCGGACCGGCGGCCTTCTGTAAAATTTGCAAAATGCGGCGGAATGAAGCCCGCAGACGACTTCAAGCCGCCATCTGATCGGCTATGGTTGGGGTCATGATCCGTCTCGCGATTCGCGCCGGCGCCGGGGCAAAAGGTCTCATCCCCCGCGCGCTCCTCGCCGCGCTGCTCCTCCCGGCGATCGCGGCCGCGCGCGTTCCCGCCGCCGCCGCCGAACCGGCCCACGGCCTCGCCGTGCATGGCGCGCCCGCGCTTCCGGCCGATTTCGATCATTTCCCCTACGCCGACCCGGCCGCAAGAAAAGGCGGGCGGCTACGCGTGGGCCTCCCCGGCACATTCGACAGTCTGAACCCCTTCAACGTGAAATCCGGCACCGCCGCGCAGGGCCTCGTCGGCAATGTCTTCCAGACGCTGATGGCGCGCTCGCAGGACGAGCCCTTCACCCTCTATCCGCTGATCGCGCAATCGGTCGAGGTCGATCCGGCGCGGACGCATGTGACCTTCCATCTCGATCCGCGCGCGCATTTTTCCGACGGCGCGCCGATCACCTCCGCCGACGTCCTGTTCTCCTTCGACCTGCTGAAGGCGAAGGGCCGCCCGCAGCAGCGCATCGCCTATGGGCTGATCAAATCCATTTCCGCGCCCGACGCCCAGACCGTGACCTATGATCTCTCCGGCGCCGGCGGCGACCGTGAACTGCCGCTCATTCTCGCCATCATGCCGGTGCTGCCGAAACACGCCGCGAACTCCCAGACCTTCGCCGACGCGACGCTCGCGAAGCCGCTCGGCTCGGGGCCTTACGTCGTGGACGTCGTGGAGCCCGGCGCGCGCGTGCTGCTGCGGCGCGACCCCAAATACTGGGGCGCGGACGTTCCGAGCCAGCGCGGCTTTTACAACTTCGACGAGATCGACATCCAGTATTTCCGCGACGGCAATTCCCTGTTCGAAGCCTTCAAGGCGGGCCTCGTCGATTATCGCGACGAGACGAGCACGACGCGCTGGTCGTCGGGCTATGATTTTCCGGCGCTGCGCGACGGACGCGTCGTGAAGGAGGCGTTGAAGAACGAGAATCCGAAGGGGCTGAGCGGTTTCGTCTTCAACACGCGCCGGCCGCTCTTCGCCGACATCCGCCTGCGCGAGGCGCTCGGCATGATGTTCGATTTCGAGTGGGTCAACGCCAATTATTATTCGGGACTTTACACGCGCACGAAAAGTTTCTTCGACGAATCGGTTCTCTCCTCCTCCGGCCGTCCCGCGAGCGAGAAGGAGCGGGCGCTGCTCGCCGCCTATCCCGCTGCGGTTCGCGCGGACATTCTCGAGGGAAAATGGCGCCCGCCGGAGAACGACGGCACGGGCCGCGACCGCGAGATGGCGAAGCGCGCGCTCGACCTTCTGGCCACGGCCGGCTGGCGCCTGGACGGCGGCAAGCTGACCAAGGACGGCGAGACCGCCTCTTTCGAGATCATGGTGAAGGACCGCGATCAGGAGCGACTCGCGCTGAGCTATGCCTCGTCGCTCGCGCGCATCGGCGTCGAGGCGCGGGTGCGTCTCGTCGACGAGGTGCAATATCAGCGGCGGCGCCAGAAATTCGATTTCGACATGATGATCGGCCAGTATGTGGCCTCGGCCTCGCCCGGCAACGAGCAGCGCATGCGCTGGGGTTCGGCCAGCGCCACGCAAGAAGCGTCCTTCAATCTCGCCGGCGCCGCCTCGCCCGCCATCGACGGCCTCATCGCCGCGCTGCTCGCCGCGCGCGGCGAGGACGATTTCATCACCGCCGTGCGCGCCTATGACCGCGTGCTGCTCTCGGGATTTTACGTCGTGCCCCTGTTTCACGCCTCCGAGCAATGGATCGCGCATTCCGCCGACGTCGAGCGCCCGCAGCGACTGCCGCGCTATGGCGCGCCGATGTTCGGGCCGACGCTCGAAAGCTGGTGGAGGAAAAACCCATGACCGCGCGCGCCGCCCTCATCGGCCAGGAAGCCCCCGCAGACTTCCATCCGCTGACGCTGTTCGGCTTCGACGCGCTCGTCGCCGGCGCCGCGCGGCACCGCCCCGGCGCGCTGATCTTCCGCGACGCGCAAGCGGAGGCTGTCGACGAGCTGACCTATGCCGACCTCTACAGCCGCGTCGGCGCCTGCGTCGCCCAGCTCCGGGAGCTGGGCCTGTCGCGTGGCGAAACGATCCTGGTCTGCGCCCCGCCGGGCGCGCAGGGCTTCGCGCTGCTGACGGCGGCGCTGGCCGAAGGGCTCGAGCCCGTGCTCGCGCCCATGCCCCTGCCGCTGGCGCGCGGGGCGATCGCGCGGGCCGCGAAGGATCTGTCGGTTTCGGCCGTCTTCGCGCCGGCGCGCTTCTGCGGCCTCGACTTCGAGGCGGCGCTGCTCGACCTCGCGGCGCAGGCGCCCTCGATCCGGCTGATGGGAACGCTCGGCGGCCAGCTCGACGGCGCCGTGGATTTTTCGGGCGCCGCCCTGTCGTCGCGCCGGGACGCGCGGCTGCGCCTCACCGACGAATGGTCGGTCGACGACTTCCCCCGCATCGGCGCGCTCGGGCCGTCCGGCGAGGTTCGCCCCGCCAGACAGGGGGAGTTGATCGGCGCGGCGCTCGATCTCGTGCGCCGCATGCGCCTCACGCGCGACACGCCGATTCTCTCGCTCTGCGCGCCGAGCGGGCCGGCGGCGCTGGTCGGCGGACCGCTCGCGGCGCTGCTCGGCGGCGCTCCGCTCCATTCGCTGGCGCCGTTCTCTTCGGCGCGCTTTCTCGCGACGCTGGACGCGCTCGGCGCCGCGCGGCTCGTCGCGCCGGCCGCCGTGCTGTCCGATCTCGCCCACGCCGGATTGCTGACCAATGGCGCGCTTGTCGGCGTGGTGGCCATCGGCGACGTCGTGGCGGCGATCCCCGAGGCCGCCTGTCCCGTGCTCTCCCTGCGCGACGACGGCGGGAGCGTGATTGTCGAAGCTGCGTCACATGCGGCCGCGCACATCGGCGCGCGCGTCGCGGCGGAATAGTCCGCGCGCCGCCGGATTGGCGGCGCCCGTTTCATCGCCCCCAGGAGGACCCCATGGGCTTTCCGCTTTTCGTGCTCGGCGCGCTGGCGCTCGGATTGCTCATCCTCGACCAAAACGCCGGCCTGGGCCTCACGGCGCTGCATAATCCGCTGTTCTGGTTCGCCTATGTCGCGCTGCTCGCGCTCGCCGGCATGGTGCGCTTCGTGCGTCAGCAGAGCGTGCTCGTCGTCGAGCGGCTCGGGCGCTACAACCGCACGCTGACGGCGGGCGTCAATTTCGTCTATCCGATCGTGGAGCGCGTCGCCTATGCGTTCGATCTGCGCGAGCAGGTCATCGACGTGCCGGCGCAGGACGCGATCACCAAGGACAACGCCACCGTCACCATCGACGGCATTCTCTATTACAAGATCATCAACGCCAAGGACGCCGCCTATGGCGCCGAGGACATTCAGCGCGCCATCGTCAATCTGGCGCAGACCTCCATGCGCTCGGCGATCGGCTCGATGGAGCTCGACCGCACCTTCGAGAACAGGAACGAGATCAACGAGCGGGTGGTGCGCGCCGTCTCCGACGCGGCGCAGCTCTGGGGCGCCTTCGTGACGCGCTATGAGATCAAGGACATCAAGATGCCCGAGTCGCTGCGCCAGTCGATGGAGCGGCAGATGAAGGCCGAGCGCGACAAGCGCGCCGCCGTGCTGGAGTCGGAAGGCGTCAAGCAGTCCGAGATCAACCGCGCCGAGGGCGAGAAACAGGCGGCGATCCTGCGCGCCGAAGGCCAGGCGAAAGCCATCGAACTCGTGCGCCAGCAGATCACCCAGATCGGCGGCGATCAGGCGGTGCAGCTCGAAGTCGCGAAATCGGCGATCGAACAATATGGGCGGCTGGCCAAGACCGGCACGTCGCTGGTGCTGATGGGCGACGGCGCCGATCCCGCCGGCTGGATCGCCAAGGCCATGGCGGTGCTCAACACCGTCAACGCCAAAGGCGGCGCGCCCGCCGCCCGCAAGCCCGCGCCCTGGGGCGAGCCGGAACAGGAACGCTGATGGACCCCGCCTTTTTCACCGACCCCGCCAATCTGAGCCTGATCGCCGGCCTCGCCCTGCTGGGCTTCGACATCGTCGCCTTCGGCCTGTCGCCGGTGATGTTCGTCGCGGTCGGGGCGCTTGTGACGAGCGCGGCGCTGTATCTGACCGGCGCCCGTCCGGGCCTTCTCGAAACCGCCGCGATCGCCGCCGCCGCGAGCGTCGCCGTCGCCCTCGTCGGCCGCAGCCCGCTCCAGCGCTTCCAGAGCGCCGGCGTGCAGGAAGACACCAGCAGCGACCTCATCGGCCGCGAATTGGTGACCACCCATGAGGTCACGAAGGCGCGTGGCCGCGTGCATTGGTCGGGGCTGGACTGGGAGGCGCGGCTGGCGCCGGACGCCTCCGTCGACAGCCTCGCGCCGGGCGCCCGCGCGCGGGTCGCGCGGGTGGAGAATCTGGTGCTGGTGCTGGAGCGGGTGGATTAGAGCGGCGGCCCTTTTGGCGTTGCCCGCGAATCCGATAAGAACAGTTCATGCCCGTTCGCCGCCTCGATCCCATCCTCGTTGACCGCATCGCCGCCGGCGAGGTGGTGGAGCGGCCGGCCTCGGCCGTGAAGGAGCTGGTCGAAAACGCCCTCGACGCCGGGGCCTCGCGCATCGACGTCGCGATCGAGGACGGCGGCCGCGGGCTCATTCGCGTCATCGACGACGGCTGCGGCATGGACGAGAGCGATCTGGCGCTCGCCATCGAGCGTCACGCCACCTCCAAAATCCCGGACGGCGATCTCACCCGGATCGCCACCCTCGGCTTTCGCGGCGAGGCGCTGCCCTCGATCGCCGCCGTCGCCGACCTCACCATCGACACGCGCGCCAGCAACGCGCCGCACGGCTTTTCGATCCGCGTCGAAGCCGGCGACAAACGCGGCCTCTCGGCCTCGAACTGGCCGCGCGGAACGCGCATCGAAGCGCGCGCGCTCTTCGCCGCGACCCCGGCGCGGCTGAAATTCCTCAAGAGCGAGCGCGCCGAGACGGCCGCCGTCGTCGATGTGGTGAAGCGCCTCGCCATGGCCCATCCGGAGGCGCGGTTCTCGCTTTCCGCCGACAATGGCCAGCTCTTCGATTATCCCGCCTGTGGGGCCGATTCGGCGCGGCGCATCGGGCAGGCGATCGGCGAGGAGTTTCGCGCCAACGCCTTCGAGGTGAAGGCCGAGCGCGAGGGCGTGCGGCTTTCGGGCCTCGCCAGCCTGCCGACCTACAATCGCGGCAATGCGCAACTGCAATATGTGTATGTCAACGGACGCCCTGTTCGCGACAAGCTGTTCACGGGCGCCATTCGCGCCGCCTATCTCGATTTCCTCGCCCATGACCGCCATCCGGTCGTCGCGCTCTTCGTCGACTGCGATCCCCGCATCGTCGACGTCAATGTGCATCCCGCCAAGGCGGAAGTGCGCTTCGCCGATCCGGGCCTCGTGCGCGGCCTCGTCGTCGGCGCGCTGAAACAGGCGCTGGCCGAAAAATCCCATCGCAGCGCCGACAGCAACGCCCGCGCCGCCATCGACATGCTGGCGCGCCACAATGGCCCGCGCGGGTCGTCGCTGTATCGCGCGCCGCCGCCCGCCAATTGGGACGTGACGCGCTCCCCCTTCGCGCCGGCGGGTTTCGCGGAGACGCGCCAGTTCGCCTTCCCCACCGGCGCGCCGGTCGCCGACGCCCGCGCGCATGAGACGGCGCTGGACGTTCCCGTCGACGACGCGCCGCTCGGCGCCGCGCGCGCGCAACTGCACGAAACCTACATCATCGCCCAGACCCGCGACGGGCTGGTCATCGTCGACCAGCACGCCGCGCATGAGCGGCTGGTCTATGAGAAGCTCAAGAAGCAGCGCGAGGCGGCGGGCGTCGAGCGCCAGATGCTGCTCATTCCGGTGGTCGTCGATCTCGACGCGGCGCGGATGGACGCGTTGGCGCCCGCCTTCGACGAACTCGCCGCGCTCGGCCTCGCGCTCGAACCCTTCGGCCCCGGCGCCGTGCTGGTGCGCGAGGCGCCGGCGGTTCTGGGCGAGGTGAATCACAAGAGACTCGTGGAGGACATCGCCGATCTGCTGGCGGAAGACAGCGACGCGCGCGGTCTCTCCCGCCGCCTCGATCATGTTCTGGCGACTTGCGCCTGCCATCATTCGGTGCGCGCCGGACGGCGGCTCACGGCGCCGGAGATGAACGCGCTGCTGCGCGAAATGGAGACCACGCCCGGCGCGGCGCAATGCAATCACGGCCGGCCGACCTATGTCGAGCTGAAGCTCGCGGACATTGAGAAGCTCTTCGGCCGCAAATGAACTTGAGCGCCGCGCGGGCGAGCTTATCTATGGTTGCAGTTCCGCCGTCTCACGGACGGCGCTGTCGCCAAGGAGCCGCATGTGAACAGACGCGCCCTGATGAGCGGCGCCGCCGCGCTCGCCCTGACGCCCTGGACGGCCCGCGCCGCCGCGAGCGTCGACATCGAAGCCTTTGACGCGTCCGGCAGGAGCCTCGGCGTCTCGAAGGTTGAGAAAGTCTCAAAAACCGACGCGGAATGGCGCGCGCAACTCTCCGCCCTCGCCTATGAGGTGACCCGCCGCGAGGGCACGGAGCGCGCCTTTGCCGGCCCCTATTGGGACGCTCACGACGACGGGCTGTTCCGCTGCGTCTGCTGCGACACGGCGCTCTTCGACAGCCGCGCGAAATATGATTCCGGCACGGGCTGGCCGAGCTTCTACGCGCCAATTTCGAAAGTTAATGTCGTCGAGAGCGCGGACGCGTCCTTCGGACTGCGCCGGGTCGCCGTCTCCTGCAAGCGCTGCGACGCGCATCTCGGCCATGTCTTCACCGACGGCCCGAAGCCCACCGGCCTGCGCTACTGCATGAATGGCGTGGCGCTGCGCTTCGTCGCGCGCGGCTGACGCCGATGAAGCGCCTGCTCCTCGCGCTGCTGCTGATCGCGAGCCCGCTCGCCGCGCGCGAACGCGCCGTGAGCCTGCCGCCCCCGGCCTTCGATCCGCCGCCCGCGTCGCGCGGCGAGCGACAGCTCGTCGTCGCCGGCGGCTGTTTCTGGGGCGTGCAGGGCGTCTTTCAGCATGTGAAGGGCGTCACCCGCGCGGTCTCCGGCTACGCCGGCGGCGCGGAGCGCACCGCGCATTACGACCAGGTCTCGCGCGGCGACACAGGACACGCGGAGACCGTCGAGATCACCTACGATCCCGCTGTCGTCACGCTCGGGGAGCTGCTGCGCGTCTTTTTCTCCGTCGCGCATGATCCGACGCAGATGAACCGGCAGGGGCCGGACGAGGGACCGCAATATCGCTCGGCGGTCTTCGTGACGGATCCCGAACAGGAAAAGGTCGCGCGCGCCTATCTCTCACAGCTCGCGTCGGCGCGCAGCTTCGGGGCGCCCATCGTCACCCGGCTGGAGCCGCTGGCGCGGTTCTATCCAGCCGAGCCCTACCATCAGGATTATCTGATCGCGCATCCGAGCGCCCCTTACATCGTATACAACGATCTCCCCAAGATCGAGGACCTCAGACGCGCCTTCCCGGAGCTTTGGCGCAGCGATCCCGTGCGGACGAAATAACGCCGCGCCTCACCCCCCGAACAGGCGGCGGAAAAAGCCTTTCGGCTTTTCCGCCGGGACGGGCGGCGGGACTGGCGGCGGCGGGGCGGCGGCGGCGGCCGTCATGCCGGCGGCGACGCGCGTCTGTTCGGCCTCTGCCTCGACGCCCGCGCGCTGCATCAGCGCGGCCAGTGTCGGCGCGGAGTTGGCCGAGACCCAGCGGCCGGCGCGGCGCGCGGCGAGATAATCCGCCAGCGCCGCGACGCTGCGCGAATCGCGATGCTTCTCGAAATGAACGATGGCCCTTTCGACGGCCGCCGCATCCGCCAGCGTCCGCGCGGCGCGTTCGGCCTCCCGGCGCAAGGCAGGATCGGGCGAGAGGCCGATGCGCGCCTCCCGCAAGACCGGGGCGTCGTCGTCCCGCATGAGCGCGCGCAGGACGGCGAGCTGGGCGGCCGCGTCGAGACCCGGCGGCGCCATCCCCTCGGCGCCGCAGGCGGCGGCATAGCGCGCCGGCAGCGGCGCTGGTCCGCGCCCCTCCGCGCCGATGCGTCCCTGCGGCGCGGTTTGCGCCAGCGGGCCGCCTTTGGCGAGCGCGGCGGTCACCGCCGGATCGACCCGATAGGCCCCATAGCCGCCCATCGACTCGATGCGGGCGGGCGCGGCGGCGTCGCGCGCGAGCGCGACGAAGCTCGCCTGCTGCAACGGCTCGAACAGGTCCCACAGGCCCACGGCCGAGAAGCGCCCCGACAGGCCGGCGCGGGTCAGCGCCTCGTTGAAGGCGGAGACGAGCTTCTCGCGCCGTCCTTTCAGACCGGCCGCGCGTTCGGCGAAGGCGCGGGCGGCGACGCCCGTGCTCATGCGCGCGCTGGCCGCCTCGGCGCGGCGCATCAGCTCGTCGAGCAGCAGATCGTCGTCGAGACGCCGGGGCGTGAGGCCGTCCGCCTCGATGCGAAACAGCCGCGCGAAGGGCGGCCCGCCCGGATCGACGGGGGCCGCGCCGAGATCGCCCGTGCGGGCGGCGGGGCAGACGAGCCCCACCTCGTCGCCGAGCGCGGCGCCGTAAAAGTCGATGTCGATGGTCTCGCCCAGCCCCGCCCCGTTGCGGTCGACGCCGCGCCGCACGGCGACGCCGTCGGCCTCCGGCGCGGCGGGGTCGAGCAGCAAATTGAGAAGATTGGCGACGATGACGGCGTCGCTCGCCTCGACCGCGTCCGGATGTTCGGCCGGATCGCCGGTCGCCTGGCGGATGTCCTCCACGCCCAACGGATCAATGACCGGCTCGCCCGCCGCCTTCTGCTCCTGCATCCAGCCGCGCAGGCGGCGGCGCTGGCCGAGCGCCATGGCGACGCAGGTCCGCCCCAGAAGCGTGGCGCTCTCCTCCAGCGAATCGGGAATGCGCAGCCGCAGCGCCGCGCGCGGCGCGCCATTCTCGCCGACCCAGTGCTGCATGATGGCGAAAGGCGCCTCGCGCGTGTCGGCGGCCGCCTCCGTCTCCAGCGCGCGCGCTTCGAGCAGCAGCCGGCTCTGCCAGGCGGGGAACATCCGCCGCGCCGGCGCAAGCCGGAGGATCAGCCCGCCATCCGGCCCTTGCTCGAAGGCGCGGCGCTGGCCGATGGCCCAGACCAGCCGCGCCCCCGCCGTCGCCGTCTGCTCGCGCGCCAGCCTTTCGACGTCGCCGCGCGTCGGCAGCGACATGATCCGAAACTGCGGCTCCGCGCCGTTCCCCTCGGGCAGCAGCGTCATCAGCAGGCGGTATTCGCCGCCCGACGGTTGGTCGCGCTCGGCGCCGAGGGCGAGCGTCAGCGTCGAGCCGTCGGCCGCCGTCAGAAGCAGGAACGAATGCTCCGCCGGCAGGTCGAAAAGGACGATGTCCGAGCGCCAGCGGGCCGCGTCGACGGCCTCGATGAGCGTGGGCTCGGCCGCGAAAGCGGGATCGCGCGCGGAGACGACGGTCAGCGCCGGACGCGCCGCGAGCGGCAGCGCGCGCTCGGCGCCCTCGAAGCCGCCAATGGCGAGACGGCGGCCGCCGTCCCAGAAGTAATCCAACTGCTCCTGCCACATTCGCCGTAGCGCCCGGGTGTAAAGCTTGCGGAAAGCATGGCGCCACGGACCATGCGCGAAGAAGTGCGCGGAGAATAGCCGCGCCCGGCCCCGCCGCGCAATTGCCTGCGAAAATGGGTTGACGCCCGCGCGCAACGAGCCCATCTTTTCGGGCGTGGACTTCTTCGCGGGAGAGACCGGCCGTTCGGCCGGCGCCGAAGGCGAAACCGCCCCGGAAACGCTCAGGCAAAAGGACCGCGTGAAGAAAAGACTCTGGAAAGCGGCGTGGCGTTGAGACGCCTCGTCCACCGAAGGGCGTAACCCGGACCCGGCTCGCAAGGCGGAGACCCCGGGGAAATCTCTCAGGTCACCGGACAGAGGGGGCGCGCGGGACGCGGGAGTCCGCAAGCTGCGCTTGACGCCCAACGCCGGAGAGTCTCTCGTGACCGCTCAGCCTAACCCCGACAACGCGCTCGCGTCCTTGCCGCTCGATTCGCTGCACCGCGCCCTCGGCGCGCGCATGGCCGCTTTCGCCGGTTATGACATGCCTTTGCAATATGCGTCCGGCATCGTCTCCGAGACGCTGCACACGCGCCAGAAAGCCGGACTTTTCGACGTGTCGCACATGGGCCAGGCGATCCTCGCCGGCGCCGGCGCCGCGCGGGCGCTGGAGACGCTGGCCCCCGCCGATCTGATCGGCCTCGCGCCCGGCCGCACGCGCTACACCCAGCTTCTCAACGAGAAGGGCGGCGTTCTCGACGATCTCATGGTCACGCGCCTGCCGGGCGTCGAAGAGCGGCTGCTCCTCGTCGTCAACGCCTCGCGAAAGGAGCAGGATTTTTCGCTGTTGCGTGAGCGCCTGCCCGAGTTCGATCTGACGCCGCTGAACCGCGCGCTGATCGCCTTGCAGGGGCCGCGCGCGGCTTCCGTGCTCGCCGCGCTCCTGCCGGGCGCCGAGGACCTTCCCTTCATGGGCTGGCGGGCGTTCGAGGAAGGCCCGACAAGCGTCTTCGTCTCCCGCAGCGGCTATACGGGCGAAGACGGCTTCGAGATTTCCCTGCGGCCCGAAAACGCGGAAAGCTTCGTGAAGGCGCTGCTTGATAACGGCGAGGTCGCGCCCGCGGGGCTCGGCGCGCGCGACGCGCTGCGGCTCGAAGCGGGACTGCCGCTCTATGGCCATGACCTCGACGAGACGACCGATCCGGTGGAGGCGGGCCTCGCCTGGTCGATCGGCAGGCGGCGGCGCGCGGAAGGCGGCTTCCCCGGCTTCGCACGCATCAGCGCCGCCTTGCGCGACGGACCGCCGCGGCTGCGCGTGGGTCTGCTGCCGCAATCGAAGGCGCCGGTGCGCGAGGGCGCCATGCTCATCGCGCAAAGCGGCGAGGTCGTCGGCCACGTCACCTCCGGCGGTTTCTCGCCGACGCTGCAACGGCCGATCGCCATGGGCTATGTCGCGCGCGGTCATTCGCAAACCGGCGCGCAGCTTGCGACGGACCTGCGCGGCGCCCGCGTCCAGCTCGACGTCGCCCGGCTGCCGTTTGTCGCCCATCGCTATTTCAAACCCAAGGAGTCGCCATGACGGATCTGCGCTTCACGAAAGACCACGAATATCTTCGCCTCGACGGCGGGACCGCTGTCGTCGGCATCACCGATTACGCGCAGGAGCAGCTTGGCGACATCGTCTTCGTGGATCTTCCCAAGGTCGGCAAGAAAGTGGCGAAGGGCGTCGAACTCGCGGTCATCGAAAGTGTGAAGGCGGCGAGCGAGGTCTATGCGCCCGTCTCCGGCGAAGTGATCGAGGTGAACGCGGCGCTCGGCGAAAAGCCGGCGCTCGTCAACGAAGACCCGCTCGACGGCGGCTGGCTCGTGAAGCTGCGCGTCGAAACGCCAGACGAAACCGCTGCGCTCATGGACGCCGACGCCTATGCGGGCTTCCTGAAGACACTCTAGCGCGAAGACAGGAAAAAGAGATGCGCTATCATCCGCTGTCCGACGCAGACAGACAGGCCATGCTCGCGACCATCGGCGTCGCGGACGTCGCGGCGCTCTACTCCGACGCGCCCGCCTCGACGCTGATCCGGGAGCCGCTTGACCTGCCGCGGCACAAGTCCGAAATCGAGGTCGAGCGCCATCTCAAGCAGCTTGCGGCGCGCAACATGGCGGCGGGCGACGCTGCGTTCTTCGTCGGCGCCGGCGCCTACCGGCATCACGTGCCGGCGAGCGTCGATCATCTGATCCAGCGCTCGGAGTTCCTGACGAGCTACACGCCCTATCAGCCGGAGATTTCCCAAGGGACGCTGCAAACGCTCTTCGAATTCCAGACGCAGGTCGCGCTGCTCACCGCAATGGAGGTCGCCAACGCCTCCATGTATGACGGCTCCACGGCGACCGCCGAAGCCGTGCTGATGACGCATCGCCTGACCGGGCGGCGCAGGGCGCTGCTCTCCGGCGGACTGCATCCGCAGTACGCGGAGGTCGTGCGCACCATCTCGCGCCTCGCCGAGGACGCGGTCGTCGACATGCCGCCGGACGCCTCTGGCGTCGAGGATCTGATCGCGCGCATCGACGACTCGCTCTCCTGCGTCGTCGTGCAGACGCCCGATGTCTTCGGCCATTTGCGCGACCTCACGCCCATCGCCGAGGCCTGCCATCGCCACGGCGCGCTGCTCATCGCCGTCGTCACGGAAGCCGTTTCGCTCGGGCTTCTGACGCCGCCGGGCGACATGGGCGCGGACATCGTCGTGGGCGAGGGACAGTCGATCGGAAACGCGCTGAATTTCGGCGGCCCCTATGTGGGGCTCTTCGCCACGCGGCAGGAATTCGTGCGGCAAATGCCGGGGCGGCTCGCTGGCGAAAGCGTCGACGCCGACGGACGGCGCGCCTTCGTGCTGACCCTCTCGACGCGCGAGCAGCACATCCGCCGCGACAAGGCGACGTCGAACATCTGCACCAATTCGGGGCTTTGCGCTCTGGCCTTCTCGATCCATCTCACGCTGCTCGGGCAGGCCGGTCTGACAAGGCTCGCGCGGCTCAACCACGTCAACGCCGTGGCGCTCGCCGAACTGCTGGAGCGGGTTCCGAGCGTGGAGATTCTCAACAAGAGCTTCTTCAACGAATTCACGCTGCGTCTCCCCGGCGACGCGGCGGCGCTGGTCGAGAAGATGGCGGCGAAGGGCGTGCTCGCGGGCGTTCCCGTGTCGCGGCTTCTGCCCGGCGCGGGGCTCGACGATCTCCTCATCGTCGCCAATACGGAAACCAATACGCCGGACGACCGCGCGGCCTTTGTCGCGGCGCTGAAGGATACGCTGTGATGCTCGATCGCCCTGTGCAAAATCACGACGAGGCCCCGGGAACCTTCACCGGCAATCGCGGTCTCGATCAGGAAGAACCCCTGCTGTTCGAGATCGGCCGGCTGGAGACGACCGGCGTCGACGTCGACGACGCGCCCGACGTTACGCCGCGCCTCGGCGGGCTCGAACGCAAGACGCCCATCGGCCTGCCGGGTCTCTCCGAGCCCGAGACCATGCGCCATTACGTGCGCCTCTCGCGGCGAAACTATTCCATCGACGCCGGGCTGTATCCGCTGGGCTCCTGCACGATGAAACACAATCCGCGCGGGAACGAGAAGATGGCGCGGCTCGACGGCTTCGCGGACGTTCATCCGCTGCAACCGGTCTCGACCGTGCAGGGCGCGCTGGCGGTGATGGAACAGCTCGCGCATTGGCTGATGACCCTCACCAACACCCACGCCATCGCGCTCTCGCCGAAAGCCGGCGCCCATGGCGAGCTTTG
Source organism: Methylocystis sp. (assembly GCF_051061225.1). Classification (GTDB taxonomy): domain Bacteria; phylum Pseudomonadota; class Alphaproteobacteria; order Rhizobiales; family Beijerinckiaceae; genus Methylocystis. The sequence continues at coordinate 25,374 of NZ_JBPFEB010000126.1, forward strand.
CGGCATGATGGCGATCAAATCCGCCATTGCGGCGCGCGGCGAAGGCGCTGCTCGCACGGTGGTGCTCATTCCGCAATCGGCGCATGGCACCAATCCGGCGACCGCCGCGCTGCTCGGCTTTTCCGTGCGCGTCGTGCCGGCGGCGGCGGACGGGACCGTGCGCGCCGAGGCGGTGCGCGCGGCGCTCGGCCCGGACGTCGCGGCGATCATGCTCACCAATCCGAACACCTGCGGCCTGTTCGAGCGCGAGATCGTCGAGATCGCCGACGCCGCCCATGAGGCGGGCGCTTACTTTTACTGCGACGGCGCGAATTTCAACGCCATCGCCGGCGTGGCGCGGCCGGGCGATTTCGGCGTCGACGCCATGCATATCAATCTGCACAAGACCTTCTCCACCCCGCATGGCGGCGGCGGTCCGGGCGCGGGGCCCGTTGTGCTCTCGCAACGTCTCGCGCCCTTCGCGCCGGTTCCCTTCCTCCGCCGCGACGGCGAGCGGCTGGAGCTCGTCGAACATGCGGAGGGGACGCAAAGCTTCGGCCGCATGACGGCTTTCCACGGCCAGATGGGCATGTTCGTGCGCGCGCTCGCCTATCTTCTGGCGCATGGCGTCGACGGCGTGGCGCAGGCCTCGCGAGACGCGGTGCTCGCGGCGAATTATGTGCGCGCCGCGCTGCGCGACGTGATGACCCAGCCCTTCGGCGACCGGCCCTGCATGCATGAAGTCCTGTTCGACGACGCCTGGCTCAAGGGAACGGGCGTGTCGACGCTCGACTTCGCCAAGGCGATGATCGACGAGGGCTATCATCCAATGACGATGTATTTCCCGCTCGTCGTGCACGGCGCCATGCTGATCGAGCCGACGGAATCGGAGTCGAAGGCGTCGCTCGATCTGTTCGTGGCGACGCTGCGCGACCTCGCCAGATCGGCGCGGGAGGGGGACACGAAACGCTTCACGGACGCCCCGCGCCTCGCGCCGCGACGGCGCGTCGACGAGACGCTGGCCGCGCGAAAGCCCGTGTTGCGCTGGCGGGCGGGGGAGACGGCTTCGTCCCGAGCGACCTGATTTGCGGGGAGGGGGAAGCCGCGAACACCCCCCAGGATGGACCCCCACCCCTGCCCCTCCCCGCAAGGGGGAGGGAGGGGATCAGCGGGACAGACCCGGACTACCGGTCGCGCGGGGGCAGGATCGGGAGAACGATTTCCGGCTGCTTGCCGGTGAGCGTCTTGAGGAAGGCGGCGATCTTGGTCGTCTCGTCGTCCGAGAGCTTGGCGCCGAGCTGCGCGTCCGCCATCACGCTCACGGCCTTCTTGAGATCGAAGGTCGAGCCCGTGTGGAAATAGGGCGCGGTCAGTTCGACATTGCGCAGCGACGGGACCTTGAAGACATAGCGGTCGGCGTTGGCTTTGGTCACCGCATAGCGGCCCGCGTCCTCGGCCGGCAGATATTCGGGACCCGGATTGGCCACGACCCCGAATTTCGCATAGGAGGCGCCGCCGACGTTGACGCCGTTGTGGCAGGAGGCGCAGCCCTTGTCGATGAAGAGCTTGAGGCCCGCCTTCTGTGTGTCGTCCAGCGCCGCGTCGTCGCCCGTCAGCCAGCGGTCGAAGGGCGCGTCCGGGGTGATCAGCGTCGCCTCGAAGACGGCGATGGCGCGGCCGATATTGTCATAGACAAGCGGATCGGCGTCGGCGGGGAACGCCTTCCTGAAGGCGTCCGCATAGCCGGGAATCAGCTTGAGCTGCTCGATCTCATGCTGCTTGGTGGCCGCGAGCTCGGTCGGGTTGATCGCCATCGGGCCGCCGCGCGTCTTCAGCATGGCCTTCGGATTGGCCATGACGGAATTGACCACCTGATCCTTCAGGTCGCTGGCGCGGCCGTCCCAATATTGCGACTTGTTGAACACCGCGTTCAGCACGGTCTGGACTTCGCGGCCGGCGAGCTGGGCGTTTCCGGCGGAGAGGGCGCCGCCATCGACGCCGCCCATGCTGAGATTGTGGCAGGTGGCGCAGGCGAAGCTGCGGCTCTCCGAGAGGCGCGGTTCGAAATACAGCATCTTGCCGAGCGCGAGCTTCTCGGGCGTGGCCGGATTGTCGGGCAAGGCCGGCGCGGACTTCGGAATCGGCTCGAACAGGGTCTTCGCCTGATCGCGCAGGGCGTCCTCCGCGCGGGCCGAGCCCGCGCCAAGCGACAGGAGAGCGAGAAGCGAGACGATCAGGGACTGGCGCATGTTCGAACCCATCCTCGGGAACAGCCGGAAAGGAATCGTTTTATAGCACAGCTCCAAGCGGCCGCGCTCACTGACTCGCCCATAAAATCCGCGCGATCCAGCTGACCTCCTCGCGCGGGATCACGCGGTCGGGATAGGCGGGATTGATGGAATGCAGCTCGATCGCGCGGGCGGTCTGGCGCTTGAGCTCCTTGGCCATGATCTCGCCCGCGGCGGTCTTCACGACGACGCGGTCGCCGCGCCGCACCGGCGCCGAGGGCGAGACGATCACGACGTCGCCGTCGCGATAGAGCGGCGCCATGGAGTCGCCGGAAATTTCCAGCGCATAGGAATGCTCGTCCGCCTCGGCGAGCACGTCGATCTCGTCCCAGCCGGCGCCGGTGGCGAAGCCCGACTCGTCGAAAAAGCCGCCCTCGCCGGCCTGCGCCAAGCCGATCAGCGGGCGCGTGTGGCGCGGCCGCGCGCCGCTGTTGGCCGAGACCAGCGTCATGAATTCGTCGAGGCTCGCGCCGGTCGCCTGCAACACCTTGGCGATCGACTCGGTCGAGGGCCAGCGCTGGCGCCCCGTCTGCGTCTCGCGCTTGGAGCGGTTGAAGGTGGTGGGATCAAGCCCCGCCTTGCGCGCCAGGCCGGACGGCGTGAGGCCATAGCGGTCGCCGAGCGCGTCGATCGCCGCCCAGATTTGCGCATGTGTGAGAACCATGGGTCGATCCGGCAAGAATTCCTATCCACAGGAATATATGCTTGCCCCTCCCAACGCAACAGGAAGTTGTCCTCGCGGCGGCGCGGTTCAGACCTCCTCGCCGGCCTCCTCGGCCGAGCGGCCGGAAATGCGGCGGCGCGCCTGCTCCCGTTTGATCTGGCTGCGCCGCTCCTCCTGCCGGGCGCGCGCCTCCTCCCCGGTCGGCTGCAAAATCTTGCGAAACTCGTCGCGCTTCTCGTGAATGGAGGCGATCACATAGCCCATCGGCACGCCGACATCGACGAGCACGGTCTCGGCGAGCTGAAGGCTCGCCTCGATGGTTTCGGGGATCGCGTCGCTGGCCCCCAGCGAATAGAGCTTCGTCGCGTGGCGCGCGTCGCGGGCGCGGGCGACGATGACGAGGTCCTCGCGGATCTCGTGGGCGATGCGCACGACCTCCTCCACGGCGGCGGCGTTTTCGATGGTCACGACGAGGGCGCGGGCCTGCTCCAGGCCGCATCTGACCAGGAAATCGCGCCGCGCTGCGTTGCCCCAATAGATTTCGACGCCGCGCTCGCGCCCCCTGGAGACGAGGGAGACCATATTTTCGACGGCGACGAAGGGGACATTGTGGCGCTCGAGCATGTCGCCCACGAGGCTGCCGATGCGCCCGAAGCCGACGATGACGACGCGCCCCTCCGCCACGGCGCTGTCCGGCGCGAGATGGGCGTATTGCGCATCGTCGTCCTCCTCGCGCTCCGCCTGCCGGGAGAGCGCCGCGCCGAGCCGCCCGAGCAGCGGGATGCAGAAGATGGTCAGCGTCACCACCACCATGGCGTCGGCGCCGAAATGGCCGGGCAGCACGCCCGCGAGCATGGCCGAGGTGAGAAGCGCAAAGGCGAATTCGCCGCCCGGCGCGAGCAGCAGCGCCGCCTCCAGCGCCGGCCGCCAGGCGACGCCGAAGGCGCGCGCCAGCGGAAAGATGATCGCCGCCTTGACGGCGATGAGCCCGAAGGCGTTCAGGAAGACCGGCCCCGGATCGGAGATCACCGCGCCAATGTCGAGGCCCGCGCCGACGGAGACGAAGAACAGTCCAAGCAGCAGGCCCTTGAAGGGCTCGATCGTGACTTCGATCTCGCGCCGGAACTCGGTTTCCGCGAGCAGCAGGCCGGCGATGAAGGCGCCGAGCCCCATGGACAGGCCCGCCGCCGCCGTCACCAGCGCCTCGCCGACCACGACCAGCAGACAGGCGGCCATGAAAAGTTCGGTCAATTGCGCCGACGCGACGAGGCGGAACAGCGGGCGCAGCAGCAGACGGCCGAAGATGATCAGCCCGGCCAGCGCGACCAAGGCCGGCAGAAAGGCGGAAACCGCCTCCAGCGCGCTGAAGCCGCCAGTCTTCGCCTGGGCCAGAACCGAGACGAAGAAGAGCGCCGGCGCCACCGTCAGATCCTGCAGCAGCAGGACGGAAAAGGCGACGCGGCCGGGCGTCTTGTTGACGCGCCGGGCCTCCGAGAGCACCGGCATGACCACGGCCGTGGACGACATGGCGAGCGCGACGCCCATGAGGATGGACGGCGCGGCGCTGACTCCGAACCAGTAGTGCCCCACCGCCGCCAGCACCGTCCCGCACACGGCGACCTGCGCGAGCCCAAGCCCGAACACCAGCCGCCGCAGACGCGCCAGCCGCTCCCAGGACAATTCGAGCCCGATCATGAAGAGCAGGAAGACCAGGCCGAATTCCGCGAGCTGCGAGACGCCCTCGACATCCGCGATCGTGAACATGGCGGCGAGTTCGTGGGTCGCGGCGAGCCGGCCGAGCCCATGCGGCCCCAGCGCCGCCCCCGCGATCAGAAAGCCGAGAACCGGGCTGACGCGCAGCCGGTGGAAGAGCGGCACCACGACGCCCGCGGTGGCGAGGAACACCAGCGCCTCGCGGTACGACTCCAGATGCAGAGGATGATCGCTCACAAGGCCTCCCGCGCCCGTCCCGACTGAGATAGCGCGTTTTCGAATCGCGCGGCCTCAATGGAGCAAGTTTCAGTCCGCAAAAACAGCCGGGAGACGTGGGAGCCCCCTCCCCGCGCCTGCGGGGAGAGGAGACGGCGAGCGGCTAGACCACGTTCATTGCGCGGCGGCCTCCTCCCGGCCATGCGCCTTGGCGGATGGCGCGGCGGCGACGCGGGTCCAGGTCTCGCCGCTGCACAGAATGCCCCACAGGCACCCCTTCAGCCGCAGCTCATTGGCCGAGCGCAGGATGACATAGCCCTCATAGGTCTTGCCGTCCTGCGCATTGTAGAGCTTGCCCTTCCATTCGTTGGGGCCGCTTTTCGCCGCGCCGCGCAGGATCACCGTGCCGACGGCCTTGGCGTCTTCCTCCTTGGCGACGGACACGAGCTTGGCGCACAGCAGGCCGCCGTCGCAGTCATAGAAGCTGAACTGTTCGCCGCCGTCCGGCCGCAGCCAGACGCCATGTGGATCATTGGCGCCGCCCACGGCCCCGGCGGAGGCCGTGACGAGGGCGAGCGCGGCCGCGCCGGCCAGAATGCGCGCAAAGGGATCGAATACGGAGATACGCTTCATTTCGATCGCTCCTTCAAAGTGGCGATGAATGAAGCTTCCCCGCCCTTGCCGGCGATTCTTCGACCGCAATGCGGCGCCGCGGCCTTATCGTTGCAGGAGGCGCCGGTAGACCTCGAGCGTCGCATGCTGCATGTGCTCGATGGAGAAGCGCGACTGCACATTGTCGCGCGCGCGCAACATCATTTCGTCGCGCATGGAGGCGGTCATCGTCAGAGCCTCGCGGATCGCCGCGGCGAGACGGCCCGCGTCGCCCGGCGGCACGCGCCAGCCGGTGGCCTGCTGTGGCGGCGTCTGCGGCGGCGCCAGCACGATTTCGGGCGAGGCGCCGATGTCGGAGACGATCACCGGCGCGCCCATGGCCTGCGCCTCGATGGCGACGCGCCCGAAGGCCTCCGGCTCGGTCGAGGGCGCGATGATGACGGCCGCGGCGAGATAGGCGGCCGGCATGTCCTCGCAATGGCCGACGATGCGCACGAGGTCGCCGACGCCCGCGCGGGCGATTTGCGCCTCCAGCGCGCGGCGGAAACTGTCGCTGTGCGGATCGCCGACGAAGAGCACGCGAATGTCGTCCGCGCCCTCCTCGGCCAGGCGCTTGACGGCTTCGATCGTCACCGCATGGCCCTTGCGGGCGGCGAGACGCGCCGGCAGCAGCACGACGCGCTCATGCGCGGCGAGGCCCCATTCGACGCGCAGGCGCTCGACGCGCGCCGGCGACACGGCGAGCGGCGAGAAGAACCGCAAATCCGCGCCGCGCGGAATGACGACGACGCGGTCGGCCGCCTCGGGATGCAGGCGGCGGATGCGCTGGGCCGCGAATTCGGAGATGGCGATCACAACATCGCCCGAGGCCATGATGGCGTTGTAGCGCAGCTTGATCGGCGAGGCGCCGTCATAGGCGCTGTGATAGGTGGTGACGAGCTTCGCGCCGGTCCGCCGCGTGGCGTAATAGGCGACCCATGCGGGCGCGCGCGAGCGGGCGTGCACGATGTCGACGCCCTCCTCGCGGATGATGCGCGCGAGCCGCAGGGAGTTCAGAGCCATGGCGACGGGATTTTTCGTCGCCGCCGGAAACGGCGTCCAGACGCCGCCCTTTGATTGAAGTTCGCTCACCATCCGGCCGCCGCGCGAGGCGACGAGGCAGCGGGCGCCGACCTGCGCCAGGGCCTCGGCCATCTCCACCGTCGCGCGCTCCGCCCCGCCCGACTGGAGATCGGGAACGATCTGCAAGACCGTGCGGCCGGCCAGCAAATGGTCGGGCGCGGCGGCGAGTGGGGCAAGCGTCTGCGACATGAGCGGGATTGCGCGCCTCCGGGCCCGAATGAGACGCTCGCATTCTCTTCCGGTATTATTTACCAAAGGTGAGCATCAGAAACGCCCAAAAATCAAGCATGACCGGCGCAACTGGAGAGTCTTGGCCTTCATGAGCGAATCCCCATCCCCTGTCGATTTCGTCGACATCGCCAATCCCGCCGGGGGCGCGCCCTGGCGCATCGCGCGGCGCCTGCGGCCGGCGGCGGCCGGCGGCGGCGGGCCGGGCCTCGTCTGGCTCGGCGGATTCGCCTCGGACATGGCCTCGACCAAGGCCGGCTTCCTCGACGACTGGGCGCGCGCGCGGGGCAGCGCCTTTCTGCGATTCGATTATTCCGGCCACGGCGACTCCGGCGGCGCATTCGCCGACGGCTGCATCGGCGACTGGCTCGCCCAGTCCGAGGGCGTCTTTCGCGACTCGACCAGCGGGCCGCAAATTCTCGTCGGCAGCTCCATGGGGGGCTGGATCGCCCTGCTGCTCGCAAGACGTCTCGCCGAACGCGGCGAAGAGGCCCGGCTGGCCGGCCTGGTGCTGCTCGCGCCCGCCGTCGATTTCACCGAAGAGCTGATGTGGAGCCGTCTCGACGACGCGGCGAAGCGCGACGTCATGGAGAAGGGCGCCTGGATGCGCGCCTCGCAATATGCGCCGGAGCCGACCCCCATCACCCGCCGCCTGATCGAGGACGGCCGTCGCCATCTCCTGCTCGGCGGCGAAATTCGCGCGCATGCGCGCGTCCATATTCTGCAAGGCATGGCCGACCCGGACGTGCCCTGGCGCCACGCGCTGACGCTTGTCGAACACCTTTCGGCCGATCCGGTGACGCTGACCTTCATCGCCGACGGCGATCACCGCCTGTCCCGGGAGCAGGACCTCGCCCAGCTCGGCGCGGCGGTCGAGCTGATGAGCGCGCCCGCCGCCGGCCCGGCGCAGCCCGATCTGTTCTCCGCCGGATAGCCGCCGACCAGGGCGCGCGGCAAAGGGGCGTCGCCAGCCTGGCGCGAGGTCGGGCCTTGACACGTCAGGCCCGCGCCTCGATGTTGCCGAACAATTCGTTCGGCATATCGAACGTGAGGACATTTTGACTCATTCCGAGCGGCAGGAAGACGTCGCGCGACAGGCGGCGCAAGGCGGCGTCAGGACCAATGGAGCCGGGGCGAACGGCAAGACCGTCGTCTTTCCGGCCGAGCAGGCGCTCGTCACCGACGGCGGCGGCCGAATCGCGCCGCTGGCGATCGGCTACGAAACCTATGGCGCGCTCAATGCAGACAAGAGCAACGCCATCCTGCTCTGCCACGCACTGACCGGCGACCAGTATGCGGCGGGGGTCCATCCCGTCACCGGCAAGCCTGGCTGGTGGGAGGCCATGGTCGGACCCGGCAAGCCTTTCGACACGGACCGGTACTTCATCATTTGCTCCAATGTGGTCGGGGGCTGCATGGGCACCACCGGCCCCTCCTCGGTCAATCCGGCGACCGGCCGGCCCTACGGGCTGGATTTCCCGGTCGTGACCATCCGCGACATGGTGCGCGCCCAGGCCATGCTCATCGACCATCTGGGGATCGACACGCTGTTTTGCGTGGCGGGCGGCTCGATGGGCGGCATGCAGGTGCTGCAATGGGCGGCGAGCTATCCCGAGCGGGTGTTCTCGGCCATGCCCATCGCCACGGCGGCCAAGCATACGGCGCAGAACATCGGCTTCAACGAGGTCGGGCGACAGGCGGTGATGGCCGACCCCGACTGGCGCGGCGGTCGCTATCTGGAACAGGGCGTGCGCCCCGAGAAGGGCCTCGCCGTCGCCCGCATGTCGGCGCATATCACCTATCTCTCGGAGGCCGCGCTGCAGCGCAAATTCGGCCGCAAGCTTCAGGACCGCTCGGCGCCGACCTTCTCCTTCGACGCCGACTTCCAGGTCGAGAACTACCTGCGCTATCAGGGGCTCGCCTTCGTCGAGCGCTTCGACGCCAATTCCTATCTCTTCGTGACCCGCGCCTGCGACTACTTCGATCTCGCGGCGGATTACGGCGGGTTGCTGGCGCAGGCGTTCAAGGATGCGAAGACCCGCTTCTGCGTGGTCGCCTTCGATTCCGACTGGCTCTATCCGACCTCGGACTCGCGCGCCATCGTCCATGCGCTCAACGCCAGCGGCGCCTCGGTGTCCTTCGTCGAGATCGAATCCGACAAGGGCCACGACGCCTTTCTCCTGCACGAGCCGATGTTCATCGCGACGACAAGGGGCTTCCTCGAAGCCGCGGCGACGGCGCGGGGCCTGAGGGCAAGCGCATGATCCGGGCGCAGTCTCCCCGGCAGGATCACCTGCTCATCGTCGACATGGTGGAGGACGGCGCGCGCGTTCTCGACGTCGGCTGCGGCGACGGCGCGCTGCTCAAGCTCCTCGCCGAACGCAAGAATGTCGACGGGCGCGGCGTTGAGCTCTCCCAGCGCGGCGTCAACGAATGCGTCGCCAAGGGTCTGTCCGTCATTCAGGGCGACGCCGACACCGATCTGCGCGACTATCCGGACGACGGGTTCGACTACGTCATCCTTTCGCAGACCTTGCAGGCCACGCGCCATCCGCGCGACGCCCTGGAGAACATGTTGCGGATCGGGCGGCGCGCGATCGTCTCCTTTCCCAATTTCGGCTATTGGCGGGTGCGGGCGCAGCTCGCCTTTCGCGGCCGCATGCCGGTGACCGGCAATCTCGCCTATAGCTGGCACGACACGCCCAACATCCATCTGTGCACCATCCGCGACTTCGTGGAGCTCGTCGACGCGCTGGGCGCGCGGATCGAGCGTGGCGTCGCGCTGGATCACGCGGGGACGCCGATCCGCGTCAACGCCCCCTGGTGGGTGTGGAACCTGCTCGGCGAACAGGCGGTCTTCCTGCTCGCGCGCGAGGGCGCGCCCAGATAGCGGGAACGTGCGACGGTTTGTCCCGTGCGTTCGCCTTTCGCGCCGCCGCCATTCGCGTTAGCCTTTGAGCAAAGGCCGAAGGAGCCCCACCGCCCTTGAGCCTGGCGGCCCCGGTGGAAAAAGCAGCTTCGCACAAACCCTGACTCCGCGACGCCGTGCGCGAGAAGGGGCGTGCGCGACAAGGGGGATGTGGGCGTGTCCATAGAGACAAGCGACGTTGCGATGGGGCTTGCGAGCCCGCGCAAGGGCCGCGCCAATCGCCGAAACGGCCGCGTCACGGCGGCCGAGCCGCCCGCCTTGCGCGATCTGCCGCTGTTTTCACTCCTCGACGAGACGACCATCACGCGGCTGACGCTCGAGGCGAAGATCGAGTCCTGCAACGACGGCGCGGTGATCTTCCGGCAGGGCGATCCGGTCGCGGCGGTGACGGTCATTCTGCGCGGCTTCGTCAAGATCCTGCGCATCGCCTCCTGCGGCGACGAGACGCTGATCGGCATCCGCTCCAATGGCCAGACCCTCTGCGAGCCGCCGATGACGGCCAGCGAGAGTTACCGCGTCTCGGCGGAAGCGGTCGGGCCGACCACGCTGCTGAAATTCCCCGCCGCCCGCTTCACCCGGATGATGAGGGAGTCTCCGGCGCTGTTTGCGGCGATGATCCAGGACAGCAAGGACAAGATCTCCGCGCTGATCCTCGAGATCGAGTCGCTCAAGGCCCAGAACGCGGATCAGCGGCTGGCCAATTTCCTTCTGTCCCTGTGTCCGCCGGGCGTGGAGCAATGCCGCTTCCGCCTGCCCTATGACAAGCGCCTCATCGCCCAGCAGCTCGGCGTGAAGCAGGAGACCCTCTCGCGCGCCTTCGCGAAGCTGCGCGACGTCGGCGTGCGCACGGAGACGCGCGACATTCTCGTCGAAAGCGTCTCCCGGCTGGCGGGGCAATGCGAGCAGCTCGGCCGCTCGGCGCGCCTTTCGCCGGAGAAGGGCGCCCGCCGCCGTGAAAACGCCGCCTGACGCCGCGCGCCCCTTGTCATTCGCGCGCAGCTGACGGAAAACACCCGCGCCAGTCGTGGGAGAATCGGCATTGTCGGACAGTGACGTGAGAATTGTCGTCTGCGTCTCCTGTCGAGACGCCGGCGAAGACAACAGCCGCCCCGGCGCGGCCTTTCTCGACGCGCTGCAGGCGAGGCTCCGCGCGCGCAGCGTCGATTTGCGGGTCGAATCGGTGGAGTGCCTCGCCGTGTGCAAGCGGCCCGCGACCATCGCCCTCGCGGCGCCGGGCAAATGGACCTATGTGATCGGCGATCTCTCCTCCGCCACGGTCGATGATGTGATCGACTCGGCGCTGCGCTTCGGCGAGAGCGAGAATGGCATCGTCGCCTGGAAGGACCGGCCCCAGTGCTTCCGGAAAGGCGTCGTATCGCGCACGCCGCCGCTCACCTAGGGGCGCCCCACCCCCGCCACGGCTTTCGCGAGAGGGGACGCTCGCGATCAGCACGCTCGATGAATGCCCGGATCTGCTCCCTCTCCCGCGCGAGCGGGGGAGGGTTGGGGAGGGGGTCTCGCCATGAAGGCTCGGAGGAGTCGCGCCGTTACAGCGCGTTCCGCCGAAAACGCCCCCTTACTTCTTCTCCGCCTTCGCGCGTTCAATCGCGGCCGTGATCAGCGCGCGGGCGTCGGCGGCGTCGCCCCATCCGGCGACCTTCGCCCATTTGCCGGGCTCCAGATCCTTGTAATGCACGAAGAAGTGCTCGATCCGCCGCCAGGTCATCTCCTGAAGGTCGGTGTAATTGTGCACATCCGTGTATCGCGGGGTGAGGCGCGTCGACGGCACCGCGACGATCTTCTCGTCGCCGCCGGCCTCATCCGTCATGCGCAGCACGCCGATCGGCCGCACCGAAATCACCGCCCCCGGCGCCACGGGGCGCGTATTGGCGACGAGCACGTCGCAGGGGTCGCCGTCGTCCGAGAGCGTGTGCGGGATGAAGCCGTAATTCCCCGGATAGCGCATCGCCGTATAGAGGAAGCGGTCGACGAAGAGGGTGCCGGACGCCTTGTCGAGCTCATATTTGATCGGCTCGCCGCCGAGCGGCACTTCGACGACGACATTGACTTCATGCGGGGGGTTCGCGCCGATCGGAATGGCGTCGAGACGCATAACAAGAGCTCCGGTTTTCGAGGATTTTTGTCTAACGCGCAGCGCGTGCGAGGGGAGGTCGATTCGCAGGCGGCGCGCCTATATCCCACCGATCGTCCGTGGACGCCAGCATGGAATCAGCGATCATCGGACACTGGCGCGGCCACCGCGCTCGCGGCGCGTTCGGCGGCGGCCTGCATGTCTTCCGGCGACAGCGGCCCCACGAGCGCAAAGGCGAAACCGGCCGCGCGCCATTCAATGGCCGTGACGCCCGCCCCCGCGCGCGGCGGGAGCGGGGCGCCCGCCGCCTCGGCGCGTTCGAAATAAAGCCCGACGCGCGCGCCGTCGGCGCGCTCATAGAGCAGCAGCCCGGCCGGCGCGGCGACGCCCGGCGCGACCCGGCCGCCCAGCATCCGCAACCCCAGCCCGGAAAGGTCCGGCGTCTGCGCGAAGCCGACCCGCGCCTTGAGCCAGGCGACAAGCTCGCTGCGGCGCGAGGAGTCGATTTCGACCGGATGCGCGTCCGTGGCGTAGGTGGCGTAGGTGAGCGCGGCGCGGCCGGCGTAGCTTTGCGCGAAGGGCGCGGCGATCGGCGGGCGCGGCGTTTCGCTGCGGCCGGCGATGACCAGCGCCGCGAGTCCCGCCACGGCGGCGCCGGTCAGGAGCGTCAGCAGCGTCGAGAGCAGCGCCTGGCGCCGGCGGTTGGCGCGGATGTCGTCGAGGCGCTGCGCGGGACGTGAAGCGCCCGGGCGCCCCCAGTGAATGGCCCCCGTCTCGATCGGCCCCTGCGCGGGCGCCGGGGCGCGCAGGGCGGCGTCGCGCAGGGACAGCGGCGCGATCTCATGGGCGACGGGCTCGAAGGCCGCGCGCAACGCCGCGTTCTGGCGCCGCCAGTCCTCGACCAGCGCCGCATGTTCGGGGGTCTGGAGCAGGTGGTCCTGGACGCGGCGGCGCCGTTCGGCGTCCAGCTCGCCGTCGACGAGGGCGTGGAGGTCGGTTTCCTCGATCCGGGCGGAAGAACTCAAGCTGCGCCTATTTCACGATGCGAAGATGCGAGGCCGCGCGCCGCGCCGCGTCCGGCGCGCGCAGGCCCTCGACGGCGAGAGCCGCGCGGGCGCGCGTGAGACGTGCGAGCAGCGTTTCGCGCGGGGCGCCGACAATGCGGGCCGCCGCCTCGTAACCGAACCCCTCGAGCGAGACCAGCAGCAGCGCCGCCCGGTCGTCGAAGGGCAGGTCGGCGAGGCCATGGACAATGCCGGGATGGCGCGGCCCCGGACGCGGGGCGTGACCCAGGCGCTTGGCCGCCATGGCGGTCAGCGCGGCATAGGCCTCGATCCGGGCGTCGGAGAGATCGGCGGGGCGCAGCTCCCGCGCCCGGATTCGCGCGCCGACGCTTTGCAACGCGCTTTGCACGAGGTCGTCGGAGAGCGCATGGCCCGCCCCCGCGGCCAGCGCCCGGGAATAGCGGCGCAAAGCGGGAACGCTCCCGCCAAGCCCTTCAAGGATCTCGGCTTTCCTGGACATTCGCGGCCCGTCACGAAGGCTTGCACCCGCCATTAGTGGCGTTTCCTATGAGATGATAGGTCAATCGGCGGAAAATGGCCACAGGGCGGCGCGCGAGATTTGAAACGAATTCGGCGGCTCCGGGGGCAGGGTTTCCTTTGGGCAAAATCCACGCTAAAGGGCGCGCGACCCGTTTACGCCAAAATCATGGACGCCCCGATGACACAGCAAGACGCGCCCGCCGCTCCTTTCGCCGGAATCCTCGCCGGGAAGAAGGGGCTCATCCTGGGCGTCGCCAACAATCGCTCGATCGCCTGGGGCATCGCCAAGGCCTGCGCCAGCGCGGGCGCGGAACTCGCGCTGACCTATCAGGTCGAGGCGCTGGAGAAGCGCGTGCGTCCGCTCTCCGCCGAGCTTGGCGCCCATGTCGTCGGCCGCTGCGACGTCGCCGAGCCGGAGACCATCGACGCGGTCTTCGCCGAGGTGGAGAAGCTCTGGGGCAAGCTCGATTTCGTGGTCCACTGCCTCGCCTATTCCGACAAGGACCAGCTCGACGGCCGCTACGTCGACACGACGCTCGACAATTTCCTGATGTCGATGAACATCTCCTGCTTCAGCTTCACGGCGATCGCCCAGCGCGCCGAAAAGCTGATGCCGGAGGGCGGCTCGCTGCTGACGCTCTCCTATTACGGCGCCGAGAAGTGGATGCCGCATTACAATGTGATGGGCGTCGCCAAGGCGGGGCTCGAAGCCTCGGTGCGCTATCTCGCCGCCGACCTCGGCGTCAAGAACATCCGCGTCAACGCCATTTCGGCGGGGCCGATCAAGACCATGGCGGCCTCGGGCATCGGCGATTTCCGCTACATCCTGCGCTGGAACGAATATAACGCTCCGCTCCGCCGCGTCGTGACCATCGAGGAAGTGGGCGAGTCGGCCGTCTACCTGCTCTCGCCGATGTCGCGCGGCGTCTCCGGCGAGATCCTGCACGTCGACGCGGGCTATCACGTCGTCGGCATGATGAACCCGGCCGCCGCGCCCAAGATGGCCGATCTGCTGGCGCTGCTGCCGCAGGAGAAGTAACGGCGACGCGCGCACGACGGCTGCGCGCGCGGGAGGCTCCCTCCCCTCGCATGGAAAGGGGAGGGAACAATCGGGCGGCGCCCCCAGACGCTGGGCGCCGCGCCGCCTCAGTGCCCGAGCGACTTCACGATCGACTCGACGGTCTTCTTGGCGTCGCCGAAGAGCATCATCGTGTTGGGCCTGAAGAACAGCTCGTTCTCCACGCCGGCGTAGCCGGAGCCCATGCCGCGCTTTAGGAAGAGCACCGTCTTCGCCTTCTCCACATCGAGAATGGGCATGCCGTAGATCGGCGACGTCTTGTCGGTCTTCGCGGCCGGATTGGTGACGTCATTGGCGCCGATGACGAAGGCCACATCCGCCTGCGCGAACTCCGAATTGATGTCCTCCAGCTCGAAGACTTCATCGTACGGCACATTGGCTTCGGCGAGCAGGACGTTCATGTGCCCCGGCATGCGGCCCGCGACCGGATGGATCGCATAGCTGACGTCGACTCCTTCCTTTTTCAGCATGTCCGCCATTTCGCGCAGCGCATGCTGCGCCTGCGCCACCGCCATGCCGTAGCCGGGCACGATGATGATCTTGCCGGCGTTCTGCATGATATAGGCCGCGTCTTCCGGCGACCCCTGCTTGACGTTGCGCGTCTCCTTGGCGCCGCTCGCCGCGACGGTCTCGCCGCCGAAGCCGCCGAGGATCACCGAGATGAACGAGCGGTTCATCGCGTGACACATGATGTAGGACAGGATCGCGCCGGAGGAGCCCACCAGCGCTCCGGTGATGATCAGTGCGGAATTGCCCAGCGTGAAGCCGATGCCGGCTGCGGCCCAGCCCGAGTAGGAATTGAGCATCGACACCACCACAGGCATGTCCGCGCCGCCGATGGGGATGATGATGAGCACGCCCATCACGAAGGCCAGCGCCAGCATCGCGAAGAACGCGGGCAGGCTGCCGGTGAACATGAACACCAGCCCCAGCGCGATCGTGATCAGGCCGAGCAGCAGGTTCAGCTTGTGCTGTCCCGCGAACTGCACCGGCGCGCCCTGGAACAGGCGGAACTTGTAGGTGCCCGAGAGCTTGCCGAAGGCGATGACCGAACCGCTGAACGTGATCGCGCCGATGGCCGCGCCGAGGAACAGCTCCAGCCGGTTGCCGGTGGGAATCTCCGCGCCGCGCGGCAGCCCTTGCAGCAGCGCCGAGGGTTCCAGCACCGCCGCCACCGCGATGAACACGGCTGCGAGGCCGATCATGCTGTGGAAGAAGGCGACCAGCTCCGGCATCTTGGTCATCTCCACCGTGCGCGCGCGCCAGGCGCCGTAGGCGCCGCCGACGACCAGGCCGAGGAACATCCAGATCATCCCGCGGCCGCTGGCCGACAGCTCCACGATCAGCGCCGCCGTGGTCAGCGCGGCGATCGCCATGCCCGTCATGCCGAACACATTGCCGCGGATCGAGGTGGTGGGAT
>NZ_JBPFEB010000127.1:0-130776 GCF_051061225.1 Methylocystis sp.
CGCCGGATAACGCTCAATAACGCCATGTCTATCACTCCGTCGACCCCCGCTGAAAACAGCCAGGGCGGGTTCAGAACATGGGTCAATTCTCAGCGGAAATTTCCCGCTCTCCCGGGTCAACTCTCAGCGGAAATCAACATCGGGGGGCAACGCCTATCAGTTGGGTGTCGTCGACGCGTTCGGCGGCATCCCCGCAATCCGCCTTCGCCGCGCGAACGGCACGGTCGCCGCCCCGACAGCAATCCAGAGCGGGGACGACATCGGCGAACTGGAGTTTTCCGGCTATTACACGACGGGGGGCGCGGCCTTCTCGACGAAATCGGCCAACCTTCGCGCCGAGGCGACGCAGAACTGGACGTCGACGACGTTGGGAACACGTCTGGTCGCCCAGGTCACTCCAAACGGTTCCGCCTCGCCGATCGACTCGCTTTGGCTGGAACAGGATTCGTCCCTGCGCGTCAAAGGCCCGATCGGCTATCAGACCGGCATTGGCGCCGGCGGTTCTGTCTCGCAAGCAACCAGCCGCACGACAGGCGTCACGCTCAACAAGCCGACCGGTTCGATCCTCCTCGTGTCCGGGACGGGAGCCGCCTACAACACGGTTGGCCAGACATTCTTCCTCACGAACTCTTTCATCGCGGCTGGGGACATCCTGATCGTGAACGTCACGCCCGGCAATGGCGCGGCGGTCCAGTATTGGGCCAACGCCTATTGCGTGGCGGGCGGCGCCTACATCACGCTGTGGTGCTACAACTACGGGACCGCAGATCAGCCGACCGTCAATTTCGCGGTCATCAAAGGCGCGACAAGTTAATTCCCTCCCGCGCGGGTCTTCGAAGATCAAAATGAAGCGGTCCTTCCTGCAGCGGCGACAGGCGCGCTGGCGCGAAGTCACGCGCTGGTTCTCTGTGGGCGCCTGCGCCGTCGCCATTGCGTATCACTGGCGCGCGGCGGATGGGGTCTTGACCCGCGAAGCCTATGGGCTGACGCGATCGGCAGACGGCTCTGTCTCTAAGCAGCAGCTTGCGACGGTCGGCTTCATTACGACCGCGAGCCCCTGGACAGTCCCGAGCGACTGGAACAACTCGGCCAACACGGTCGAGGGGCTCGGCGGAGGATCGAACGGCCTTACCGGCAGTCCGTCGTCTGGCGGCGCGGGCGGCGGCGCGGGCGCTTACGCGAAGGCGGTCAACGTCGCTCTCTCCCCGGGCGCGACGCTCAACTCTGGAACCGATTTCCAGATCGGCGCCGCCAACAGCGGCACGGCGGGTTCCGGCACGGCGCGCGCCTGCAACACCTGGCTCAAGGACAACACGTCCACGGTCGTTCTGACCGCCGCCGGCTCCGGATCGTTGACGGCGACGGGAGGTCTGGCCTCCAACTGCGTCCCGACGACCGGCGCGGTCTCCGGAGGCAACGGGGGATCAGGCGCGGTGTCGGCCAGCGGCGGCGGGGGCGGCGCTGCCGGGCCGAGCGGGCGCTCGAATGGCGTCAACGCATCGTTCACGGTCGCGGGCAACGGCGGCGCTGGCAACGGCGGCGCAGCAGGTGGCGGCACGGCCGGAACCGGCGGGGCGACTTCTACAGCCGGCGGCGCCGGAACGCTGTGGGATGCGACGCACGGCCCCGGCGGCGGGGGCGGCGGCAATTCCGGGAACAACGTCGGCGGAGCAGGCGGGAACTACGGCGCCGGCGGAGGAGGCGGCGGAAGCACCTCCAAGGCCGGCGGCGCCGGTATGGCGGGCCTGATCGTCTACACCTATACGCCAACCGGAGTTGTCTACAACGACTCAATCTATCTTGCGACCACGGGAGGCGCGCCCGCGGTCGAGACGCAGGGGATGTCCCCGGCGACCTCACTGGCGACGACCGGCGGCCACTCGCCCGCCGCCGCGCTGGCCGTCCCTGCTTCTGCGACCGTCGCCGCGACGCTGGGCCATGCCGCAATGCAACTGCTCGCTGCTGTCGGGGTCATTAACCCGTCTGTCATCGGTAATTTTTTCGCGACTTCCCGAGCCGACCAGGTCGGCCCCATCACGATCACGGAAACTTCCGGGGTCAGCGACGGCAGCCAGTCGAACAGCGTCGGCGCGACAACGATCTCTGCGACAGGGGGATTGACCGACTCCAGTCAGTACAACAGCGCCAGCCAATCGACCATCGCCGCGACGGGAGGGATGACGCCGGGCGGCCAATCAGCGAGCGTCGCTGCGGTTGCGATAGCTGAGATTGGTGCGCTATCCCCCTCCCTGCTTGCGCGCATGCTCGCAAGCGCCGCGCTCGCCGAGGCCGGCGGCGTATCGGTGTTTGGCGGATTTGTGTTCGCTACGGCTGCGTCTATAGGCGAAGCAGGTGGCGCAACGTTCACCGGTTCCCCAGCATATTCCGGATCAGCGACGATCGGCGCAATGGGCGGCGCCGCCGTCGCCTATCAATTAAAGCTCGTGGGGTCGACGACGATCTCCGAAAGCGGCTCCCTCGCGGACAGCAGCATTGCGACGGCAGTCGCTGGCGCGCAGATCAATGAGACCGGCGCGGTTTCGCCGGTGTCCCTGAATACAACGCTCGCCATCGCGAACATCGCAGAAACGGGGCAAGCCGCGCCCTCGAGCGCGATGACAACGCAGGGCGCATCGGCAATCGTCGAGATAGGTGGGCAAGCGCCATCAGCCGCGGTGAGCACGCGCGGCGCATCAGCGCTCGCGGAGACCGGCGGGGTGACGGGGAACGCAGTCATGCTGTTGCCCGCATCGGCGGCGATTGGGGAGATCGGCGGGTTAACGGACGCGGTTGTCAACAAGATCGCAGTTGGGGCGGCGGTCGGCGTCTCAGTGGCTTTCAATGACGCGGGGAGAATCGTCGCCTCCGGCACAATTCAGCTTGCCCAGACCGGAAATGTGGCCCCCTCCGGCAGATATGCTTCCTCGCCTTCCACGACATTCACGGCGTCATTTTCGGCCAACATATCGAGCGGGCTATCGCTTGCGGCCGCGGCGGAGATCGCCGCCGCTCTCGCCCAATCGTGTGGTGGAAACACCGCGAGGCCTGTCGTCTTTGATCTGACGGCGGTTGTTCTTTCCCTGCTCGGGCAAAACGCGATCAACATCCCGACGCACAGCATGTCCGCGACGGACAATCAATCGCAAATACTCAGCGGGACGGTCGAAATCATCTTCGACCGATCTGCGGAAGTTAAGGAGATCATCTAATGCGACACGCTCTCAAATCGATTGCCCGCGCCTTCTCGAATTGGACTGGCGCCAATGATAACGTCATTGGCGCGCGCATGCGGACTTTCTACAAAGTCGAATGCTTCGACAAGGACGGCAATCTCAAGTGGGTCGAGAGCTGCGAGAACCTCGTCACGACCGCTGGCGCAACCGATCTGCTGGCGAAATATTTCAAGGGATCAGCTTACACGGCGGCCTGGTATGTCGGCCTCTACAAAGGAACAGGCACGCTGGCGACCGCCGACACGATGGCGTCCCACGCCGGCTGGACGGACTCGACGGATTACAGCAACGCCAGTCGCCCCGCGTGGACCGGCGGCACGCCATCCGCCGGCTCCGTCGACAACAGCGCCTCGGTCGCTGTCTTCAACATCAACGCGACCGCCACGATCCTTGGCGCTTATCTCGTCAGCGATAACACCAAGGGCGGCACGACTGGCGTCCTTTATGGCGAAGCGGCGTTCGGCGCTTCCCGCTCCGTTATCAGCGGCGACACGCTCAATGTGACCGTCACTCTGACTGCGGCGTAATTCTCGCCGCAGCGCAAGCCAACCACAGAGAGAGGAAGTTTCAATGAAAATCGAACTCCTTATGACCGTCGAGCAGCCGGTCATCTTTCCAATCGGGGCGGATTTCAAACCGGCGGTAAACGGCATCGCCCGGGCCTGGGCGTATGAGACCGCGCACACGGACGACGAGGAAGCCGGCGTTTCCAAAACTGTTTGGAAGTTCCCGGTCGGCTCGATCGTGGATATCCCCGACAAGGCGGCGAATACGCTCATTGACCTCAGCTACGCGAGGGCGGTCTGATGACGAACGCTGTGGAGGTGACGCAGGGAGACGTCTTCTCCCTGCGCTTCCCTTTGCTCGATCCAAGTGGTCAGCCGGCCGGCTACGTGGGGACTCCCGCCGCCAAATTCGCACTTGGCAAAAATCCCTATATCGCCCCCGGTGAGACGCCAATCCTGTCGAAGTCTTCTCCTGCGTCTGGGTGCCGCGTCGTCCAGGAAACCGTCAACGCGATTCAGACTTGGGTCGTCTACGTCGACTTCGTCAAAGTCGATACGCTCGGCAACGCAAATGTAATGGCGGGTCAGCACTACTATGAGCTCAAGGCGAACGAAAACACGGTCGCCACTGGCAGCCTGATGATCCAGCCGACGCTGATCACCTCCTAAAATTCTTAACCAGCAACCCAGAGTCTTAAAATGTCCGTCGAGTTCTCCGGAGCCGCGCGGCGCTTGACCGCGCGCGAAGTTGAAGACGCAGCCGAGAAGATCGGGTGCCGAGTGGCCGCGCTGTGCGCCGTCCTCGCGGTCGAGAGCCGTGGGTCAGGCTTTGACGCCAAGCGCCGGCCCGTCATTTTGTTCGAGCCGCACGTCTTCTATCGCGTGCTCAATCGGCACATGCGAGCGGCCGGGGAATTGAATGGCCCGGGGTCGCGCCTCGATCGCGCCGTTCGCGCCGGGCTCGCCTATAAGGAATGGGGCCAGCGCCCCTATCCGAAAGGGAGTGAGGCGCAATATGAGCGCCTCGATCAGGCGTCGCGCGTCGACGCAGAAGCGGCCTTCCAGGCGATTTCGATCGGCTTGGGCCAGGTGCTCGGCGAAAACCACACCATGGCGGGCTTCAATTCCGCTCGCGCAATGTTCGATGCGGCGACCGAGTCCGAGGCCGCCCAGCTCGACCAGATGGTGGCTTTCATCAAGGCCAGACGCCTCGATGACGATCTGCGCTCCCTCAACTGGGCCGGATTCGCTCGCGGCTATAACGGCCCCGGACAGGTCCCGAAGTATGCGTCCTGGCTGGAGCGCGAATACGCCAAATGGTCGAAGATCGCGTCGAAGCCCCGCGAGGAGCTGACGGCCAAAGACCTGCGCGCGGCCGGGTCCCAGACCATCGCCGCCACCGACCAGGCGAAAGCGGGCCTCGCCGTCGCCGCGACGTCGGCGAGCGGCGCCCTCGGGCTTGCCGATCAGGTCCAGGGCGTCGTGCAACCGATCCAGTCAGCAGTCGAGCATGTCGACAGCTTCAATCAGGCCGTCGCGTGGCTTCAGGACAACTGGAAGGTCGTCGGGGTCATCGTCCTGGCCCTGCTCGCCGCCTATGGCGCCTGGTCAATATGGAAGGGGATCAGGGCGGCCGAGGAAGAGCGCGTGCGCAACGCCCGCGACGGCGTGAACACGAGGTTCTGACCCATGCCGGCGCTCCTTCCCATCCTTTCCGGCCTTTGCTCGCTGGCGACGTCGACCCTCGGCATGATCCTAATTGCGGCGGTCGTCGGATTCTCCTCCGGCCACCACCGTGCGAGCGTCGCTTGCGCCAAGCGGGAAGCCGAGGCGCGCGCGGCGGCGGTCCTCGCCCAGCAGGCCGAGTCGTCCCGGCAGGCCAAGGCCGCCGACGCCATCGCCGTAACAGACCGCGCGCGCCTCGCGGCCGGCGCCAAAGCCGACGCCGTCATGGCGGGGGAGATCGACCGCCTGCAATCCGAACTCGTCAAAAAGGAAACCGACCATGTTCCTGCCCCCGCCGGGACGAAGACCACTGTGGTGGATCGCTGCCGGATTGACGCTGATCTCGTTCGCCGGGTGCGCCGCCTGGACGCCGCCGGAGGTCGCTAGGCCCCATCTGCCGCCGCTAGCAGCGTCATGCGCGCCAGCGCCCCTCCCTGCCCCGCTGATCGGCATGGACGCCCGGGTCTTCGCGCTGAAGAACCGATTCACCGCAATCAAGGCCAACCGGGCGGTCCTCGCCTGCCAGCAATTCTATTCCGACGTGCAACGGGAATTCAGCGCGGCGGAATAGCGACCCCGCGCCGGGGCGGATCCCCGGAAACCCAATGGAGGCGACAATGGCTTGGTGGAATGTCTTCCGTCGTCTCTCAAGGCTCGAGCACAGAGAGGAAACGGTGATGGCGCAGATTGACGATCTGAAGGCGGCGCAGGCGCGCCTGATTGAAGCCAATAGGCGGTTGATCGGCAAGGTGGGGGAGCTTCAGGCTGTCCACGTCGACCAGACCGAAATGCAGGCGCTGATCGATGACGCGAACAGCGCCGCCGCCAACGCGGAGGCTGTCGCCCCGCCGCCGGCCGAAGCCGTCGAACAGCCCGCCGCCGCCTGATCGCAGGAATGAGGGGCGCGCCGCAAGCGCGCCTCGTCGCATCGACCATGGGCGGCAAGGCGCCACCCGTCAGGAGCCATCCCGCGATGAGCGAACCACTCACGAAAGAAGATGTGCAAGAGATCGTGGACTCCGCGGTCACGCAATTGCGGCAGGCGATCCCGACCTTGGTGCAGGACGCCATGGCCGGCAAGATCGAGCTGACATTCGGCGTCGACTGCAAGGACCCCAAAGAGCGCGACGCCGTGCGCGAGGACATGAAATTCGTCCGGTCGCTTCGAGGGCATGCCAGGGCGGGCGGGGAAAAGATCTTCCTGGTCGCCGTGGGCGTCCTCGGAACCGGCTTCCTTTATTGGGTGGTGGCGAAGGTCTGGCCGGAGGGCCAGAGGTTTTTGCCGCATCCCTGATTTCTTGCACGCTTTACTTAGCCCTGTCTGGCAGACTGAAATTCTTGCCGGGCGGGGCTTTTCTTTGTCTCCGCGCCGCCTGTCGTCCGAGGCTACCGGCGCGCCAGCGAGCCCCTAGTGGGAGCGTAGCGGCCGCGCAATCGCCATCGTTGTTCGTCTACTCTCGCACGGGGCAATCAGCAGGCACCACATGTCCCGTGAATTATCCGATGCCGAGATTGCCCTCCTCCAGGAAAGAATCGCTGCAGCAGCGGATCACCCTGAAATCAACTGCCACGAAGCGGAGGCGCTGGACTCGCTAAGGGTCCGGCTGCGCCGGTATGGCTCCAACCTGTTTTTGAGCGCGGGTGAGCGCCACCGGCTGCATCGAATTTTCGAAAAAGCAGCTTGTCTGCCTAAGCTGCGGCGGCGTTGAATGCACAAGTATTTTGCAGGATTTCGGACCTCGGCGACTTCTAACCCATAGCGGTCATCCGCCAAAGGCTGCTGACGAAACGGCGCTCGAGTTTCGCGCCTATTTGCACGCAACCCATTCTGCACTTGAAGCCACCCTGTCCGCGCATGGGCTTGACACGCCTTATATTTCCATCATATTTGAAATATGGAAAAACAAGAAGCCATAGCCGCCCTTGTCGCGCTCGGTCATGAGACACGTCTCGATATTTTCCGCCTGCTCATGCAGGCCGGACCCGAGGGGCTTCCTGCGGGGCAAATTGGCGAGCGGCTGGGGCTTGCGCCCGCAACGCTGTCTTTTCACCTCACCCAGCTCAAACAAGCGGATCTCATAACCTTTCGGCGCGAAAGCCGGTCGCTGATCTATTCGGCGGCTTATCCGGTCATGAATGCGCTGCTCGCTTACATGACCGAGAATTGCTGCCAAGGCGCAACCGCCTCTTGCGAGGCCGCCGCTCCTTCAACCTGCCAGCCAAAGGGACGCCATGAAACGCCTGCACGTGCACGTGTCCGTTGATGACTTAGCGGGGTCCGTCCGCTTTTACAGCGCGCTTTTCGGGGCTGAGCCGACCGTCGCCAAACCGGACTACGCGAAATGGATGCTTGATGACCCGCGGGTGAATTTTGCGATTTCGGCGCGGGGCGGAAAGACGGGCGTCGATCATCTCGGGATTCAGGTCGAGACGCCCGAGGAATTGAAGGAAGTCTATGGCCGCCTGCAAGAGGCCGAACGCCCTGTGCTGGAAGAAGGCGCGACAACCTGTTGCTACGCCGAGTCAGAGAAAGCGTGGATTTCCGACCCGCAAGGGCTGTTGTGGGAGTCGTTCCTGACGACCGGCGAAAGCACGATTTACGGCGACGATGAAAAGCTGGCCGGATTCCGCACCGGCGGGAAGGGGGAGTCCTCTCCCTGCTGCGGCTCAACGCCTGCGCCAGTCATTGAAGCCGCTTGTTGTTCTGGAACGGGAGCCAACAAATGACCGAACGCGTCTATAACGTCCTCTTCCTCTGCACAGGCAACACCGCTCGCTCGATTTTGGCGGAGGGTATTCTTCGCAAGGATGGGGCCGGGCGCTTCAACGCCTTCTCGGCCGGGAGCCAGCCGAAAGGCGTCATCAATCCTTTCGCCATTAAAACCCTTGCGGAATATGACTATCCGACCGAGGGCTTCCGCTCAAAGAATTGGGAGGAGTTTGCAACTCCCGGTGCGCCGGTGATGGATTTCGTTTTTACGGTCTGTGACAACGCGGCGGGCGAAGTCTGCCCGATCTGGCCGGGCCAACCGATGACCGCGCATTGGGGCATTGAAGACCCTGCGGCGGTCGAGGGCACGGATATCGAAAAGCAACGCGCTTTCAACCTTGCCTTCCGTTATCTGAAGACGCGCATTTCGCTGCTGCTGGCGACGCCGATTGCCCGCCTTGATAAACTCAAGCTGAAAGCGCGACTGCGCGAAATCGGCGAGGCGGAAGGCGCGACCCACGGCCACAAAACGGAGGCGTGAGGGTGTCTGTTACTATCTATCACAACCCCGCCTGCGGCACCTCGCGCAACACGTTGGCGATGGTCCGCCAAAGCGGCGAAGAGCCGGTCGTCATCGAATATCTGAAAGACCCGCCGACGCGCGCGCGGCTCGTCGAGCTGCTTAAGGCCATGGGCATTTCCGCGCGCGAGCTGCTGCGACAGAAGGGAACGCCTTATGAGGCGCTCGGCCTAGCCGATCCCAAATGGACGGAAGACGAGCTGATCGGCTTCATGCTTGAACACCCAATCCTCATCAACCGGCCTATCGTCGTAACGCCAAAAGGCGCGCGGCTGTGCCGCCCTTCGGAGGCCGTGCTCGATATTCTGCCCAACCCCGACATTGGCGACTTCACCAAGGAAGATGGCGAAGTCGTCACCGGCAAGCGCGCTTAACCCCAATCCTGAAAGGATTCGCATGACCACCATTCACGTTTTCGATCCCGCCCTTTGTTGCAGCACGGGCGTCTGCGGCGTCGATACGGATCAGGCGCTTGTCACCTTCGCGGCGGATGTGGATTGGGCGAAAAAGAACGGCGCGCAAATCGAGCGCTTCAACCTTGCGCAACAACCCATGGCCTTTGCCGACAACGCCACGGTGAAAGGTTTTCTCGAGCGATCCGGGCAGGAGGCCCTGCCGCTGATCCTCGTCAATGGCGACATTGCGCTTGCCGGACGTTATCCGAACCGCGCCGAGCTGGCGCGCTGGGCAGGCGTCAAGGAAGCCGCCGAAGCGCAACAAGGCTCATGCTGCGGCGGCAAGACCTCATGCTGTTGAGGTAACGCCATGAAATTTCTCGAAGGCGCGCCGCGTTTCCTTTTCTTCACCGGCAAAGGCGGCGTCGGCAAAACCTCGCTGGCCTGCGCCACGGCGATCCAGCTCGCGGAAGCTGGTGGCCGCGTGCTGCTGGTTAGCACCGATCCGGCCTCGAATGTCGGCCAGGTTTTCGGGATTTCTATCGGGAACAAAATCACCCCGATGAGTGACGTTCCCCGGCTGTTTGCCCTCGAAATCGACCCGGAAGCGGTGGCACAAGCCTATCGCGACCGCATCGTCGGCCCCGTGCGCGGCAAGCTGCCGGAAGCCGTGGTCAAAGGCATTGAGGAACAGCTTTCGGGAGCTTGTACGACGGAAATCGCCGCCTTCGACGAATTCACCGCGCTACTGACCAACACGGAAATCACCTCGGCTTACGAACACATTGTTTTCGATACTGCGCCGACCGGCCACACTATCCGCCTGCTGCAACTGCCCGTCGCATGGTCGGGCTTCCTCGAAGCGGGGAAGGGGGACGCCTCATGCCTTGGGCCGTTGGCGGGCCTCGAGAAACAGCGCGCCCAATACAATGCTGCCGTGCAGGAGCTGGCGGACGGACAGCGGACCCGCCTCGTCCTCGTCGCCCGCGCCCAGAATTCCGCGCTGCGCGAAGCGGCGCGCACGCATGGCGAGCTGGCGGCAATCGGCCTCACCCAGCAATTTCTGATCGTCAACGGGCTGTTGCCCAAGGAAGAGGCGGCGCTCGATCCGCTCGCCGCGGCAATTCACGGACGCGAGCAAGCGGCCTTGGCCGCGATGCCGGAGGCGCTTCGTGTCCTGCCGCGCGATGATGTGCCGCTCAAACCGTTCAACCTCGTCGGCCTCGATGCCTTGCGCCAGCTGCTTGTTGAAACCGCGCCCCGGATAGACGCGGCGGGCGGGGAGCCGGTCGAACTGCGCGCGCCAAGCCTCGCCGGTCTCGTGGATGACATTGCTGCCGAAGGCCATGGGCTGGTCATGCTCATGGGCAAGGGCGGGGTCGGCAAGACGACGCTGGCGGCAGCGGTTGCCGTCGAGCTGGCGCGGCGCGGGCTGCTGGTTCACCTCACCACCTCCGACCCTGCCGCACATCTCACTGAGACGCTGCACGGCTCCATGGCGCATTTGACGGTTAGCCGTATCGACCCTCACGCTGAAACCGAGCGTTATCGGCAGGAAGTGCTGCGGACGAAAGGCGCGAAGCTCGATGCCCAAGGGCGCGCTTTGCTCGAAGAGGATTTGCGCTCGCCCTGCACCGAGGAAATCGCCGTCTTTCAGGCCTTCTCGCGCATCATCCGCGAGGCGGGGGAAAAATTTGTGGTGATGGATACCGCGCCAACCGGCCACACGCTGCTGCTGTTGGATGCGACGGGAGCCTATCACCGCGAGGTCGCGCGCATGCTCGACGCCAAAGGCGCGCATTACACGACGCCTATGATGCAGCTTCAGGACCCCAAACGCACGAAGGTCCTTCTCGTCACCTTGGCCGAAACCACGCCCGTCCTCGAAGCCGCCAGCTTGCAAGCCGACCTGCGGCGTGCCGGGATCGAGCCGTGGGCATGGGTCATCAATAACAGCGTCGCGGCGGCGCGTCCGCGCTCGCCCATCTTGCGCAAGCGCGCCCAAAACGAGTTGGCGGAAGTGGAAAGAGTCGCGACGGCCCATGCCAGCCATTACGCCGTCGTGCCTCTGCTTCAGGAAGAACCGGTCGGCGTCGAACGTCTTCTCAAACTGGCCGCTGTCAGGGAGCCGGCCTAAGCCTGCTTTACAGGAAGAGCAACGATCATGAATGAAGCCACAACCCTCACGCGCCCGTCTCAAATCAGCCAAGCGCCTGCCATGGGTGTTTTCGAGCGTTACCTGACGCTCTGGGTGGCGCTCTGCATCGTCGCCGGGGTTGTCCTCGGTCAGACCGTTCCTGCTGTCTTCCGCGCCATTGGCGGGGCGACGGTCGCCGAGGTCAATCTGCCGGTCGCCGTGCTGATCTGGCTTATGATTATCCCGATGCTGCTCAAGATCGACCTTGGCGCGCTCGGGCGGGTCAAGGAGCATTGGCGGGGGATCGCGGTGACGGTTGGGATTAACTGGCTGGTGAAACCCTTCTCCATGGCGTTGCTCGGCTGGATTTTTATTTCGCACCTCTTCCGGCCGTTCCTGCCTGCCGACCAAATCGACAGCTATATCGCCGGGCTGATCCTGCTGGCCGCTGCGCCCTGCACGGCCATGGTCTTCGTCTGGTCAAACCTGGTGGATGGCGAGCCGCATTTCACGCTGTCGCAGGTCGCCCTCAATGACAGCATCATGGTAATCGCCTTCGCGCCGATTGTCGCGTTGCTGCTCGGTCTCTCCTCCATCACCGTGCCTTGGAGCACGCTGCTGCTGTCGGTCGTGCTTTACATCGTCGTGCCGGTCATCGTCGCGCAGCTGTGGCGGCGGGCGCTGCTGGCGCAAGGTGGGCAGGACGCATTGAAGAAGACGCTTGGCAGGCTCGGACCGCTGTCGCTTTCGGCCCTACTGCTGACGCTCGTTATCCTCTTTGGCCTGCAAGGCGAACAGATCATCGCCCAGCCGCTCGTCATCGCCCTGCTGGCCGTTCCGATCCTGATCCAGGTCTATTTCAATTCGAGCCTCGCCTATCTTCTCAACCGCGCCCTCGGCGTCGAATGGTGCGTCGCCGGTCCTTCGGCGCTGATCGGCGCCAGCAACTTCTTCGAGCTGGCCGTCGCGACGGCAATCGCCCTCTTCGGCTTCCAGTCAGGCGCGGCGCTAGCGACGGTCGTCGGCGTGCTCGTCGAGGTGCCGGTCATGCTCTCCGTCGTCCATATCGTCCGCCGCTCGCGCGGGTGGTATGAACACAAAGCGGCTTAACGAACAGCTCGGACGGGGCAATCGCATGTCAAAAAATCCATTTCGCCATCACACGCCTGACGACGACCCGGAGGCCGGAACCCCCGGCACCGGCGAGGACATTTGCCCGGATTGCCACGGCTCCGGGAAACAGCCGAACAAGAAGACCGGCCAACCGACGGAAGAGCCCTGCGAACGCTGTGACGGAACCGGGCGGATTATCGAGGGGATTGGCTAGAATCAATCGGTGAACTGAAAAGCCAAGGCCGCCGCTGCTTACAACGCGGCGGCGGACCGTCTCCCTACGCGATCGTCAACCTGTTTCCCGCACGACAACCTAGCCGTTCTTTATTGCGTGATGAGAGGGATCCCCCTCGGGTAGCAGCGCTAGCTGGAACTGTAGTGTAATCTCTCCGCTATACAGACGCGGTCGCGCTCCGAATTCAAAAGCAAATGTCTGGAATTTCTTCTACTGTTGTCAGCTTCTTCCAATCATTAACGATTGATTTTAAATATGAATTTACGGCCTGTCACGCCGGGGATCTGGGCGTCTAATTTCGCCAAGGCTAAGGTGACGCGTCGCCGACTGCGCTTTTATTCTCGCGAGCAAGACGGCGCTTCGCGGGCCCATTCACGCTCTGAGCCGCCCCGCCCGACGGCGTGGGGGTGTGTCCGACAAATTTGGGTTATCGGACGCTCTGGATCAGGGGGAAAAGGTCCATTGATCCGGCCTATCGAATGAGTGAATCTCTGACCTTGGCGGCTTCTGAGCAAAAACCGGCACTTGCAGGGCTGACAGTCGCCTCTCGACTCCGCTTTCTGTTGCTTATTGTGCCGGCGTTGATTGGTTCTACGTAGGGGTCTCCTCTCGCATCACTCCCAGAACTTCACAAGCTGGAATGGCTCCGTCAGGTCCGGCAATTTGCTTGTCGGATCGAAGTCTAACGGCCCGCCGAAGGTCAAACGCCAGGATGTCCGTTCAATAGGGTGCCCATGCACGCCCATCTGGCCGAGGCCGCAAATCGTATCGGTCGTCGGCGCATTGAGCGCACCAATGCACGCCTGGAACAGCGCATCTGTCGGAATAAACGAGCCGTAGCCATAGGTGATTTGCTGCGAGCGAGAGTTGAACATGTTGAAGACGTCGAGCTGCAGCTTCCACCCGCCCTCCTTCCAGCGATAGCCGACACGGCCGTTTACCGTGCCGATGGCTGGACCCTTGAGGAAGCCATCCTGTGTCAGCACGCGCGGCGAGATGTAGCGGTATTTGAAATTCCCAAACCAGCCGGTCGCTTCGCCGAGTTCCACGACGCCGGTCGCCACGATCGGCGATGTGTTGATGAGATAATTGCCCGGCATGTTGCTCTGCCAAGCTCCCCACTCGAAGGCGCCAGGTTGCAATAGCGCAAGGAAGAGTTGCGCCTGATCTTTGTCAAAGCCGGTGAACCGCGCATGAGTCGCGGTCACATCGCCCTCGAAGGCGAGCCACGAGACGGGGCGATAGTGATTCGTGAACTCAACGCCGATTCGATTTGCGCCGCGGGCGATCGTCGTGTCGCCGGTGTCGCCCTCGAAGACGTTCTCCTTGGCGGTGTTTATGAAGAATAGCGTGGCAGCGCTCTCGAGTTTGTCGATCGCCTTGGTCTTCACGCCAACTTCCGCGCCCGTCGAGGGTGAGAGCAGGCCCTGTGGCTTGACGGCGAGATAATTGCCATTGTCGTCGAGCTCGGAGGTCGCGATGCGTTGCGTCGTCGCTCGGAAGTCGTTCGAATGGAACCCGCGACCGAAATTCAAGTAGAAATCCGTCTTATTGTCCCACGGATTGATAATGACCGAAGCCTTTGGACTCAGGAGTTGCGCGTTGGAGGCTCCGCTGTTCACTGGGCCTGTCCACAGGCGATAGGGGTTTGCCGGATCAAAGGCGGGCGAGTCGACGCCCGGAATGAGCGGCGAGTCCCAATAGGCCTGCAAGCCCTGATTGGAGCCCCAGTAATAATCCCAACGGGCGCCAACTACAGTCCTCAACCAGGAACTCCATTTTGTCTTGATGTCTGTGAGAAGCGCGATACTCCCCTCGCCGACCTGGTCGTTGCGCTTTGTGTCGTACGGCATGCGCCTGACGCTATCTTGCACACCAAGGCGGATCGAATCGTACCGCGACTGGGCGCCAACCCTCAGCTCGCTCTCCTTGTCTTCGAAGAGATTGAACTTGAACGCGTGATAGGCATTGCCGCCAAACATTGTGCGGCGGTCGAACTGACGGAACTCATCGCCAATGACAGGATGGTCGAGGAAAAAAGTGTAATTCTGGTAGAGATCGAGCGTCGAATGCATGGCGAAGGCTTCGACCTTCGACCAATATGTCGCCGTCTCCTGCGCCCAGCGGCCGGACAGGCTAAAGCGGGTGGTGTCGCCGCCAGCGTTAGGGTCCATGCTTCCCCATCGTGAGAAGCCCTGGTCGAGTATCCGCAGCGGAATCTGATCGGTCGCATTCCACCGGTTGGCAAAGGCCATGCCGGTAATCGACATACCGTCATTTTCTTCGCCCCGCGACCAGCGAAGGACAGCATTTATCTTGCGGGCTTTATTGGGAATGTACCAGGGACCGTCGTAGGTCGACATCTCGCCGCCGCCGAAAATGTCGCCGCCCGCAAACTCCCAAGACTTCATCCCGAAGACGCGACCGAAATTGAAAGCGCCTCCGGTCGTCGAGAACACGCCCTGCGGCACTTTCCGCAGATATTGCATGCGGATGGTGCCGGCGTTGGAGAAGTCGCCGTCCTCCACATTGTAGGGGCCTTTGCGCGCGTCCACATAGGCGAGCATTTCGGGAATGACGAAATTGGCGTCGGCGTATCCCTGCCCATGGACATGCGTGCGCATGTTGAGCGGCATTCCGTCAAGATAGAGAGCGAGATCGGTGCCATGGTCAAGGTTGAAGCCGCGCAAAAAATACTGATTAGCCTTCCCTTCCCCGCTGTGTTGGGTCACCGCGAGGCCTGGCACAACCTCAAGCGCCTCCCCGGGCCGAAACGCGGGAATGGTGTTGACCTGACCGCCCGTGAAGAAGCGCTCGCTCGACGATGGCATATCCTTCGGCGGGGCCGGATATTTTATGCGCGGGCCCAGCGCCGTGTCTTGCTGCGCGGACGAGTCGAAGCCGTCGCTTCCTTCGGAACCGGCCGCGGCCGTCGTCGATGGCCCTGGCGTCGAAGCGACGACCGGCGCTCGGACCGGCGCGTTGGAGCGGGGTAACTGCCGGGCGGTGGTGCGCCGGGTGACGGCGCCGACGTTGATTGTCGGGAGCGTGTGCATAGCCAAAGCGGGGCTAATGAGGGTGAAAATCAAGGCACAGGCGCACACGCCGCGTAAAAGCGATAAACGAGTCATGTTCAATTCCTTCCCGGTGCCGAGCAATTGCCCGACCGATCCAGCGCCAAAGGCGCCCTGGCTTCTATTGGGATCAGGCCTGGGAAGGAGACCCGCGTGCGGGCGCGCTGTAATTCAAAACGGAAATCGGTGCGGGGGCCTGAGGTTCGTCGAGCTTGACAGACTCATGCGCCAGGACCCGCGTTTCGATATCCGGCGCCTCGCTTTGAACGACGCTGAAGCCAAGCTGGCAAAGCGAGCAGGTGGCATGGTCATGCCCCGACGGCGTCTGCGCCGGCGTCTGTTGGCTCGTGTCGGCTGATTGTTTGGCATCGACGGTCGCGGACCAAGCGTAGGTCTTGTGGCATCCGAGCGGGCCCTCACGCGCTTCCGCCGCACCCCAGAGGGACGCAACGAACTGTGCCAGCAGAGCTACACAGACGATCAGCGATGCGAGCAGACGAGTGCGCAAAGAACAGCCCGATTAAGAAATCTGCAAAGCCATGCTCATGGCCATTGCTCGCTTAAGTGTGGAAATCAGCTCAAGCGTTCGAGGGCCAGTGTGCAATCGTATCTTCGAATTTGCCAGTTAGCGCGAGCTACCAAAGACCAATAAAGCGACCGCGAGACTTATATGTCACAGTCAAATACCGATTGCGACAAACCAGAAATAATATTTCCAGGCCAGAAACAATCGACGCTCTGAGCTTGGAAAGGCCTTTGGGAGATTTGAGCTTGCTTCGTCAAAGTCAGGCGCCGCGACCTCGCCTTTTGAGCTAAGCCGTAACGCTGGTTTATTCAAAGCAGGCATCCAAAGGCAATGAGCGCTAGCGGTCTGCCAGGATCTGACGCTTCTCGCAGCACGGTATCATACCATCGCGAACATCATGCAGATTGGAACGGACTTGCCTTTCATCTCAGGGGCCCCATGATCCGCGCACCCCGTATACTTTGGTGTTAGTCCTTTTTTACAGGTATCCTTTTGCTTCGACCGTCAAAATAATACCACTTGTCGAAGGCCGCCCCGACGGACTTCGGCCGAGAAGTCGGAGGATCGGACCATGAAGAAATTTCTCGTCTCCCTTGCAGTTTTCACTGCGACAGTAGGCACAGCCTATGCTGGCTCGACCAGCATTGGCTCGCCCCAGATCAATGTTCCGACCTCGATTAATGTGGCGCTCCCAATCCAAGTGCAGACAGGCGTCGCGCTCGGCATCGGCCTCATGGGCGGCACGGGAGTGGGCGTCGTTGGACAGTACGGTGGCCAGACCGCCAACGCCCAGCAGTTCATAGGGAATATTCTTTCTCAGCACTTCGCTCCCTGAGCGACAGTCACCTTTCGTCTCGAAGACACTTAATCAAGATGGCCGTGTCGGACCCTCAGTCCGGCGCGGCCGTTTGGTATTCGATGGATGTGCTGCGGCAATCCGTGCGGTTCGACGAAAACGTGACAACCTGCCGATTCGATTCCCGCCAGGGTAATGAGGACTGTTGGAAAATATCGCCTGGCCGGATCTTGCTCGTCTCTCGCCCTTCAGCCAAAAAGCATCTTGCGGGGATCAAGAGGCGTAACGAAGCCGCCGTGCATCTCTGTGGAGCGGGGCGGCGTGAAGGTGAAAATCCTCTGTGGCGCCGTTCAATAGCGTGGCCTCCGATCAGGCCCTTGCGGCTCGAGTGGATGAAAAGCATTTTGCCTTGGCTGCGAGGCGTATTGCCTCGCAGCCAAGGCCCGCGAGCATTTCCCTGCCCGTTGGCCGTGGCGGCAAGAAATGCCGTCACGACATTGCTTCTCAGGACGCCTACGCCGCTTAGTAGTTAAAGTTGTTGCCACCGGCGATCTGGTTCGTGACATACTGCGCCGCCAAGTTCGCCTGGTGGGCGTCCTGAACGACGACGCCAACGCCGATTCCCGAGCCGGTTCCCATGGAACCGATGCCGGTGGCGGTCGCCGTCTGCGCCTGGTTCGCGACGGCGGCGTTGGTGTTCGAGATGGTCGCGGTGATGGATTGGGTGGGCGTGGTCGGCGGCGGCGGGGGCGGCGGCTGATGCGCGAAGGCAGCGCTGGCGCTCAGGGCGAAAGCAGAGGAAATGAGAAGCATTTTCATAGTCGTTCTCCATTTCTGTCCGATAGAAGCCCGGTGTCCGGTCCCCTACCTGATCATGTTTATCTGGAGACGACGCGCAGCAATACTTGGAAATAAGCAGTAAGGAGAAACCCGTAAAATGACTGAATGGATGTCGTCCGGGACTCCTTCAGTTCAGGATTCCGGTGTCAATATAGAAAAAGGTATATTCGTTCTATTCATGCTTTTGGGCAGCCATGACTGGCCAATCGGCGACAAACTCCCCAAAGCGCCGATCGTGTCGCTCATTGAGCGCTCTACATCAACGCTTTGGCAAATCGTTTGACTCGCTCGGCGAAAATCATCCTGCCTGAAACACGGCGGTGGAGCGGCTCATGAGAATCGCCGGCTGCAAGCTACATTTTTTAAAATTTCAGAAAATACGGCTGAATGCGCGACTCCGGCTTGGGGTATGCTCTAAATATCATCTCGCGAGGTTGCGGGCGCTTGATCGAAAAAACATCTCGAGCGCAGCAACCAGCTTCTGTTCGTCAGACTCACCCTTAAGTGCGCGCCGACACCCATTGAACTCAGCGCGGCCCGCCGGCGAGAGCTTGCTAACTAGCGAGGACTGGGCCGAGTTGTCGTTTGTCTCCCCGAGGCGGCGTCGAAGCTCGATATTTTCAGCTTCAATCTCAGCGATGAGCAACTGGAGGTCACGGCTAGATTTGAAGAGCTGCGCCCTTAGCTGCGCGCTGAAACGCCTCATGTGTTCCGGCTGCATTGCGCTGAGCATGACTTTATACCCGGTTGCGGTTTCGCTTATTTAATATATTTTTGATCGTGTTACCTCTGAATTTAGACGCCCGGCTGCAGCGGTCGAGTTCACAATGACCAAAGCTTAGCCGCATTGCCCTGTGAGGGTTTCACTCCATGCGGGACCACGAATCCGTCGTTGATCGGATCTACGAAGCCGCTGTTGACGCCGACTTATGGTCGCAAGTCATCCACGAATTAGCTGGTGCGGCGGATTCCGCCGGTGGTGTCATCCTCACGCGTCGGGCGGATGCCTGGACGGGCTGGCGCGCTTCTCCTGCAATGACGGGGCAAGAGACTGACGTGTGGATGACTAGTGGCACTTTGCGAAGCCAAGCAACTGCCCGGCTCGTTGCCGCTGATCGCGCGGGGTTTGTCGCCGAGCAGGAAGCCTTTACTGAACAGGAGTGGCTCAGGGATACAATCATGACGGAGTGGTGTGAGCCACTTGGCCTCCATCATTGTGCCGCGACGGCGATCCCTGTGCCTACTGGTGATCTAGTCGTGGTACAATTCAACCGTCGCATCGGAAAGGAGCCCTTCGAACGTAAGGACATCGCTCGCCTCGATGCTTTTCGTCCCCATCTCGCGCGCGCTGGTCTCCTTGCCGCGCGGTGGCGCCTACAGCGGCTGCGAGCAGCCGCCGAGGCTCTGGCATTGATAGGGTTGCCTGCGGCCATTGTAGCGGCCGACGGGAAGGTCCTTGCGACCAACTCCCTCATCGAAGAGATGACTTCGTACCTGACTTGGCTACCCAAGGACCGGTTGGCGCTTGTGGACTCGGGGGCCAACACCCTCCTCATGCGCGCCTTGGTAGACATGCGCGATCCCGCTGCAAACCCGACCTGCTCATTTCCGGCCAAAGGCGCAGCAGAGACGCCGGTCGTTGTACACCTAGTTCCAGCAACGGGCCAAGCGCGCGATCTGTTCGATGGCGGGTTTGCGGTGTTGGCGATCACACCGCTCGCCACTGCCAGTGCTCCCCCCAGGGCGATTATCCAAGGTTTGTTTGATTTGACCGCAGCCGAGGCGAGGGTAGCCGGCCGCGTCGCTGAAGGGCTGACCCTAGACGAAATCGCTGAGCAGCATAGTGTCGCCGTCGGGACGGTTCGCAGCCAAGTCAAATCCATCTTCGCCAAAACGGGCGCAGAGCGGCAGTCACAGCTCGCCGCGCTGCTGGCAGCTCAAACGAAGATACCAATGAAACCCAAGCTATGAGACAGCATAATGTGTCAAGAAAAAAGGGAGAGGCTTGTTAGGCCCCTCCCGTCTGAAAAGCCTTTGTCATTACGAGAGTAAATTTAACTGCCCTCGCCCCAGGCGCATCCCCCATTTGGGAGACGACGTCGATTGGAGCCCAGTTTATCGTTCCGAGTGTTCACCCCATGAACGCTGGAAGAAATGCTGAATCATGGGTCGTAATTTATCTGGACGCTGGGGGAAAATCACATGAGGTTCTCGAAGATCTTTCTATCTTGCGCGCTTTGCATTTTTCCTCTCGCCGCCCATGCTGCATGTACTGTCCCATCCGCAGCGACGTATGTGGGAGGAGGAGGTGGTGAATTCGTTGGAACACCCACCGGAGGTACAAGCTCGACGCTTGTAACAGCTGCGACAACCTGGAAATTGACGTTCGCTACGGCGACGAGCACTTCAATACCTGCTGGTTCTTTCAATGTTATCACCAAGGGAGCGTCTAATCCAACCGCCGCCTCACCGCTAAGTTCAGGATTTCAACAATATGTATCGAACGGAACGATAGCTGCGCAAACGATTGTTACAGCGTATGGCGCGGCAGGGACTAGCACGAGCCAGGTAAGCTCGAATGTTTTTAATAAAACAACTTGCACAGGCATACTCACGTTATCGGGCACGTATAATACTGCTAGTATAGGCGGAACATATTCGGCATCGCCAGGCTCGAATACATTCGCCTATTCCGTAGCTCAATCCGGAAATATGCTCACTATGACGAATTTCTCGAATGATCTTAATGTTGCTGGAACCCCATTTATTTTATACAAGCAATGAAAAACCTATTCTCGCAATACGAAAAGCGCCGCAAGCGGCGCTTTTTCTTGAGCAAGCGAGGTCGGGCGGGGTAAGCTACTAGTATCGATACCTAGGTCGCTTCTTGGGCTTGCATATTAACCGGCTCGACTCTCAGACCCTCGATTTCGAGAGACATTCCGCGCCTGTCACGCCGGAGGTCCCGAGTTCGAATTCGTCCAGGTATTGCGAGTCGTCGCCGATTGCGCCGCTCTTTCTCTCAAGCGAGACGGCGCTTTATGGCCGCTCTTTATGCTTTAAGCGCCGCACCAGACGGGGTGGGAGTGTGTCCGATAACTTTGGATTATCGAACATTCTGGACCAACGCCAAAAGGTACGTAATCCCTCCGCATCGGACATCTCGTTCTCCAGCAGGATCGCAACCAGCTCGGCGGCTTTTGACCCCAAGCGGTCGTTTGCCCGTTCACCCTTTTAGCGTGAGCGAGAGAATCAGATTGACACGCTTTTGACTTTGTTCGCCCGCGCCAAGTACGCCGCTACGTATGTTATGGATGATCTTGGCCATTTATAGGGGGCATGATGCCCGAACCTGAGTCTTCGCTTTCGATGCTTGTGGGCATTGGCGCCTCCGCGGGCGGGCTCGAAGCGCTGAAGAACCTGCTGTTGGCTCTGCCAAATGACAACGGCTTCGCTTTTGTCATCATCGTTCACCTGCGCGCCGGCCAGCCGAGCGCCATGGCCGAGGTGCTACAGCCTTTTTCCTCGATGCCGGTCTCTCAGGTAACCGAAGATCAGGAGATCGAGCCGAACCATATCTATGTGATTCCGCCGGGCTGCAATCTCTCGACCATAGACAGCCACCTGCGCCTCTCCAAAATTGAGGAGAACCACGAGGGACGTGCGCCGATCGACCATTTCTTCGAGACCTTGGCCAACACGCACGGCCACCGCAGCGTTGGGATCATTCTGTCGGGCACTGGCGCGGACGGCAGCTTCGGCCTGAGGAAGATCAAGGAGCAGGGTGGGCTCACGATCGCGCAGGACCCGAAGGAAGCCCAGTTCGACGCCATGCCCCAGAACGCGATCGCAACCGGTCAAGTCGACTTTGTGCTGCCGATCCGTGACATGCCCTGGCACATACTGCGCTTCGCCACCACACAACCCCGCGTGGAGATCGGCGAGGCTCTCGAACAGTCACCCGCCGCCGACCAAGAGATCTTGCAAAACATTTTAGCGCAGGTTCGGTCGCGCACTACTATGGATTTTTCCAAATACAAGCCCTCGACGGTGCTGCGGCGTATCCGCCGGCGCATGCAATTGCATCAGAAGGAGTTCCTTGCCGATTATCTGGAGTTCCTGCGCAGCGAACCCAAGGAAGCCAATGCGCTCGCCGACGAGTTTCTCATCACCGTCACCCAGTTTTTCCGCGACGCCGATGTCTTCGATTATCTGCAGAAGGCAGTCATTCCCGAGCTGTTCAAGGCCAAGACCGCATCCGACAGGATCCGCGTCTGGTCGGTCGGCTGCGCGACCGGTGAGGAGGCCTATAGCGTCGCCATGCTGTTGCTGGAGCAGGCCGGAAGCCAGGCGGAGGCGCCGCACATCGAGATCTTCGCCAGCGACCTGCATGAGCCTTCCCTGCGTCGAGCGCGAGAGGGCCTTTTCCCGGATACGATCGAAGAAGCGGTGTCGGCAGAGCGCCTAAGGCGATTTTTCGTCAAGGACGACAATAGCTATCGCATCCGCCAGGACGTACGCGAGCGCGTGGTGTTCGCGAGTCATAACCTTCTGCGTGATCCGCCCTTCTCTCGCATCGATATGATCATCTGCCGCAATCTCCTGATTTATCTTCAGCGCGAGCTCCAAAGTGACGTGATCGAACTTTTCCATTACGCGCTGAATCCCGGCGGACTGCTTTTGCTTGGGCCGTCGGAGTCGATCGACCGGGCGGCCTTGTTCCAGGTCGAAAACAAGCAGGTCTGTTTGTATCGCCGTCGCAACGTGCCCGCGCCGGACCCCCGCTTGCCAGTGTTTCCCCAAACATTCCGCCGCGCCGTCCCGTTAGAGATGACCGGACTGCGCGCCCAGCCCACGGGCAGCTACGGCGCCCTCCATCAGAAGATGGTGGAGCGTTACGCGCCGCCGAGCCTGCTCGTCGATCAGGATTTTAGGATTGTTCACGCCTCGGAGCACGCGGGACGCTATTTGCAGGTTCCCGGCGGGGAACTCTCCGCCAGCGTCTTTCGTCTGGCGCGTGAAGAGCTGCGCATCGAGCTGCGAGCGGCGCTGCATGCGGCGGTCGAGCATGGCGAAAGCAATCGCTCGCGCCCGATCCTCATCGAGCTGGACGGGAAACCGAAGCAGGTTGTCTTCCATGTTCGGCCCTCGAAGGATCCCGAACTGAGCAATCTCCAGCTCGTGATTTTCGATGAATATGAAGCGTCCGATGCAGCGCCATGTCCGTCCGCCCGTCGGTCCGGAAGCCGCCGAGGCGCATGCCGAACTGGAGGCGACCAGGGAGCGCCTGCGCGCGGTCGTCGAGCAATATGAAACGTCCCAGGAGGAAATGCGGGCGGCCAATGAGGAGTTGCAGTCCGTCAATGAGGAGCTGCGCTCGACGCTGGAGGAGCTGGAGACCGGCAAGGAAGAATTGCAGTCCATGAATGAGGAGCTGCAGACCGTCAATCAGGAGAACCGGCACAAGGTGGAGGAGCTGAGCCAGCTCACCGGCGATCTGCAGAACCTGATGTCCGCGACCGAAATCGCGACGCTGTTCCTCGACCGCGAGCTGAGAATTCTTCGCGTAACGCCACGCACCCGCGAGCTTTTCAACATTCGCGCCAGCGACCGTGGCCGTCCCTTCACGGAATTGCGACATCGCCTCGGCTACGATCGGCTCGAACAGGACGCCCTGCGCGTGCTCGAAAGGCTGACGCCCATCGAACACGAAATCCAGAGCGAAGCGGGCGACTGGTACCTCACGCGGATAAATCCCTACCGTTCGTCCGCCGATCAGATCCAGGGCGTGGTGATTACCTTCGTGGAGATCACCAAGCTGAAGAACGCAGAGATCGCGACCCGCAACAGCGAGGAGAATTTCCGCGCTCTGGTCGCCGCCTCGGCACAGATGGTCTGGACAACCGACGCCGACGGCAACGTCATTGAGGATTCCCCCAGCTGGCGCGCCTTCACCGGCCAATCGTTCGAGCAATTTCGAGGCTGTGGCTGGGCCGACGTTGTGCATCCGGATGACCGCGAAGCCACAATCAAGAGCTGGCGCAACAGCATCTCGACGCAGGCGCCCTTCGAAGCGGAGTTTCGCGTCCGACATGCGAGGGGCGGCTGGCGCTGGACTCATGCGCGGGCGGTGCCGTTGAGAGACGACGCCGGAAAGCTGCGCGGGTGGGTGGGAATGAACGCCGATGTCACCGAGCGAAAGGTGACGGAGATCGCCCAGCAGGAGGCGGAGGCGGCATTGCGGGAATCGAGCCGGCGCAAGGACGAGTTTCTTGCGATGCTCGGCCACGAGCTCCGTAATCCGCTCGCGCCTCTGGTCAACGCGATGGCGATTTTCGAAAGACGGCTTCCTCCCGACCCCGAGTTGCGACGGATCCGGGACATTTCCGAACGGCAGATAATGCACCTGGGCCGGCTCGTCGACGAATTGCTGGACGTCGCCCGGATCAATTCGGGGCGCTTGGAACTGAAGACCCGACGGGTCGATCTTCGCGACATCATCAACGCAGCTGTGACCAACCGGGACTCCGCAATCAAGGCGCGCGGCCACGAGCTCACCCTCCTGCTCAGCCCCCGAGCGGTCGAAGTCGAGGGTGACGAGGTGCGTCTCGTCCAAGTCGTTTCAAACCTTCTGGACAACGCCGCCAAATACACCCCCGAACATGGGCGTATTCGAATCACCCTGCGACAGGAGGACCACACCGCAGTTCTTTCGGTTGCGGATAATGGGGTCGGCCTCGCGCCAGAGGCGCTGATAAGCGTGTTCGACGTCTTTGCGCGTGTTGACCCGTCCGGCGGAAATCCGGTGAGC
Organism: Methylocystis sp.; assembly: GCF_051061225.1. Lineage (GTDB taxonomy): Bacteria > Pseudomonadota > Alphaproteobacteria > Rhizobiales > Beijerinckiaceae > Methylocystis. The sequence continues at coordinate 24,682 of NZ_JBPFEB010000127.1, forward strand.
GGCCTGGGGCTGGGTCTGACGCTGGTGAGGCGCCTCGTCGAGCTCCACGGCGGCGCCGTAGAGGCCCATAGCGAAGGCCTTGGCAAGGGCGCGGAATTTGTCGTGCGGCTGCCGCTGGCGGCGTCGGCCGATGCACCCGGTGCCGTCTCTGACAACGGCGTTTCCGAGTCTGGCCCGATCGCGCCGCGACGCATCCTCCTGGTCGATGACAACCGCGATGCACTTTACAGTCTGAAATTGCTGCTGGAGATGGAGGGCCACACAGTGTTCAAAGCGCTCGACGGAAAAAGCGCCCTGGAGACCGCCGCCAGGGAAGCGCCGGAAGTCGTCGTGCTGGACATCGGCCTGCCGGATATGAGCGGCTATGACTTGGCGCGAACACTGCGCGGCCTGGCGGCGACCTCAAAGGCTGTTCTGATCGCCGCGACAGGGTTTGGCCAACAGCAAGACCGCGCCCGCTCCGCCGAGGCGGGCATCGATTACCATCTCGTCAAGCCGGTGGACCTGGCCGCGTTGCAGGGAATCCTGCAGAGAATGCCGTCGAGTCACGAAGGGTGAGCGTTGGAAAGAGTTGGCAAGGGATTCCTCAACTCGCGAAAGACTGTCCGCATTGTCCGCTATTGGCGCATTGCTGACTTGGGAATCGTTTACTTTCAGGAACCCAAGTCCGGCTCCAAGCATAAGATTTTGGCCTATACGCCTTCGGATCTCTAGGATGCTTTGCGTTGCCTACGTCCTAATTTGGCAGCCGCCTCAAAGGACGAGGCGAATTCAGTCGAGTAACGGGGCCTTAGGGTTTGTTTGATTCAGCGCCACCAATCCCCTGCCCATTTGTCGCCCGTCTGCCGGATGTGGGTGTATCGCCTCAGCGATATCCAGCTCTTGTGGCCGGACACCGCCGCGACCTGCGGGATGTTCCAGCCCATCTCGAAGAGGCGGCTGACCCCCTCGTGCCGAAGGTCGTGAAAATGCAGATCTTCAATGCCGAGAATTTTGCAGGCCCGCGTGAACGACGCGCTGACGGTCCTATGATTGCAGGGGAAAATCCTATCGTCCGTCTTCGGCATCATTGAGACGATCTCGGAAGCCTCGGGAGGCAGGGAAACCCAGACGTCGTTGCCGATCTTTTCCCCCGGGTTCTTGATGTCGCGGACCAGAACTCGGCCGCCCTCCTTGTCGAAGTCGGCCCATGTGATTCGGCAAATCTCCTCCTGCCGGCGGGTCGAGAAGAGCGCGAAGGGGACAATCATATGCATGGGCGGGGTGGTCTTATGGACCCACCGCTTCAACCTGAACCGCTCCATAATTTTCTGAATCTCGTCGCAGGTCGGCCGGCGAGACCGGTCTCTGGATTTCGACGTGTAGCCCATCCGCTTGGTGACGATCCGGGCGTCGGCTATCGCCTCTCGGTCAAGCTCGACGTTCCACGCCGGTTTCGCGACGGCGAACACCGCCCGAAGGTGGCTCATGTAATTCTCGACGGTCTGAGGAGACCGTGCCTCCATGAGCTGCTTAGCCAAATCGACGAGGTGGTGGCTCTTGATGTCGGCACATTTGCTGCTGGCGATCGGGAACTCTTTCAGGGCCTTTAGAACCTGAGTCTTCGTTCGGCCCATGCTCTTGCGGCTCTCGGCCAGGTATTTGTCTATAGCCTCGGATAAGGTTATGTTGGTGGCGATGCCGAGCTTCGCCGCATCGACCCCGCCGGGCTCAGCGAGAGCCGCTTCACGCTTGTCGATCCAAATCTTGGCTGCCTGCCGCCTGTCGAAAGTCTTGGACTCCCGGTGCGCAATCTTGCCGTCCCTATAGACGACGATCTGGGCTCCATAAACCGTGGACCCGTCCTTGCGCTTGCGCGGTATAATGCTCCCCATGGCTCCACCCGACCTACGAAAAGGGCTCTGATATCTACTAAATTTTTCGTAAGTCGGGAAGAAATAGTAGAAAATAGGGATCGAGAAGCGAAAATGAGACAGCCAAGAGCGAGACGCAAGACGCTGATATGAAAGAGAAACTCTTAAAATCCAGCGACATACGTTTTGCAGTTGCACCGATGCTCGATTGGACCGACAGGCATTGTCGGTCTTTCCATCGGCTGCTGACCCGCCGCGCCCGTCTCTATACGGAGATGCTGACGACCGGCGCGGTGATCCATGGCAAGCGCGACCGCCTGATGGGTTTCGACGCCTTCGAACAGCCCGTCGCCCTCCAGCTCGGCGGCTCGGACCCCGGCGATCTGGCGCGCGCCGCCAGGATCGTGGAAGAGTACGGCTACAGCGAGATCAACCTCAACGTCGGCTGCCCGTCTGACCGCGTTCAGAACGGCGCCTTCGGGGCCTGCCTCATGTTGCGGCCCGACCTTGTCGCCGATTGCGTGCGGGCGATGAAGGACGCGGTCGCCCTGCCCGTCACGGTGAAATGCCGCATCGGCGTCGACGATCAGGAGCCCGAACAGGCGCTCTTCGACATGGCCGAGCATTGCGTCGGGGCGGGCGTCGACGCCCTGTTCGTCCATGCGCGAAAGGCCTGGCTGAAAGGGCTCTCGCCGAAGGAAAACCGCGATATTCCGCCGCTCGACTATCCGCTCGTGCATCGGCTGAAGCGCGCCTTTCCGGAAACGCCGATCGCGATCAACGGCGGATTGACGACTCTCGACGAGATGCGGGAGCAACTGACGGTGCTGGACGGCGTGATGGTCGGCCGCGCCGCCTACCACGATCCCTGCCTGCTGCTGTCGGTCGATCCGGACGTCTTCGGCGCGCCCGCGCCCTACGCCGATTGTTTCGCGGCGGTCGAGGCTTTCCTGCCCTATATCGAACGCGAACTCACGCGGGGCGAAAAGCTTTCCAACATCACGCGCCATATGCTCGGCCTGTTCGCGGGTCTTCCCGGCGCGCGGAGCTTCCGCCGCCGGCTGGCGCTGGAGGCTGTCCGGCCCGGCGCGGGTCCGGAGGTTCTCGTCGGAGCGGTGCAGGAGGTCGCCTTGGCCATGGCGCGCATGCGGGACGTCGAGCCCGACCGCTCAGGTCCTCAGGCCGCGGACAACGCCGTCAGCACGGCGATCTCGGCCGCCTGTTGCGCCGCGCCGAGCACATCGCCCGTATAGCCGCCAATCTGGCGCTCGGCGAAGCTGGCGACGGCGGCGCCCGCTGCGACGGACGCCATGACGCCGACAACCGCCTGCGCCAGCGACGCCGCGCCCAGCGCGGGCGCCAGCGCCAGCGCCACGCCGATGTAGAACGCAACCCGCAGCGACGACGGCGAGGGCGTCGCCGCCGAAGAACCGGCCCCGTCGCTGCGCGCCGGACGAAGGCGCACCAGAGGAATGAGCCCGACAGCGCGCGACAACGCCGAGGCGCCGATCAGCCCAAGCGCTGCAAACAGTACTCCGCTCTGAAGCAGCGCCGCCAGGGCGCAGACGCGCAGCAGAGTGGAAAGGCACAGCGCCAGCGCGCCATAGGAGCCGAGGCGGCTGTCGCGCATGATGGCGAGCTTCTGCTCGCGGGTGACGCCGCCGCCAAAACCATCCGCGACATCAGCAAGGCCGTCTTCGTGCAGGGCGCCGGTGACGATCACACAGGCGCCGATCGCCGCCGTCGCGCAGACAAGTGCGGGAAGCTTCAGCGACGCGCCGAGAAGGAGAGCGCCGCCGCCGATCGCGCCGACCACGGCGCCGGCGACGGGCGTCGCCCAGCACACTCTGGAGAAATCCGGCATCGCATGGCCGTCGGCTCCCGGGCGGATCGGGAGCCGCGTGTAAAACCGCAGGCAGGCGCGAATGTCGTCTGTGGCGTTTCCGTTCATGCCCCTACATGGCGGATGACATCCCGCCTGTCGAGACGGCCCCCATGTGCGCGCGGGTGCGCGTTGGGTGCGCGTTCAGGACAGCGCCATGATCTGGAGCGCGGCAGGAGACATGACGACCACCATCAGCACCGGCAGGAAGAAAATGATCATCGGCACGGTCAGCTTCGGTGGCAGCGACGCCGCTGTCTTCTCCGCTTCGATCATGCGCGTTTCCCGGCTCTCACGCGCGGTCATGCGCAGCGCCTGACCAAGCGGCGTGCCGTATTTCTCCGACTGGTTCAGCACTGTCGCCACCTGTCGCACAATGTCGAGCCCCGTTCGCGCGGCGAGATTCGCATAGGCCTGGCGGCGGTCCGGCAGAAACGACAGCTCCGCCGTCGCAAGCGCGCATTCCTCCGCGAGCGGCACGGACTGGGAGCCGGTTTCCTGTCCGACCTTCTTGAACGCGAGTTCGATCGACATCCCCGATTCCACGCAGATCAGCATCAGATCGAGCGCATCGGGAAAGGCCCGGCGGATCGACGCCTGCCGCTTGCTGGTCGCGTTCTTCAGATAAAGCTCGGGCGCCTTCATGCCCGCGAGAGCGGCCGCGACGCAGGCGCCGCCCTCGACGAACAGATCGCCGCCGGGCTCCTCGAAGAAATAGAAATAGGCGATCGTGCCGATCACGAAGCCGATCGGCGCCGCCGCGCGGGCGAACAGAAAGCCGATTTCCGCCTGCGAGCCGCGATAGCCCGCCGAGGCCAGCAGCATCCGCGCATCGTCGGTGTTCAACCATCGTGAGAGCGAAAACCTCTCGACGATGTTCTTCATGTAGGTTTTGGGTTGGGTCCGGAGCGTCTTGCTCTGCTGCTTCTGCTGCAGGGCGCGCTCGCGTTGCCGAATGCGTTCGCGCTCGTTCGACACGCTTTTCATGCGCTTGGACAGCTTGTCGTCGCCGAAAAACGGCAGCGCCATGGTGATGATCGTCGCCACGACCGCAATCGCTGTCAGCGCGCTGACAGCGAATTTCGTGGTCATCGCCTCCTGGAGAATGTCTTCCATGCCCTGCCCTCAAGCGCTCGCGCGGACTAGACTTCGAAATTGATCATCTGGCGCATGATGAAGATCCCGATCCCCATCCAGAACAGACAGCCGGCGAGGATCATGTTGCCCGTCGACGTGCTGAACAGCACCATGATGTAATCCGGGCTCGTCAGGTAGACAACGCCGCCGACAAGGAAAGGCAGAGAGCCGATGATGCTTGCCGAGGCTTTCGCTTCGGACGAAATGGCCTTCACCTTCTCCTTCATCTTCTTTCGGTCGCGAAGGACCGCTGACAGGTTCGACAACGTTTCGGACAGATTGCCGCCCGCCTTCTGTTGCAGGCTGATCACGATGGCGAAGAAAGCCACTTCGGCGACAGGCACGCTCGCCGCGAAGCGCTCCACGGCTTCCGCCATCGTCATTCCGACGGCCTGAGCGTCGACGATCTTCTTGAACTCCTGCCGGACGGGGTCCTGCGTTTCGTTCGCGACCACCCGAAAGCAGTCTCCCAAGGGCAAGCCGGCTCTCACGCCGCGCACGATGATGTCGATGGCGCCGGGAAACTCCTCGATGAATTTCTTCGTGCGCCTGTTGCGAAGATAGGCGAGAATCCAGTTGGGCAGACCGAACGCGCCAACGAGCAGGCCGCCGCCCGCCACCAGCGGCTTCAGAGTGAGCACGAAGCCGATTCCTCCCAGCGCCAGGCCGATGACGGCCGACGCCAGGAGAAAGGACGCCTTTGACCAATCGAGGCCAGCCTGCTCGATGCGTTGCCCCAGATCGACGGTCTTCTTCTTGTTGCCGACCTCGTTCAGACTGTCCGCGAGCGCCTTGCGCCGCTTCGCCTGATCGACGCTCTTCGACGCCTGCCGCCCGGGTCCCGCCGAAATCAGCGCGGCCTGGCGCTTCTGGGCCTGTCTCTCGCCGGACAGATAGGGATAGACGAAAACATAGCCGGCGCCCGCCGCGCAAAGCGCGATGAGCGCCACCCCTATCAACTGCTTTTCCATGTCGCCCTCTGCTCGCCTTATCCGCTCTGGGCTTCCGAAGCGTCCAACGCCGCGCCGAGCCGCACGTCTTCGCCGTAATAACGTGCGCGCTCCCAGAAACGCGGTCGGCCGATCCCTGTCGAACGATGTCGGCCGATGATCTTCCCATTGGCGTCCTCGCCGAGAATTTCATAGACGAAGAGGTCCTGCATGGTGACAACCTCGCCCTCGAGGCCAAGCACTTCCGTGATATGCGTGATGCGACGCGAGCCGTCGCGCAGGCGCGCCGCCTGGATGATGACATCCACGGATGAAACGATCATGTCCCGGATCGTTTTCGCCGGCAGCGAAAAGCCGCCCATCGTGATCATGGATTCGAGACGGCCGAGCGCCTCGCGCGGCGAATTGGCGTGCAGTGTTCCCATGGACCCGTCGTGGCCCGTGTTCATCGCTTGCAGCAGATCGAAAGCCTCGGGGCCGCGCACCTCGCCGACGATGATGCGCTCGGGGCGCATGCGCAGACAGTTCTTGACGAGATCGCGCATGGTGATGGCGCCCTGCCCTTCGAGATTGGGCGGGCGCGTTTCAAGGCGAACCACATGCGGCTGCTGGAGCTGGAGTTCGGCGGCGTCTTCGCATGTGATCACGCGCTCGTCGCTCTCGATGTAATTGGTCATGCAATTCAGCAGCGTCGTCTTGCCGGAGCCGGTGCCTCCGGAAATCAGCACGTTGCAGCGGACACGGCCGATGATCTTCAGCACCTCGCCGCCCTCGGGCGAAATCGCGCCGAAGCGGATGAGCTGATCGAGCGTCAGCTTGTCCTTCTTGAACTTTCGAATGGTGAGCGCCGGCCCGTCAATCGCCAGCGGCGGCGCGATGACGTTGACGCGCGAGCCGTCGAGAAGACGCGCGTCGCAGATGGGAGACGAGTCGTCGACGCGGCGGCCGACCTGCGACACGATGCGCTGGCAGATGTTCATGAGCTGCGCATTGTCGCGAAAGCGAATATTGGTGAGCTGGATCTTGCCGGCGACTTCGATATAGGTCTTGAAGGCCCCGTTGACCATGATATCCGCGATGTCGTCACGCGCGAGCAATGGCTCCAATGGACCGTATCCCAGAACGTCATTGCAAATGTCGTCGAGCAGCTCTTCCTGCTCCGCGATCGACATCACGACATTCTTGATGGAGATGATTTCGCTGACAATGTCGCGAATTTCTTCCCGCGCCGTCTCCGGCTCGAGCTTGGAAAGCTGAGCGAGATCGATCGCCTCGATCAGCGCGCCGAAGATCACGCTCTTGGTGACATAATACTCGTCGGACTTCTTCGTCTCGACCGGTTCCGGCGGCGCCGGAGCCTGGCCCTGGGCCGACTGAAAAGGAGCTTGAGGCTTTGCTGGGGCGGCGACGGGCGCCGCCGGCTGCACGCGGGCAGGCGCTTCCCCGACGTTCGTACGCTTTCCGAACATTTTTCCCTACCCGTTCAACCTGTCACATCAACTCGCCTTGAGACCGCCAAGACGCCGAAGCGACTCCAGCAGAGTCTTCTTCGCCCGCCGGGGTCCGCTGCGCCCCATCAACTGCCTGCCCATGTCGTCGAACATCTCGACGATCTTCGACGAGCCGTCGACCTCGGCGAGCATCTGACCGTTGTTCGTGGCGGAGCCGAACAGCTTCGGGTCGAAGGGGATGATCCCGATCGGCTCGATTTCCATGGCCTTGGCGAAATCCGCAATTGGAATTTCGGGCCGCTTGGGCACGCCGGTCATATTGATGATCACACGGGGCGGCCGGTCGTTCGCGCGCAGCGCGCGCAGCGAATCCATGATTGTCTTCGCATTGCGCAAATTCGCAAGATCGGGCGCCGCCACCAGCACCACTTCGTCCGCGCCGACGAGCACACGCTTCGTCCATCCGCACCACTGATGCGGAACGTCCAGAACCACGCAAGGCGCCGTCGACCGCAAGATGTCGCAGAGGCCGTCATAAGTGTGTTCGGCAAGGTCATAGGCGCGATCGACCGTCACTGGCGCCGCGAGGATGCTCAGCGTATCGCTGCACTTCGACAGCAGCCGGTCGATGAAGTTCATATCGAGCCGCTCGGGTGAAAACACCGCCTCGGCGATTCCCTGAGGCGGGTCCTGATTGAAATCCAGCCCCGCCGTTCCAAAAGCCAGATCGAGATCGGCGACGACTGTTTGAAGTTCGAGCTGCCGCGAAATCGACCATGCGATATTATGCGCCAGAGTCGACGCCCCGACGCCGCCCTTCGCGCCGACGACCGCGATCAATCGCCCGATCGTCTCGCCGCCAGCAGAGTGGTAGAGATGCGAAATCTGCGCGATGAAGCCGAGCGGATCGATCGGCGCGACGACGTAATCGCTCACCCCCCGCGAGATCAGGTCGCGGTACAGGCCGATGTCGTTCTCATGGCCGATCACCATGACTTTTGTTCCGGGGTCGCAAAACTCCGCCAGACTCTCCAGTTGCTGGACCAGAACGCTGCGATCGGAATAGGTCTCCAGCACGATGAGGTTTGGAGTCGGCGCCGAGCGAAAGGCCTCGATGGCCGCGGGAACGCCGCCCATATGCGTCTTCACATGCGCCTTGCTGAGGCGCCGATCCCGCGCCGCTTCCTCGACAACCGCGGCGACGTCGACCGACTCGCAGAAGCTCTGGATCGAAATCCGCGGGACAGGCGGAATGAGGTTCGCGCCGTCGCTTGCGCCCAGATGAGGTGACGCGTCCGCCATTACTCGGCTCCCACATTGCTGATGGCTGAACCCTTGAGCCGCCAGACCGTGCTCGGGTCTTCCCCTCTGCGCAGCTTGTCGATGCCGCGCATGCGCATCTCTATGTCCGAAGGCGTTTGGCCGCGCGGGTTGAGCAGATCGCGCGGGTCCGCGATTTGCGCCGAAAGCGTCGCCTGCTCCGCGCAACCGAAATTCCAGTAGCTCTCATTCCGCCATCCATCGAGCGAAGAGCCGGAGGCGAGATCGCGGCCATTCTCCGCACCGGTTGGCGACTTTCGCCTTCAGCGATTGAAACGAAAGCCGAATGGGCGCCGCCAGTCGCGTGTCGACGACGGTATAATCGCCAACCAGGATGTTTCCGCCGAGACCCGCGGCCGCGAGCGCGCGTCTGACAGCCGGCGCCGTCACCGCCGTGGTCTTTGCCGATTCGCTGCCAACAGGAACCAGAAGGGTGACCTTGCCGTGACCGAAGGCCCGATAGCGCGCCACGAATTCACGGATGCGGCCCATGGTCTCATTGTCAACACGGTCTCCCGCCACCGACGGCAGAAGATCGAGAACCTGCGGCGCCTCCGCAAGCACGACCGGATGGCGGTCGCGATAATCGTAGGGCGTGACGGGCGGCGGCAGCGCGCGCGGCGTGCCGCAGGCGGCAAGCGGCGCGGCCATCATCAGGGCAAGCACGCGGCCCAGTCGAAGCGGGCTGCACGAAATTGCAGCAATCTTGGTGCACATCAGCGTTGTCCCTCGCGCGGTCGCGCGTCAGTCGTGAATGAAGCCGATCCGGCCCTTGAAGTTCTGCATCATCTGCGGATTGTTGCGGGCGGCGTAGATGCGATTGACGCGTCCCAGCAACCACGCCTGCGGATCGGATGCGTCGGCGAAGCCGTCATCCGGCCGGGAAATTTCCTGCTGCGTCAGCGTGCGCGCGACATAGGGCGTGACCACCACGAGCAGTTCCGTCTCGTTGCGTTGGTAGTCGCGCGACCGGAACAGCGCGCCGAGCACGGGAAGATTGAGCAAGCCCGGAAGGCCGGTGATCGCCTGCGTGGACCTTTGCGTGATGAGACCGGCCGTCGCGATGGTGGCGCCGGAGGGAAGCTCGACGGTGGTTTCGTTCTTGCGGGACTTGAACCCCGGAACGCTGACATTGTTGTAGGCGAAGCTGTTCTGCAGATCGACCTCGGTGACCTCGGCGGCAAGGCGCAAGGAAATGCGTCCCTCGGACAGAACCACCGGAGTGAAGTTGAGCGAGACGCCGTAAGGCTTGAAGGTGATGCCCGGGGTACAGACCGGCGCGGCGCCATTGGACGAAAAGGTGCAGCCGCCCGAGCCGGGCACGGGAATTTCGCCGCCAACGAGAAGCTTCGCCTGTTCGCCGGAAATCGCGGTGACGGTCGGTTCGGCGAGAATGCGCGTCACGCCATAGCGCTCGTACGCCTTCAGCGTCGCATTGGTGTTGTTGACGCCATTCACCATCAGCGCGCTCTGGGACATCACCGGATTGACCGAGAAGGGATTCTCCGAAACCAGCTTTCCCCAGCCCCCGCTCAGCAATGTATTGCCGCCGGCCTGGGCGGACAGCCCGAGCTGCTTGATCACCTTGCGCTCGACTTCGGCGACGGTCACTTTCAACATGACCTGCGACTCGCCGCGAATGGAGAGAGCATTGACGACATTTCCGCCGCTCGAACCAGCCGACGCGGCGTCGCCGGGCGCGCCGCCCGCCACGCGCGCGGCAAATCCCTTGGCGATGTCGACCGCCCGTTTCGCCTCTCCCGCGGACGCCACTTCACCCGTCAGAATGATCACCTCGTTCACGGTCCGCGCGGTAATGTTGGATTGCGGAAGCGCCGCCTTCAGCAGCGGCATCAGCTCTCCGACATCGCGTCCGACGCTGATCTCGAGATTCGCGATCTGCCGGCCCGCGGAGTCGAGTCCGATGATGGTGGTTTGGCCCGCCTCCGCCGCCATCACATAGATCTTGCGGGGCGTTCTCACGATCGCGTCGGCGATCTTGGGATTGCCGACGATGACTTCGGCGACGTCTCTCGGCAAGTCGACGATGACGGTCTTGCCGGCGCCCAGCGAAATGCGCCGCGACAGCAGCGCTTCGTTCTGGTTTTCCACGCCACCGGGCGCCTCCGCGCGCACGGCGCCGGCTCCGCCGTCCAGGACGGCCGCAGCCGCAACCATCGCAAAGCCGATGAACTGCGATTTTCTGGATATCATGGAAGGCGCTCCGGCCGAGACATTTGAGTTTTGACGTAACGAGGCCATCGTGCGCGTCATTTGGCCCGATAGTTCATCGCCACGCCGTGCTTGACGACAGTCAGCGAGTCGCCATCGGATGAAGCGTCTTCCTCCGACTGCGCGTTCTGCTGCGCATCGGTGATCGCGCGCAGCATCAACGTCAGTTGGCCGGTCTTTTGCGCGAGCACAATGCGCTCCGCCTGTCTCGGCGTGAGTTCGAGGGTCGCCGTCGAGCCCGTCACAACCGGCTCGGTTCCCTTTTTCTCGATCGTCTGACCCATGGCGAGCACGCGCACATTGGTCAGAACAACCTCCGAGCTCAGCATTTCGCCTCCTGTCATCTGTGTTGCGGCAGGATCACGAAAGGTGCGGATGACGTCGACCCGGTCGTTTGGCAGAATGAATCCGCCCGCCGTGTTGTTGGTCGAAACGTCGATCGCGACGGCGCGCTTGCCGGAAGGCAGCATGGTCGACATCAATCCGGCGGAGACGCCCTTCACGAGTCGCTCTTTCCGCACAGGCTCGCCGGCTGCGATCGGAATGCGCACATAGGAGCCCTTCAGCTCCTCCGGCGCCTTCGCCTCCGCGCTTTTCAGGATGGCGCCGGCCGGAGCGGCCTCCTTCGGCCAATCCTGCCATTTGACGTCTTCGCCCGAAAGTGAGGCGCCATAGGACAGATCGTGCGTGGCGATGAGCACCTGATCGAGATTGACGGGCGTCGCGGAGACCTGAACGCCCGCCTTCTGGCCCTCGTCTCCGTTCATCATCATGAAGGCGCCGCCGCCAGCCGCGACGGCGATCCCCAGAACTATAAGCTGTGCTCTGTTCATCGCGCAGATATTCCGAACCAGCCAGACCTTGGCCGTAAAGGTATATCAGCAGCGAAAGGTCAAATTAGGGTTAATTGCCTTTTACAAATGACGCCGATCAGATGAAAACCTTACTAAACTGTCTCGGGCGCTTGTCTTTCCCTGTCGACAAAACACATTCTGCGCCCGCGTGCGTCGCCCTGCTGTGCAGCCTCACAAGGCGGCGAGCCCACGCCACATCTCAGTGTGCGGATAGATGAGGAGACCGCCAATCGCCAGCGCGATTCCGTAAGGCACGCAATTGAATTTTCTCGCCAGCAACCGTGCAAAAGGGAATGCGCGAAAATACTCGTAGAAATCCAGCCAGCCGATGGCGAGGACAATGAGCGTCACGCCGCCTCCCGCCAATGAGGCGAGAATGCCGTAATCGACAAGATTTTCCCAGCCAATCCAGAGCGCGGTCGCCGCAGCGAGTTTTGCGTCGCCGCCGCCAATCCAGCCCGGCAGATAGGCGAGGAGCGTGAGGGCCAGCACGCACAGTCCCGCGCCGACATGAAGCGCGACGGCGTCCCAGGGGGTCCCAAGCCATGCCGCGAGAATGAAATAAGCCGCAACCAGCACGAGCGAAATCTTGTTCGGAATCGTCATGGTCAGAAGATCCGAAACAGCGGCGAACGCCATCATCGCCGGGAACAGAATCAATGCCAGATTCTGAAGCATGCGTGCTCTCCTGACGGCGTGAGGCCGCGCTGCAACATGGTTGCGTGGTCGTCGCCTGTTTCCAAAATCGAGAAGCAGACGCGCCTCTTGATAAAAAGTTGGCGGCCCCAGCGGGCCGCCAATCGCTGCGTCTCCGGATCAGGCGCCTCGCTCAGAGGTTGCCGGCAACCTTGTCGAAGGTCGCGGACAGCGTCGTGCCGAGCTTCTTCACACCCAGGATGATCACCACGCCAATCAGGGCGGCAATCAGGCCGTATTCGATCGCGGTCGCGCCCGCTTCATCCTTTATGAAGCGCGCAAAAAAATTCTTCATGGTCCAGCTCCGAACTGTGTTGCACTCTCGCCGACCTGAATCGCTCAGCTCAGACGAATGATCAGGACACTAGGGCCGAAATCTTTCAAACTCGTTGATCAACGACGACACAGAGTCTTTTTCATCAATCAAACCGTGCACAAAACGCGATTCTACAATCGAAAGTCGTAGTCGCAGTAGTCGTGCTCGAATGATAACTAGCAGTCCATTCTAGATATTTCGTCAACTCAACGCCAATGCAGACAAGGACGTTCTTGCGCGCGTGAATTTCAGCAATCATTCACGACTTGCTGTGTATTTTGCTTCGACATTGTGGGAGCGGGGAATGAGTTCGGCGACGATGAACGTACCCGCCTGCGGCGGTCTTGGATGGAGAAACACATGAGTCATCACCTGTCTCTCAGCCGAGCGGCTCTGTTTCTTGCGCTGACCGTCTCCGGCCTTGCACAGCCTGCTGCCGCCGATGATCGGACAATCAGGGTCGTTCTCGATTATGCGCGCCTTGTCAGGCTTCCCGAAGGCACCCAGACTCTCGTGATCGGCAATCCGCTTGTCGCGGACGTCAGCATGGTCAAGGGCAACCAGTTGTTCGTCATCACCGGAAAAAGCTTCGGAACGACCAATCTGATCGTGCTCGACCGTTCGGGACAACAGGTCGGCGAATCGATCGTCACGGTGGTTCCGGCCAACGACAAGGTTCTCGTTCAGCGCGGCGTCCATCGCGAGTCGCTCTCGTGCAACCCGAAATGCGTCACGACCGTCGATCTCGGAGATGATGCGGCCTATTCCCAAAACGCCATATCCGCCGCAAAGGCGCATGAGTCTGCGATGAACTCCAAATAGACTCTCTGAGGAATGGCGCTCCCGTCAGAACGACGATTGAGTGTTCAATGGCCTGCGGCGACGGATGGATGTAACATGTACGCGTTCAACCTCACCTCTCGCGATCGGCGCAAGGGATGGCGCCGCGTCTGCACATTTCTCGCGGACCGAAGCGGGGTCACGGTTGTTGAATTCTCGATCCTCATCATTCCCTTCATGCTGCTGGTGGGTGGGATCATCGAGGATGGTCTCGCATATTTCCGCGCGGCGCAGCTTCAAAACGTCGCGGAGAACGCGAGCCGAAAGCTCCGCGTGAGCGCCGTGGCGTCGGGAACGACGCCGAAGCAGTTTCAGGATGCTTATGTCTGCACCTCGGGAAGCGGCTCGCGGAGCCCTGGCACGCTGAGTTCAATGTTCGACTGCAGCAAGGTGGTTGTCGTCATATCCTCGGCCGCGACCTGGGCCGCCAGCAGCGCCAGCGTCAGTGTGTCCGCGGCCACACTTCAGACGCTCGCAAGCGCAGGAACGTCGACGGCGGCGACAGCGCTGCCCGCGCCGGACCAGATCGGAACCGTCATCATCATTTACAAGGCGCCGCCGATTTTCCTCAACCTCAAGACCGTCCTGGGGAAGTTCTCAAAAGATTCGACGACCTACTATCCCTATGGCAAAGCGGCGTTTCGCGTGGAGCCTGCGTCATGAGTTGGCTGTTATACCTGCCTGTGCCGGCCAGGATTCGTCCTAGCCGCTGGCGCATCGAAAGGTTGAAGGATGAGCGCGGCATTGCAGCGGTCGAATTTGCGCTGATCCTGCCATTCCTGCTGACCCTCATGTTCGGCATGGGCGCGCTGACCGAACGGATGCAGGAGACCCACAGGATCGAACTCGTCGCGGATACGATCGCGGATCTCGCGGCGCAAAAATCGTCTGGCGGCGATGCCATTGGTCAGGCAGCGATGACCGATGCTGACGTCGCCGAACTCTTCAAGGCGGCCGAGTTTCTCATCAGCCCCTTGCCGGCGGCGAACTTGCATATTGATATTTATGAACTCCGGTTGAGCTTGACGTCGAAGGTTGTTTCCAATGGCGGCACAGTGATGCTCTCTTACTCATATGATCCCCGCCTGGTGTGGCGCGCCAACCAGAATGGTCTGAATTACCTTCAATGCAGCACATCGCTCTCCGCCGGATTAGACGGACCAAATTCCCTGGCGAGCGAATATGTCAAGATGGCCACCTGGGATCTGAGCAAGGATCGCTACATCATCGTCACCCATGTGCGCTATGATTATACGTCTCCCTTCGGCTACGGGCTTTTCAGTTGGGGCCAGTCGGCGACATCGACGAGCTTCCGAGCCGGCCACGCCCAGAACCGCAACACCTATTCGCCTGCCCACATACAGAACAAGACGACAGGCGCCGCGGTGACCTGTCCCTGGATGCCTTCCTGAGAAGGCGCCGGCGGCCGGAGGGCCGCCAGCCCCTCTCTGGGTCAGATTGTCTGGTTATACGCGCCGACTTCGGGATTCTGGCGCAAGATTGCATCGACCGCCGCGAACATCTCGCGCATGCGCGCTTCCGACGCGGGGCTTTCCACCACGACGACCAGGTCCGGCTTGTTGGACGAGGCGCGCACCAGGCCCCATGTGCCGTCCGCGACCGTCACGCGCACGCCATTGACCGTCACCACGTCGCGGATCGGCTGGCCGAGCAGCATCTCGCCGCGCGCCTTCATCCCTTCGATGTGCGCGGTCACGCGTTTGACGACATCGTATTTCTTCTCGTCGTCGCAATGCGGCGACATGGTGGGCGAACCCCAGGTCTTCGGCAGTTCGCTGTACAAATCCGACATGCTCTTGCCGGGATTGCGATCCAGCATCTCGAGAATATGCACCGCCGTCAGCAGGCCATCGTCATAGCCGCGCCCGACGGGCGTGTTGAAGAAGAAGTGACCGGATTTCTCGAAGCCCGCGAGCGCGCCGAGATCGTTGACGCGCCGCTTGATGTAGGAGTGGCCGGTCTTCCAGTAATCGGTATAGACATTGCGGCTTAGGAGGTCGGGGTCCGTCGCGAAGAGTCCGGTGGATTTCACATCCACCACGAATTTCGCGCCGGGGTAGACTTTCGAGAGGTCGCGGGCCAGCATCACGCCGATTTTGTCGGCGAAGATTTCATTGCCCTGATTGTCGACGACGCCGCAGCGGTCGCCGTCGCCGTCGAATCCCAGCCCCACGTCCGCGCCAGTTTCGCGCACCTTGTGCGCGATGGCGTGCAGCATTTCCATGTCTTCGGGATTGGGATTGTAGCGCGGAAAATTGTAATCCGGCTCGACGTCGAGCGGGATGACCTCGCAGCCCAGCCGCTCGAGCATCGCCGGCGCGAAGGCGCCGGCGGTGCCATTGCCGCATGCGGCGATGACCTTCATCTTGCGCGCGAAATTCGGCCGCCGCGTCAGATCGTCGAGATAGCGCGCGCCGAAATTCTCGATGTAGCGATAGGAGCCGCCGCCGGCCTCACGGAATTTTCCGGAGAGAACGATTTCCTTCAGCCGGCTCATCTCGTCGGGTCCGAAGGTCACAGGGCGCTGGGCGCCCATTTTCACGCCGGTCCAGCCATTGTCATTGTGCGAGGCCGTGACCATCGCCACGGCGGGGGCGTCGAGTTCGAACTGCGCGAAATAGGCCATGGGAGAGAGCGCGAGACCGATGTCGCGCACGCGCACGCCGGAGGCCATCAGCCCCGCCACCAGCGCAAGCTTGATGGAGCTTGAATAGGAGCGATAGTCGTGGCCGGTGACAAGGTCGGGCGCGACGCCCATTTCGTGGATCAGCGTGCCGAGGCCCATGCCTAGCGCCTGCACGCCCATCAGATTGAGCTCCGGACCAAACAGCCAGCGCGCGTCATACTCGCGGAAGCCCGTGGGCTTCACGAGCGGCTTCTGCTCATATTCAAATGTGTTGGAGCTTAAGGCTGAAACGGGTTTCGGCAGCATGGAGCGTCCTTGGTGCGGGCTGGAAACGGCGTTTCGTTTACACCGTCGCGCCAGCCCCGCAAAATCGCCCCTGCCCGCGCCGACGCAACGAAGCGCGCCGCCGGTTGTTCCAAGGTCCCGCCTCCCGGGGGAAGGGAGACGCCGCTGCCCTCGGCGCCCCCCTGTCTCCAGGAGACGAAACATCATGTTCGCAATTGATTTCGCGTTTCTTAAAGCGGTCCGCGGATGTTACCCGTTTTAGTCGAAATTGCGCGACCACGGCGAAGCGTCGCGCCCCGGGGGCGCTGGGTCTACCCGCGCGGCTTCGCGCGCGTCGTGGGCGGCGCCTTCGCCGGATCGTCGGGCCAGAGATGGCGCGGATAGCGGCCTCGCATCTCTTTCTTCACCTCGTTCCAGGACCCCGCCCAGAAGCTGGGCAGGTCGCGCGTCGTCTGGATCGGCCGATGCGCGGGCGAGAGCAGTTCGAGCGTGAGCGGCGCGCGGCCGCGCGCGAGATTGGGATGTTGCGAGAGTCCGTAGAGCTCCTGCACGCGCACGGAGAGAAGCGGGCCATTTGGCGCGCCATAATCGAGCGCGTGACGCGCCCCCGCCGGCGTTTCGAAATGCGAGGGCGCCTCCGTGTCGAGGCGGCGCATGAACTGATAGGGCAGCAGCGTGGCCAGCGCGGCGTCGAGATCGCCGGCGGTGATGTCCGCCAGCGACGCGCGGCCGACGACGCAGGGCGCGAGCCAGTCGTCCACGGTCTCCGTCAGCGCGGCGTCCGAGAGGTCCGGCCATTCCTCGCCTTCGGCGCGGCGCAGAAAGGCGACGCGGTCGCGCAATTGCGTCTGCGCCTTCGTCCAGGGCAGACGCGCGAGACCAAGCTGCGCCGCGCCGCGCGCCAGCGCCCGGGCGCTCTCCAACGAGGGTTCGACGGAGAGGTTCTGCTCGGACAGACGAATGGCGCCGAGCCGGCGGAATCGGCGCCGCCGCAGACTGGCGCTGGCGGGATCGAAGGTCGTTTCCTCGCGAACGTCGATCTGGCCGCCGGCGATCCCCTCGACCTCCTCCGCATCGAGCGGGCAAGCCGCGAGGATGCGGGCCTGCGCGGCGCGGCCGGTGAGTTCGGCGACGGCGAGGAAAGGCGCGCGCGACAGCGGGTCCTCGACCGGCAGGCTCGCGGCGCGGCCATTGGCCATGAGGAAATCGCCTTTGTTCCCACGCGATTTGGCGATGCGGTCCGGGAACGCCAGCGCGATGAGGGCGCCGTCGGAGAGATCGGCGGCGGCGCGGGCGGAGTCTCCAGACCCCCTCCCTGCACTTCGTGGGAGAGGGGTCGCTCGCGATCCAGATTTTGCCCCCTCTCCCGCGTCAGCGGGGGAGGGTTGGGGCGGGGGCGCGGCCGCTTTCGCCAGCCTTGCCCAATTCCCCGCCAGCCGCTTCGCGTCTCGCGCGCGTTTGGAGCCGTCGCCCTGCAACCGCTCCAGCCGGTGAGAGAGATCGGCGTCATTGCCGGCGAGCCCCTTTTCGGAGAGCAGCATGGCGAGTTCCGCCGCGCGCTCGGCTTCGCCATGGCGCGCGGCTTCGAGCGTCATGCGGGCGAGTCGCGGCGGCAGCGGCAGGCTGCGCAGCGCCCTGCCCGTTTCCGTGAGACGCCCGTCGTCATCGAGCGCGCCGAGCGCGCGATCGAGCGCCACGGCCTCCTTCCAGGCGGGCGCGGGAGGAGGATCGAGCCAGTTCAACTGCGCCGGATCGCTCACGCCCCAGGCGGCGAGGTCCAGAACCAGGCTTGAGAGATCGGCCGCCAGGATCTCCGGCGCGGCGAAGGCGGGCAGCGACGCGGTTTGCGGTTCGTCCCAGAGCCGGTAGCAGACGCCCGGCTCCGTGCGTCCGGCGCGGCCGCGCCGCTGATCGACGCTCGCCCGCGCGGCGCGCACGGTTTCGAGGCGCGACAGGCCGAGGTCGGGCTCATACATCTGCACACGCGAAAGTCCGCAGTCGACCACCACGCGCACGCCCTCGATGGTCAGCGACGTCTCGGCGATGGACGTCGCCAGCACCACCTTGCGTCGTCCGGGCGGAGACGGGGAAATGGCGCGGTCCTGCGCCGCTCGATCCAGCGCGCCATAGAGCGGCGCAATGTCGACGCCCTCGATCCGCGCGTCCTCCAGCCGCGCGGCGACGCGCAGGATTTCCCCCTGCCCCGGCAGAAAGGCGAGGGCCGAGCCGGGCTCCTCGCGCACTGCGCGCAAGATCGCGCGGGTCATCGCGTCCTCGACACGCTCATGCGCGTCACGGCCGAGATAGCGCGTCTCCACGTCGAAAGCCCGGCCCTCGCTGACGATCGTCGGCGCGTCCCCCATCAGCGCCGAGACGCGGGCGCCGTCCAGCGTCGCCGACATGGCGACAAGGCGCAGCTCCTCGCGCAGCCCCGCCTGCGCGTCGAGCGCCAGCGCGAGGCCGAGATCGGCGTCGAGCGAGCGCTCGTGATATTCGTCGAACAGAACGCCCGCGACGCCCTCCAGCGCCGGATCGTCGAGGATCATGCGGGCGAAGACGCCCTCGGTGACGACCTCGATGCGCGTCCTGGCCGAGACCCTCGACTCGAGGCGCATGCGCAGGCCGACAGTTTCGCCCACTGGCTCGCCGAGCGTCGCGGCCATGCGCGCGGCGGCGGCGCGGGCGGCGAGGCGGCGTGGCTCCAGCAGGATGAGCTTGCCGCCGTTCATCCAGGGCGCGTCGAGCAGGGCGAGCGGCGCGCGCGTGGTCTTGCCGGCGCCGGGCGGCGCGACAATGACGAGAGTGTTCGAGACTGCCAGCGCCGCCTTTATCTCGGGCAGCACGGCGTCGATCGGCAGGGCGTCCTGTGGGCGTGTCAACTTTGCTCGGCTCGACGGAAAATCCCCTCTCCCCTCGCGGGAGAGGGACAGGGTGAGGGGCGAGCCCGCGCCCGCAACCGGAAATAACGTGAATCACGAGGCGAGGTTGGGAAGGATGCCCCGGCGTCGCCTCTCGCCGCAGCCCTCCCCCCGCCGTGGCGGGGAGAGGGAGCAAGGGTTACGCCGCCTGCTGGATCGCGGAGACCGTCCAGCCGTCCGGGCCGGCGCCCGCAGGGCGGCGGAAGGTCCAGACCTCGGTCGCCTCCGTGCGGCCCTGCGAGCCGGGCGCCGGCTTGCCGGTCGAGAGGTCCTCCAACACGTCGTTCAGCGCGAAACGCATGGCGACGCTGGCGTATTCGTCACGGCCCTCGCGCCATGCCTCGGACAGGTCGCCCTGAAGAAGCTTCACGTCCGTCACGCGGTTGACGAGGCCGCGGGCGCGGTTCGCCTCGACCTCCTCCTCGAAGTGGCGAACCATCTCCGGCGTGGCCATGGCGCGCAGCGCGCCGAGGTCTTCCCGGCTATAGGCCGCCTGCGACTGGCCAAGCAGCCGCTCGAAGGCGTTGAAGTCCTCCGGCGCGACCTTGATCGGCGTCGGGCGCGCCTGCTGGGCCGCGCCGCCCGCCGGGCCGAAGCCGCCCGAGACTCCGCCCATGGGACCAGCCCCGCCCGGACGGCCGCCGAAGGGCGCGCCGCCCGTGAAGGAAAAGGTCGAGCCCTTCGGACCGGCGCCGGCGGGCGCATTGCGCTGCTGCCACCAGGCGAAGGCCATGCGGGCCAGGAAGACGACCAGCGCGATCTGCAGCAGGAAGCCGATGATCGACATGAAGCCGCCAATGCCGCCGAAGAAGCCGTTGCCGGTCAGCAGGCCGAAGAGACCCGCGCCGAGCAGGCCGCCGGCGAGGCCGCCCATCAGGCCGCGCCCGAAGGACGAGCCGCCAAAGGCGGGGCTGTTGTAACCCGGCTGGTTCATGCCATAGCCCGAGCGTGGCGTGTCGCTGCGTTCAAAGGGCGAGGCCGTTCCTGGCGCCGTGCGCGTCGACGGGGGCGCCGACCATGTGCGCGAGCCGCGCGAGCCGAAGCTCCCGCCGCCGCCCATGCGCGCCTCGGCGATCGCCGGCGCGAACGCCAGCAGGGCCGCAAGAACTATTGAAAACAGCGATCCGCGCTTTTGCGCCAGAAACCGCAACATTGTCTGTATCCCCTTTCGCGGGGGAAGCGTGGCTCCCCTCGGAGGCAGTATATGGGGATGAGGCCTTGGGCTGCAAAGACCGGGGTCGGGAAAGACGACGGGCGGTCCTCCCGCGCGGGCGGCGCGAAAGGGAGGGCTGGCGACCTTCTCCCTCCCAAAACCCGCCGCTTTCGGATAAGCCCGAGGCCGCGGCGCCCCGCCGCCGACGGAACACACATGCCCGCAACACCTTCCGCCGCCCACAGGGCGCTTCTCGCCGCGACGGTCGGCTATGCGATGGACGGCTTCGACCTGCTGATCCTCGGCTTCATGCTGGAGCCGATCTCGGCCGATCTGGGCCTCGACCGCGCGCAGGCGGCCGCGCTCATCACCTGGACGCTCATCGGCGCGGTCGGCGGCGGGCTGCTCTTCGGCGTGCTGAGCGACCGCTATGGACGGGTCCGGTTGCTGAGTTGGTCGATCCTGGTCTTCGCGCTGTTCACCGGCCTGTGCGCCTTCGCGCGCGGCTACGATGATCTTCTGCTCTACCGCACCCTCGCCGGTTTCGGCCTCGGCGGAGAGTTCGGGCTCGGCATGGCGCTCGTCGCCGAGACCTGGCCCGCCGAAAAACGCGCGCGCGCCTGCTCCTATGTCGGCCTTGGCTGGCAGGCGGGGGTGCTCATGGCGGCGCTGCTCGCGCCCGCGCTCCTGCCCCATATTGGCTGGCGCGGAGTGTTTCTCGTCGGCGTGGTCCCCAGTCTCGTCGCCTTCGTCATCCGCCGCCATGTCGAGGAGCCGGAGATTTTCCGCGCCGCCGTCCGCGCCGAAAGCGCAATCGCGCCTCTGCGCCTGCTGTTCGCCGACGCGGAGAAAACCCGCGCCAGCCTCGGCATGGCGATCCTCTGCACGGTGCAGAATTTCGGCTATTACGGGCTGATGGTCTGGCTGCCGACCTATCTGTCGAGCCAGTTCGGCTTCAGCCTCTCGAAATCCGCCCTGTGGACGATCTTCACGGTCGCGGGCATGGCCTCGGGCGTCCTCGTCTTCGGCCATATGGCCGACACATACGGCCGCCGCCCCGCTTTCGTGACCTTCCAGTTCGGCGCCTTCTGCATGGTTCTGCTCTATGCGCAGCTTTCCGATCCCTGGGCGCTGCTGGTGGCGGGGGCGCTGATGGGGCTCTTCGTGAATGGCATGATCGGCGGCTATGGCGCCCTGCTCTCCGAGCTCTACCCCACCGAGGCCCGCGCCACGGCGGAGAATGTGCTCTTCAACATCGGTCGCGGCATTGGCGGCTGGGGGCCGGTGGTGATCGCCGCGCTGGCCGCGCAGTCCGGTTTCGCACACGCGATCGCACTGCTGGCGGGGATTTATCTTCTGGATATTTGCGCGACCCTGTTGCTTATACCCGAGCGGCGCGGCGCCGCCCTGGACTAAACGGCATGCGCCAATATCTCGACCTCCTCGACAAGATCCTGACCGAAGGCGTCCGCAAGGAGGACCGCACCGGCACGGGCACGCTGTCCATGTTCGGCCATCAGATGCGCTTCGACCTCTCGGAGGGGTTCCCGCTCGTCACGACGAAGCGCGTGCATCTGAAGTCCGTCATCCACGAATTGCTGTGGTTCCTGAAAGGCGACACCAATATCGGCTATCTGCGCGAGAACGGCGTCACCATCTGGGACGAGTGGGCCGACGCCAACGGCGATCTCGGCCCGGTCTATGGAAGCCAATGGCGCGCGTGGCCCGCGCCCGGCGGCGAGACCATCGACCAGATCGCCTGGCTCGTCGAGGAGATCAAACGCAATCCCTTCTCGCGCCGGCTCGTCGTCACCGCCTGGAATCCGGCGGAAATCGAGAAGATGGCGCTTGCGCCCTGTCACTGCCTGTTTCAGTTCCACGTCGCGGAAACCGGCGGCGCGAGACGCCTCTCCTGCCAGCTCTACCAGCGCTCGGGCGACGTCTTTCTCGGCGTACCCTTCAACATCGCGAGCTATGCGCTGCTCACCCACATGGTGGCGAAGGTCACGGGCTGCGAGCCGGGCGAGTTCGTCCACAGCCTCGGGGACGCGCATCTCTATCTCAACCATCTGGATCAGGCGCGTCTGCAACTGACCCGCGCGCCGCGTCCGCTGCCGCGTCTCGCGCTTAACCCTTCCGTCGCCTCGCTCTTCGACTTCCGCTACGAGGACATTTCGATCGAGGGCTATGACCCCTGGCCGGCGATCGCCGCGCCAATTGCGGTGTAAGGATTCAAAAATGACCCCCAAACTCGTGGCCGTGGTGGCGCGTGCGCGAAACGGCGTCATCGGCGTCGGCAATGGCCTGCCCTGGCGCCTCTCGTCCGATCTGAAACGCTACAAGGCGGGCACCTGGGGCCGGCCGATGATCATGGGCCGCCGCACCTGGGAATCGATCGGCCGGCCGCTGCCGGGCCGCGAGAGCGTGGTCGTGACGCGCCGCCCGGGATTTGTCGCGCCGGGCGCCCATGTGGCGGCAAGCCTGGACGAATCGCTGGCGGTCGCCGGCCGACTCGCTCGCGAAATGGGAACGGACGAGATCATCGTCGCCGGCGGCGAGGAAATTTACCGCGCGCTGCTCGCGCAAACCGAGCTGATCGAACTGACGGACGTCGATCTGGACATCCCCGGCGACGCCCATTTTCCAGCGCTCGACCCGGAAGACTGGGAAGAAGTCGCGCGGCAGACCCCGCCGCGCGGGGAGAAGGACGAGGCGAATTTTTCTTTCGTGACGCTTCGCCGGCGGCGGCGCGAAAAGGCGACGTGAGCGGCAAAAGACAGTTGCGGGAACGGCAACCAGTAGCTATAAGGCCCCTCGTCAGCGGCCGAGACGGCCGCCGGTTCGGAGTGTAGCGCAGCCTGGTAGCGCACCTCGTTCGGGACGAGGGGGTCGGAGGTTCGAATCCTCTCACTCCGACCATTTTCATCTTCTTCCAGCACGAAGTCGATGGCGCGAGCAGCCGCTCGTCGAGACCCGCTTCCCTGCGGGTCATCGGCGAGAGGCCGACGCTCGGCGCGACCCCCCGCTTTAACGCAGCTCGTAACATATTCTGGCCATCGGCCCGGCGCCACGGCGTCACCGTGGCAGCTAAATTGCAACGCCAAAATCGATCAGATTGATCAACATCTTATCAAACTATTGCCATGATCAATGAGTTTCACATCGTTACATGTTGCGTATTTGTTACACCCCTCCGAAAACCGGCTGAATCTTGCTGCGAAGGCCTAGACAAAAGGCCCCCCGCCAGCCTCTATGCTGCTCATGAGCTGCTGCTCTCGTTCTCGTTCACGAAGACCTAAAGGGCTTGTCTTGATGAAAAAAATAACTGTGTCCGTCGCCATGCTGGCGCTGTCCGCGGGAGTTGCCCTCGCTGCCGATCTCCCCTCCCGCAAGGCCGCGCCGATTCTGCCGCCGCCCCCGCCGCCGCCGCCGATGTGGACGGGCTTCTATGCGGGTCTCAACCTGGGTGGCGGCTGGTCGTCCAGCACGATCAACTCGAGCGGCATGACGGGCTATGTCAGCCCGGCGACCGGCAATTACTTCATTCTGCCGGGCAACACGCAGGGCGGCAGCAACGCTGGCGGCGTCGTCGGCGGCGGCCAGATCGGCTACAACTACCAGTTCGGCTCGAACATCGTGGTCGGCATTGAGACCGACTTCCAGGGCACGAGCATGTCCACGGGCGGCATGGCCAACCACATCCTGTATCCGGATCCGGATTCGAACGGCTTCCTGATTCCCCTGGCTCCGGGCGGCAACCGCGGCGTGGCTCTCAACTGGTTCGGCACGCTCCGCGGCCGCGCCGGCTTCCTGATCACCCCCACCCTGCTCGTTTACGGCACGGGCGGCTTCGCCTACGGCCAGGTTTCGGGTGGTCCGTTCAACGGCTCCAACGTCCGCACCGGCTGGACCGCTGGCGGCGGCGTCGAGTGGATGTTCATGCAGAACTGGTCGGCCAAGGCCGAGTATCTCTACACGGACCTGCAGACCAACACGTCCTCGGGCGTGTTCGGCTTCTCCCCCGGCTATCATCACCACCCGCAGTTCAACACGGTTCGCGCGGGCGTGAACTATCACTTCAACTTCGGCGGCGCCGGCGCTCCGGTCCTCGCCAAGTACTGATGTCGCGGCCGGCCCTCGCGCTGGCGGCACACGGAAAAGCCCGGCTCGCGCCGGGCTTTTTTCGTTTGGGGCCGCGTCGCGACGCCGGGCCTCGACAAAAAGAAAAACAGCCCGCGCCTTTACATCCGAGGTCACGAGCCGTTTTTTGGCGCGAGCTGGAGTCGACGCCGCTGCCGTCATAGCATCCGCTGGCTGGCGTCAGACTGACCATCGGTCGGCTGCTCTAGCCGAGGCGCGTCGCCCCGGTTAGTCTTCAGGCGATGCCAGTCATTCGGATCCTTTACGACTCCTATCTGAAATTCATTCGCGACGACGGCTGGGCGATCGCGAGCCATATCGCGCTCTCGATCCTCACCTCCTTGTTTCCGTTCCTGATCTTCCTGACCGCCCTCGCCGGCTTCTTCGGCCTCAGGACGGAGGCCGACGCCGCGACCGCGCTCATCTTCGAGACCTGGCCGCCGAGCGTCGCGGGTCCGATTTCGGCGGAAATCCACAATGTGCTGACGCAGCCGCGCGGGGGGCTACTGACGGTCGGCGCCGTGCTGGCGATCTATTTCGCCTCCAGCGGGGTCGAGGCGCTGCGAATCTCGCTCAATCGCGCCTATGACATGCGCGACGAACGGTCCTGGTGGCTGCTGCGGCTCGAATCGATTCTCTACGTCTTCCTCGGCGCGGCGGCGCTGCTCGCCGTCGCCTTTCTGATGGTGCTCGCGCCGCTTGCGCGGGCGCTGGCGGAAAAATATGCGCCGGGCCTGATGGCCGAGCTCGAACCGCTCTATGCGCCCGTGCGCTACGGGGTCACCTCGTCGATCGTCGGCGTCGCGGTGCTCGCGGCGCACAAGCTTCTGCCGACCGGTCGGCGCAGCCTGCTCATGATCGCGCCGGGCTTCGTGCTGACTCTCGTCGTCTCGCTGGCCTTCGGCGCGGGGTTTGGCGCCTATCTCGCCAGATTCGCCAGCAACTATGTCTCGACCTATGCGGGCCTCGCCTCGATCATGATCGCGCTGGTCTTTCTGTATACTCTGGCGGTCATCTTCATTTATGGGGCTGAACTGAACCAGATCATCGCGCTGCGCGCCGGCGCCCGAAAGTCCGAGGGTTAAGCGGCTCTTAACCGAGGTTTTTTACCCTCGCGCATGATCGGCGCGCCCTCCCGGCGCCGTCTCGCCATGCGGGCCAGTTTCACATGCGTAGCTATCGATTTCACCGATTTTCAGAACAGCTTCGCGAATTTCTGGCCCGTCGCGCGGCAGAGACGGCCGGCGCCTTGATGGTGGGAAGCGCCGGGGCGATGACGCTGGCGCTTGTCAGTTGGTCGGCGCAGGACCCGTCCCTCAATCATGCGACCGGCGGGCATGTGCGCAATTTGCTGGGGTCTCCCGGCGCCGTCACCGCCGATATCTTCATGCAACTCGTCGGGTTCGGCTCCATCGCCGCCATCCTGCCGCTGGCGACGCAGGGCCTGCGCATGATCCGCCGCCGCCGAATCGACCGCGCTGCGCTGCGGCTCGGCCTCTGGGTGACGGGCATTTTCGCCACGGCGGCGACCGCCTCGCTGCTGCCGACGACGGACCGCTGGCCTCTGCCGACCGGCCTCGGCGGCGTCGCGGGCGATGCGATTCTCGCGGTGCCGCGCACCATGTTCGCCGGCTCCGGAATCTTGATGGCCATCTTCGGCCTCGGCGCGGCCTTCGTCGCGATTCTCTCGGTCAGCGGCGCCTCGGGGCTGGGCTTCGAGTCCGAAAACGACATCCGCGAGGATGGTCTGCGGCACGAGGACGACCCTTCGCCTGATGTGGAGGAAGACGACGATCCGGCCGGCGAGCCGGGATTCGCGCTCATCTCTCTCGGCGCCCTGCTCCATCTTGGCCTCTCCGCGAAGGCGTCGCTGCGGCGCGTCGCCGAGAAGCTGCGCAAGCGCGTGGCGCCGCGCCCGGTCGTCGAGGAGGAATCGGGATCACAGCCGCGCGTCGAGCCGACCTTCGACGATCTGGAAGTCTACATGCCCTACGCGCCGCGTCGGATGCGCCGCGCCGAGGAGGCGGCCTCCGACGATGACGATGACGACGCGCCCGACGCTTACAGCGCGCCGGCGCCACGCACGGCGCCTGGCCGCGCGCCGGCCGCGGCGCCGGCTCCCGCCCGGCGCGTCACCCGCGAACCCGCCCGCCAGTCCGCTCGCGCGGCCCCGGACGCTTATGATTATCCCGAGCCGCAACTGCTCGCCGAGCCGAAGAAGACGGCCGGCGCGGCGCCTGTTTCGGAGGACATCCTCGAGTCCAACGCCCGCGTGCTCGAAGGCGTGCTGGAGGATTTCTCGGTGCGCGGCGATATCATCAACGTCCGGCCGGGCCCCGTGGTCACGCTCTATGAGCTGGAGCCGGCGCCGGGCATCAAATCCTCGCGCGTCATCGGCCTCGCGGACGACATCGCCCGCTCCATGTCGGCGGTCTCGGCGCGCGTCGCGGTCGTGCCGGGTCGCAACGCCATCGGCATCGAGCTGCCCAACCAGCGCCGCGAGACGGTCTATCTGCGCGAGCTGATCGCCAGCGAGGACTTCCTGCACTCCAACCACAAGCTCGCCATCGCGCTCGGCAAGACGATCGGCGGCGAGCCGGTGATCGTCGATCTCGCCCGCATGCCGCATCTGCTCGTCGCGGGCACGACCGGCTCGGGCAAGTCCGTCGCCATCAACACCATGATCCTGTCGCTGCTCTACCGGCTGAAGCCGGAAGAGTGCCGTTTGATCATGGTCGATCCCAAGATGCTGGAGCTCTCGGTCTACGACAATATCCCGCACCTCCTCACGCCCGTCGTCACCGATCCCAAGAAGGCGGTGGTCGCGCTCAAATGGGCCGTGCGCGAGATGGAGGACCGCTACAAGAAGATGTCCAAGCTCGGCGTGCGCAACATCGACGGCTACAACGCCCGAGTCGCCGACGCGCACAAGCGCGGCGAGACCATCACGCGCACCGTGCAGACCGGCTTCGACCGCGAGACGGGCGAGGCGATCTTCGAGCATGAGGAGATGGACCTCTCCGCTCTGCCCTATATCGTCGTCATCGTCGACGAGATGGCCGATCTCATGCTCGTCGCCGGCAAGGACATCGAAGGCGCGATCCAGCGCCTCGCGCAGATGGCCCGCGCCGCCGGCATCCATCTCATCATGGCGACGCAGCGCCCGTCCGTGGACGTCATCACCGGCACGATCAAGGCGAACTTCCCGACGCGCATCTCCTTCCAGGTGACCTCGAAGATCGACAGTCGCACCATTCTCGGCGAGATGGGCGCCGAACAGCTCCTCGGTCAGGGCGACATGCTCTACATGGCCGGCGGCGGCCGCATTTCGCGCGTGCATGGACCCTTCGTGTCCGATGCGGAAGTCGAGCATGTGGTGGCGCATCTCAAGGCGCAGGGCGCGCCGCAATATCTCGACGCCATCACCGCCGAGGACGACGACATGGGCGATGACGGCGAGGCGCCTCAGCCCGGCTCGATGGATGCGGAGGAAGGCGGCGATCTCTACGACCGCGCCGTGGCCATCGTGTTGCGCGACAAGAAATGTTCGACGAGCTACATCCAGCGGCGCCTGTCGGTCGGCTACAACAAGGCGGCCTCGCTGGTTGAGCGGATGGAGAAGGAAGGCGTCGTCTCGGCGCCGAACCATGCGGGCAAGCGCGACATTCTCGTCGGCGGCGGAATTGATCGCGGGGCGTTCGACATCGAGGCGGCGGAATAGAGCCGTCGCCCGCGCGACGGCTCCCCCGTCAGGGACTCAATTGGCGCAGGCCGCGCCATTGCCCATGGCCGTCCTGACCGCGAGCCCGTTGAGCCAGGCCTTGTGCGAGCTGTCCCAGGCGCCGAAATAATTCTTCTCGGTCAGCCCTGTCGCATAGCTGGCGAAGGAGCCGGTTTTGTTGAGCGCGTCTTCCTTGCTGAGGTTCGAGACGCCCGCGAGCGAATAGCCGACGTAATAAGCGGCGTTCACGCAGGGCAGCGTCTTCTGGACCGCCGCCGCGAGCGCGCCCGTCGCGTAATGATCGAAATGGTCGCCCGGATTTTTGGACTCGTCGAAGTCGTTCGCGTTGAGCCAGACATTCGGACTGCCGGCCGACTCGGCCTTGACGATGGCGGTGACGGTCCCCGCCAGATCCGCCCATCCCTTGTAGGTCGTCGAATTGTTGATGGCCTTCAGCGTGCTCACCTCGCCATTGTGGAGCTTCACGATCGACGTATTTCCGGTGCCCGGAAAACCCTCGCCCGCCCCATTGCCGTCGGGCAGGCGCAGAAAATAGGCCACGGAACTGCGGTACCAGAATTTGTAAATCAGATGACCGTTGACCGTGGCGGTGACGGTGTAGATTTTCTCCGCCCAGGGTCGCGCCGCATCCGCCATGAAGCGGATGCTTTTCAACGCGGCGTTTTCACGCGCGAGATAATAGGGCGCGTTTGTCGGTCCCGCGCCAAGCCCCCCGTCGCCCGCGGTGACGAAGATGAAGACCGCCCGCGCGTCTGCGGCGACGTCCCGATAGGGAAGGCTGAAGAGCACGAAGTCGTCGGGATGCGCGGAAAAATAGACAGCCGTCGTGCCGCCGGCAAAGGCCGCCGTCGTCGCGGCGCCGGCTGTCACAGCGGGCGCCGCCGTGGGGGCTGCGCTCGGCGCGAACGCCCGGGGGCCGCCGCCGCTCGTTGAAGCGGATGGCGGCGGAAGAGACTGCGGCGCGCTCGCATGTGGGGTCGTGAGCGCCGCCGGCGGCGGGGTCAGCCGAGCAGGCGCGGCGTATTTCTGCAGGAATTCGATCTGCGCGCGCTGGTTCGCCTTGACATCGCCCGCCTGTGCGGATGCGCAGACCGCCCCGAATAGAACCGCCGCGTGACCTGCGAGGACAGAACCTTTCCAAAAGATCGTCATGGTCAGTTTCTCCCGATCATGCTTGCGGTATTTTCAAAGCCAAGTTTCAGCTTGTTTTCTTACAGCAGGCTCCTGTTTTATTTCAACACTTGAAGTCAAACCTGTATTCTTAATCTTAATACTTCAAATTTTAGCGATTCAGCCGCCGCCCCACGACGGACCGGCGCGCCGCGCGCCTTCAAAAAAAATGATGGCCCCGCCATGGACATGGCGGGGGTCATCGCTTTAGCTTGGCGCGTTTCGATGTGAGGGTGGCGCATGAAAAAGATGTTCATCACTATGGGTTTGGCGACGGGTTTGGCATTCGTTCTGACAACGGGCGCCGTCGTCGCCGAGGACAGCAAGGACTCGAAAGAGGTTGCGGTCGCCAAAAAGGGCGACAAGGAAAACAGCAAAGGCGGACGGCACAACGAGGACTTCTGCGAGCAGCACCCGCAAGCCTGCAAGCCGAAGCCCGTTTCGGGAGAGTAAAACTGACTCCTGGCGAGCGCCCCGTATGACTGGCTCTGACCTTTGCCGCCGGGAGACATCCTCCCGGCGGTTTTTTTGCGTTTCAGGGTCCGCGCTTTTTTCCGGCGCGACGAGGCGCCGGGGCAAACGCCCGCATTTCGGCCAAGTTATGTTAGCAAGTGGGTCGGAAGCTCCAAAACCGGATTCGCGCCAGTGAAGCACGCTGTTCTCGCCATCGCCCTCGCATCTGCGCTCGCCGCGCCGGCCGTCGCCGGACCCGCCGCGCCGCCCGCCGAGACTCCCACCGGGACGACGCCGGGCCAAGCGCCAAAGCCGGCGGAAAAGGCCGTCGACGCCAAGCCGGCGGATCCGAAAGCGGCGGACTCCAAGACGACCGCCAAAGGAAAGAAAGGCGCCAAGGCCGCCAAGCCGGCCGATCCCGTTCAGCTCGCCAATCCGGCGGCGCCGGCCGAGCCGCCCAAGCCGCTCACCCGTGAGGAGGCGGTCAAGCGCGCCGACGCGTTCTTCAACGCGTCCCCGGTCATGACGGCGGATTTCGTGCAGATCGGCGCCGACGGCGTGCGCTCCGAGGGCAAGCTCTATGTGCAGCGCGCGGGCCGGGTGAGGTTCGAATATGCGCAGCCGGCGACCATGGAGGTCGTCGCCGACGGCGCGCAAGTCGCCGTGCGCGACCGCAAGCTCAATACGCAGGATCTCTACTTCATCAATCAGACGCCACTGAAGTTCCTGATGAAGGAGAAGATCGATCTGGAGAAGGACGTCACCGTTCAGGACGTGCAGACCGACGACTCAGGCGTCACCATCCTGATCGAGGACAAGGCGACCTTCGGCGGCACCTCGCATCTGCGGCTGATCTTCGATCCCAAGACCTTCAAACTGAAGCAATGGCAGGTGAAGGACCCGCAGGGCTATGAGACGCTGATCACCCTCTTCAACATCGACCAGACGAAGACGCCCGATCCGGCGCTGTTCAAGATCGGCAAATAGCCGAAGAGTCCGGCTGGCCGCGCAGCATGACGGCGCGGCCGACCGGGAATGCTCCCTCCCGCTCTCTCGCGGGAAGGCGCTCAGCCGTTCTTGGGAAGGACGGTTTTATGGGACGCCGCGCCGCCCTTGGCGCCGGCGACGGACGCCAGGGTGCGATCCTGCGAAAACGAGCGCTTGGCGGGATCGACGTTCCTGCCGCCCTTCTGACCCGCCTTCGCCGCCAGGTCGGCGTCCTGCGAGAAGCTCCGCCGCTCCGGCGGCACGCTCTTGCCGCCCTTGCGGGCGATCTCACGTTGCCGTTCCGGGTCCATCGAAGCAAACCCACGCTTACTCTTCTTTGGCGCGTCCATGGTGTCCACCAGTCACAAAAGGGGCGACGCCCTGGCCCATCGAGCCGGACGTTCACATCGCTCCCGCGCGGCCGGAGCCAAAGCGGGAGGTTCGCGATGGTTGCAAGCTACGTTTGGACAACCGAAAATGGCAACAGAAAACGTGACAAACGTTAGAAATTAATTGTTAGCACTCTAGAAAATCACGAATTTCTGTCGGTCTTGGCGCGACGTTCCGGCGCATTTCAACCCTGCAACGTTACCAAAACGCAGCGGCCGGACGTCCGATGGGGACGCCCGGCCGATTCCTTTCGAAATCTCGCTGGTCGTTACGCGGCCCTGGCTTTGGGCGTGAGCAGCTTGCGGTTCATCAGAACCTCCGCGATCTGGACGGCGTTGAGCGCCGCGCCCTTGCGCAGATTGTCGCTGACGCACCACAGAACCAGCCCGTTGTCGACCGTGGGGTCTTCGCGAATGCGCGAGATATAGGTGGCGTCTTCGCCCGCCGCCTCGTGGGGGGTGATGTAGCCGCCAGGCTCCCGCTTGTCGATCACGAGCACGCCCGGCGCCTCGCGCAGAATGTCACGCGCCTCGTCCGCCGAGATGGGCTTCTCGAACTCGATGTTCACGGCTTCCGAATGCGAGATGAACACCGGCACGCGGACACAGGTGGCGACGAGCTTGATCTTCGGGTCGAGGATCTTCTTCGTCTCCGCGACCATCTTCCACTCTTCCTTGGTGAAGCCGTCCTCCATGAAGACGTCGATCTGCGGAATGAGATTGAAGGCGATTCGCTTGGGAAATTTTTTGGCTTCCACCGGGTCCGAGACAAACACCGAGCGCGTCTGCGCGAAGAGTTCGTCCATGGCGTCCTTGCCGGCGCCCGAGACCGACTGATAGGTCGACACCACCACCCGCCGGATGGTCGCGGCGTCATGCAGCGGCTTCAGCGCCACGACGAGTTGCGCCGTGGAGCAGTTCGGATTGGCGATGATGTTCTTCTTGCGAAAGCCGGCCGTGGCGTCGGCGTTCACCTCGGGCACGATCAGCGGCACGTCCGGGTCCATGCGCCAGGCCGAGGAATTGTCGATGACGACGCAGCCCTGCGCGCCGATCCTCGGCGACCAGTCCTTGGAGACCGTCCCGCCCGCGGACATCAGACAGATGTCCGTGTCGGAAAAGTCATAGGTGTCGAGATGCCGGCATTTCAGCGTCTTCTCTCCGAAGGACACCTCCTGCCCGATGGAGCGCGACGAGGCGAGCGGCACGACTTCCGACACGGGGAAGCGGCGCTCCGCCAGAATATCCAGCATCTCGCGGCCCACATTGCCCGTGGCCCCGACGATGGCGACCTTGTACGCCATTGAGAAACTCCGTCCGGCGCGATGGCCGGGGTTCAGAGCGCTTTCCCCCGGGGCGGCTGCCGGCCCGGCGAAACGGAAAGCGCGGTCGAGAAGGCTCTAGAGCATTTCCCGCTCTGATGGAATCAGAGCGGGGCTCTCGTTTTTTGGCTTGTCGCGCTTTCTTGCGGCCAACCGGTTTCCAGGGGCGGAAAGCGCTCTAGAACGGAAGACCGACGCCGACATTGCCAGATGGCGACATGTTCACGCCGCCGCTCTTCGAGGAGGAGGTCCGCTCCTCCTGCTGGAGCTGTTCCTTGGTTTTCGGCGGCGCCTTGCCGGGCGACCAGCCCTCCAGCTCGCCGAACTGCCGGTTCGGACCGCCAGCCGCGCCGGTCTTGCCGGCAGGCTGAGGCGCAGCGGCGTCCGCGCCTTTCTTGCCCTTGCGCTTGACCTGAACCGAGGCGCCCGACGTATCGAGCGCCTTGGGATCGACCTGCAGGTCCTGCGCGACGGCGGCGCCCGCCGCGGTCAGGAAGGCCGCCACGAGGAGAGATCCGTAAAAACGACGCGCGCAATGACGCATGGCTTTGTTCTCCGAAAATGCTCCAGCCGTCCTACCCCCGCCGCGCGGCGGGATCAAGGTCGGAGGCGACGGCGCGGCGGAAACCCCACCCGTCGCGCTGCGCGCGCCACCCTCCCCGCGAGGGGAGGGATGAGAACACGCAGATTGCCGCTTTTTCTGCCAATGCGGTCGCGAGATCACGCCGGGCGTGGGCTCACGCCTCCTGACGCGCGATGGCCAGGTTCTTCAGATCGGCGATGGCCTTGGCGGGCGACAGGCCCTTGGGGCACACTTTGGTGCAGTTCATGATCGTGTGGCAGCGGTAGAGGCGGAACACGTCATCCACATATCCGAGACGCTCCTCTGTCGCCTCGTCGCGCGAATCCTGCACCCAGCGGAACGCCTGGAGCAGCGCCGCGGGGCCGAGGAAGCGGTCGGAGTTCCACCAATAGCTCGGACAGGCCGTCGAGCAGCAGGCGCAGAGGATGCATTCGTAAAGCCCGTCGAGCTTCGCGCGATCCTCGGGCGATTGCAGCCGCTCCTTTTCCGGATTGGCGCCGGCGTGCAGCCAAGGCTCGATCGCCGCGTGCTGCTCATAGAAGATCGTGAGATCCGGCACCAGATCCTTCACCACGCCCATATGCGGCAGCGGATAAAGTTTGATCGGCCCCTCGATCTCGTCCATGCCCTTCGTGCAGGCCAGCGTGTTGACGCCGTCGATGTTCATCGAGCACGAGCCGCAGATGCCCTCGCGGCAGGAGCGGCGGAAGGTCAGCGTCGGATCAATCTTGTTCTTGATCCAGATGATGCCGTCCAGCACCATCGGCCCGCAGTCGTCCGTATCGACGAAGAACGTGTCGATGCGCGGATTGGCGTCGCTGTCCGGGTTGTAGCGATAGATGCGGAACTCGCGGAGAGTCGCCGCGCCTTCCGGCTTCGGCCACGCCTTGCCTTCGCCGATGACGGAGTTTTTCGGAAGGGTAAATTCGACCATCGGTTCCTCAACGCTTGCGGTCGCCGCGCGCCGACCGGCCCGCTTCGTAGCCAAGGAAGCCCATCAGCGTGTCTTCCTCTGTGATCTGCAACATTCGGATATCTCGAACCGAGGGCTTGAACCACGGAAACATTGCATCGAGGTCCATCGTGGCCTTCACGCAATCTGTCGCCCGTATGTCGTCGCCGCCGAAATACACGCTGCCC
This sequence comes from Methylocystis sp., assembly GCF_051061225.1. Classification (GTDB taxonomy): domain Bacteria; phylum Pseudomonadota; class Alphaproteobacteria; order Rhizobiales; family Beijerinckiaceae; genus Methylocystis. The sequence goes on from NZ_JBPFEB010000127.1 coordinate 59,142, forward strand.
TGCTGCCAGCGAAAACCGCGCGCCTCCAACTCCCTGCGGATGTCGAAATTAGCGTTGTTCCAGTTTGCGTTTGGATAGACCTGCCGCAACTGCTCGGTGTCGAGGTCGAAAGCGATGGCGTACATGTAGGGGCTCCGGCCCTTGCGATTATGGCCGACGCCCGGATTGCTTCGCGAAGCCATACCCATCCGTCTGACCCTCCTGTTGGAACGCCGCTAGTACACCCTCGCCTTCGGCTCGATATAGGCCACTTCGTTCGTCATCGTGTAATTGTGCACGGGACGGTAATCGATCGATGTCGATTTCTTCTCGCGGTCAATCGTCGCCAGCGTGTGCTTCATCCAGTTCTTGTCGTCCCGCTCGGGGAAGTCCTCGCGCGCATGCGCGCCGCGCGACTCCTTGCGATTGGCGGCCGACTCCATCGTCACCACCGCCTGCACGATCAGATTGTCGAACTCCAGCGTCTCCACGAGGTCGGAGTTCCAGACCAGCGAGCGGTCGGAGACCTTCACATCCGCGGCCTCGCGCCACACCTCGTTGACGCCGGCGACGCCCTCGGCCAGCACCTCGCCCGTGCGATACACCGCGCAATGCGATTGCATCACGCGCTGCATCTTGTCGCGCAGTTCGGCCGTCGACGTCCCGCCATTGGCGTTGCGCGCGAAGTCCAGGCGCGAGAGCGGCAGTTCCGCCGAATCGGCCGGCAGCTCGGGCTGCGACTGGCCGGGCTTCACCAGCTCGGCGGCGCGCAGGCCGGCGGCGCGGCCGAAGACGACGAGATCGATCAGCGAATTGGAGCCGAGGCGATTGGCGCCGTGCACCGAGACGCAGGCCGCTTCGCCGAGCGCCATCAGGCCCGGCACCACCGCGTCGGGATCGCCGTCGACCTTGCGCAGCACTTCGCCGTGATAATTCGTCGGGATGCCGCCCATGTTGTAATGCACGGTCGGCAGGATCGGGATCGGCTGGCGCGTGACATCGACGCCGGCGAAAATCTTCGCGCTCTCGGAAATGCCCGGCAGGCGCTCGTGCAAAATCTGCGGATCGAGATGCTCGAGATGCAGATAGGCGTGATCCTTGCGCTTGCCGACGCCCCTGCCCTCGCGAATCTCCACCGTAATGGCGCGCGAGACCATGTCGCGCGGCGCGAGATCCTTCACGGACGGCGCATAACGCTCCATGAAGCGCTCGCCCTCGCTGTTCGTCAGATAGCCGCCTTCGCCGCGCGCCCCCTCGGTGATCAGGCAGCCCGCGCCATAGATGCCGGTCGGGTGGAACTGCACGAATTCCATGTCCTGCAACGGCAGCCCTGCGCGCAGCGCCATGCCGCCGCCGTCGCCCGTGCAGGTGTGCGCGGAGGTCGCGGAGAGATAGGCGCGGCCATAGCCGCCGGTCGCGAGCACGGTGAGCGCCGAACGGAAGCGGTGGATCGTGCCGTCGTCGAGCTTGAGCGCCACGACGCCGCGGCAGGCGCCCTCGCTGTCCATGATCAGGTCGATGGCGAAATATTCGACGAAGAATTTAGTCTCGTGCTTCAGCGCCTGCCCATACATCGTATGCAGCATGGCGTGGCCGGTGCGGTCGGCGGCGGCGCGGGTGCGCTGCGCGGGCGGTCCCTTGCCGAAATCGGTCGTCATGCCGCCGAAGGGGCGCTGGTAGATCTTGCCCTCGGCCGTGCGCGAGAAGGGCACACCCCAGTGCTCCAGCTCATAGACCGCCTGCGGGGCGTTGCGGCACAGATATTCGATCGCGTCCTGGTCTCCGAGCCAGTCGGAGCCCTTGACGGTGTCGTACATGTGCCATTTCCAGTCGTCCGGCCCCATGTTGCCCAGCGCCGCGGCGACGCCGCCCTGCGCCGCGACCGTATGCGAGCGGGTCGGGAAAACCTTGGTCACGCAGGCGACGTTGAGGCCCGCCTTGGCGCAGCCGACGACCGCGCGCAAGCCAGCGCCGCCGGCGCCCACGACCACGACGTCGAAGGTGTGGTCGATGATCGGATAGGCCCGTCCATTGATGGAGACGGAAGCAGCAGCGCCATTCGCAGCCATATCAGAAGCCTTTATTTATCTTTGGTTCGAGCGGCCCGTTGTGCGCGCTACTTCGGCGCGGCGATCAGCATGATCGCCAGCGTCCAGACGGCGGCGATTGCGATCGACGCAATCTTGTTGGCGTGCAACGCCTTCTCTTTCAGAACGGGATCGTGGACATAGTCCTCGATGATTTCCGTCATGCCCTGCCGGGCGTGGATCATGCCGACGACCGCGAAAGCGATCAGCACGATCGCCGGAATCGGCCGGCCGATCTCGGCCCGCACGCCCTCCAGCGTCTTGCCGGCAAGGCCCGCGATCCACCAGGCCGAGAGCACGCCGAGCGGCGCCAGCGCCCAAGACGACAGGCGCATGAAGCGGGCGTGCGCGGACCCCTCGTGATCCGAGACGTAAGCCGCGCCCTGGCCCGTGCGGCCGCTTTTGAAATGAGTCGGAACCGACATCGACGCGCCTTTCCTCAACCGGCGAGAGACTTGATGATCCACAGCAGCACGGTCAGGCCGATGCCGCCATAGAGCGAGGCCTGCGCCAGAAGTTCGCGCCCCTGCGGGTCCATGTAAAGGCCGCGATCCCACAGCGCGTGCCGTACGCCGCCCATCAGATGATGGAAAATCGCCCATGTGGTCAGGAAGACGATCACGCCGCCGATGAAGCCCGAGGCCAGCCAGCCGGTGAGGGCGTGCAGCCAGCCGCCGAAGCCGGCGCCGAGCAGGAAAAGCGCGAGCAACGCCATAAGGACGTAAAGCGCGGCCCCGCTGATGCGATGCGCCATGGACATGGCCATGGTGAGCCAGGGCCTGAAGATGGTCAGATGCGGCGACAGCGGGCGCTTTTCGGCGCGCTCGTCGAGTCCGGCGTTTGCCATGCGTGATCCTCTCCCGCGTTCGCCGGAATGGTTCCGAGGAACGCTCTAAGGAGTGGATAATTCAAATGGTGCGGCGCCGCAACTGCGCCATTTTTCATGCAGGAAAAGACAAGGCTTTCGGCAGGTTTTTCGAATCGCTCAACGTCTCATTCTCGCCAGAGGCAAAAGCGCCGCCAGCGAAACGGCGGCGACCCCTCCGCCCGCGGCGAAGGTCGCCCCGGCGCCATAAAGGTCCCAAAGCTTTCCGGCCGCAAAACTTGCGACAAGGAGCGCCAGTCCGCTGGCGAGATTATAGACGCCGAAGGCCGTGCCGCGCAGCGCGGGCGGGGCCTCGTCGGCGACCAGCGCCGAAAAAAGCCCCTGCGTCAGCGCCATATGCAGCCCCCAGAGCGCCACGCCGGCCCAGACCAGCGGCAGCGAGGTCGCCACGGCGAGGGCCGCGTCCGCCAGCGCCAGCGCGAAAACGCCGATGGCCAGCGGCGTGATCCGGTCGCCGCGATCGGAGAAGGCGCCGGCGGGATAGGAGGCGCCGGCGTAAACTACGTTCATCGCCACCAGCACCAGTGGCGCGAGCGCCTCCGGCAGACCGAGAGACGTGGCTTTCAGGATCAGAAAGGCTTCCGAGAATCGGGCCAGACCGAAGAGCGTCGCGACCGCGACCACCAGCCAGAAACCGCCGCCGAGCCGCGCGATCTCATCCCAATGCAGGGGAAAGCGCGCCGGGCGCGCCGGGCGGTCTTCCGCCGGCTCACGCACGCCGAACGCGAGCACAGCCACGGCCAGAATCGCCGGAATGACGGCGAGCCAGAAGACCGCGCGGATGTCGTCCACCGTCAGCCACATCACCAGCACCGCGACCGCGGGGCCGAGAAAGGCGCCGACCGTGTCGAGAGACTGTCTGAGGCCGAAGGCCGCCCCGCGCAGCTCCGGAGGCGTCACATCCGCGACCAGCGCGTCGCGCGGCGCGCCGCGAATCCCCTTCCCCACCCGGTCGGTGAATCGCGCGGCCATCACCCAGCCGACATCGGGAGCGAGCGGAAACATCGGCTTCGTCGCCGCCGCGAGGCCGTAGCCGAGAATCGCGAGCAGCTTGCGGCTGGCGAACCAGTCGGAAACCGCGCCAGAGAATATCTTGACGATGGAGGCCGTCGCCTCGGCGACGCCCTCGATCACGCCGACTTCCGCCATGGTCGCGCCCATGGCCCCGACCAGATAGACCGGCAGCAGGGCATGGATCATCTCGGACGAGAAATCCATGAACAGGGAGACGAGCCCAAGCGCCCAGACGCTCGACGGAATCCGGCGCAGCCGCTCCCCTCTCCCGCCGAGCGGGGGAGGGTCAGGGAGGGGGCACTCTCCGCTCGTCACCGCGCTCCCGTTCTTGCTCAATCCTGGAAGGGATTGTGGACCAGGATCGTGTCGTCCCGCTCGGGGCTGGTCGACAGCAGCGCGACAGGCGCGCCGATCAGCTCCTCGATGCGGCGGACATATTTGATCGCCTGCGCGGGAAGCTCGGCCCATGAACGGGCGCCGCTGGTCGTCTCCTGCCAGCCGGGAAAGCTTTCATACACCGGCGTGACCCGCGCCTGCGCCGACTGCGAGGCCGGCAGGCGGTCGATCTGCTTGCCGTCCAGCATGTAGTGCGTGCAGATCTTGATCTCCTCGAACCCGTCGAGAATGTCGAGCTTGGTCAGCGCGACGCCATTGACGCCCGACGTCTTCACCGCCTGTCGCGTCAGCACGGCGTCGAACCAGCCGCAGCGGCGCCGCGGGCCCGTATTCGTGCCGAACTCGTGGCCACGGTCGCCGATCAGCTCGCCGATGGCGTCGTGAAGCTCGGTCGGGAACGGGCCGCCGCCGACGCGGGTGGTGTAGGCCTTGGCGATCCCCAGCACATAGCCGATCGCGCCCGGCCCGAGGCCCGAGCCGCTCGCGGCCGAGGCCGCCACCGTGTTGGACGAGGTGACATAGGGATAGGTGCCGTGATCGACGTCGAGCAACACGCCCTGCGCGCCCTCGAAGAGGATGCGCTTGCCGGCGCGGCGCTGTTCGTCGAGCAGGTCCCAGACCGCGTCCATGAAGGGCAGGATTCGAGGCGCGACCGAGAGCAGTTCTTCGCGCAGGGTCGCGGGCGACACCTCCGGCAGGCCGAGGCCCCGGCGCAGCGGATTGTGATGGGCGAGCGCGCGGGCGATCTTGTCGTCGAGCGTGTCCGGCTCGGCGAGGTCCATCAGGCGGATGGAACGGCGCCCCACCTTGTCTTCATAGGCGGGGCCGATGCCGCGCTTCGTGGTGCCGATCTTGGCGCCGCCGGCGGCGGCCTCCTCGCGATGGGCGTCAAGCTCGCGATGCAGCGAGAGAATGAGCGGCGCGTTTTCCGCAACCTTCAGATTTTGCGGCGTGATCTCGACGCCCTGCGCCCGCAGCCGCTCGATCTCGTCGACGAGGAAGTGCGGGTCGACGACCACGCCATTGCCGATGATCGAGAGCTTGCCGGGCCGCACGATGCCCGAGGGCAGCAGCGCGAGCTTGTAGGTCTTGCCGTCGATGACGAGCGTGTGACCGGCGTTGTGGCCGCCCTGGAAGCGGACGACCACATCCGCTTCGAGCGACAGCCAGTCGACGATCTTGCCCTTGCCCTCGTCGCCCCACTGGGCGCCGACCACCGCCACATTCGCCATGATGCTTCTTCGCGCTGTCTGGTTCTTCGGGGCGCTTTCACGACGGAACGCGCGCCAAAACGACAAAAAGCCCTCGCGGTAACGCGAAGGCTCGTTACGCACGGGGTGTAGCGCAGGACAGCCGGGCGGTAAAGACCCGCCGGAACTTCGCGGCCGCTCGCCGGTTGGCCTCTGATCCCGCCGCCAGAAGGGTCAGGAACATGGCTGCCGCCGCCGACCGCGTCCAGAGCAACACCAGCGAGGCCGTGAATCGCATGATTCACGCGGAGATGCTGGAGCGCCTCATCTATTTCGCGCTGCACCCTGATCGCATCGGCGGGCGGCTGGAGGAACTCGACCGAGAGTGGGACGTCGAACGCGCGCTCGAGGCCAACGCCTCCGCCTTCGGGCTCGGCGGGCTGACGCTCGGGTTCCTCGGCAGCCGGCGCTGGCTCGCGTTGCCGGCGCTGGTCTCGGGCTTCCTCATGCAGCACGCCATCCAGGGCTGGTGCCCGCCCCTCCCCGTGCTGCGCCGCCTGGGCTTCCGCACCCAGCGCGAGATTGATCAGGAGCGCTACGCGCTCAAGGCGCTTCGGGGGGATTTCCGGCAGGTCGAAGACGCGATGACGCGCCTTCAGGCGGCGCGGACGGAGAAGCAGGCAAGCGGCCCGGAGCTATGGACCGGGTCAACGTAAGTCCAGCCGGCGCGCGGCGAAAGGCCGCTGCGGAAATCGCCGAGCCGGCGTTTCAATTTTCGTTTCAGGGGAGCAAGCTTGGCGGCGATCGCTTAAAGCTCTGCGGAGAAGTCATGTTTCGGCCATTGCCCGTCACCGCCGCGGCCATTTGCCTTGGCCTCGTCGCTTCCCTCGCCGGCGCGCAGGAGACGTCCAGCGTCACCCGCGTAACATTCAAGGCTGGCCGCGCGATCCTGAGCGGCGTCGTGAAGGGCTATGCGTCCAACGACTATGTCTTCCCCGCCGGGGCGGGCGAGTCGATCAGCGTCTCCCTCGCCAGCAAGAAGGCCTTCTTCAACGTGCTCGCCCCCGGCGCCGCCGATGAGGCGATCTTTATCGGCTCGACGTCGGGCGCGACCTTCGAGGGCGTCGCCGCGACCAGCGGGGATTACACCGCCCGCGTCTATCTGATGCGCAACGAGGCCCGTCGCGGGACCGCCGCCCGCTATAAGGTGACGATCCGGCTCGGCCAAAAAAGCGCCGCGCAGGAAAAGGGCGGCCGCGACTTCGCCGACGGTCTGACGGGCGGCCCCGATTATTGGGTGGTGACGGGCGTCGCGCCCAACGACGCGCTGGCCCTGCGCGCTGCGCCGTCCCCGAAAGGCGCGCGCCTCGGGCAAATCCCGAACGGCAAGACGGTCAAGAACCTGGGGTGTCGGAACAGCGGCGGTCAGCGGTGGTGTCAGGTCGAAGACGGGGCCGACCGCGGCTGGGTGAATGGGCGCTTTTTGCGCGAGTAGGCGGCGTCACTGCCTGTGGTAGGGATGCCCTGACAGGATCGTCATCGCCCGGTAAATCTGCTCCGCCGCCAGGATCCGCACCAGTTGGTGCGGGAGCGTCATGGCGCCAAACGAAAAGACCGCCGTCGCCCGGGCGCGGACGGCGCCGTCGAGGCCCTCCGAGCCGCCGACCGCGAACCACAGCGCCTTGCGCCCGGCGTCCCGCTCGCGCCCGATGAAAGCCGCAAAGGCCGTGCTGTCAGCCGCTTTTCCGCGCTCGTCGAAGACGACGAGGCCCGACTCGGCCGGGACCGCCGCGAGGATCTCCTCGCCCTCCCGCGCCATGCGCTCGGCCGGACTCTTCGCCTTGTTCTCGTCGATCTCGCGCAAATCGAGACCGTCGAGCCCGATCCGCCGCAGGGCGGCGATGCGCTCGGCGTATCGCGCGTAAATCTCGCGCTCGGGTCCGGCCTTGAGCCGCCCCACGCAAACCAGTCCCAAACGCACCGGCGTTCCGCGCTAGACCACCCGCATCTCCACGGGCCGGTCGCCGCCCCACATCTTCTCGAGGTTGTAGAACTGTCTCACCTCGGGACGGAAAATGTGGACGATGACGTCGCCGGCGTCGATCAGCACCCAGTCGCACTGGGGCAGCCCCTCGACGCGCGCCGTGACGCCCGCGTTCTTCAGGGCCCTGATCACCTTGTCGGCGACAGCCCCGACATGCACGGTCGAACGGCCCGTCGCGATGATCATTTCATCAGCGAGAGCGGTCTTGCCGCGCAGATCGATGGAGATGATGTCCTCGGCCTTCATCTCGTCCAGGGCCTGAAGGACATTGTGCACGGCCGAGCCGGAAAGCGGCGCGTTGGCGCCGATGGTCGGCTGGGAGAGACGATTCACTCCCGGATGAACACTTGTCGACAGCGTTGCAACCCTCATGCTCCGCGGCCTGTTAACCGGCCGCAGACAAAGGATGGGACCCTTTGCCGCTGATTGCAATAAAAAAGCAGGACCTGAGGCTGCCCGGGCCGAAAAAAACCCGGCGTCGAGGCCGGGTCTGTAGGCAGTTCAGGCTAATCGAGAGGCGGGAGGAACCTCAAAGCCGGAACAGGTTCAATATAGCTCATTTCGGGACAGAAGGCGCGACTGTTTTTAAGACGGGCGCGCGACGCGCCCTTAAGGCAAGGCTTGTTTACGGTCAATCCTGCATTTTCACGGGCGGACGGGCGCCGGATGGCGCCGAGGAAGCGCATGATTTTCAGATGCTTAGGAAAAAAGCGCGCACCGGCGTGCCGTGAAAGCCACACACGCAAAAATTGCGCCGCGACGGGGGCGCCCAGGCCCCGCCGCGGCGTCGGTCACGGGATCAGGACCAGCGATCCGGCCGTCTGACGTGATTCGAGGGCGGCGTGAACGCCGACGGCGTCCGACAGCGGAAAGCGCTGCGGCTCGTCGATGCTCAGATGGCCGCGCTTGATGGCGTGCAGCATGTCCTCGACCATTTCCTCGTAATCCTTGCGCTTCGCAATATGGGCGAAGAGCGTTGGCCGGGTGGCGAAAAGCGAGCCTTTCTGGGAGAGGAGATTGATGTCGAACGCCTGGATCGGCCCCGACGCCGAGCCGAAACTCACGAACAGGCCGAAGGGCGCGAGACAGTCCAGCGAGGCCGGGAAGGTGGCGCGCCCCACCCCGTCATAGACGACGTCGCAGAGCTTTCCGCGGGTGATCTCCTTCACGCGCTCGGCGAAATTCTCCTCCTGATACAGGATGACGTCCTGCGCGCCGGCCTTTTCGGCGATCGCCGCCTTCTCTGGCGAGCCGACCGTGGCGATGACCTTGGCGCCGAGCGCGCGCGACCATTGGCAGAGCAACTGGCCGACGCCGCCCGCGCCGGCGTGGACCAGAATGCGGTGGCCTTTCTTGACCCGGAAGGTGCGGCGCAGAAGATATTGAGCCGTCAAGCCCTTCAGCATCATCACCGCGCCCTGCTCGTAGCTGAGCGACTTGGGCAGATGGATGACCGACTCGGCTGCGATGTTGCGCGCCTCGATATAGGCCCCGAGCCCGCCGGAGATATAGGCGACGCGGTCGCCCTCCTCGAAATCCTTCACGCCCTCGCCCACGGCGACGATCTGCCCGGCCCCTTCGTGGCCCGGAATGTAGGGCAGTTCCGCCGGATACAGGCCGGTGCGCCGGTAAATGTCGATGTAATTCACGCCGATGGCGCGCTGGCGGATCTGCACTTCGCCCGGCCCCGGCGGCCCAAGCTCCACATCCTCGAGCTGAAGCACATCGGGACCGCCCGGCCGGTGCACGCGGATCGCCTTGACCATCGAAACCTCCAAAGACTGAAAGACGCGAATCTGGACTGCTTGAGTCTACCTAGATAGCAGGGGAAGACCGCCGCGCATGAATGTTTGCGGCGTCTCCCACAGGAAGCGCCGCCGCAGCCTCCCTATAAGCCCAAACTGTCGCGTCTGTGACAGGGGACCCTCGCCCTGAGCCGAGCGGGCCGCTATAACAGAGTCACGATCAGGAGTTTCGTGATGACCGAGGTTTCCGCGCGGACTGGCGCGACGAAGACTGACATTCTCGTGGCCGGGGTCGGCTCGACCGGCCTGGCCGCCGCCCTCGCCTTCGCCCGCGCCGGGCTGAGGGTGACGCTCGTCGGCCGCATCCCGCCGCCGCTGCCGGGCCGGACCGTGGCGCTGTTCGAGGCGTCGATCCGCTTCCTGGACGCGCTCGGCGCGCTCGAGCGCGTGAAGGCGCTCGGCTGCGCGGTGGAGGCGATCCGCATGATCGACGACACCGATCAGCTCTTCCCCGTGCCCGAGCTGACCCTGCGGGCGAGCGAGGTCGATCTGCCGGCGCTCGGCGTGAACATCTCCAACGACGAACTGGTCGGCGTGCTGCTCGACCTCGTCCGCTCCAAGCCCGAGATCGCGCTGATCGAGGCGGACATCGTCGATTACGAGCTCAATGGCGCGAGCGCCGCCGCGATCCTCGCCGACGGCCGGCGCATCGAAGCGGATTTCCTCGTCGCCGCCGACGGCCGCAACAGCCGCGCCCGCGCCGTGGCGGGCATCGACATCAAGGAAGGGACCTATCCGCAGGTCGCCCTCACCATGATGCTGCGGCACGAGTTCCCGCACGACAACATTTCGACCGAGTGGCACACGCGCTCCGGCCCCTTCACGCTGGTGCCGCTGCCGCCGCGCGAGGGCGCGCCCAATCGCTCGAGCCTCGTCTGGCTGATGAGCGTCGCCGACGCCCGCCGCCGTCTCGCCAAGCCGCGCGACGAGCTGGAATATGAAATCGAGGATTACGCCAAGTCCGAATTCGGCGCGATGACCATCGAGAGCGACATCGGCCAGTTCCGCATGGGCGGCATGCAGGTGTCGAAACATGCGGCCGGCCGCATGGCGCTCGTCGGCGAGACCTGCCACATCTTCCCGCCCATCGGCGCGCAGGGCCTCAATCTGAGCCTGCGCGACGTGGCCGATCTCGAAGATTGTCTGGCCAGCGTCGATCTGCGCAACGAACGCGAAGTGTCGCGCGCCCTCGCCCGTTATGACCGTCACCGCCATGCCGACATCGGCTTCCGCACCCATGGCGTGGATGTGCTCAACCGCTCGCTGATCATCCCCTATCTTCCGGTCGATCTGTTTCGCGGCGCGAGCTTCATCGCCGTCGCCGCGCTGGGTCCGCTGCGCCGCGCCGTGATCCGCGAAGGCGTGTTGCCGCATCTCGTGCTGCCGCGTCTGATGCGCCGGCCGGCGCGCGAGGCGAGAGCCGGCTGACGGCGGGATTTGCGGTCAGGCGAGTTTCTGCTCAAGGGCGATCCGCATCAGCTCCATCGGCGTGCGGGCGCCCAGCTTGCGCTTCATGATCGAACAGCTGTTCGCGACGGTCTTGTAGGAGACCTGCGTGGCGTCGGCGATTTCGGCCATGCCCAGCCCCGCCCCGAGCATGCGCAGGATTTCCATCTCGCGCGGGGTGAGCGACGCGAGTGGACTGACGCCGCCTCCGGTCTTCCCGAAAGCCAGACGATTGGCGATCTTCGGCATGAGAAACACGCCGCCGGCGGCGACGTCGCGCACCGCCTTCACCAGGAGATAGGGATCGTCGTTCTTCGTCACATAGCCCTTCGCGCCGGCCTCGATGGCGCGCGCGGCGAAGATCGGGTCGTCGTTCATGCTGAACACGACAATGCGCGCGGCGGGGTCTTCGAGCAAAATGCGGCGCGCCAGCTCCAGCCCCGAGACGCCCGGCATGGCGATGTCGACGACCGTGACGTCCGGCCGGTGCTGAAGAAAGGCCGCAAGGCCGGTGTCCGCGTCGCGCGCGTCGACCACCTCGATGTCGCCCTCGCTGGCCAGCATGGCCGAGCAGCCCGCGACAATGATCGGATGATCGTCGACGATGAGAACCCGCATCTCTCCTCCCGCCCCTCCAGATTGACCGCCGGCCCGGCTTTCGTAAAGTCCGGCGAGGCGGAAGGAAAGCGCCCATGCTCCAAAGTCTGTCGTTGCGCGCCCGGCTGTCGCTCCTCTTCGGCGGCGTCATCGTGGCCGGCCTCGCGTTCGGCGTGGGTCTGCTGATCCTCCACGCCGGCGCCCGCGTCAGCGCCGAGGCCGAGGGCGCGACGCGACTGGCGCGCGATCTCGTGCAGGCCACCCTGCCCAGCCTGCAATCCTCGCGGCGCCCGGAACGCGAGCTTGCCGATCTTCTCGCCGACGCGCGGCGGCTGCGGCATGTTCATGTCGGGGTCGAAGGCGAGCCCGCGCCCGCGCCCGCGACGCAGAAGGCCGCGCCCGACTGGTTCAGCGCGCTGGTGTTCCGCGCGCCGGCTCCCGCCTATGTCGCCACGCCGCTCGGCGTCATCGAGATTGGCGCCAATCCCGCCGATGAAATTGCGGAAATCTGGGAGGAGATCGTCTGGCTGGCGATCGGCGCGGCGGGCGTCGCGGGGGTGGCGTTCGGTCTTGTCTCGCTGGCGGTCTCACGCACATTGCGCCCCATCGGAATGCTTTCGGCCGCGCTGCAACGGCTCGAACAGGGCGACTATGCGGTGCGGGCGCCGGGCGACGGCTCGCCCGAATTCGTCGCCATCGCGGCGCGGCTCAACAGCCTTGCGACGACGCTCCAGCGTCTGGACGACGAAAACCGCCAGCTCGTGCGGCGCATGATCACCGTGCAGGATGAGGAGCGGCGCGACATCGCGCGCGACCTCCACGACGAGATCGGCCCCTTTCTCTTCACCGTGCGCGCGGGCCTCGGCGCGCTGGCGCGCAAGGCTCAGACGCCCGGCGCCGAGCCGGCGCTGCTCGCGCAGGAGTGCGCGAAGATCGACGCGCAGGTCGCCACGCTCCAGCAGGTCAACCGCCGCATTCTCGGGCGGCTGCGCCCGGCCGCGCTCTCCGAGATGGGGCTTGCGAACGCGCTGGAGGCGCTGGCGCGGGGCTGGCGCGAGGCGCGCGCCGACATGCTCATCGAACTCGCGCTCGACGGCGCCGGCGACGACATCGACGAGGCCACCGCGCTGACAGCCTATCGCGTCGCGCAGGAGGGTCTCACCAACGCCTTCCGCCATTCCGGCGCGCGTCGCGTCATCCTCTCGGTGACGCGCGCGCGCGAGGGGCTGCGCGTCGAGGTCAGCGACGACGGCGCCGGACTTGCACCAAAACAGCGAGGAGGTCTCGGCCTGAGGGGCATGCGCGAGCGCGTCGAGGCGCTCGGCGGCGCCTTGAGAGTCGGGAACGGCTCGGAGGGCGGCGCGAGGCTGATCGCGACGTTGCCGTTTCCAGCTCGCGACATAGATGGCCGAAGTCGCGAAGCGGCTTTCCGAGTGAGGGCGGAGATCTGACATGAAGACATCGCCAGACATCCGGCGCGGGGCCGAGACGGACATCCCCGCCGTGGCTGGCGTTCACCTCGACTCGTCGAGGGTCGCCTATCGCGGCATCTGCCCGGATTCCGTCCTCGACGCCCTCACGCTCTCCGGGCGCATCGAGCTGTGGCGGGGGCGTTACCACGATCTCGGCCCGGAGGGGCGCCTGTGGATCATCGGGCGACCGCAGGTGATCGGCTTCGCGGCCGCGGACAGGGCGGATGACGCCGAAGACGGCGGGAAGACATGCGAGCTGCTGTCGTTCTACGTGCTGCCGGAATGGTGGGGCAAAAAGATCGGTTACGATCTGATGCAATGGCTGCTGGAGGACTTCCGGCAACGGCAGTACCGGACAATCATCTTGTGGACGATCCGCAGCAACCGCCGCGCCAGGGATTTTTACGAGCGTACCGGCTTTGTCTGCGACGAACGCGCCCGCAGGATTTCGCGGCGGGAATCCGGTGTGCTGGTCGAATATGACGAGATCCGCTATTCGCGCCGTCTCGACGACTAGCGGCGGCCCTCCAGCGATTGCCGGAAACGGGAAATCTTCCCGGGCCGCGCAGGACGCCATCCCCGGAAAACCGTTATTTTTCAGAACTGTAGCGATCTTACAACAGGCTGGGAATATTGGTGAAATGAGGCGTCGTGACAAGGACGCGACGGGCGTGCCGACGCTATAAACGTCGCCGAGTTTGCAACACCGCACGACCCGCCCGGACATATGATGGCTCTCAACAGGCAAGTTTCGCTGATCGCGCTCGGCGCCGCCCTTCTCCCGGCCGCCGCCTTCGCCCAGCAGTCGCTCCCGACGATCGAGGTCGGCGCCGCGCCCCTGCGTTCGACGACGCCGCGCGGACCAAAGCCCGCCCCGGCGGCGGCTGCGTCCGGCCCGAGCCGTCCCGCCGCGCCGACGACCGCCCCTGTCCAGGCGGCTCCGGCGACCGCGCAGGTTTCGCCGGTGGTCATCCAATACGCCGTCCCGGCGGCGACCTATACGCTGTCGTCGAAGGAATTGCAGAACACGCGCGGCTTCGAGCTGGTCAGCAATCTCGCGCGCCAGTCTCCGGGCGTCAGCGTCAATGACGTCAATGGCAACCAGCTTCAGCCCGAAGTGGATTTTCGCGGTTTCGTCGCATCGCCCTCCGCCGGCACGCCGCAGGGCCTCGCGGTCTATCAGAACGGCATTCGCCTCAATGAGGCGTGGGGCGACAATGTCTATTGGGACATGATCCCCAATATCGCCATCGACCGCTCCACCATCGTCACCGGCAATCCGCTGTTCGGCCTCAACGCCATCGGCGGCGCCGTGGTGCTCGACATGAAGAACGGCTTCACCTGGCAGGGCTTCGAGGCCGATGGGCGCGGCGGCAGCCGCGGCCGGCGCCAGGGCTATGCGGAATATGGCGTGCAGGTCGGCCCCTACGCCGGCTATCTCGCCATGGAGGCGCTGGGCGACAACGGCTATCGCTATTTCTCGGGCGCGCAGATCAAGCGCCTTTATGGCGACATCGGCTACCGCGGCGACAGCGCCGAGATTCACGCCAATGTCACGCTCGCCGGCAACAAGATCAACGGCACGGGGCCGGCGCCGATCGAGGACGCGACCCGCAATCCCTGGGCGGTCTACACCACGCCGCAGTCGCAGAAGAACACGCTGTCGATGTTCGACATCAACGGCAATGTGCAGGCGTCCCCGAGCTGGAAACTCTTCGGCGACATCCATTACCGCGCCTTCGATCAGGCGCGCGTCGACGGCAATGCGACGGATTTCAATTGCCAGCAGGGCGACGCCTTCTGCCAGAACGGCGACGGCGCGACGACCTCGATCCCCAATTTCTTCGACGGGCAGATTCAACTCGGCGCCGTGAATCGCACATGGACGCGCTCCCGCACCATCGGCGGCACGGTTCAGGCGACGAATGATGACGTCTATTTCGGCTTCCACAACAAGATCACCTTCGGCGCGAGCCTCGATCAGGGCTGGACCTATTTCAACGGCAGTGAAGAACTCGGAATCATCCCGCCCAATCTGGTCGTGCAGGGGATCAACTATTACGTGGACGAACCGGCGAGCGGCGTCGCGCCGGTCGCCGTCAATTCGGGCAATTCCTATCTCGGCGTCTATGCGCTCGACACGCTCGACGTCACCAACCGGCTCAAGGTGACGGCGGGCGCGCGCTTCAACCGCGCGGGGGTCAGCCTCTATGATCTGCGCGGGACGGCGCTCAACGGCGCCGACGTCTTCACCCGCATCAATCCAGTCGCGGGCGCGACCTATGAGGTGCTGCCGAACAGCTTCGCCTACGCCAGCTACTCCGAAGCCAATCGCGCGCCGACGCCGCTGGAGCTTGGTTGCGCCGATCCGGCGCGTCCCTGCCTCATCGACACCTTCATGGTCTCCGATCCGCCGCTCAAGCAGGTGGAGTCGAACACGACCGAATTCGGCATGCGGGGCACGATCGAAATTCCGAAGGCGCTTCCGGCCGCCCGCGACTATTTTCCCGGTCTGCTGACGTGGAGCGCGGGGCTCTACCGCACGAATAATTTCAACGATATTCTCGCTGTCCCCAGCTCGATCCCCGGCCGCGGCTATTTCACCAATGCGGGCTCGACGCGGCGCGAGGGCGTGGAAGTCGCGCTGCGCTATGGCGACGAACGCCTCTCGGCCTACGCCAATTACACCATGACCATCGGAACGTTCCGCTCGGCGGTCACGCTCGGCTCGCCCAACAATCCGCTCGCGCAACAGTTCGGCAACGGCTCCATCCTCGTGACTCCCGGCGCCAATCTGACGTCGGTCGCGCCGCATCGCTTCAAGGCGGGCGCGGACTGGGCCGTCACGCCGCAATGGAAGCTGGGCGCGGACGTGCAATACACCGCCGGCTCCTTCATCCGCGGCGATGAAATCAACATCGGCGGCCGGTTGCCCTCCTACGCCTTGCTGAATCTGCGCACGTCCTATCAGATCACGCCGAACCTTCAGGTCTACGGCCTGTTCGAGAACGTCACCAACACGCGGGCGCGCAGCTTCGGCGCCTGGTTCGACACGCAGAACATCAGCTTCTTGACATACACAAATCCGCGCCTGGTCTCGCTCGGACCGCCGACGGGCATTTATGGCGGCGTCAAGTTCACCTATTGACGGGCGCCTGCCGCATCCGCGCCCAGCCTGCGTTTCGCGAGGCTGGCGCGCCGGAAAAGGCGCCCATATATTCCGGGAGTTCTTCCCGACAGGAGCTTGCCATGAACAGATTGCTTCTCGCTGGCGTCTTCGCCCTCGCGGGCGTTCTCGCCGCCCCGGTTGCGCCGGCGCTGGCCAAGAAGGCCGGATCGGCCGCCGCCAGGCTCGACACGGACAACGACTCGACAGTCGACCTCAACGAGGCGAACAAGGCGGCCGAGGCGCTCTTCGACAAGCTCGACAAGGACAAGGACGGCACGCTCGACAAGAAGGAGCTTCAGGGCCGGCTGACGCGGGAAAGCTTCGCCGCCGCCGATCCCGACAAGGACGGCACGCTGACCCGGGACGAATTCCTGTCCGCCATCTCCTCGCTATTCAAAGACGCCGATCCGGACAATGATGGGACGCTCGACGCCAAGGAGCTGGCCTCAAAGAAGGGCAAGGATCTGGTGCGCGCCACGCATTGAGCCCGCGCTGGCGCGCGGACTTGATCCCGCGCGCCAAAGCGGCCATTTAGGAGGCATGAAAAGCCTCGCCGCCGCTTTGTTTTTGTTGCTCGCCGCCACCCCCGCCGTGGCGGAGGCGCTTGACCTCAAGGTCGGCGTGCTGCGGGAGCCGCACTCGCGCGAGACGCTCTCCATCCTCGACATTCCCGCCGCCGACGATACGCTTGCCGGCGCGCTGCTCGGCGCCGCCGACAACAACACCACCGGCAAATTCACCCATCAGACCTACGAGGCCATCGACCAGACGCTCGACGAGGGCGCCGATGTCGCCGCCGCCATCGACGCGCTCGCCGACAAGGGCGCGCGTCTCATCATCGCGGACCTCGCCGCCGACCGCCTGCTCGCCGCGAGCGAGCGCGCGAAAGCGAAGGGCGCTCTGCTGTTCAACGTCTCGGCGCCGGACGAGAAGCTGCGCGAGGAGGACTGTCGCGCCAATGTGATTCATGTCGCCCCATCGCGCGCCATGCTCGCCGATGGACTCGCGCAATATCTCGTCTGGAAGCAGTGGCGCAAATGGCTGCTGGTCAAGGGCTCGCATCCCGCTGACGAACTGCTCGCGCAGGCCTATCGCCACGCCGCGAAGAAATTCGGCGCGAAGATCGTCGAGGAGCGCGTCTACGAGGATACGGGCGGCGGACGACGCAGTGATTCAGGCTCCGTGCAGACGCAGCGGCAAATGCCGGTGCTCACGCAGAACGCCGCCGCCTATGACACGCTCGTCGCCGTCGACGAGAGCGAGGTTTTCGCGGGCTATCTGCCCTATCGCACATGGGACCCGCGACCCGTCGCAGGGTCGGCGGGACTCTATCCGACGAGCTGGGACCCGGCCCATGAGCAATGGGGCGCGCATCAATTGCAGAACCGCTTCATGGCGACCTTTCGCCGGCTGATGAACGCGCGCGACAACAACGCCTGGCTCGCCATGCGCATGATTGGCGAAGCGGCGACGCGCGCCAATTCCGCCGATCCTGAAAAGCTGCGCGCCTTCATCGCCAGCCCGGAATTTTCCATCGCCGCCTTCAAGGGCGTGCGGCTGACGCTGCGCCCGTGGAATCAGCAGTTGCGGCAGCCGATCCTTCTCTCCGACGGACGCATGACCGTCTCCGTCTCGCCGCAGGAAGGGTTCCTGCATCAGGTGAGCGAACTCGACACGCTGGGCTTCGATCAGCCCGAAACGAAATGCAGGTTGAAATGACGAAGGCCCCCTCCCTCTCCCTTCCCCGTTTCACGGTGGAGGGGATGCTCACGATCCGCGCTTTCAATGAAGGCCCGGCTCTGCTCCCTCTCCCGCGCAGCGGGGGAGGGCTGAGGGGGCTTCTCGCGGCAATTCTCTGCGCCGCCCTGATCCCCTCCCCCGCCCGCGCCTACACGGCCTACATCAGCAATGAGAAGGGCAACTCCATCACCGTGATCGACACGGACAAGCTCGAAGCGACCGCGACTGTCAAAGTCGGCCGCCGGCCACGCGGCATCGAGCTCAACAAGGACGGCTCCGAGCTCTACATCTGCGCCGGCGACGACGACGCCATTCAGGTGCTCGACACAAGGACGCTGAAACTGACAGGCAAGCTGCCGTCCGGGCCCGATCCGGAGCTGCTGGCGCTCTCGCCCGGCGGCGACACGATTTACGTTTCCAATGAGAACGACAATCTCGTCACGATGATCGACGTGAAGCGCAGGGAGCAGATCGGCGATATTCCCGTCGGCGTCGAGCCCGAGGGCATGGCGGTGAGCCCGGACGGCAAGCTTCTCGTCAATACGTCCGAAACAACGAATATGGCGCATCTCATCGATACGCAGACCAAGGCGATCGTCGCGAATATTCTCGTCGACGGGCGCCCGCGCTTCGCCGAATTCAAGAAGGACGGCTCGGAGCTTTGGGTGTCGTCCGAGGTCGGCGGCACGGTGGCGGTGATTGATCCGGCCAAGCGCGAACTGAAACAGAAGATCAGTTTCGAGATTCCCGGCATGTCGAAGGAGGCCATTCAGCCGATCGGCATTTCCATCACGAAAGACGGCAAGCGCGCTTTCGTCGCGCTCGGCCCGGCGAACCGCGTCGCGGTGGTCGACGCGGAAACGAAGAAGGTCGAGAAATATCTGCTGGTCGGCCAGCGCGTCTGGCACCTGGCCTTCACGCCCGACGAAAAATATCTGCTCACAGCCAACGGCGTGTCGAATGACGTGTCGATCATCGACGTCGCCAGTCTGAAGGTGGTGAAGTCCATCCCCGTGGGATCGTTTCCCTGGGGCGTCGTGGTGGCGCCGAAATGAACGGGCGCATGTCGTTGCGAGACCCCCTCCCCACCCCTCCCCCGCTGCGCGGGAGAGGGAGCAGATTGGCGCCTTCCTCAAGATTGCTGATCGGGAGGGTCCTCTCTCCCGCGAAGCGGGGGAGGGACAGGGAGGGGGCCTGCCAACATACGACAACGTCACCCGCGCCATGACGACTCCCGCCCTCAGCATCAGGAACGTCAGCCATTCCTATGGCCCACGCAAGGCGCTCGATGACGTCTCCTTCGACGTCGCGCCCGGCAGCTTCACTGTACTGCTGGGGCTGAACGGCGCTGGCAAGAGCACGCTGTTTTCGCTCATCACGCGCCTCTACGTCGCGCGCGGCGGCGAGATCGACATTCTCGGCGCCAATGTCCTGCGGGAGCCCGGCGCGGCGTTGCGACGACTCGGCGTGGTGTTTCAGGCGCGCACGCTCGATCTCGAATTGAGCCTGATGCAAAATCTGATCTATCACGCGGCGCTGCACGGCATCGGCCCGCTGGAGGCGCGCCGTCTCGGACTCGAGGCGCTGCAACGCGCGGGTCTCGCGGAACGCGGCGCTGACAAGGCGCGGGCGCTTTCGGGCGGGCAGATGCGCCGTGTGGAGATCGCCCGCGCTTTGCTGCACAAGCCCCGCCTGCTGCTGCTCGACGAGCCAACCGTCGGCCTCGACATCAAGGCGCGCGCCGATCTGCTCGCGCATGTGCGCGGCCTCGTGCGCGACGAAGGGCTTGGCGTCTTGTGGACCACGCATCTGATCGACGAGATCGCGGAGGACGATCAGGTGGTGATCCTGCATCAGGGCAAGGTGCTGGCGAACGGCGTGGCGCGGGAGATCGTGGCGCAGAGCGGCGCCGGGGACATTGGCGCCGCTTTCGCGAAGATCACCGGCGCCAGCGAGAAGGCGCTGGCATGAGCGGCAAAGTAAGTGGCGGGGCCTGCCCCTCACCCCGGCCCTCTCCCCGCAAGCAGGAGAGGGAGCGGCGCCCCAATCCCCTCTCCCCGCCTGCGGGGAGAGGGTTAGGGTGAGGGGCAGGCCACATCAGCAATGAAAACCGAAAGCCTCAGTCCGTGACCGAAAGTCAGCACAGCGGCCTTGCTCCTCACCCCGCAAGCGGGGAGAGGGAGAGCGGCTTCACGCTTCACCAATATCTCATCTGCCTCGGGGGCGTGGTCTGGCGCGAGGGGCTGCGTTTTCTGCATCAGCGCGAGCGGTTCATATCGGCGCTGGTGCGGCCGCTGGTGTGGCTGTTCATCTTCGCGGCGGGATTCCGGCAGGTGCTCGGCGTGTCGATCATCCCGCCCTACGAGACCTACATCCTCTACGAGGTCTATATTGCGCCGGGCCTCATGGCGATGATCCAGCTCTTCAACGGGATGCAGTCGTCCCTTTCGATGGTCTACGACCGCGAGATGGGCAATATGCGCACGCTGCTGGTCTCGCCCTTCCCGCGTTGGTTCCTGCTCGGGTCGAAGCTGCTGGCCGGCGTCGCCGTCTCGATTCTGCAGGTCTACGCCTTCCTGCTCATCGCCTATTTCTGGGAAATCGAGCCGCCGACAAAGTGGGGCTATCTCACCGTGCTGCCGGCGCTGGCGCTTGCCGGACTGATGCTCGGCGCGCTCGGCATGCTGCTGTCGTCGCTGATCAAGCAGCTCGAGAACTTCGCCGGGGTGATGAACTTCGTGATTTTCCCAATGTTCTTCGCCTCCTCCGCGCTCTATCCGCTCTGGCGCGTGAAGGAGTCGAGCCCCTGGCTCTATTACGTCTGCGAGGCGAATCCGTTCACCCACGCCGTGGAGTTGATCCGCTTCGCCTTCTACCAGCAGGTCGCCTGGACCTCGCTCGCCGTGCTCGTCGCCTATGCGAGCGTATTTCTCGTCGGCGCGATCATCGCCTATGATCCGGCGCGCGGCATGCTGATGCGCAAGGGCGGCTGACCGCTTACTTCTTGCCCTTGGCCTTGCCCGCGCTTTCCTCGGCGGCGACGGTTTCGGCGTAGCCTTCCGGGAGTTTCACGCCGCCCGCCAGTTGGGCGCCAAGCGCGATGACCCGCGCTTCCGTCAGGCGCAGCGCGCAATAGCCGAAATCGGATTCCTTCGCGTAGGACCGGCACACTTCCTCGCGCCAGGAGGAGAAGCCCGCCTGCTCCTTCACGACGAAGCCGCGCACCAGCTTGTCCTTGCTGTTGCGGTCGTAAAGGGCCTTGAAATCCGAGCGCACGGTCTTCTCGACCGCCGCGCGGGAGCCGAGCATCTCCTCGGCCTTCTTCGGGTCGAAGTCGCTTTCCGGCGTTCCCCACAGGCCGCTCGGATCGGCGCGGCAATCCGCTTCCTTGATCTCGCAGGCCTTGCCGTCATTGGTCACGAGAACGGCGCCGTCGAGCACGTCCAGCGTGAACGGACAGGCCGGGAAGGACGCGACCTGATAGCGGCG
This sequence comes from Methylocystis sp., assembly GCF_051061225.1. Taxonomy (GTDB): domain Bacteria; phylum Pseudomonadota; class Alphaproteobacteria; order Rhizobiales; family Beijerinckiaceae; genus Methylocystis. Next base: position 80,456 of record NZ_JBPFEB010000127.1, read on the forward strand.
CAGGCCGGCTCCACTGTCGCGCGGCGTCAGCTTGAGCGGCATGCCCGAAACCTCGACGCGGCATTCCTCGCCGGAACGGGAGAGCCGGTCGCCCGAGAGGGTCAGCTTGGCGATCTGCAGATCGGCGCCGCCCGCGCGTGAGAACTCGATGGCGCTGCCATTGCCGTCGAGCTTCAGCGTCTTGCCGATGATCGTGTCCTCGGACGGGGCCTTCGGCATCACCACGGGGCCGCGCGCGGAGCCGATCTCGCCGCTGCTCAGCTTCTTCTTCGGCCGCGCCGGCGAAGCCACCGACCCCTCCGGGGTGGGCTCGACCGCGCCGGGAAGCGCGAGCTGGGCGGAGACAGGCGAAACCGCGGCGGCGGCGCAGAAAAACGCGGCTGCCCCCGCCGCCCAAGAAAGAATTGTCCAGGACGGCGCAATCGACATTTGTAAAACCCAGCCCTTCCCCATACCCGCCGGCGACGCCGGCGAGCGCAGCGCCTTATCTCGGCGCGAGAACCATCACCATCTGCCGGCCTTCCATGGACGGCTCAAGCTCGACCTTCGCCATGTCGGCCGTCTCGGCCTTCACGCGGGTCATGAGACGGAAACCAATGTCCTGATGGGCGATCTCGCGACCACGGAACCGCAGCGTCACCTTGACCTTGTCGCCTTCCTCGAAGAATCGGCGCACGGCCTTCATCTTGACGTCGTAATCGTGCTCGTCGATGCCGGGGCGAAGCTTGATCTCCTTGACCTCGACGACCTTCTGCTTCTTGCGCGCCTCGGCGGCCTTCTTCTGCTCGGCGAAGCGGAAGCGTCCGTAATCGAGGATCTTGCAGACGGGCGGCGTGGAATTCGGGGCGATCTCGACGAGATCGAGCCCGGCCTGCTCGGCCAGGGTCATCGCGTCCGGAAATTGCACGATGCCATGATTCTTGCCTTCGGAATCGATCAATTGCACTTCGCGCGCACGAATTTCACGATTGATGCGCGGGCCTTCCTTCTGCGGCGCCGCGATGCTCTTCATTGGCCTGCGAATGGATCGTTCTCCTTGGCAGTGGCCGAAATCTCCGGCCATCGATTGAAACAGGCGCCTTCCGTCAGCCGGTCGAGGCGCTTCCCGAAGGGGGTTTTCGAAGTACGGGAGATTCTCACGAAAGGCCAGCAAGTCAACTGCCGAAATCGGCCAGAACCCCATAATTCGCGCGAAACCGGACCGCGGAGGTCATTCTGCATCACCTCCACGCCCTCGTGCGGCGCATCCTCAGGCGCGGTTGCCTGATCGCGCGGCTTTTCGACCCCCGCGTCAGGCACATAGCGCGAAACACTTTTGCGACAGCCCCTCCTCCCGCACCCCGCAGGGTCGCCCGTCAGTCGGCGAGCGCCGGGCAACCTGCGCAGGGCGCCCCGCCGGCCATCGCCGCGCAGCTTTCGCCCACTCCCGTATCGCCGCCGGCGGCGGGCCTGGCGATCAGCGAAAGCTGCCGCTCCACCTGCGCGGCGCCGCAAGCGGGGCATTCCGGGGTTTCCTCGAAGCGCGCGAGCGTCTCGAATTCATGGGCGCAGGTCTGGCAACGGAACGCGTAGAGCGGCATATCTGGCGGCCTCCTGTTTTGGCGTCGTCGTATTTTACCCGCCCCAAGGCATGGTCGGGAAGCCGAAACGGCGTCGCAGGCGCGCTGGCCGGCGCGGCGCCCTAGTTGGCCATGTGCAGCCTGCTAGATTTGCGGCGACGATTCGCATCAGAGGAAAAAATGACCTATCGCGCCCCGCTTCAGGATCTCGTCTTCTCCCTTCGTCTGGCGGCGGGCCGGGAGGCGCTGGAAGCGGACGGACTCTACGCCGATCTCGCCGGCGGGCTTGCCGAGCAGACCCTCGCCGAGGCGGCCAGATTCGCGGAAGGCCAGTTGCTTCCGCTCGACCGCGAGGGCGACCGCATCGGCGCGCGCTTCGCCGACGGCGCCGTGATCACCGCGCCGGGCTGGCGCGAGGCCTATGCGCAATGGCGCGCCGGCGGATGGAACGCCATCGCGGCCGACCCCGATTTCGGCGGCATGGGTCTCCCCGCCCTGCTCAACGCCGCCTGCACGGAAATCTGGAACGCGGCGAATATCTCCTTCGCGCTCTGCCCGCTGTTGAGCCATGGCGGCGTCGAGGCGCTGGAATCCCACGCCAGCGACGCGCTCAAGGAGACCTATCTCGGCAAGATCGTCAGCGGCGAATGGACCGCGACGATGAACCTCACCGAGCCGCAGGCGGGCTCCGATCTCGCGCTGCTGCGCACGCGCGCCGCGCGCCACCCCGACGGCTCCTACCGGCTCACCGGGCAGAAGATCTTCATCACCTATGGCGAGCACGATCTCGCGGACAACATCGCGCATCTCGTGCTCGCCCGCCTGCCCGACGCCCCCGCGGGCGTGAAGGGCATTTCGCTCTTCCTCGTCCCCAAATTCCTGCCCGACGCATCGGGCGCCTTCACCCGCCGCAACGACGTGCGCTGCGCGGGGATCGAGCGCAAGCTCGGCATCCACGCCTCGCCGACCTGCACCATGATCTATGAGGACGCCGCCGGCTTCCTCATCGGCGAGGAAAACAACGGCCTCGCCTGCATGTTCACCATGATGAACAACGCCCGCCTCTCCGTGGGGCTCCAGGGCGTGGCGCTGGCCGAGCGCGCGACGCAGGCGGCGCTGGCCTATGCGCGCGAGCGCAGGCAGGGACGCGCGCCGGGCGCGTCCGAAACCAGCGCGATCGTCGAGCACCCAGATGTGGCGCGCATGCTGCTGACCATGGCGAGCCTGACCGCCGCCGCCCGCGCCATCTGTTTCGAGACAGCCGCCTCGATCGACCGCGCGCGTCGCGACGCCGATCCGGCGCGGGCCAGGGAAGCGGACGAACGCGCGAGCCTGCTGACGCCGGTCGCCAAGGCCTTCTCGACCGACATCGGCAATGACGTGACGTCGCTGGCCGTGCAGGTTCATGGCGGCATGGGCTATATCGAGGAGACGGGCGTCGCCCAGCTCATGCGCGACGCGCGCATCTGCGCGATTTACGAGGGCACGAACGGCATTCAGGCCATCGACCTCGCCGGCCGCAAGCTGGCCATGTCGGGCGGCGCGAGGGCGCGGCGCGAAATCGACGACATGCGCGCCATCGCGCGCGAGAGTGGCGAAGCGGCGCTTGCCGAGGCGGTCGAGGCGTTGGCGCAGGCGAGCGAGCACATGGCGCGGGCGATGAAGGACGCCCCGGCCCAGGGCCTCGCCGGCGCGACGCCTTATCTGCGCCTGTTCGCGCTGGCCCGCGGCGGCACGCTGCTGGAGAAGGGCGCGAAGCTGGCGCGTCGCGAGAACGATCCCAACGCGAAACGGTATGAAACGCTGTCGCGCTTCTTTGCGAAGAACGTCGCCGTCGCCGCGCCGGGACTGGCGCGCATGGTGATGGAGGGGGCGGAGTCGGTGACGGACGCACGGGCGGCGCTCGGGAGTTGACCTCTCCCCGCCTGCTCCCCTTTGCCCCTCACCCCAGCCCTCTCCCCGCCTCGCGGGGAGAGGGAGTAGCCATGTAATCGCGCAGCGCCCGCTGCTGATCCTCGCTCATATGCAGCCCGAGCTTCGAGCGGCGCCACAGCACGTCATCGGCGGTGCGCGCCCATTCGTTTTCGACGAGATGGCGCAGTTCCGCTTCGGTGAGCCCGCAGCCGAAATCGCGCCCGAGATCCGCCATGGCGCGCGCATGTTTCAGGAATTGCCCGGCGCGCGTTCCATAGGCGCGGGCGAGGCGGCGCGCGAGCCTGGCGCCGAGGAACGGCTTTTCGCTTTCAAGACGCGCGACGACCTCCTCGAACGCCATGTCGCCGCCGGGAAAAACCGCGCCCGCCGTCCATGCGGCGCCATGCGGCGGCAGATAGGGCGCGAGATCGTCGAGCGCGTGCTCCGCGAGGCGGCGGGCCGTGGTGATCTTGCCGCCAAAAACCGAGAGCGCCGGCGGCGCCCCGCCCGGCGCGTCGAGATCGAAGGCGTAGTCGCGCGTCACCACCGACGCGTTCAGCGCGCCGTCGTCATAGAGCGGCCGCAACCCGGAATAGCTCCAGACGATCTCGTTGCGTGTCACCGGAACGCGCAGGAAGTGATTGATGGAGTCGAGCAGATACTCGGTCTCGGCCTCGCTGATGCCGACGGCGCCCGGCGCACCCTCATAAGGAACGTCGGTGGTGCCGATCAGCGTGAAATCCTGCTCATAGGGAATGGCGAAGACGATGCGGCCGTCGGGATTCTGCAAGATATAGGCGTGCGCGCCGTCATGGAGCCTGCGCGTCACCAGATGCGAGCCCTTCACCAGCCGCACATGCTTGCGCGAGCGCACATGCAGCGCGTCTTCGATCACTTGCGAAACCCATGGCCCCGCCGCATTGACGAGCGCGCGCGCCTCGATCTGCGTTCCGTCTTCGAGCGTGGCCAGCCATCGGCCGTTCTCGCGACGGGCCCGCGTCAGCCGCGCGCCGACGCTGATCGTCGCGCCGCGTTCCTTTGCGTCGAGCGCATTGAGAACGACAAGGCGCGAGTCTTCCACCCAGCAATCCGCATAGGTGAATCCGACCGTGTAGCTTTCGCGAAGAGGCGCGCCCAGCGCATTGCCCTTGAGGGAGATCATATGCGACCCCTCGAGGCGCTTGCGGCGCGCGAGATGGTCGTAGAGAAACAGCCCGAGCCGCAGCATCCATGCCGGGCGCAAGCCCTTCTCGTGCGGCAGAACGAACTTCAGCGGCCAGATGATGTGCGGCGCGGCGGCAAGCAGCAATTCGCGCTCGGCCAGCGCCTCATGCACGAGGCGGAACTCATACAGCTCCAGATAGCGCAGGCCGCCGTGAATGAGCTTGGTCGAGGCGGACGATGTTCCGCTGGCGAGGTCGTGCTGTTCGACGAGACGCACGGACAGGCCGCGCCCGGCCGCGTCGCGCGCGATGGCGCAGCCATTGATTCCGCCGCCGACAATGAGAAGATCGAAGATCATGCGCCGCCCTTTTTCACCCCATGCTCAATCTATGGCGGCGGGGGAAAGGCGCAAGCTCGGCGTGGGGAGCCCCTCCCCCGTTACGCGGGAGAGGGATGAAGTGAGTGTCTCTCCCGCGATCACGCGGGAGAGACAGAAAGTGAGCCTTACCCCTGCGGCGCGCGCGCCGGCGGGCGGCCGCCGCCGAAAGCGCGGCGCTTCTGGCCATTGGCCGGGCGTTGCCCGCCCGGATGCTGGCCGTCGCGGTGCTGCCCCTCGCGGCGCGGATGCTTCGGCGCGTTGCGGGCGCCGGCATGGCTCTTCGGCGCCCCGCCGCGCGGCGCGCGACGCGCCGGCTGCGCGTCGTCGTGACGCTGATCCGCGCTGCGGCGGTCCGTTACCGGAAGCGACTGGCGCGTGAGCTTTTCGATCTGCCGCAGCAGCGGACGCTCGCCATTGTCGCAGAGCGAAATGGCGCGGCCCGAGGCGCCGGCGCGCGCGGTGCGGCCGATGCGGTGAACGTAAGCCTCCGGCGTCTCCGGCAGTTCGTAATTCACGACATGGGACACGCCGTCGACGTCGATGCCGCGCGCGGCGATGTCGGTCGCGACCAGCACGCGCGTGCGGCCCTTGCGGAACGAGTCGAGGGCGCGAATGCGCTGGCTCTGGCTCTTGTTGCCATGGATCGCCTCGGCGCCGACGCCGGCGGCGTCGAGATGCTGCGCCACGCGATCCGCGCCGCGCTTGGTGCGCGTAAAGACGATGGCGCGCGAAATCTCGGCGTCGTTCATCAGTTCGATCAGCATGTCGCGCTTGGCGCCGCCGTCGACGAGGAAGACATGCTGATCCACGCGCTCGGCGGTGGTCGCCACCGGCGTCACCGACACCTGCGCCGGCTCACGCAGCATGTCCTGCGCGAGACCCGCGATCTCCTTCGGCATGGTGGCCGAGAACAGCAGCGTCTGGCGCTGCTTGGGGAGCTTGGCGACGATCTGGCGGATCGGCACGATGAAGCCGAGATCGAGCATGTGATCGGCTTCGTCGAGGACGAGCACTTCCGTCGAGGCGAGCCGCATGCGGCCGCTGGCGACATGATCCAGCAGACGGCCCGGAGTCGCGACGAGCACGTCGAGGCCGCGCGCCAGCATGTCGATCTGCGGACGATGCGAAACGCCGCCGACGATGACGCCGACGCTCGGGCGCATGAACTGGCCATAGGCGCGGAAACTGTCGGCGATCTGCGCGGCGAGCTCGCGCGTCGGGGCCAGCACCAGCGCGCGGGCGGTGAAGGGAGCCGGACGGCGCCGGTCGGCGGCGAGGCGCTCCAGAATGGGCAGGGCGAAAGCGGCCGTCTTGCCGGTGCCGGTCTGCGCGATGCCGAGAAGGTCGCGACCCTCCAGCAGATAGGGGATGGCCTGAGCCTGGATGGAGGTGGGGGTCTCATAGCCCTCGTGAGCAAGGGCGCGTAGCAGAATCTCGGCGAGGCCGAGATCGGAAAATGTGGTCACTGAGCTTCTTTCATGAAGGATCAACGGCCGCGTCCGTAGAGCGGGCGCAGGTCGCATGTCCGGTAAAGGGGGAGACATGCCCCGCGTATCGGGCCGTCGGTAGAAATGTCGTCAAAGGCTCGACAGCTGGTCGGAGGCCCCTTGGTGGGCAGAACTCCGATTACGCGGCTGGAGCGCCTGATGCTGCGGCGCAGCCAGACTGCGATACAGGACGGCGGCGCTGCGGTCAACCATGAAGGGCCAAAAAGCGCGGACGTGCGTATGGACACCGAGGCGGAAAGCCAGCGGTATGGAAACTGAAAAGCCTGGACAACCATCCACGGCCACGCTTGAGCGCGCGGCGTATATCGCCAGCCTGCGCCGCGCGCCCGTCATTTTTGCGCCAGCATGCGCCTCTCGTCTCCATCGGGGCCAGAGCGGACAAAGGCCTCAACAGACATTCTCAAAAGCCCAATCCCTGTCGTTGTACTGGTAACAAGGGTTTGCCCTGTAAACTGTCACGCCGAACATTTCGACCGGAACCAATGCCGGGCTGGGATTTGCGTTGTTGGCTGCTTGACGGTAGCCCCTCGCATAGCCGGCGCGGTATCCCGCATCGTAGCCTTTCTTGAAATTGCGGTGCTTTCCGGCGACGGGTTGGGCGCTAACAGCTCCAGCCGCAAAAGACTCCGGCGCCATCAAAGGAAAGATGGCGGCGATGGCCACAATCAGTCGAATTTCACGAAACATGCGCCCTCTCCAACTCTGTTCACCGCGTCTCTGACCACTATTGCTTCGTCGAGCCGGACGCGGAGCCGATCAGTTTCTCGATGACTTCGAGGCTGAACGCGACCTTGGACGCGGACTGGTCAATGCAGACCGTCTTGACTTCGTCGCTTCCCGGAACCTTGGGCGTCGGGAAGTTCAAAACGATGATTTTCAGGCCGGTCGTCCAGACCGCGACGGTCTTGCCGTTGGCGCCCTCGCCGCGCAGCAGTTCGGCATAATTGTGGTCGACGAGATATTGCTGCGCCCGTTGCCGGTCGACGCATCCGCTCAATTCATTCGCCGGCTGCGCCTGGGCGGAAACGCACAGGAAAATCAGACAACCGAAGAAGAGCGCCCAAAGTCTCATGAGTTCCCCGTTCCTTGCGAGGCTTCCGACCCAGACGAGCCGTCCAGCCGAGTCTTCTGAGACAAAAACTATCTGCAAAGCCTCGCCATGAAAAGCAGCCTGCGCTCCCTTTCGGGAGCGCAGGCCTGATTTCTCGACTGGAGTCGAGGACTAGAAGTAGACCTTCACGCGTCCCTCGAGGAAGGTCGGGTGCGAGCCGCCCTCATACGTGGACTGCGGATTCCAGTTCAGAGGCGATTTCAGCGACAGAACGTGAGTCGCGTTGAACTGGAAGGCGACGCCTGCGTCAGGATACCAGTTGATGCCGGCCGTCACATTCTGCTGGTAACCGCCATAGATGCCAGAGTTGCCGATCGCGTTCGCCAACAGGATGGCGTTGGCGCCCTGGGCCGACCCGCCGGTCGCGATCGGGCCGTTGAACAACCCGAACGCGTTGTTGGCGTAGGCGAGCGCATTGTTGATGTTCCCGCCGGAGAACGGACCGTTGTTCAGGTTGAGAACGCTCCAGCGGCCAACCAGGCCCCACGCGCCCCAGCCGCCCTTGGAGAAGGGGTCCTTGATCTTCAACTGGCCGAAGGTGACGCCGTTCTTGTCCTTCATGTCGTAGGACTGCGCTTTTTCTTCGCCGGTGATCCACCACTCGCCCTGGACATAGCCGCCGCTCGCCACGTAACGCGAGTTTCCGGGCGACAGGTAGATGCCCTGTGCTTGCGTCGCGTTGGGTCCGAGTTGCACCTGGGCGAATGTCGCGGCCGCAGCGCTGTTGCGATTGTAGTTCGCCAGCAGATACTCACCCTGAACGAAGAAGTTCTTGTAGGACGCCGCGGCTTCGATATCGAGCTTTTCGATATCTTTGACGCAGTTCGTCCCCGCGGCGTTGTAGGTGTTCCAGCCAGGGGTCGTCGAAAGGGCGCCGCTCTGCCTGAAGCGTCCGCAGGACAGATCGGTGGTTCCGAGGAAGTTCGTCCCCATGACGTTGGCTTCCGACCCGAGGCGGTTGCCGGGCGCCATGTTGCGATCGTCGCTATAGGCGGTCGAGTTGTTCGGCTGGTGGTAGCTGCCGGCGACGCCGATATGCACGAGGCTGTGCTCGTCACGGATCGGCGCCCAGGTCACGCGGCCGGTGGCCTCCCAATAAGCGCCGCCGCCCCAGGGCTGATACCAGTTGGCGTTGGTGACGCCGACGCCGTTGTACTGCGGAACGATGACGCCGAAGTTGCCGGACGACGTATTGACCGGACGCATGTTCAGATCCTGGAAGCTCAGCGAGTAGAGACCGAAGTGAGCTGTCCAGTTGTCCTTGCCGATCATGCCGGCGGCGATGCCGAGGTGGCGGAACGGCGCGATGGCGTCGACCGCGAGCGGACGCTCGATCGTGTCGCGATATTTCGAGGACGCGAGCGCCTCCAAGCTGAAGGACTCATACTGGCTGCCGATCTTGAAGTAGACCGGCTCGGCCAGCCACGGAGCCGACAGACGCGGGTCTTGCACGCCGAGATAGGCGTCACGCCAGCCACCCCAGAGGAAGTTGCGGTCGGTAACGTAGTTGTTCGACCATTGCGCCAGGCCGGTGTTGACGTTCGCGTTGGGCAGGTTGGTGTTCCAAAGCTGCACAGTGGAGTTCGCGAAGTCGTACTGCATCTTGTAGAACCAAGAATGCATCTTGCCTTCGACTTCGAGACGCGCCTGGCCGAAGCCGACATTGCCCTGCCAGCCGTTGCCGGGCGAACCGGCCGTGCCGCCGCCATCCACGAACAGGCGGCCGCCAACCTTGAACATGAATTCCTTGTCTTCGGTCTCGATCTGCAAGCCCTTGCCGAAGCCCATATTGACGAAGACCGGCGGGGGCGGCGGCGGCGCGTGCGGATCGGGAGCGCCCTTCACGACGGCGGCGTTGGCGACATTGGTCGCCCTGGCGGCCTGCGCCTTCGCATCTTTCGCTTCCTTGCGCAGCTTGGCGATCTCGGATTCGAGAGCGCGCAAGCGCGCGTCGATCGCGCTCGCGTCGATCGCGTGCGCCGCCGTCGCCGAAAGAAGCGCGCCTACAGCAACGCCCCCGACAGCCCATTTCCTTAGCAACATCAGAGAACTCCCCGAGCAGTGAATTTCCGCGACACTCAAGCCGGGGCTGCATGACAGTGCCGTGACAGAAAGGGCCGCGCTAAAGGCCCTGGACGCAGTCACGCCTGACATGTGGCGCAAATGCCACAATTTGTTGCAGCCACACCCGTCCCGGAGGACACGGAATGTTGAAAGGTTCCAACGCTTTATTGAACAAATGGAGCCTGGCGGCTCCTCGCGTGACTGGAACGCAACACATCGCTCGAATCAGCGACGGTTTGGCCAAGATCGCCCGATTATGACGATTCGACAACAGCGAGGATTTTGTCTGATTCTGTCGCGTCTTGCGTCCCCGAGGCGCCGGGGCGCGAGCCTATTGCGCCGGCTCTTCCGGCACTTTCTCGTCCTTCATGACGACCTCCACGTCGGCGTCCTTCGTGGATTGCACGCGGAAGGTGTTCTGATAGGTTTTGCCCTCGTGGCGCGCGATGGCGACATATTCGCCTTCCGCCAGCACCAGCGACGGAAACGCGCCGATCAGTTCGCGGATGACGTCGCCGCCCGGCGTCAGCACGGAAAAGCTTGTGTTGGCGAGGGCCTCGCCGCCCGGGGCCTTCACCAGTTTGAGCGTGATGGTGGCGGCGTGGTGTTTCAGCGTCGCTTCGATCAGCTTGCCGGCGGGCACCTTGAGATCCGCCGTGACCACCGAGTTGGTGGCGTTGTTGCCGCCCTGCGCGCCCTGGGTCGTGTCGAGCAGGGTCGAGACGATGTGATAGGCCCCTTCCGGCAGGCAGATGACCTCGGCGGCCTTGGCGTTGGCCAAAACCAGCTTGGCCTCGGAATTGCCGCGCTCGGGGACGTAGATCGAAATCGCGAGGCGTTGCGGCGGGATCTGCGTGTCGCCGAGCATGTCGATGAGCTTCAGGCCGCCGGCGTTGAGCGGGACCCGCTCGGAGAGATGCCGGCCCTCCATGACCACGCGCCGGGTCGCGCCCGCGAGCCCATAGGCGGCGTGGACGATATAGGCGCCGTCCGGCAGCGGCACGGTCGGAGTCGCCTCGTCGAGCTGGGCGACGAGCTTGTGGGAGCCGTCGGGCTCGACCGCCTCCTGGAAAATCCGCCAGACGATGCCGTTGCGCACCACCTGCGTATCCGCGGGGCCGAGCGTCGCGCTGAGCCGCAGCGTCGCGAGCCCTTCCGTATTGGCGGGCGCCGCAGGCGCCTTCGCGCCGGCGGCGGGCGCGCTGGCGTCGCCCTGCGGATGGCCGCTGCGCGCAAGGGCGGTTTCGGTCAGGGGCGGCAGCGCCAGCGCGACGGCGAGCAGGCGGCCGGCGGTGCGGAGCGTCTTTTTCGTCATGGTCCCTTTTCTATGGCCGTGATCGTGGCCTTTTGTCGATCAGGCGGCGACGAAGGCCCGGTTGATCACCGGGATATCTCCCGCCGAGGCGGTCATCAGACCGCAAAACCCATCGCGTCGGATCGCGCGGCAGGCCTCTTCCAGCGCGCTTCCCCGCGCCGGCGGCGCGGCGTCGAGCGCGCGCGCGCCGCTCGCAGCGGCCGCAAGCGCCAGAAGCGTGCGGGCGGTCGCCCGCGCCGCCGCGCCGCCGGGTAGCGGCGTCTCGTCCATCGCCAGCGCCGCGAGCCGCGACGAGGCGCCCGCATAGCCGGTCAGAGCGAAAACGCCCGCCGGGGTCTGGGCGGCGAGGGCGATGATTTTCACGGCGCCGGCGGGCATGTCCGCCGCCGCCTCCAGCGCCGACAGCCGCACGGAAAGCTGCTGGACGTCGGCCCGCCCCTCGCAGCCCCCGAGCATGACGCCGTCGAGTCCGGGGATCACGAGCGCCGCCAGCTCTTCTTCGGCGGCGGGGTCTCGCAGCGGCGCGATCTCCACGAGCAGCCGCGGCCGCTCCGCCCGCTTGCGCGCCGCCTCGATCAGCCCCCGCGCCCAGGCGAGCGCTTCGGCCCGCGTCATCCCGGCGGCGTCGCCCGGACGCAGCAGGATCGCCGACGCGCCGCTGGACAGGGCGTCGACGAACGACCGGCGACGATCGGCCGAAAACAGGAGAACGGAGCGCATGGTGGGGAATTCCTTCCGGCGCGGGGGCGCCTTTAAATCCACATTTACCATAAACGGCCATGATCGCTTAATCTTGAGCTTTACCGGTCCGGAGCGTCGCATGATTGTCCGCTATTTCCTGTCCTGGGCGCAAACGGCGAGCGCCGCGCAACGCGCGGAAGGGGCGGGCGAGCTGGCGCGGACCTATCTCTATGGCGATCTCGACGCAACGGAGCGGCGGCAAGTTGAAATTGCGCTGATGTCGCTCGCCGAGGACCCCTCCCCGCTGGTGCGCCGCGCGCTCGCGGATAATTTCGCCAGCGCCGTCGATGCTCCGCGCGCGCTGATCGCGACGCTCGCCTGCGACCAGTCGGGGATCGCCGGCCCCGTGCTCTCGCGCTCGCCGCTGCTGTCGGACGCGGAACTGATCGACTGCGTGGCCATCGGCGACGCCGTTTCACAAACGGCCGTCGCGCTGCGCCCCCGCCTCGCGCATGGCGTCTGCGCGGCGCTGGCGGAAATCGGCGCGCGCGAGGCCTGCATCGCGCTCGCCGTCAATCCGGGCGCCGATCTTCTGGATTTCTCATTGCGCCGCATGGTGGAGCGCTTCGGCGAGGACGGCGAGACGCGCGAGGCGCTGCTGTCGCGGCCGTCGCTGCCTCCGTCCGTGCGCAGCGCGCTTGTCGCGGCCGCCGCGTCCTGCCTCTCGGCCTTCGCCGTCGAATGCGGATGGCTCAGCAGCGAGCGCGCCGAGCGGCTCCTGCGGGAAGAGCGCGACAAGGCTAATGTGCTGATCGTCGCGGACGCCGCCGAACATGACGGCCGTCGCGGCGTGCGCGAACTCGTCGCGCATCTGCGCGCGTCCGGCCAATTGACCTCGAGTCTCGTTCTGCGGGCGCTGCTGTCGGGAAACCGCGATCTCCTCGAATCGGCGCTCGCCGAATTGTCCGGACTTCACGAAGACAGGGTCGCGGCCATGCTGGCCGACTTCCGCGGCGCCGGCTTTGCGGCGGTTTACATGCGCGCCGGACTGCCGGAAAAATTCCTGCCCGCCTTCCGCGCCGCGCTCGCGGCCCAGCGCGAATATGGCGCCGGCGGCGGGGCCGATGCGCGCCTCTCCCTCATCATGGTGGAGCGCGTCATCACCGCCTGCGAGGCGATCAACGACGGCCAGCTCGACATGCTGATGGCGCTGCTGCGGCGCTTTGAGCGCGAGGCCGCTTTGGAAGAGGCCCGCCTTGAAACGGCGCGCATCGCGCAGGAGGCGATGGTTCCCGAAGTCGCGCCGCCCGCGACATTCTCCGGCGTCTCCGCACGCGCGCCCTTGATCGACCTCGTCGCCTTCGAGGCCGAGCTGATGGCGGCCTGACGGGAGGATCAGCCGCTGGTCTTGATCGCGTCCATGACGAAGCGGATCAGTTCTTCGGTCGATGTGTAGCTGATCCATTTGTTCGCCGGATAGAGCACGGCGACCGGCCCGTGCTGGCAGCGGCCGAGACATCCCGCGGACGAGACGCGCACGCCCTCACGCTCGGCGGCGGGCAGAGCGTGCACCGCCTCCTTCACCTTCGCAAGCGCGTCCTTCGCGCCATGGTCCTCGCAGGCGGGACGGCCGTCGCGCTTGTTGGTGCAGACGAAGAGATGATGCCGGAAGGGTTCGATCACTTTTGCGACGCGCTCCTGATCAATAGCCGAACTGCTCGCGCAGGATTCGCTCCTCGAGCGAATGGCCGGGATCGTGCAGCAGGACGAGATTGGCGTTGTGGTCCATCTCGATGTCCACATAGGCCAGATCGCGGAACTCGTCGTGATCGGCGACGACCGACACCGGCCGCTTGGCCGCCTCCAGCACTTCGATGCGCACCCTGGCGGCGTCGGGCAGCAGCGCGCCGCGCCAGCGCCGGGGACGGAAGGCGGAGATCGGCGTCAGCGCCATCAGCGGCGCGTCGAGCGGCAGAATGGGGCCGTTCGCGGAGAGATTATAGGCCGTGGAGCCCGCCGGCGTCGACACCAGCACGCCGTCGGTGATGAGCTCGGGCAGACGCTCGTGGCCATTGACGAGAATCCGCAGCTTCGCCACCTGCGAGGTCTGGCGCAGGAGCGAAACCTCGTTGATCGCATGGGCGGAGAATTCGTCGCCATGCACATTGGTGGCGTCCATCAGCAGCGGATGGATGATCGAGGCCTTGGCCTCGGCGATGCGCTTGCGCAGGCCGCTTTCGCGATACTGGTTCATCAGAAAGCCGACCGAGCCGCGGTTCATGCCGTAGATCGGCTTGCCCGTGTCCATGTAGTTGTGCAGCGTCCGCAGCATCAGCCCGTCGCCGCCGAGCGCGACGATGCAGTCGGCCTCTTCCGGCGGCGAGTCGCCGTATTTCTCGACAAGGCGCAGCCGCGCCTCCTCGGCCTCCGGAGTGCCGGAGGAGAGGAACGCCAGTCTCTTCGCTGCGGTGGGAGCGTCGCCAGCGCCCATGACCATGACATCCCGATGCCCGGCGCGGGAAGGCGCGCCGCCGACCTCTCGATACACGGCGCGCCGGGCGATGGGAAGGCGATCGCCGCCCAATGACTCTCTCTCCCTTGCGAGGAGCGGCCCGGTGAGGCGAGATGGATCGCGCGCCATCGGGAAGGCGGCCGCCGCATGAGACCGCTTCCTTGAACTGTGCTATTTTCGCATGCCGTTTTGATCAATCGGGAGCCATGACCATGAAAAAGCTTGTGGCCGCAACTGTGTTCCTTGGCTGGATCGGGTGCCCCCATGCTTTCGCGGATTCCTGCGAAACCATCATTCCCGGCGCCAGCGCCGATAGTTACGAAGGACCGTATGGCGGTTACGATGGTAATGGCTTCTGCCATTCTCGCATCACCACCTCCGAGGCCGATTGCCGTGATCGCACCGGCGCGCTTTTCGATTATTTTTCGCCTGACCACGGCAAGGGCTTCACCCATTGCATCTTCAGAATCCCGCCGACGAGCGCGCCAACACGCTCGCCGCCATCCGAGCGTCACGAAACCCCAAGCTCTTCTGGCGCGGACACGGGTGGTCGGTCGTCACAATCCAGCGCACCTCCGCAGATGGACATGCCCATGCCGAACCCGCCCCAGGAAGTGGTGGAGGCCTATGGAATCGCCCTCGACAAGGAGCATGAATGCGACAGCCTGGCGAACAGCGCCAATTTGTCCGCCGCCGCCAAATGCTACGACAGAGCCGCCAAATTATACGAGGGAACGTCCGACAGCGAGATCTACGATATCGATCGGATGCAGAAGAAGGCGCAGGAAATGCGCAGGAAAATCCTCGCTGCCGCGAAGCAACAGGCGCCACAGCCATCTTCCGGCAATTCGCGCGGCGGCGCGTGTCCGCAAGACCCGAGCACCTGCGTCAGCGTCAAGCCGCTGGGTCAAAATCTCGGACAGTACCGATTCAAATTCGTGCAGGTCTGCGACGGCGTCAGAGTGAGATTCCTGTACGATTCCTGCAGTGCGAGGAGCTGCACGAAGGATACGTGGCCATGGATGGTCAAGGGTGAGACTGGCATGATGTATAATGGGATGAAGTATCCCGAGGTCAGTCAGGTGGAATGCCTGCCCTATCATTGAGGCGACGGCGGGAGGAGCGCAGGGCTACTCGCGCCACAACCACGCGGCGCCGCGCACGCCGCCCGAATCCCCATGGGCGTTTCGCAGGATTTTCGTGTCCAGCGCGTCGGTAAAGGCGTGGCGCGCCACCCGTTCGCGCAGCCCCTGATAGATGCGCGCAATATTGGACAGGCCGCCGCCGAGCACCACCGCGTCTGGATCGAGAATGTCGATCACCATGGCGAGCGCGCGGGCCAACCGGTCCTGATAGGCTTCGAGCGCGTCGAGCGCCGCCCGCTCGCCCGCGTCCGCGCGCCGCACGATCTCTTCCCCGCCGGCGCTGTCGCCCGAACGGCGCGCATGGTCGCGCGATAGCCCGGCGCCTGAGAGAAAGGTTTCGACGCAGCCGTCGTGACCGCAGAAACAGCGCACGCCGGGATATTCGTCGGACGTCATCCACGGCAGCGGCGTATGGCCCCATTCGCCGCCGATGCGGTTGCGCCCCGTGACGAGCTTCCCCTCCACGACCACGCCGCCGCCGACGCCCGTGCCGAGAATGACGCCGAACACCACGCGGGCGCCCTGCCCGGCGCCGTCGACGGCTTCGGACAGCGCGAAACAATTGGCGTCGTTTTCCACGCGCACGGGGCGCCCCAGCGCCTTCGACAGATCGACGTCGAGCGGCCGGCCGTTGACGACCTGCGTGTTGGAGCCCCGCACCAGCCCGGTGCGCGTCGAGAGCGAGCCGGGCGCGCCCACGCCCACCGTGCCGCGACGATCGGTTTCAAGCTCGATGTCGCGCACCAGCGCGGCCACCGCCCGCACGATTTCGGCGTAATCATGCGCGGGCGTGGCCACGCGCCGGCGCGCGAGAACCGCGCCCGATGTGTCGAGCGCGATGGCTTCGATCTTGGTCCCGCCGAGATCGACGCCGATGCGAAGGGATTCCTGGCTCATTGGCGTCGCGCGCGGTCGAGATGCTGCGCCGATTGCAGCTCGCCCTCCGCCGCCGTGTCGATCTGCGCCGAGTCGAGATCGAGATCCTTCGTCATGGCGCCCGCGAACTTCGCGGCGGTGAAATCGGCGCCCGCCGCGTCGGCGTTCATGAGATTGGCGCCCGTGAAATCCGCGCGCGCCGCATGGGCGAAGCGCAGATCGGCGCTCATCAGATTGGCCTTGCGGAACACGGCGCCCTCTAGAATGGCCGAGCGCAGCACGGCGCGCATCAGGCCCATGGACTGGTTCTTCATATCCGCCGAGAGATTGGCGCCGTCGAAGACCGCGCCGCGCAGGAAGGCGCCGGTCAGATCGCCGGCGACGCGCGCGCCGGAGAAATCGGAATTGTCGGCGCGCAGCTTCTGCATCTGGGCGGCGAACGCCTGCGCGCCCTTGAGCGAGGCGCCGGTCAGATCGGCCTCCATCAGCCAAGCCTGATCGAGAATCGCGTGATCGAGTTTGGCGCCGGCGAGACGCGCCTTGTTGAGACGCGCCGCGCGGAAATTCGCGCCTGAAAGATCCAGCCCGGAGAGATCGAGGCCGTTGAGGCTCTTGCCGGCGAAGTCCAGCCGGCCGGCCCGGATCGCGGCCTCGACGTCGGAGCGGGTCAGCTCCGACTGGGAATAGGCGGGTTGCGAAAGATCGACGCCCTGCAACATGTCCTGCGCCGCAAGCTGCGCCGGCGCGAGAAGCAGCGCGCCAATCGCGGCGCGCCGAAGACAACGCATGTGCATCACTGCTCCACTCCGGCGCTGGCCAGCGCCCGCGCCTGCTGTATCCATTTGTCGCGCTCGACACGGCCGGGGGCGCCGATGGTCGCCCCGATCCATTTGGCGTTGTCGAGATTCCACGCCGCGATCTGATCATAATGGAAGATGCCGAGCGCGTTGAGCTTTTCGAGGCTCCTGGGGCCGATCCCCTTGATGCGCGCCAGATCGTCCGCGCGCCCCTCCCTTGGGGCCGGGAGCGTCTCGGGCTTCACGCCGGGCGCCGATTTTTTCCCGCGCGCGGGCCGGGCGGCGGGCGCCTCCGGCGCAGCCGAAGCGGGTTCGAGCGCGGCCAGCGGCGTCTCCATGGACGGCGGGTCCGACAGTTCGGGATCGGCCGCGGCGGCCTCCGCGAGCGGCGCCGGCTCCGGCGCGGCGGCCAGCTCGGGTTCGGGCTCGAAGACCGGCTCGGGTTCGGGCTCGGCGGCCGGCTCGGGCGCCGACGCGACAATGACCGGAACAAACGCCTTCGCGGGTTTTCGTTCCGCCTCCGGAGCGGCGGATTTCAGCACGCCGCCCAGAGGCAGGCCAGCGGCGTAGGCCAGCCCCGCCAGCGCCGCCACGTCGAGCGTGAGCGCGTCGCGGCCGGAGAAAACTTCCGCAAGCGAGGTGGAAAAACCGATCGCAAGGGCGACAAGGCCGAGAAGGACGATCCAGCCGCCCGAGAAGGTTGCGTCCCTGACGCGCGAAAAGCTGAGAAAACCAACCAACCCGCCGAGCGCGAGCGCGCCCGCGAACCAGGGCCAACCGAGCGAGAGCACATAAGCCATTCCCGACCCTCCTTTGCGTTTCTCACCTCACGATGAATTCGATTCGCCGGTTTCTTGCCCGGTTCTCCTCGCCGTCATTGGGCGCGAGCGGGCGCTCGCCGCCATACCCCATGGCCCAGACGCGGAACGGGTCCGCGCCAGCCTTCACAAATCTGTCGACGAGGAGTTGCGCGCGGCGTTTGCTGCGGTCGCGCGAGAGCTCCGCGATCCCCTGATCGTCGAGATGGCCGGCGACCTCGATCGCCGTCGTCCGGCAGCGCAGGACCGTCGCCGTCAGACTGTCGACAAGCGCGGCGGAGGCGTCGCTGACGGCGGTCTCGTCCGGCTCGAACAGCACCGGCGTCGTGGACAGCCGCGCGAAGGCAGCCCGGCATCCCTCGGCGTCGAGCGGCGCGCCCGGCGCAGGCGCGACGAGACGTAGATCGCTTGCGACATCCCTGGGCGCGCCAGCTTCGAGCGCGGCGGCGATCTCCGCCCGCGCGCCGTCGACGCGGGCCGCCCCGGAAAGCGCCAGCGCGACGCCCGAGAGCGTAAGCCGGCCGTCATCGAGACGCGCCAGGGCCGCGAGCCCCGCCTGCGCCGCATCGGCGAATTTCGGCGGCGCGCCCGGCGCGATCTCCAGACGATCCTCGACGGTCGCGTCGAAAAAGCGCCGCCGCGCAAAATCTACGAGCCGCGCGCGGACGGCGCTTTCGGGCGCGTAGCCGGAGAGCGTCACGACGGCGCCCTTGCGCGTCGCCTCGAACAGATAGGGGGAGACTGGGCCGGGGGAGACCTCCGTCCGGGCCAGATCGAAGCCGGACGGCAGATGCGCCTTCACAGTCGCGGCGAGGCTTTGGGCGCGGACATTGGCGCGCCCGGCGCCTTCTATGGTGAGCGCGTGATCGGAGAGGGTCACCCTGCCCTGCGCAAGCGCTCCAAGCGCCTCGAAGGCCGCGCCGACCGCCGCCGCATAATCGCCGGCGGGCGCATGTGCGTCGATGATGGCGCCGTCGGCGACCGCGAGACCGGGTCCCGCCGAGGCCGCAAGCACCTCGGCTTTGCGGCGCAAATCCTCGTCCGGCAATTTGCCGTCGAGCGCCACGAGACTCTCGCGCAGCGTCGCGGCGAAAACATAAGGCTGCGGCGCCGGCCTTGGCGCCTCCGCGACCGTGACCGGGGCCGGGGCCTGGGCTGGCAAGGGGGCGCCCGCGACGGCGATCCGGCGCAGGCCCGGTTCGTCGCGAAGCGCGGCAAGCGCGTCGGGAGCGACGCCGGCGACGGCGGCGTCACGGCCGGAGACCGAAATTCTTGCGGGATCGACGGAGAGGCGCGCGGCGAGGCGCGAGGTCAGATCGGCCTCGATGCGGGGCGTCAGCGCCGCCGCCGCCATATAGATCAGGCCCGCGAGGATCGGCAGCCCGATCCACCATTTTCTGGGCTGGTGCATGAACGTCCTGGCCCCGTGAGGTGAGAATCAGTCAAGACGCGCATACTCGCAACGCATCCTTGTCTGACCGGCGCAGGTGTCAAGAAGATGGCGCGCGCGTCCCGCCCGAGGCGCGCGGACTCCTTGCCCGGTCGCAGCTTTGCCGCTATCGGAGCCTGCAACGCAGACATCCGGGGCCATCCATGACTCTTCCGCCGCAGCCTCGCAGAGAGGCCGCGTTCGTCTTCATCCTGATCACCGTCGCGCTGGACATGCTGGCGCTGGGCGTGATCATTCCCGTGCTTCCCAAGCTCGTTGTCCAGTTCGAAGGCGGCGATCTCCAGTCGGCGGCGCGGGTCGTCGGCTTCTTCGGCTTCGCCTGGGCCGCGATGCAGTTCCTTTTCCAGCCAGTTCTGGGCGCGCTGTCCGACCATTTCGGACGCCGGCGGGTGGTCCTCGCGTCCAATCTCGGCCTCGGGCTGGATTACGTCTTCATGGCTCTGGCGCCGTCCCTGCCCTTTCTCTTCGTCGGGCGGCTGATTTCGGGCGCGACGGCGGCCAGCGTCTCGACCGCGAACGCCTATATCAGCGACATCACCCCGCCCGAAAAGCGCGCCGGCCGTTTCGGCCTGATCGGCGCGGCGTTCGGTCTGGGCTTCATTCTGGGACCCGCCATCGGCGGCGTGCTCGGCGCGCATGACCTGCGCTTCCCCTTCTGGGCGGCCGCCGCCTTCAGCCTGGCGAATTTCCTCTACGGCTTCTTCATCCTGCCGGAGTCGCTTCCGCCGGAGAAGCGCACCCCGAAGATCGTCTGGCGGAGCGCCAATGTGCTCGGCTCGCTCGAATTCCTGCGCCGAACCCCGGCGCTGACGCTGCTCGCGGGCGCGCTTTTCCTGTCCTATCTCGCGCATGAATCCCTGCCCGCGCTGTTCGTGCTCTATACGCAGCAGCGCTACAACTGGGATGCGAGCACGACGGGCTGGGCGCTGGCCATCGTCGGAATCTCGCAGACGATCGTCTCCGGCGCGCTGGTGCGCCCCGCCGTGGCGCGTCTCGGCGAGAGGACGACGCTGATGATCGCGCTGACCAGCGGCGCACTCGGCTTTCTGGCCTACGCCTTCGCCCCGACGGGCGCGCTCTTCATGGCCGCGCCGCCGCTCATCGCGCTGTGGGGCATGGCCAATCCATCGTTTCAGGGGCTCGCCACGCGACTCGCCGGCGCCACCGAACAGGGCCGCCTGCAAGGCGCGCTGGGCAGCCTGCGCGGCGTCTCGGGCATGGTCGGCCCGTTGATCTTCACGCAGATCTTCGCCCTGTCCGTGGCCTGGGACGTCTTCCCGGGCGCCGGCTATTTCATCGCCGCCGCGCTGCTGGCGACGAGCCTCGCGCTGCGCCTGAAGGCGACCGATCCTTGACGGGTCCCCGTCGCGGGGGAGCTATGCGCCCGCCGCGAGCAGCCGGACGGCGCTGACGCCGCCGCCGCGACGCTCCACGGAGACCTTTGTCGCGATGCGGCTCTGCATCGATTCGACGTGGCTGATGACGCCGACCTTGCGCCCCTGCCCCTGCAGGGTCTCCAGCGCGTCGATGGCGACGTCCAGCGTCATGGCGTCGAGCGCCCCGAAGCCTTCGTCGATAAACAGCGTGTCGACGAAGGAGTCGCGCCCCTCAAGCCCCGCCAGCGCCAACGCCAAAGCGAGAGAGGCGAGGAACCGCTCGCCGCCAGAGAGCGAACGGGTCGAGCGCCGCTCGTCGCCGAGATCGCGGTCGACGATCTGAAGGCCGAGCGCGCCCATGTCGCCCGAACGTTCGAGCCGATACCGCGGCGAGAGCAGCGCGAGCCGCTGATTGGCCAATGCGACAAGCTGCTCCAGCGTGACCGCCTGCGCGAAACGGCGGAACCTGTCGCCGTCCTTCGAGCCGATGGCGGCGTTGATCTCTTCCCAGATGCGGCTCGTCGCCCGCGCCGCGTCGATCTCCCCGGAGAGCGCCTGCGCGCGGGCGCGGGCCTCGTCGTCCTGCTGGAGTTGCTGGCGTACGACGCCAATCTGCGTCAACACTTCCGCCAAAGAGGCGGCGGCGGCGGCGCGGCGCGCGTCCAGTTCGTCACGCGGCGTCTCGGGAAGCCCGGCGGCTTCCGCCTCGGCAAGATCGCCGCGCCGCGCCGCCATGGCGGTTTCGGCGTCGCGCAATCGAACCTGCGCCGTCTCCACAAGCGCCCGCAGGGCGTCGGCCTCCTCCTGCGGAATGGCGAGGAGCGGCGTCGCTTCCTCCTGACGCAGGCCCGTCGCCGCCAGCGCCCCGGCGAACGCCGTCCGCGCGGTTCCAAGAGCCGCCAGCGCCTTTTCGACGTCGCGCGCGGCGCCGGCGATGCGCTCGTCGCAGGCGGCCTTCACCTTGTCCGCCTCGGCGCGCGCGTAGCGCGCCGCCTCATAGGCGCGATGGACGCTGGCGTGTCTCTCCTCGATCCGGGCGCGATGCGGCGCGGTCGCCTCGCCGTCGAGCATCTGGCCGCGTTCGATCTGCAACCGCGCCAGCGCGCCATGCCGCTCGCCGTGATCGGCGGCGGCGGAGGCGGCTGTTTCCGCCACCATCCGCGCCTCGACCTCCAGCGCCGCGATCCGGCGTCCCAGCTCGACGAGGCGTTCGCCGGATTTGGTCAGGGCCTCCTGCGCCTGCTTGAACCTCGCGCCCGACTCGGCGAGCAGCCGCCGGCAGCCGGCCGGATCGCGATCGAGGTCTTCGGCTTTGAGGTCGCACAGGATCAGATAGGACGAGAGAGACTGGTCGACGGAGAGAAGCCGCCCGGTGGCGGCGCCGAAAGTCTGCTCCAGTCGCGCGCACTCCTCGCCCGCGCGACGCGCGCGCGTCTCCACGGCGTCGCGCTCGGCGCGACGCGCGTCGATGGCGGCGCGCCGGTCGTCGAGCTGCTTGTTGAAGAGCGCGATATCGGCCGAGAGTTGTCGTTCGCTGGCGATGATCTTTCTGAGCGCCTCGCGGCGCGCCTCGGCCTCGACGATCAGCCGGGCGATGGTCTCCGCCGCTCCGGCGGCGGAGCGCGGCGCCTCGGGATGCGGCTCCCGCGCCCGCAAGGTCTCATAATCATGAGCGGCGGCCGCGATGGCGGCGCGCGCTTCCGCCTGCCGCTGCGTCGCGTCCTGATGCAGGGCGCGGGTCTGCGCGCCGCGCCCGCTGGCCTGGACGAGCCGCCGGTCCGTCTCCGAGAGCGCCAGCCGCGCCGCCTCGCGCCTTTCGCGCAAGGCGTAGACCAGCGCCTGCGCGGCGCCTTGCGACTGCGTGAAGGGATGCTCCTTGGCGCCGCAGACCGGACAGGGCTGTCCGGCTTCGAGCGTCGCGCGCATTTCGAGCGCATGGGAGGCGGCCGCTGCGTCGGCCAGGTCGCCCAGCCGCGACGCCTCTTCGTCCTGCCGGGCCTGTTCGGCGCGCAGCGCCTGCAAGTCCGCCAGACGACGCGCCAGCTCTTCGGCGTCGTGCTGAAAACGCGCAATGTCCTCGCGCGCCCGCGCCGCCTTTTCCTGCGCCTGATCATGCTCGCGGGCGAGCCGCGCCATCTCCTGCAACGCCTGATGCGCGCGCGCCATGTCGTCGAGCGCCTGTTGCGCCTCCGGCGCTTCGAGCGCGGCCCGCGCCGCCTCGCGCTCGCCCGCCTGTTCGACGAGCTGGGCCAGCGCCGCGCGGTCGGCCTCGTCGGCGCGATCGAAGGCGGCGCGCGTCTCTTCCGCGTGCGAGAGCTCGTGGCGCGCCTTGCGCAGCGCCTCTCCCGCCGCGCGCATATCGGCGTTCGTCTGCGCCCGCCGGGACAGGGACTCGTCGATCTCGGCCCAGCGCTCGCTCAGCGGACGCGCGGCGGCGAGCCGTTCGAGCGCCTGCCGCGCGGCCTCGCCGGCCGCCTGCGTCTCGCTCTCGTCCTTGCGCGCCCGGTCGAGCTCGGCCTGTTTTTCGGCGGCCAGACGAACCGCCTCCCGCTCCGCCGCCTGCGCGCGCGTGACCTCGGCTTTCTGCGTCGCGATCAGCGTGTCGAGCGCGTTGGCCTTCTCCCAGAGCGGCGCGTGCTGGGCCATCTCCTCCAGCGCCGCCTCGAGCGCCGCCGCCGCGTCGGCTTCCTCGCGATGCGCCTGCGCCAGGGCGGCGCGCGCCGCCTCGTCCTGCTCGGCGGCCTGCGCGGCCAGGGATTGCTTCTCGGCGATGGCCCGCTCGGCCTTCATGGCCTCCTCGCGCGGCCCGCGCAGGGGCGCGACGCGCGCCAGATCGTCGAGCCTGCGCCTCTGCGCGCCCAGAGCGTCAAATGCCGCCGCCGCCGCCCCGCGCTCGCTTTCCGCCTGCGCGAGTTTCGAGGCCGCGAGCGCATGGGCGTCGAGGCGACGCAATTGCTCCGTGATCTCCTGCAGGGAGCCGTCGAGCGCCGCCCGCGTCGCGCCCATGGCGTCGGTCCGGGCGAGGAGCGCGGCGCGCTCGTCATCCGGCAGGACGCCGATCTCGCGCAGACTTCTGTCGCGCGCGGCGACGGCCTCTCGCGCCTCCCGCGCCTTCTCGAAGGCGCGCATCGAGAGGCGCCCGTAAATCTCCGCGCCGGTGATCTTCTCCAGAAGATCGCCGCGCTCGCGGGCGTCTGCGCGCAGAAAGGCGTCGAAATCGCCTTGCGCCAGAAGCGCCGTGCGCCGGAACTGGTCGAAGGTCAGTTCCGTCAGTTCGACAATGCGGCGGTTGACGGGCTCGACGCCCGACTCGAGCGTCTCCACGACCGTGCCGGCGTCGTCGAGGCGCCACAGGCTGCGCCCGCGATTTTGCAGCCGGCCAGCGGCGCGCCCGCGCGCGCGCATCAAATCGCAGCGCGCCCGATAGCGGCGCCCGTCGCGCGCGATGAAATCCGCTTCCGCGAAGCCGCGGCCGGTCCCGCGACGCAGGATCGCGCGCGGATCGCCCGACGCGAGCGTTTCCCCGGAGGGGTCCGGCGCGCCCTCGCCGCCGCCCGCCGCCACGACGCGCGGATATTTGTCGTAAAGCGCCAGGCACAGCGCATCGAGAATGGTCGATTTGCCGGCGCCGGTTTCCCCGGTGATGGCGAACAGGCCAGCGGAGCGCAGCGGCTCCTGCTCGAATTCAATGGCGAAGGGCTCGGCGAGGCTCGCCAGATTTTCGCCCCGGATCGCGAGGATGCGCAATCAGTCTTCCTCCGCGAGGGCGTTGAAACACCGCAGATGCGCCTCGGACGGCGGCGCCCCATGCGCGGCCTCGAAGGCCTCGCGAAACAGATCGACGGGCTGACGTTCGGCGAGACGCGCGGGCGCCATTGGCGCGGCCGATTGCGCCTGCGGCCGCTCGACCGTGAGGGACACGAGGCGGATCGGAAAGCGATCGCAGATCGCGTCGATCTCGGCCTTCAGCCCCGCCGAGGGGCCATCGACCTTCACGGTGAGATGCACGAAGGGCCGCGCCGCGTCCGGCGGCTCCTGATCGAGCCCGAGCGCGACGATCGCCGCCTCGATCTCCTCCAACGCCAGCGCGCCCCGCGCCGGCAGGCGCAGATGCGGGACGGTTCGGGTGAAGGGCGCATGCCGCGCCGAGGCCCGTCCACTGTCGTCAATCGTCACGATGCTGACGCCATGGACGTAGTCGATCTCGGTTTTCGACATCGGGATGAGCGACCCCGCATAGCGGATCGTCTCGCGCCCGACGCTCTGCGGCCGATGCAGATGGCCCAGCGCCACATAGGCGGCGTCGGCCGGAAAGATGTCGGGGGGCGCCGCATGTTCGCCGCCAACCAGGATGCGCCGCTCCGCGCCTTCGGATTCGAGACCGCCGGCGATGTGGAGGTGGCCCGTCACCACCAGCGGCGCGGCGCCGATCCTCGCCCGCGCGGCGCCGATCGCCTCGCGATAGAGTTCGCGGACTCCCCAGACCACCGGGGAGCCCGCCACATCCTCGCGCGCGATGGGCAGATCGGCGGCGCGCGGATAGGGAAGCGCGAGGAGATGCGCGCCGACGACGCCCGCCGCGTCGCGGATCGGCAGGAGGTGCGTCGCGAGATCGAACGCGCCCGCCTCGCGCGCAATGACGCCGATCGAATGTACGCCGACGAATTCGAACAAGGCGCGCGGCGCCTCCAGCCGTCCGGCGGGATCGTGATTTCCGGCGACGAGGACGATTGTCGCGCGCGGACAGGCGGCGCGCATCGCCCGCAGCGACTCGTAAAGAAGCCGCTGCGCCTCGGCCGAAGGGTTGAGACTGTCGAAGACGTCTCCGGCGACGATGATGGCGTCGACGTCGTTTTCTTTCGCGTAGAGCACCATTTGCGCCAATACGGCGCGATGCTCCGCCTCACGCGGCCAGCCCTGAAGAGCGGCGCCAAGATGCCAGTCGGCGGTATGAAGCAGTCGAATCACGGAGCCAATAGTTCAGCAGACGGCAGGCCGGAGGCAAGCATACGCAACGCGCCTGCTTCGGCCTGCCGCCCGTCTCTCATCGTCCAGCAGCGTCGCAGGTCGGATGATGAGAAACCGAACCGGCTCCCGGGCGGGAGGCTGACCGTCGACGCGGCCAGGCGTTCGAGCGCAGGCCCGCTTCGCTGAAGTCCATTTGCTGCGCCACGTTCGCGCTCCCTCGAATCGGCCTGGCCCGAAATGGGACAGTCGGCCCCGCCAGCGGAAGCCTGGCGCGACTCGCAGCAAAATGCGCGCCCCGGATCGGCGGGGAGCCGCCCGGCAAAGTCAAAATTCTGACATCAAATTGATTTTACGAGATTTTCGATAGAACATGCCGCCACCGAGGGGCGTCCAGCCGGCTCCCGACCGGCCCCGATGAGCCGCTCCCGGCCGGCGACCGGCGAGTCTTCACAATCGTGTCGTACTGCCTGTAAACTATCTAAAGACGCAAAAGGCCGGACGGACCTTGGCGCGGTCCTTCAGGCCCTTCTCGAAACCGAGAGGCTGGCAAGGGTGACCGCTCACTTCAGACATCAAAACGTCTCGCCTCAGGCTTGTCCCGCGCTCGTCCTCAACGCGGATTACAGGCCCCTCAGCTATTATCCGCTGTCGCTGTGGGGTTGGCAGGACGCGATCAAGGCGGTGTTCCTGGATCGGGTCAACATCGTCTCGGAATATGACAAGGTCGTCAAAAGTCCGAGCTTCGAGATCCGCCTCCCCTCGGTTGTCTCGCTGAAAGAATATGTAAGGCCGGCCCGTCAGCCGGCCTTTACTCGTTTCAACGTCTTTCTGCGCGACCGCTTCACCTGCCAATACTGTGGCGCGCATGACGAACTGACGTTCGATCACGTCATTCCGCGCTCGAAGGGCGGCGCGACAACCTGGGAAAATGTCGTCGCGGCCTGCTCGCCCTGCAATCTCCGCAAGGGGGACCGTCTGCCGCATGAGGCGCATATGGTGCCGGCGCAGAAGCCCTATCAGCCGAGCATCGTCGACCTGCATCGCAACGGCCGGCGGTTCCCGCCCAACTATCTGCACGACAGTTGGCTCGATTACCTCTATTGGGATTCCGTCCTGGAGCCGTAACGGATCGCGCGCGGCGAACTGCGGCCCGTAGGGGAGAGTCACATGTTCCGCCGGCTGATCGTGATGGCGTTCGGTTTCCTCATCGCCACCGGCGTGGGAGCGGCGTTTCTCGTCATCACGGCGATGTTCGATCCCGCGACCCGCGAGGCGGGACTGGTTTCGGTGATGACCGGCCTGTTCGCGGCCTTCGACGCCGCGCTCGACGGCGGCGATCCGAGTGAAAGCCTGTCGGCGATCGGCTTCGTCCTCTGGGCGATTTTCATAGCCACTTGCGCCGCGCCGCTGGCGATCGCGGCCCTGATCGGAGAAGTCGCGGGGGCGCGCTCGCTCGTCTGGTATTCGGGCGTCAGCGGTTTTCTGGCGGGCGCCTCGCCATGGATCGCGCGCGCCGCCAGAGGGCTGGAGCGCACGCAGAGCGTCAGCGACGGCGAAGGGCGTCTGGCGCTGTTGTTCTTCCTGACGGGGGCGTTGACGGGCGCGATCTACTGGCTGATCGCGGCGCCGTCGTCGTCCCGCCCCGCGCCGCTGGAAAACGCGCGCACGCCCTGACAGCCGTCAGCCGAAGGGCCGCGCGCGGCGGAAGCCCTTCCGGTCGCCGGCGTGAGTCCAGTAGGCGAACACCGCGCCCGCGAGCGCCACGCCCGCCAGCATGGCCGTCGCGTAGAATTGCCAGAAGCCGCCCACGGTGAAGGCGAAACGGGTGGTGCGGCGCGCGCCGGAGCTCTCTGTGACGCTGATGAAGGCGGCGTAGTCTCCGGCCTCGTCGAAGACATGCTCCACCGGCACGGCGCCGCCGGGATAAACGCGCGGCGGCAGATAGGCGACCGTGGCGGGCCCGAGATCATCCTCTTCGCTGAGCGGCCTGCCGGACTCTTTCACGATGCGCACCTCGATCGGCAATTCGCGCAGACGCTCGGCGATGAGATCGATTGTCAGAATGATGCGCCCCGTTGCGGGAAATTCGCCGCAAAATCGATCGCGCGAGCGGTCGGGCATGTAGGAGACAATGCCGATGAGATCCGGTCCGATCGAGATTTCGCATTGGTCGCGAATGGTTGAGGATTTGTCCATGCTGATGGCGTTCGCCGCATGAGGGATCAGAAAAACAGAGGCGGCGAGGACGGCCGCCGACATCAGCCGGGCAAGGGGAGTCAGCGAAGACATTCTTTTCTCTCCACGCGTCGCGCGAACACGGGCGCCGGCGACTTGCGCAAGCATGCTCGAATCCCCGGTTTTTCGTGGTTTTGCAAGGGGTCAGGATTGACGCCTTCGGCCGGAAATGCTCTTAACCGAACATGGCTGATTATTATTCGCTGATTTCCCGCGCCATATCCGCTCTACCCGGCCAGACGCCGGACACGAGACAGGGTGTTTACGAACGCGCGCGGAAAGCTCTGGTCAACCAGTTGCGCAGCATTCAGCCGCCCGTGGCCGAAGCCGACATCGCCGCCGAAAGCCGCGCGCTGGAAGAAGCCATCGCCCGCCTCGAGATCGAACTCGCCCGCGCCAACGCGCAATCGGCGGCGCAGAAGACCGCGCCCGCCACTCAGGCGGCCAGGGCGAATGGCGGGGCTGCGCCCGGATCGTCCCCCGCCGCTGCGGCGCCCGCCGCGCAGCCGCGCGCCGCCGAGCCCGGCAAGGCGGCGCCCGAGTCACAGCCGGCCCCGCGCAGCGCGGAAGACGCCTGGCGCGACACGCTCGCCGCGACCGCGCCCGCCAATCATTCCCGCGAGCCGCAGCGGCCCGCGGCGCCCCTCCCCCGCCCGCCGAGCCCGCAACGCCCGCCCGCCCGCCTCATCGCGCTCGGCGGTGTGCTCGTGTCGCTGATCGCCGTGGTCGGCGCGCTTGCCTGGTATCTGCGCGAGAGGCCCGAGGACCTCGCCCGGCTCAAACCCGCCGAGACTGCCTCCAAGGGCGGCGACAGCGGGAAATTTGGCGAGCGGATCGAAGGCGGCGCCGCGACCGGCCCGAAGCGGGTCACTTCGGTTCCCGTGGCGCAGAAAGCCGAACTTTGGGTCGCGACGGCGCAGGAGCCCGATAAGGTCGACCGCATCTACAATGCGAATGTGGTCTGGCGGCTCGAAAACGTCGGCGGCGGACCGGGCCAGCCGGTCAGCTCGGCGGTGCGTGGCGAAGTCGACATCCCCGACGCCAAGCTGAAAATGAGCCTGCTGTTCCAGAAGAACACCGATTCCGCGCTCTCGGCCTCGCACACGATCAACATTTCCTTCAAGCCGCAAGCCGGAAACCAGCTCGGGAATGTGAAGGCCATCGGCCCGATCCAGATGCGGCGGCCCGACGCGCAGGCCGGCGAGAAGCTGGTCGGCATCCCGGTGCCGATCACCGAGAACAATTTCCTCATCGGCCTGATGCGCGGCGACCGCGAGGCGCGCAATGTGCAATTGCTGCGCTCGCTGAGCGTTCTGGACCTGCCGCTGCAATTCGTCGATGGCCGTCCGGCGACGATCAACATGGAGAAGGGCGCCTCGGGCGAGCGCGTCTTCGCCGACGCCATCGACTCCTGGAGCCGCTGAGGTCGTCGTCAGGCGGCCTCCCGCACCCGATCGCCCTGCCCCGCCAATTGCGCCTCGGCCTGCTCGGGTGTCATGGTCGAGAACATCTGCTGTAGCTCCGCGCCGGTGCGCGGCGAATAGGCGCCGACGCCATCGCGCCCATAAAACGCCCGGAACATCGCCCGCGCGCTTTCCAGCGAGAGCGGCCCCAGCTCGATCACCTCGTCGATTCGTCCCGGCCGCACGATCGCCGGGTCGAGCCGGTCGAGATGGTTTGTCGTCACGATGAATTTCAGGCCGTCCGGCGTCTGCATGCCGTCCATGGCGTTCAGGATCTCATGCAGCGGCGCGGCCAGCGCGGCGCCTTTCTCGTCTTGCGGCTTCGCCCCGTCGCGAGTGAGCCCGCCGGCGATCGTGTCGATGTCCTCGATGACGAACAGATCGCTTCCGGTTCCCGTCCGGAACGCCGCGCCGAGCCCATGGAGCGATTTGATATATTTGATGTCGAAGCCGAAATCCGACGCGAGCGCGTGGATGAGGCTGGTCTTGCCGGTTCCGGGCGGTCCGTGCAGCACGACGCCGAGCTTCCAGGGAATGCCGCGCGCCAGATGCCACGCCTCGGCGCCCTGAAACCAGCGCAGCCGCGCTGCCAGCCGATCCTTGATCGCCTGATCGACGAACACTGTGTTTAGCCCGCGCTTGCGCCGGCGCAGGCCGCCGTCGCCGCCGCTGGCCGAATAGCTCGAGATGAAGATGGCGTTGCGATGCTCCTCCGGCTTGCAGTCGCGCATGAAGCGCTCCACCACGCCGCGGTCCCGGGTCAGGAAGGAGACGGCGATCGTCTCGAAAGGGGCGACCTGCTGCGTCGACTTCGTCTTGGCGTAGCTGAACAGCACGCCGTCATAGAGGCCCCAGCCGCCGCCGAAGCCGGTCTTGAGGGCGCCGTCCTTGATCTCCAGCGACCGGCTGAAGAAGTCGAGCCGCCTGCCCTCGATGAAGGCGTCGACGTCGGCGTATTCGTTGGACATGCTTTCGACGGTGACCCTCGTCCAGAGCGTCTTCCCCAATATCTCCAGCGTCTTCTCGGGAACGGCGCGGCAGACGTACATCAGCGCGCCGAAGGCCAGCGTGCCGACGCCGCCGGCGAGGAGCTGGTTCGACGCGAGCGCGGCGGCGATGGTGTCGAAAATGGTCATGAGCGCCTTTCAGCCTGACGGCGTATCGCGGACAGCCTCTTGAGATGAGAACGGCGCGCTCGCGCCGCAAGGCTCGGCCGTGGGGCGCCGAAACTGGCTGCGAAACCCTTGAACCCCAGCGTCAGCGCTCCCTTTAACAAAGCGGGAGCGGGGTCGGCCGGGACGGCCCGGTCGCGCCGCGCTCGCGGGAGCATCGGCCATGGAAGCACAAAAAGCCCTGACACCGGAGCAGCGCGGTCAAGTGCGGGAAGTTGTCGGCGTGTTCGACAATCTCGATAAGCTGCAATCCGCCATCGACGATCTGCTGACAGACGGTTTCGACCAGACCACCATCAGCCTGCTCGCGCCGGAAAAGATCGTGCGCCAGAAAATGGGCGACGAGCAGGTTCCCGCCGAGGCGCTGGAGGACAATCCGGCGGCGCCGCGCGGCGTCTATATCGATCCCGAGGCCCGTAACGAAGCCAAGGCCGGGCTCATCGGCGCGCTGATCTATATCGGCGCCGTCGGCGGCGCCGGCATGGTGATGGCGGCGGGCGGCGCGCTCGGCGCGGCGATCGCGGCGGCGCTGGTGCTCGGAGGCGGCGGCGGGCTGATCGGCGCCACGCTCGCCCAGCTCGTCGGCGCGCGCGAGGCCAAATGGCTCAGGGAGCAGATGTCGCATGGCGGCCTGCTGCTCTGGGCGCGCGTCTGGGACGAGGCCAAGGAACAGACCGCCATCTCGATCATGCAGCGCAACGGCGGCCACGACGTGCACGCCCACACAGCCGTCGGCGCAGCCTGACGCAGACGCCCTCCCGCGTTCGAGGGAGGGCGCTCAGCTCACCCTCCCCCCGAAAGAGCCGGACCCGCCAGCCGACGCTGGCGGTGCGCGGGGCCGACCGCTCCACCCTCCCCCATAGCCGTCGTCGCCAGGAAACCGCCGCCGCCACGTCGCGCGCAGGCGGCGCGCGTCTGCGTCGACCCGGGAGCGAAGCGTGACATTCGTTCCCGCAGCGCGCCGCAATCGCAAATTTGAATATTTCCATTAACTCTTTCGTCATAAAGCAGATAAATCTGCCGCGCGAAGCGAAGACAGTATAGATTTTATACTATACTTTACGTTCTTCCTAACCATCGACGTCCAATCCTCTCAAATGCAACCTGTGATATTCATCAAAATCACATGACTCTGGCTGCCTTTATTCTGCCCAAGCGCGACACTACTAGGCGTGTTGCGCGGACAACGTGGCCGCGCGGAAACGCGCGCAAGCCCGCACGCGCAGAAGGAGAGTGCTGTTGAAGAGTCTGAAGACCGTTTTGTACGGAGCCGCCGCGCTGGTTGCGCTGACCTGCAATGCGAAGGCGGATTGGGTTGGTAAAGCTTCCTATTACAGTGGCGGACGCACCGCGAGCGGCGGCCATGTCGGCGCCTATACGGCGGCCCATCGCACCCTGCCCTTTGGCTCCCAGGTGCGCGTCACCAATCTGCACAACAACCGGTCGGTCGTGCTGACCATCAACGACCGGGGGCCGTTCACGGGCGGCCGGGTGATCGACGTCTCCTCCCATGCCGCGGACGCGCTCGGCTTCCGCTCCGCCGGGCTGGCCCATGTGCGCGTGGAACCGCTCTCGATCGCGGCGCGCTGATCCTCCTCGTCAGTAGCGCCACCAGAGCGCGCTGATGATCCCCCGCTCGGCCGGCGCATTGACGCCGCCGAGCGCGGCGACGCCGCCGAACTGGACGAGAAGGGACGGCGTGACCTCATAGACCGCGCTCAACTGGAACTTCTGCTCCGTGACGGCGCCCGACCGCGCGACGCGCGGCGCCGCCGCCGAGAAGCTCTGCCCCATCAGGGTCACGCCCTCGAAGGGGCGCAGCCCGGCCGTGAGATCCAGACGCATTTCACCGCCATTCTGTCCAGCGCTGCGAAATCCGATCTGCGCATCGAGAAATCCGGGCAAGCCGAAAAGGCTGTATTGCCGGCCCATGAGCAGGCGCGCGTCGACCTGCACGCCCTCGCGCATGTCGATGAAGCGGCGGGCCTCCCGCGAGGCTGTGCGCAAACTCCCCTCCACGGAGAAGACATAGTCGCCCGACTCCAGCAGCTTCAGACGCGCGCCGGCCGCGCCGAGCCCGAGCCCCTGATAGGCCGAGGCCGCGGCCGGCGGCGCATAGAGCGGCAGGCCAGCCTTCGCCTCCGCGATCAGAAGTTCGGCGCGGTCGTAAGGCGCCGGCGCGGCGCGGAAATGCATGGCGCTCCCCTCGGCGACGAGGGTGAGCCAATCCGTCAGGCCATGTTCGAGATAGGCGCGGGCTTCGAGCTTGCGATAGGGCGGCGTGGCGACGAGCCGCCCGTTTGGGCCATAGGCGTTGCGGGCGCCGGCGAAGGATGTGGCCAGAATGAGCTGGCCCTTGCCCGCGGGGTAAAGCCAGGCCCCCGCGACGGCCGGACGGTCGGCGGAAATGACTAAACAAACGCAAAGGCACGTCACCGCAAGACGCATGACGACACGCAAAAGGACGCCAGGCCATCCGCCGGCGCGTCGACATTATCGGAGTACCTTGAACTTTACAATAATTGCCCGGGTGAGGCATTGGCGCCACACCCGCCGGGGTTTTCGGGAGCGGTAACCAAAGAGCAACCTAAGGCATGCATATTAAAGGGGTCTCGCGGAATTAACGGTCTGTTTTTCATGAGCGTAGCGTAACGGAGTCGAAGGGATGAAGTCGCGGGATACACTTGTCCGCCTGAAACGTTTCCAGGCCGAGGAAAAGCGGCGGCGCATCATGCAGCTCAACACGATGATCGCCGAGTTCACCCGCATGTCGGGCGAGCTGGAGCGTGAGATCGCCACCGAGGAACAGCGCGCGAACATCAGCGACCCCACGCACTTCGCCTACCCGACCTACGCCCGCGCCGCGCGCACCCGCCGCGACAACATCGTCGCCTCCCTGAACGAATTGCGCGGACAGCTCGAGGAGGCGGAAGCCCTGTTCAAGGAAGCCAGCGAGGAGCTCGCCAAGGTGCAGAGCCAGGAAGCCCGCGACCGGGGCGCCGAGCGCATGATCGACGTCGTCGCCGAGCGCCGCCAGGCCGACATGCCCCACGCCTTCCGCCGCGGAGCGTGAGGCGAGAGACAGCGCTCGCGAAAACCCGGACCTGCTCCCGCTTCCCGTAACGCGGGAGGGAGCAAGGGGCACTCAGAACAATCGCCAGAACAGCCGGCCGCGCGGAGCGCGCCACCAGACGCCGACCCGCCCGCGCGGCGCCGTCTCTCCGATCGGCTCGCCGGCCATCAGCTTCCGGGAGAGGTCATCCACCGGCCAGGCGAAGCGGCGCAGCAGAAAGACCGCGCCCGGCCGCGCGGCGGCGACGAACGCCATCTCATAGCGCGCCAGATCGCCGATCCAGGGCGGCTCGCCGGCGCGCGACGCGAGCAGCGCCGCCAGCGCCGCCGCATCGGCCCGGTGACGATCGGGAGCCGGCGCCCCCTCGATCGCCTCGAACAGCAGCGGATCAAAAGCGTCGCCGAGCGCCCTGGCCGTCAGCGGCGTCGCCTTGCGCGCGTCCAGTGCGCGCTTGCCGAGCAGGCTGCGCGCGAAACTCTCCACCTCCCGGCGGTCGAGCCGCGCCAGCGTCCGCGCCTCGGCCGCGTCGAGGCCGAGGCCCATCGCCGTCGCTTCCGGATTGGCGAAAAAGGCCCGGCGCGCCGTCGCGTCGGTGAACAGGCGCGCCAGCAGCGCCTGCGTCTGGCTCAGGCCCATCTCCCATGCTCCCGCAGAGTCGTCCGGGCGCGCGCGACTTCCCCGAGCAATTCGTCAAAGGGCGGGAGGCGCTCGTCCCGCTCGAGGATCACGCCCTTCACGGGAGCGCGCGCGACGATCCGGTCGTAGAGCGCCCACACCGCTTCGCTCGTCGCGGCGTCGTGGCTGTCGATCAGAACGCCGTCCCGCCAGCGTCCGCCCGCATAATGGATCTGCACGAGCCGGTCCCACGGCCAGCGCTCGAAGGTCGCGTCGAGATCGACGCTTTGATTGACCGCGTTGGTGTAGAGATTAGCCACGTCGCAGAGCCAGCCGCAGCCCGTGCGCGCCAGAACCTGGGTGAGAAACTCCGGTTCGTCCATCTCGGCCCCGGGGACGCGCACGACAGTCGTTATGTTTTCCAGAACCAGCGGCGCGCGGATACGCTTTCGCACCTGCTCGACGTTGCGCGCGACGACGTCGATGGCCTCGCGCGTATAGGGCAAGGCCGCGAGATGGCCGATCTCGACGCCGCCCGCGCGGGTGAAGCACAGATGTTCGCTCCACCACGGCGGGTCGATGCGCGCGATGAGTCGCGCCAGCTTTTCGAGATAGGCCGGTTCGACGCCCTCCGCGCCGCCGATGGACAGATCGAGTCCATGCGCGACCACGGGGAAATGCGCGCACAGGAGGTCGAGCTCCTGAAGCTTCTCGGGCGCCGCGTCAAAATAATGGTCGGCGATGATCTCCAGGAAATCGACGCGCGAGCGATTGGCGAAGAGGCCCGCGCGAAAGGGCGGCCGATAGCCCAGCCCGGAGCCCAGCGCGGGCGCCGCGTCAGGCGCTGCCATCGCCACAGGAGCCGCCGCAGCTCGAGCCACAGCTTCCGCCGCTCTCCATGGAGGCCCGGCGGAAGTGCCGGGCGAAGGCGCTCTCCGACGTGCCGCGCAAGGGCGAAAAGCCATAGAGGCCGATCAGGAAGAGCGAAGCGCCGCCGAACGCCTTCGCCTCCGCGGGCCCGGCCCCGAGCTGACTCACCGCAGCGTCGAGACGCGGCTTGTAGGCAAGCTGCATGGCCTCGAGCCAGGCGCGCCCCCGGCGGCTGGCGTGGCTGCGCGTCAGAACATAGGCGAGCGCGAAGAGGGACAGGATCGAGGCGGCGCAGAGGAAGACGAGATAGGACACATTGGCGTGACCGCTGCTCAGCGCGACAGAGATCTTGGCCCCGGCGAAGCCGAGAAGGACGAGGGCGCCGATGATCTGCAAGCGACGCCGCCAGGCCTTCACCGAGTCCGGCTTGACGAGGTCCTGCGTCGCGAGACGCGCGCGCACCGGCTCCAGAAGCGCGAGCAGGGCCTTGCGGTTCGCCCGGTTCTCGAAAAGCTGGTGCGCCTTCGGCTTCGCCGCAATGAGAGACAGCACATGGGTTTCCACGGCGTCGAGCTCGCCGGGCGCCGGCGTCTTGCCGGTCGGTTCGACCCGGTCGTCCTGCGCGAGCGTCGCATAGCCGCGCTGCACGAGGTCATAGACCACCGTGCGGACGACCTGATTGACGCCCCCCTGCAGAAAGGCGACCTCCATCGCGTCCGGATGTTCCGGCACGGGCGGCGGACGCCGATCGGTGCGGTCGGCGAAATGGAGGACGAGCCAGGTCACACCCAGCACCGCGATGACGACGGCGCCGAACGCATTGAGGAAATCCGGACCGGGAAGATCGAGAAAGGGAAGGTTCTGCAAGACGGACAAATCCTCTTTATGCGTCGAGATCGCTCACCAGACGGCGCGCCTGCAGCGTCGTGACGGCGAGAACCGCCATGCCGATCGCCTGATGCGACAGCGCCAGAAGAAGATGCGGCGTCCCCGCGAACGGCGGCTCGACGAGCACCAGCGTGGCGACGCCAATCGCGATCTGGCCGACGACATGCCCAAAGACGATGACCGCGCCCGAGCGCGCCCGACCGCCGGCGTTCATGAGCGCGTCGCCGAGATGGAAGGCCGCGACCGCGAAGATCACATAGGCGATCATGCGGTGGAAGAATTGAGCCGTCACCGGCATGTCGAAAATATTCGACCACCACGGCTCCTTCGGCCAGAGCGCCTCGGCGGGCGGAATGAACGCGCCGCTCATGAGCGGCCAGGTGTTCTCCACCAGCCCGGCGCGCAGCCCCGCGACGATACCGCCCATGAAGAGCTGCACGAACACCAGCGCGAGAAGGACAAGCGCCGTCGCCCGCAGCCGTCCCGCCCGGTCGTGCGCGCTCGACTCCCGGCGCGGCCCGAGTCCCCCGGCGACCCACAGGCAGGCCGAGAAGATCAGCGCCGCGATGATGAGATGGATGGCGAGACGCTCCTGCGCGACCTCGGTGCGGTGGACCAGGCCGGACGAGACCATCCACCAGCCGACGCCGCCCTGCAGCGCCCCCAGCGCCAATATGCCGATCAGCTTCGGCTTGACCGACTCCGGCAGGCGTTTCGTCGCCCAGAACCAGACGAGAGGAACGGCGAAGACGACGCCAATGAGCCGGCCGAGCAACCGATGCGCCCACTCCCAGGCGTAGATGAACTTGAATCCGGCGAGATCCATGTCCGGAAACAGTTCCTTGTATTGAGGGATCTTCTTGTAATCCTCGAAGGCTTGCAGCCATTCCTTCTGCGACAGGGGCGGCAGCACGCCCGTCACGGGCTTCCATTCGACAATGGAGAGGCCGGACTCCGTCAGGCGCGTCGCGCCGCCGACGATGACCATGAGAAAGACCAGCGCCGCGACCGCCCAGAGCCAGTTGCGCACGGCCGTCGCAGTCTCCTCGGTCGCATGGCGACGCACCTCCGCCACAGGATGAGGGAAAATCAACCAGTCTTCCATGTCGCGCTCGCCCCGCTTTTGGCCTCGTCGGGACTTAAGGGATGCGGGCAAGGCTTGTCCACACCCCGCATCGCCGCACGGGCGCGAGAAAAGTTTCAGTCCGCGACCCGCCGCGATGTAAAGTCGCCCTCTGATGAGTCGGGGAGCAAAATTGGCGGGCAGAAGCGCGACAGCCAGAGAAGACATCGCCTCGCTGCGCACCATCGGCGAGGTCGCGGAGCATCTCGACCTGCCGCAACATGTGCTGCGCTTCTGGGAGACGCGCTTCCGGGAGATCGACCCCGTGAAGCGCGCGGGCGGGCGCCGCTACTACCGGCCGCGCGACATAGAGCTGGTCGAGGCGATTCGCCATCTGCTCTATCGCGAGGGCTACACGATCAAGGGCGTTCAACGCATTCTCAAGGAACAGGGCGTCGACGCGGTGATCGCCGACGTGCGCCGGCGCCAGAGCGGCGAATCGCCTGTCGCCTCCCCTGCCCCGGACCTTGCCGGGCCGACGCCCGGAGCCGCGGCCTCGCCTGAGCCGCGTCCGATGGAGGCGGCCTTCGATCGGCCGGACCCCGAATTCCCGCCGCGCGCCCCGGCTCCCGAGCCCGTCGTCGACGCCGCGACGCCACAAAGGCCCGCGACGCCGCCGGTCCCGCTGGAGGCGCCCGTTTTCCACCCGCCGGTGGCGGTGGCGCGGCCGGCGCATGCGTCGCAGGCGCAATTGCTGCAAAAGGTTCTGGGGGAAATCGGAGAATGCCGGCGCCTGTTGAAGGTGACTCGTCGTTAGGCCGTTGCCAGAGCGCCGAGGCATCTCTATAAGGGCGCCAAGTCGGAGTGTAGCGCAGCCCGGTTAGCGCACTTGTCTGGGGGACAAGGGGTCGTGGGTTCGAATCCCGCCACTCCGACCATCTAAGCCGCTGAAATATAACGAAAAACACAGTTCAAGAAATTGGACTGAAACGTGAACAATTGCGGCATTTCGACCAATTGCGACTCGCAATGTTCTGGGGCCGTTCGCGGCCTTACAGGTGGAGTTCCATCCGTTCGACGCGGGCGGCCGCGCGCGGCAATCCCGCGCCCTTCGCCAGCGCATAGATCGCCGGAATCACGACCAGGGTCAGAAGCGTGGATGACACCATGCCGCCGATCATCGGCACGGCGATGCGCTGCATGACCTCCGACCCCGCCCCTGTGCTCCACAAGATGGGAACCAGGCCCGCCATGATCGCGACGACGGTCATCATCTTGGGCCGAACGCGCTCGACGGCCCCGAGCATGATCGCCTCGTGCAGGTCGGGCCTCGTGAACGCTTTCCCCTCTCTGGCGCGTTTCTCCGCGACCTCGCGCATGGCCGCGTCGAGATAGATGAGCATGACCACGCCGGTCTCGGCCGCGACGCCCGCGAGTGCGATGAATCCGACGCCGACGGCGACCGACATGTTGAAGTTCATCATCCACATCAGCCAGACGCCGCCGACGAGCGCGAACGGCAGTGACAGCATGACGATCAGCGTCTCGGTGAGCGTTCGGAAGTTGAGATACAGCAGCAGGAAGATGATGGAGAGCGTCACCGGAACCACGATGCGCATCCGGGCTTCGGCGCGTTCGAGATATTCGAACTGGCCGCTCCAGACAGCATAGGCGCCCGGCGGGAAGTCGATCGCCTCGGCGACGGCCCGCCGCGCGTCCTTGACGAACCCGCCAATGTCACGGTCGCGCACATCGACGTAGATATAGACCGCAAGCTGTCCGTTCTCCGTGCGAATGGCGGTCGGCCCTCTGACAAGGTCGACGCTGGCGATTTCGCCGAGCGGCACGGTTCCGCCGCCGGGCAGCGCGATCAGCACGTCGCTCGCAATCGCTCTCGGGCTCGATCTGTAATCGCGCGGGTAGCGGACGTTGACGCCGTAGCGTTCGCGCCCCTCGACGGTCGTCGTGACAACCTCGCCGCCGAGCGCCGTTGCGATGGTCGCCTGAACGTCGTCGATCATCAGGCCATAGCGCGCGAGCGCCGAGCGGTCCGGCGTAATGTCGAGATAATAGCCGCCCATCACCCGCTCGGCGTAAGCCGATGATGCGCCGCGAACCCCCTTCACGACTTTCTCGATCTGTCGGGCCAGCACTTCGAGCTGGCCGAGATCGCGCCCCATGACCTTGACGCCGACAGGCGTGCGGATGCCCGTCGCCAGCATGTCGATGCGGTTCCTGATCGGCATGGTCCAGGCGTTGGAGACGCCCGGGACTTGCAGCGCCTTGTCCATTTCAGCGACAAGGCTCTCGAGCGTGACGCCGGGCCGCCACTCCTCCCTTGGCTTGAGGTCGATGATGGTCTCGAACATTTCGAGCGGCGCGGGGTCCGTCGCGGTCGAGGCCCGACCAGCCTTGCCGTAAGCCGACTTCACCTCGGGGAACGACTTGATGATCCGGTCCTGCATTTGCAGCAGTTGCGCGGCCTTTGTCACGGAGAGGCCCGGAAGCGTCGTCGGCATGTAGAGCAGCGCGCCTTCGTTCAGCGCCGGCATGAACTCGGAG
Source organism: Methylocystis sp. (assembly GCF_051061225.1). Taxonomy (GTDB): domain Bacteria; phylum Pseudomonadota; class Alphaproteobacteria; order Rhizobiales; family Beijerinckiaceae; genus Methylocystis. The sequence continues at coordinate 120,034 of NZ_JBPFEB010000127.1, forward strand.
CCGAGCTGACGCGCCGGAAGGATCGTGACGCCGAGGAAGGCGACAGCCAGAACGACGGTCGGAATCTTGGCGCGCATGACAAGGCGGATGACCGGCCGGTAGACGTAGATCAAGGCCCTGTTGATCGGATTGCGCTCTTCGGAGACGATCCGGCCGCGCACGAAAATCACCATGAGCGCCGGAACCAGTGTCACCGACAGAAGCGCCGCCGACGCCATCGCGAAGGTCTTGGTAAAGGCAAGCGGGCTGAAAAGCCGCCCTTCCTGAGACTCGAGCGTGAAGATGGGCAGGAAGGAAACGGTGATGATGAGCAGGCTGAAGAAGAGGGCCGGCCCCACTTCCGTCGCCGCGTCGATCAGAACGTCGATACGCGGCTCGGAGGGCGAGGCCCGTTCGAGCCGCTTGTGAGCGTTCTCGATCATGACGATCGCGGCGTCGACCATGGCGCCAATGGCGATGGCGATTCCGCCCAGACTCATGATGTTCGAGCCGAGTCCCAGCGCCTTCATCGCCGCAAAGGCCATCAACACGCCGACCGGCAGCATGATGATGGCGACCAGCGCGCTGCGGACATGCAGAAGGAAGACCACGCAGACGAGGGCGACAATGACGCTCTCCTCGATCAGCGTCCCGCGAAGCGTCTCGATCGCCGCATGGATCAGTTCCGACCGGTCATAGACCGGGACAATCTCGACTCCCTTCGGGAGGCTCGGCGCGATCTGCGCCAGCGCGGCCTTGATGTTGTCGATGACCGTTAGCGCATTGGCGCCGTAACGTTGCAGCGCAACGCCGCTTGCGACCTCGCCCTCGCCATTGAGTTCGGTGACGCCGCGACGCTCGTCCGGGCCGAGTTCGATCCGCGCCACGTCCTTCAGCAGAAGCGGCGTCCCGCCGCCCGCTCTCAACACGATGCTTTCAAGGTCGGGGACGCCCTTAAGATAGCCCCGCCCCCGCACGATAAATTCGAACTCGGAGAGCTCCACCGTGCGCCCGCCGACGTCGGCGTTATTGGCGCGGATGACCTCCCTGATCCGCGACAGCGGGATATTCAGCGCGCGCAGGCGATTGGGGTCGACGACGACATTGTATTGACGCACGAAGCCGCCCACGCTCGCGACTTCCGACACGCCCTCCGCCTTGGCGAGGCCATAGCGCAGGGTCCAGTCCTGCAACGAGCGCAGCTCCGCGAGGGTCATGTTCCTGGCGATCAGCGCATATTGATAGACCCAGCCGACGCCCGTGGCGTCCGGACCAAGCACCGGAGTCGCGCCCGCCGGCAGGCGCTTCGTCGCCGAGCTCAAATATTCGAGCACGCGCGAGCGCGCCCAATAGACGTCGACGCCGTCTTCGAAAATCACATAGACGAAGGAGACGCCGAAGAAGGAGAAGCCGCGCACGACTTTCGATCGCGGCACGGTAAGCATGGCGCTCGCGAGCGGATAGGTGACCTGGTCCTCGACCACTTGCGGGGCCTGGCCCGGATATTCCGTATAGACGATCGCCTGCACGTCGGAGAGATCGGGAATGGCGTCGAGCGGCAGGCTACGCAGCGAATAGACGCCCGTAGCAACCGCGAAGACCGTCCCGACGAAGACCAGAAGGAGGTTGCGCGCCGACCAGGCGATGAGGCGCCCGATCATCGGCCCTGCCCCTGATCCAGCGCCTGCAAGGCCGCCTTGAGGTTGCTCTCGGCGTCGATGAGGAAGTTCGCGGCCGTCACGACGCGCTCGCCTTCCGCGACTCCGCTCGTGATCTCGGCGAGGCCTTCCCCACGTCGGCCGATCTGGACTTCGCGCGGCTGGAACCGCCCCTCGCCCTTGTCGAGGATCACGACCTGCCGCTTGCCCGCGTCGATGATCGCGCTCTCGGGGACCGCAAGCACCTTCTGCTTGCCGCCGCCCTCGATTTCAACGTCGGCGAACATGTCGCCGAGCAGCAGGCCGTCCGGATTGGGCAGCTCGATGCGCACGCGGGCGGTGCGGGTTTCCATGTTGAGATGCGGATAGACAAGGGCGACCTGGCCCTTGAAGGGCCGATCCGGATAGGAGCGCACGCGAATGATCGCCGGCTCCCCCGGCTTGATCGCAGAGACGTCGCGCTCCGCGACATCCGCCAGCACCCAGACAAGGCTGTGGTCGACGATGCGAAACAGCGTCTCCCCCGGCGCCGCCCGCATGCCGCTCAAGGCGGCGCGTTCGATGACATGCCCGCCTTGCGGCGCGGGCCAATCGATCGCCCGGGGAACGCGGCGGCTGCGCGCGATCGCGGCGATCGTCGCATCGTCCAGTCCGAGATTCACAAGGCGCCGGCGCGCTCCCTCCATTCGCGCGGCTGGGCCGGAAGTGAGCACCGCGACATATTCGGCCGCCGCGCTGGAGAGATCCGGCCCATAGACGCGCATGAGCGTCTGGCCCTTGCGGACGTAATCGCCTTCCGCGACCTTTCCGACGGACTCGATGAAGCCCTCGAAGCGCAAGGCGACGACGGACGTCCGGCGCGGGTCGAAATCCACCCGGCCAGCGGCGCGAATGGGGATGGTGAGCTCCCGCCGTTCCACTGGCTCGGAGCGCACGCCCGTTTTTTGCAGCTTCCCGGGGCTGATCGTGACAGTCGACGCGTCCTGCGCTTCATCCTCGTAGACGGGCGCGTAATCCATGCCCATCGGGTCTTTCTTGGGGACCGGGGACGTATCCGGCAGCCCCATGGGATTGCGGTAATACAGGATGCGACGCCCCGAGGATTGCTGCTGCGCGGGCTCCGCGGCCGCCCAGGGCTTTTCGTCGAAACTGACGTCTTCGCTCGCACGAACCGCGACATAATCCTTGCCGGCGGGGTTTTTCCTTGGCGCGGGCGAGAAAAACGGACCATCCGGGTCGCGGTAATAGATGATGGGGCCAACGCCCTTGGCCGCATGCGTCTCCGGGCGGCTTGCGTCATGCGAAAACCACGGCCCGCGCGCCATGACGTAAGCGGCCCCGCCGAGCGCGAGAAGCAGGACAGTCAGAGCGAAGGCGATGCGGGCGCGTCTCATAGCGCGCCTCCCGCGAGGCGTTCGAGATCGGCATGTTTGCTTTGCTCCTCGACTCTGAGCGCGAGCAGCTCCAGTTCCACCGCGCGCAATCGCCGTTCGGCCTCCAGAAGCGTTGCAAGGTCGGTCGATCCGGCGTCGAATCCCTGCCGGGCGGTTTCCACCGAGAGCCGGGCCGGCGGCAATTGGCGCTGCTCGAAAATCCTGAGCGCCTTGCGGATCGCTTCGAGTCGGAACCAGGCTTCCGCCACCTCGCCATCGAGACGGATGCGCAAGGCGTCGTTGCGCGCCTGCGCGGCGCCGAGGCTGGCGCTCGCCGCGCGCTGCTCGGCGTCCTTCGCCTCATATTGAAGCGGGACCTTGAAGCCGAGCAGAAACATTCCGCTGGTTTCGCCGTTCCGCCGCTGCACCAGATTGGCCCCTGCGGTCACGTCCGGATAGTAATTCAGATCGGTGAGTTCCTTTGTCCCGGTGGCGGAGCGCACCTGCGCATGGGTCGCGGCGAGCTGAGGGTTGCTCGATCGGGCAAGCTCCTGCACGCCTGCAAGGGTCATCCGTCCCTTCAACGCCGGGAAGCCTTTTGGCGCGGCGAGCGGAGCCTGCGCCGCCCGCCCGATCAGGGCGTTCAAACGAGCGGCGGCGGATTTCTCCTCGCCCTCGCGGCGCGCGACCTCGGCAGCGGCGTTCGCGGCCTCCAGCTCCGCCTTGATCACCTCCTGCTGACTGACGGAGCTCGCGCCATAACGCAGCCGCAGAAGTTCGGCGAGTTGATCGACCCGCCGCGCGAGAGACGTCGAAAGCTCGACGGCGCGATGCGCCGCGTTGTATTGCGCGTAAGCCGCCTTGATGCGGGCGATCAGATCGAGTTCGATGGCGTGGCTCTGGTGGCGGGCGACATCCGCTTCCGCCGACGCGACGCCTTTCTCGAGATCGGTCTTGCCCCACAGGCGGAAGGTTTGCTCGGCGCCAACCCAGACCTGCCCGACGCCCTTGCCATTCACGTCCCACGCCTGAAGGGTGACGGTGGGGTCGGGCTGCACGCCGGCCGCCCCCACGCGATGAGCGGCGGCGTCGGCGTCGAGAATCGAGGCCGCAAGCTCCGGGCTCAGGCGTTTGGCGAACGCCACGACGCTTTCGACGCTCGCGCCGGGCATGGCGTCGCGCTCGACGGCGAAGGCAGCCGACGCCATGGAGAGGAGCAACGCGGGGACGGCCATGCGGCGCAATGTCATGGCGTCGCCTTCAGAACCAGGCGGCTTTGCAACGTCTCGGCCTCCCCCTGAATTTTCGCCGCGAGCGAAATGCGCCAGCGCCCCTCGTCGGTAAGGTCCACCTTGAACCGGTAAAGGCCAGGCTCGGGGCTTTTGACCGGTTCAATGGCCCCGGTCATCTGCTCCATGTCATCCGGCGCCATATCGAGTCGCAAGGCGAAAATCACGGCGTCGGGAACCGCTCTGTCGTCCGGCTTGTGAATCAGCCGGACGTCGACGACCGACAGGCCCTTTTTGATCTGCTCTCTGACGAGCTTGAACTCGTAATCCCGGATGTCCGCGACAGCGGCGGTCGGGGTCGGTAGAAGCGCGATCGCGAGCAGAGCCGCTGCGACCCGCCCCGGATTGGAACGGCTCATGGAGATATCCTCTGCTTCCGGGCGGAAGCGCGGTGACGGACGCAGCCTTTGCCGCAAAGCGGGCGCGCGCTTCGCCAGCCTTGTGTCAGCGCTGGCGGACAAGGCTCATTTCCCCGAGATCAAGCTCGGCGGGCGCGGCGTCAGGTGATTGGAGGCCTCAGGTCGGGCGGGCCGGTCGCATCGAGACGCGCATCGTCGTCGCGCGGCTTTGGCGCGCGAGAGATGTGGATGGCCGCTGCTTCCCCGACGACGACGACAGGCGGCGCATGAACAGCCCCGCAGATCAATGAGTCGCAGCGCCTCGGGACCGGGGCATGGCCGCCATGGTCGCTGTGGCGAGCGTCGGTGATGCTCATCCCGGCGCAGGGATGGGCGTCCGGGGCGGCGAACGCGTTCGTCCCCGCCGCCACGACAGCGGCAACGATGACGAAGGCACAGACGAGAGCGCGTAGCCAGCTTCGCTGCATGAAAACCCCGGGACGCAGCGCCAGATTAACACAGCGGCTCTTGCGTGCAAAAGCCTTTGTCTTTGAGAGGGATGCGACAGTCCGTTCAGCCGCGAGGGCTTGCGCTTTTTGAAAAAGTGAGGGCGGGCGGCCGGCTCCTGCTTTCATCCTTCGTCAACCACGCGGTTTGGCGAGGAGTCTGACGCAGCCGTCCTGCTCTGTCCGGGTTTTACGTGACATTTGCGTTACTTCATGTTACTCACGGTCCGATTTTTAGTGCTCTTCAGCGAGGCGCTTCCCATGCAGACTTTCAACCTCCTCTCGCGCACGTGCGTCTGCGCCACCCTGGCGATGTTCGGATTCGTGTCGACCGCGTCGGCAAAACAGGAATGCCGGGACGGGACCATGTTTGACGACGTGGCGGCGAAGCCGGTCATAGACCCGAACACGGGAAAAGTCGTTCGCTGCGGCGCTTCAGTGGAAGGCGACGCCAGCCTGTCCTCAACCGCCCTGCTCCTTGGCGGCGCTGTCGCCGTGGGCGCCGGCGTCGGGATTGCCGCCGCCACGGGCGCCTTCAAAGGCAGCGCCTCACAGCAGTTTGTTCCGCCTGCTCCACTGAGCGGCCAATGAAAAAAGCGGCCCCCTGGGGCCGCTTTTCATCGCCAGCCGATGGCGTTGCTTCGTCAGCGGGCTCATGCACGCGCCGCTGGTTACGAAGGCGACTCGCCCGTCTCGCGACGCCGGGCGAGTCGCCAGCCGTAGCCCCCCCCGGCCCACGGGGGTCACTATTTGTAACAGAAAAGCCGTGTGAGCGAAAGTCGGACAAGCGCAGGACGGCGCCCATCCCCTGGTCGCTTCCTGTTTGGATAGGACTCTTCGCCAGACAGGTCCGGCGAAAGCCGCATCCTTACAACGAAGAAGCTTGCGTCTCTCATCAACCCCGATCGCCACTCGGGAATCTGGTCCCCGGTCCTACTCGTCTGAAATCTCGCGCTCGGCGTTGCACGAGAGCTGATCAACATGAACGGAAAGGCGCGCCACCAATCTCGTGCCGGCCGCCATGGACAAATGCGCGGCGCCAACGAAGACAGGCTCATCCGCCTCCGACTTGAACTGTCCCGCCTGCGTGACCATCGATCGTCCGGAAGGGCTTTGAGACTGTATTTCCAGCCGATAGCTCCCGCTCGCCGCAGACGCGCCGACAATTCGGCCCCGCAGGGAAACATGGTCGCGCTGATGCTCAGCGTCGACGCTGCATTGAATGGCGGGCGGGTCGATCGCGTCCATCGTGGTCTCCCATGAAAACAGGGTCGGCGCCTTCGCAAATCACCTTTGTGCGCAATCGCCCGCGCAACGATTCCTTGCCGCTAAAACGGAAGCTCCATCTGGACGCCGCCGCCATAATTGGAGGTTACGGCGTTCCCATTCGACTGATACACAACGCCCGCCTGATACGGACCGGGCCCCAGCGGCCGCGGATTGATGTTCGCCGTGGGCTTGATCGTTGGGCCCGACGCGCCGGGGCTTGCGCCAGAGCGCGCCGAAGGCGTCGGCAGAGTGTCCGGCTCGCCCTCGCCAAAGCATACGGGATCGTCTTTCCATGTCCCTCGAGGGCATGGCGCCGCCCCAGACGGCTCCGCTTTGGGGCCAGCAGCCGGCGTCGCGCGGCCGGGCTTCGCATGCGCAGCTTTGGAGGGCTGCGCCAGTCCGTCCTGGCCATTCGCGACGGCGACGGCGCAGGCAAGGGCAGCTGCAGCAATTGGAAGTCCGATCAGTCGAAGTCTCATGTCAGACCATGGTTCCGCAAACCTTCGTCACTGGCACGCAACCGCCTCATTGCGTTCGTTTTATGGTCGGGTCGACGACCCCATCGCGGCCCACGCCCCGTGAAGCTGAGGCGATTCGATCGCCAAACGAAAAACGCCCCGATGGGTTCGGGGCGTTCCAGTCGCGCAGATCCGGGGGATCAGGCGGCTTTGAGCTGATCCGCAGAATATTTGCCGCTGCGGCGGTCGACCATGAGCTCATAGCTCACCTTCTGACCTTCCCGCAGGTCATCCATGCCAGCGCGCTGAACGGCGCTGATATGAACGAAAACGTCGGCGCCGCCGTCGTCGGGTTGAATGAAGCCGAAGCCCTTCTGCGGGTTGAACCATTTCACGGTGCCAGTGGCCATGTTTCGTCTCCAAGCATGTTCGGAGGAGAGGCCCGCATACGCGGGGCCGGATCGATCGAGATGTTTGGAAGAAGGCGTCGGCGGCTCCCGCGAAAGGAGCGTATCGAAGTCGTCAGGCCGAAAGATCGTCGATGGGCGAAATGTAGCGCGCGGGTGGCGGGAAGACAATTCGAGAATGGCGCAGAACGCTCCACACGCCCGCAGCGCCGCAGGCGGACGCCCCGCCAGCCCTTCAAAAGCGGGGAGCGTCCCCCATGTCTTGCAGAGTGGCGAATGGTCAGGAGGAGCGCATGCGTTTCATGAACCACCCGACGCTCATGGCGATCGCCGTCTGGGTCGCGACGACGGGCGCCGCGCACGCCGGGAAGATCATCGGCAACGGCTAAGGCTTTTCGTCCGTGACGACGAAGGCTTGCCGCCAGCAGCGACTACACGGGGCCGAAGAGGAAGAACCGCCTCCCCGGCCCTTGAGTCGCGCTCACAGGCAGGGAGGCTTCTTCCTCGAATCTGGAGAGCGTCTCTCTCAAGTCGTCGACATAATCTGAAGCGCCCAGCTCCGAGAATCGGCGGATGTCGTCCAGAATCATCTCCCGGACGCGGTGACAGCCGCGCGCGAGATTGACGCGATAGGCGGCGAGCATCCGGTCCGACCGATTCGGTCCGAGCCGGATGGGCGCTTCCTTCTTGAAGCCGGTGGTTCCCATGTCGCTCCTCCCGGAGACCGCCCGCAAGGCGGGTCTGCGTTCGAGCTTCTGACGGCTCCTTCGTTTCCCCAACGATACCGCCGGCCCTCCGAGCAGACAGGCTGTGGAAACTACGTGACCCTTGTTGCGCCGCACTCTGATGGCGACTCGCAGCGGCGCGGGCGCAAGAGAAAGGGCCGCTCGCCGTCACGGCGCAGCGGCCCCGAAGCTGTCGATGACGAAAGCGCGTCAGTAACGATCCCGATCCCGATCGCGGTCGTGATCGCGGTCCCGATGACGATCGTCCCAGTCGCCGCGGCGATCCCGGTCGTGGTCGCTCCAGTTCTTCCAGCCATAGTGATGGCCATGGCCATGGCTCCAGGCATGGTCACGATCAAAATCGCGGTCGCCATGGCGGCGCCAGCCGTGGTGATCGTTATCGCGATCGTAGTCGCGGTCGCGCATGCTGTTATCACGATCGCGATCACGATACCCGTGGTCGCTCCCCGCCGAGGCGGTGTGCGGCGCGAACAAGGCGGCGGCCATCAGCGCTGTTCCAAGTGTCAAGGCGCGAAGCATCGTCCTTACTCCGTAGCTCGTGGCGGAACACGATCCGCCACGATGGGCTTGCGTTTCCAACTAGGCTCCGGAGCGGCAAGGCGAGCGAAGCAATGAAATTTTCGCGTTCCGAACGATGACTGTCTTTGTCGCGTGGTCAGGGCTGCCGGCGAAACACCGGCCATTTCTCCAGCGCATGCCGAAGGGCTTGCGCGGATTTGTCCCTGACAGGCGTGTAGTACAACGCGGCCCGGGTCAAAAGAACGAGCGGCCCCTCCTCGCTCAGATGCGTTGGAATCTCATCTGGCCCCGGATGCAGCCAATTGGCGCGGTCGAACGCATCACGCACGGCGAGCGCGACCTGGCCCTCCGCGCCGAGCGCATGCGTATAGCGGCGCACGCTCTCAAGCTCCGCGTCGAAGCGCGCGCGCGCGTCTTTGCTCAGCAAGGGATTTTCCTTCACCGACCTGTCCCGCCTGCGCCGCAACAACCGCTCGAAACGCGTGGCCGCGGAGCGAAGCGCGTCCGCTTCCCTGCTTTCGACGGGTTCAATCGCCTCAAGGGCGAACGCCGTCTGCGCGACGCCAAGGAGATCGACCAGCCTCGCAGCCGCCTCCCAGCGTTCTCCGGCGGCGATCCGCGCCAATTCCGTTTCGAGGTTTTGCGCGATGTTTCTGGTCGCGGCCAGAATCGCTCTGTTTCAAGACCTGAGCCATTCGCGGCCCGTCCCCGGTTCGGCGCGTGAACGGCCGGGTCGCCGCCGCGCATTGCCTTGTCAAGTTTGACCCGTTAATTTGAAACGCAATGACGCCAGTGGAAACGCGCGACACATCGAGGGAACCATGCGGACGGATATTTTGGGGAATTTCCAGGAAAAGATTTTGATCGTCTCGTTCCTGGCCTGCGCCTGCGCCGCTCCCTCCCACGCCAAAGAACTCCCCGCCTGCACCTCCGAGAATGTCGGCCAGCATTGCACCGGCGTCGTCACCGCCGAGGACGGGAACAAATATGTCGGTGAAATGAAGGGCGGCAAAGCGAACGGCAAAGGCTCGCTCGTCTTCACCGACGGCAAGACCTATGAAGGCCAGTTTCGTGATGGCTCTCCGAACGGCAAGGGAACAGTCACGCACCCTGACGGCGAAACCTACACCGGCACGTTCAAGGACGGAAAAAAGGATGGGCAGGGCAAGCTGATCTCGGCGGACGGCAAGACCTATGTCGGGCAGTTCAAGAACGATCAGCCCAACGGCAAAGGCACAGTCGTCATGCCTGACGGCAAGAAATTCACCGGGACGTTCGTCGAAGGTGAAATCGAGGTCAAGCAGGCCGGCGCCGAGGCCAAGCCGCCGAAGCCGCAGAAGGGCGAATTGCCGGAATGCGACGTGACGATGGCCACCCCCTGGAAGCACTGCCTCGGCGCTTTGAAGTTCCCCAACGGCGACGTTTATCTCGGCGAGTTCCGCGACGGCAAGGCCACGGGCCGCGGAACCATAACCTTTGCCTCCGGCGGCAAATACGACGGAGAATTCCGAAATGGAGTCCGCCACGGAAAAGGAACCTTCACGATCGCCAACGGCGAGTCGTACAGCGGCGAGTTCGTTGATGGGCGCATCATCGGCAAAGGCGTCTACAACTTCCCGGACGGGAAGAAATATGTCGGCGAGTTCCGTGACGGCAAACCTTACGGCAAGGGCATTCTGTCGCTGCCAAACGGGAGCAGCTACCGCGGCGATTTCAGGGACGGCCAGCCGGAAGGCCAGGGCACTTTGACGCTTCCGAACGGCCAGGTCCAGACAGGCTCCTTCAGCGCGGGCGTTTTCCAACCCGCGGCGCAATGAGGCCCCCGGGCAAAGAAGGATCATGGACGGCGCGGCGCGGCCGCCGGGCTTGTCCTCATCCCGTCAACTGTTGTTTAACCCTGCCAAGCGTCAAGGCTTCACAGGCGGAGCTGTTTGGGTTAACGTTAACCTTAGTCAGACGGGATTCCCAAGGTCGCGACAAAAAAGAAACCCCCAGCATGCGCCGCTGGGGGTTTTTTGCTGGGCGAAGGCGCCCGGCCTCAACATCATGTCACGAGACGTCTCGAACGCCCCCCGCTTACTGCAGCGGGGTGACGATGGAGGCGCTGGCGTTGTTGTTCATCGACATGTTGTCGGAGTTGGACTTGCTGATCGTGCCGCCGGCGCTGTCGACGACCGAGCCGATGGTGAAGGCCTGCTTGT
>NZ_JBPFEB010000128.1:0-49279 GCF_051061225.1 Methylocystis sp.
GTCGATCCGCAGGCCTATATCGCCGATGTCCTCAATAAGATCGTCGATGGACATCTCGCCAGCAAGCTCGACGAGCTCATGCCCTGGGCTTACGCGCAGCCGATCGCTCTCAAAGACGTGGCCTGAAAACAGCGCTTACGATCCTGGGCCTGGTCGGAGCGTTGCTCTATGCGCGCATGCCTCGAATGTCCCCGTCCTCATTTCAGTCAGTGGCGCTTGGGCCGTCTCGCACGATTGTCTACAAGCTCGCCGCTTTGTTCAGCCTCGACGCGTTCGCCGGCGGATTTGTGGTCCAATCGTTGTTGGCCCTCTGGCTATTCCAACGCTTCGATCTATCGCTTGCTACAGCCAGCCTCTTCTTTTTCTGGTCCGGAGTCCTCTCTGCTTTTTCTTATCCCGTGGCTGCCTGGCTTTCGCGGCGCTTCGGTCTGGTCAATACGATGGTCTTCACACATATCCCCTCGAGCCTGTGCCTGATCCTCGCGGCCGTCGCGCCAACGCTTCCGCTCGCTCTCAGCTTATTGCTTATTCGGGCGGCGCTATCGCAAATGGACGTGCCGACGCGTTCATCCTATGTGATGGCGGTCGTGACCGACGCGGAACGCACGGCCGCTGCGAGTTTTACATCGATCCCTCGCAGCCTCGCTGCGTCCTTGAGTCCGGCGCTCTCCGGCGCCCTCTTTTCTCTTTCGTGGACCGCGTCGCCATTGATTATCTGTGGGGCGTTGAAAGTCGTTTACGACCTCTTGTTGCTCAACCAATTTCGGCACGTGAAACCGCCTGAGGAATGTTGATTCAAAGCGGCATACCCAAGTATCGCGGGAGACGAGCAAAGTGTGTCACAGCCTTACCCAGATGAACGCTATGATTCTCCATTTCATTCACAAACATTTTATATGGATCATCGTGTCTGCTTACATTGTTGCGGCCATTTTCCCTGAGCTGGGGCTTCTTATGCGCCACTCCGAGCTCGGAAGCGTCGATATTTTGCGAACGAAGATTAGCGTTTCGCTGCCCCCCGCGATGCTAGCCTTTCTACTTTTTAATGCCGGCCTGGGAATCAGAGCGAATGAACTGACTGACTTGAAGCGCAAGCCTTCTCTGCTCGTCGCCGGCGCGGCGGGAAACCTGCTTGTGCCGCTTGCGTTCATCGTCTGCGTCAACGTCACAATGAAACTCTGGCAGGAACCCGAGGAGGTTCAGCAAATCCTAACTGGCCTTGCCCTGGTCGCATCTATGCCAATCGCGGGGGCGTCGACGGCCTGGGCGCAAAATGCGAACGGCAATCTCACGTTAAGCCTTGGCCTGATTTTGCTGACGACTTTAGCTAGTCCGATCCTCACCCCGCTTGTTCTCCATGCTGGAGGCTTTATCACAACCGGCCATTATTCCGAGGACCTGCACGAGCTCGCAAGTAGCGGCGCCGACCTTTTCCTCGGAGTTTGGGTCATCCTACCGTCCTTATTAGGCATGCTAACGCATCGCATCTTGGGAGAAAGGCGCTCTGCAGCGATTTCGCCCTACCTGAAGCTCTCCAATTTTATTGTTTTGGCGCTGCTGAATTATTCAAATGCGTCGCTTACTCTGCCTGGAGTCATAGCACAGCCTGATCTCGATTTCGTGATTGTGATGTTAATCATCGTGATCTTATTATGTGCCGTCATGTTTGGCGCGGGATATTTTTTGGCGCGCCTCTTGCGAGCGGGCCGCGCCGAAATGGCGTCAATGATGTTCGGCCTCGGCATGAATAACAATGGCGCTGGGCTTGTAATGGCGTCGCTTGCGTTTTCCAATCATCCGAGCGTCATGCTGCCGATTATCTTCTATAATTTAATCCAGCACTTCATGGCGGCTCTGGTTGACAAGATGTTGTCCGTGACGGACGCAACGGATTAGCAACGCGAGGCGACAGCGGCGATTGGGTCCCGATGCGCCTCGGGCAACCCAGGATAGCGAGAGGTCGGCCAATTTTCGGACACGTCATCCCACTCCTAATGTGGCAGTATGACTTCAAAGGTGGCGGGCTCCAGCTCTTTACGAATCGTCGTCTTGATCTCGCTATATTGGGCGTAGCCTGGGTCGTTAGCGAGCTTCGCGCGGATTGTTCCCTTGAGCGAGTCGCGCAGCGCGACCCCGCGTATTCCATCGTATTCAAGCACCAGCAGCGAATGCCACGGCGCGTTGGTCGGGTTCTGATTTAAATAAACGGCGTAGGATGGCATCAGGCCGGACTCGACCCAGCCGTTCAGCTGCGGGACCACATATTTATTGGCGAAGTCCTCGTACTTTTCGCCGGCCACGAAGGAAATGTACGGGATAATCATGTAAAGGGACTTGGACTGGTCGGCCTTTGGCGTTCCGCCCTGCCAACCGAGGTTGGCGTAGATCTCGGTCCTGGGAGCCGCGAGAACAACGCCTTCCGGCCCGAGCCCGCCCGGATAGTCACGCTCAATTCCCTGCCATTTTGCAATATCGCTGAACTTGGCAAAGTCTATGATCACCCACATGTCGGGCAAATGTTCGTTGACCTGCGTCGCGAACAGAAATTTGTAGCCAGAGAATACGCCCCTGCTCCTCCACTCCTCGAACTGTGTGACGCCGGAGCTCTCCATATATTTGCGAAAGGCGACCCGCTTCTCTATCGGCGCTTTGTAGGTGAGGACAAGGCGCATCTCGCCCTCGCCGGCGCGATTGTGACCGCGCGCCCCGACCGTCTCCTCCGCAGGAGCGCTGGCGACCGACAGCAGCAACGCTATTGCAAGGCATCGGCCAAGATCCCCCATTTTCTTCGAAAATATCATCCGCCACCCTTTCACACTTCAGCGTCTCAGCCATCGCTTGAATTAATCGGATCCCGTATGATGCATTCCTGAGCGCTCTAGCAGGGCTCCGCACCGCCCTTTCTCCTCTCTTAAGGGAACGGTCGTTGGCTTCTGTGGCCCCTGTGCGCCTCTTGACCACGTCGCATAGCAGGCGGCCGCGAGCAATCATGGCTGACGCGCGAGATCCTCAACGGATCCGGGATGGCGGAAACCATGCATGGCCTACTGCTAATAGTATCACAGTTCGTTGGCTTTGTCGTCGGGTCGCGGTCGGCTACGTAAGTTTGCCGGCCGCTTCCTCTGGATTTTCCTCGGCGAGCCCTACATCGCAAGAACACACGCCAACAAGGCGGTCTTGGGCGCCTTGGCTGCGATCAGCCGTGGTGGGCGCTATGCTCAAACACCGCCATTCAGTCCGCCCTCCGTGCGGTCTTTCGAAGTGGCTCGTTTTTGACGCACCCATGGTAACGAGCATGGATTTCGGGCCCCTCGCTCTCTCGGCATCCGCTGCGACAGCGGTCTTCCGCTTCCAGGAAGGAATGCTCGAAACCCTCGTAGCCCGCCGCTTCGGCGGGACCGGCTCTTTCTCGCGGCGGCAATCAGCAGAAAGGACAAATCAATGAAGAAAGCTCTCACCACGCTCGCTGCGCTCGGCGTTCTCATCGCGGCGCCTGCTCTAGCGGCGGAAATGGACTGGTCACAAGTTGACGCGGCGATCGGCAAGAAGGGCGGTGTTACGGGCACGGTCCATAAATACGGTCTGCCGCGCAGCGATCTCCACGTCACTCTGGATGGCGTCACTGTCAAGCCAGGCTTAGCGCTAGGCGGGTGGATCGCTTTCGAGCCTGTGGGTCACAACGAGATGATGATGGGCGACCTCGTGCTGACTGAGACTGAGGTCACACCCGTTATGCGGTCGCTGCTGGCCAATGGCGTCGCCGTGACGGGCGTCCACAACCATCTGCTGCGCGCTAACCCCGCCACTTACTATATGCACATCTTCGGCCGCGGCGATCCGGCAAAGCTGGCTGGAATTGTTCGCGACGCCCTTGCCGAAACGAAAACGCCCTTCGAAGCTTCGCCGGCGCCAGCCGGCGAACCACCGAAATTGGGTTTTGACACTGCGCAGGTCGACGAGGCCCTCGGCTTAGCGGGGAAGAACAACGGAGGGATCTATCAATTCAGCGTCCCGAGGGCTGAGCATATTAAAGCAGGAGGAATGGCTGTCGCTCCGGCCATGGGAACCGCAATCGGCATTAACTTTCAGCCGACGGGTGATGGCAAAGCAGCGATCAGCGGAGATTTCGTCGCGGAAGGCAAGGAAGTAGAGCCCCTGCTGAAAGCCCTGCAGACCAACGGAATCGAGGTCACTGCGCTCCATAACCACATGCTCGACGACGAACCTAGGCTGTTCTTCGTCCATTTCTGGGCTAACGATGACGCCATCAAACTAGCGCATGGGTTGCGGGCAGGGCTTGACGCCCTGCATCTTGCGGCGAGGAGCTAAGGCATAAATCCCCAGCTTGTCGACGAACCTCGACAAGTTTGGAAAATTCGTCGGGCGAGGATGTCAAGGAGCCTCGCCCGTCACTTTGATCACCTGCATTACATGGCCTTCTGATGCCCCCGGTAGGCAATAGGGCCAGGCACGCTAATTTATGTTTGGTCTATCCTGTGCGGATCAACACGGGTCCGAGCCTAACCGAGTTTCAGGATATATCGTCCTGGCGGCAGACTGCTTCGGCATCAGCCGGTCAATTTTTAGCCGCTGTACACCTTTTCATTCAGTTTTTGGGCTCCCTGAGGAAACCGCAATAGGTACAGATCATGAAAAGTCCGAACTGGACGACGGAGCGGCCCCCGCTTAACTTTGGTGTTTCGATAAAATCCGTGCCCAGCAGGGGGACGGAAACATTTGCAAGATAAAGGTAGAGCAAAACGCCCGACGAAACAAAAAAACGCGCCTGATAGGAACTTGCAAAAGTCTTGGCTGCGCAATGCAAAATACAGGCTTCCAATGGCCATGATGGCAGCCGCAATGACATAGATGATGATCATGGTTTCCTCCATATGCCGCGCATCCATCCTCGAAAAAGGCCACAGCTGCTCGTGTGCATATAGCGGTCTCGTGGATTAACGGAGACGTAGACATGCTAAAAGAAACTGATCTGGCGAGACATCCGTCTCGCTTGCCTTGATGTCCGGCTACCGTAGGAGGAGCAGGATCCGCAGGCTTATGGTTCGCCCGTCATGACCCTGATCTATTGAACCAGCGTTTATCAAGGCCGCTCCAGGCCGGGCAGCCCATTGGGCCAAGTCGCTCCTCTCGCTCTTTATGCTCCTTTGCCTGGGCTCGTTCGTCATCAGCGCCCTCGACGCTGTTCGTTGGGACTGGACGCGAAGGCCCGCAGGGTTCGAAATCGTGGGCGCAGTCTGTATCTTGGCGTCGTACGCATTTATTCGCCGCGTCTTGGTGTCCCTGCATGGGGACCCGCCTGAGATCTCGATCCCTCCCGGCTTCCTAGCACGCGGTTTGAACGGATAGCTTCAACCGATCAAATAAGCCCGTCTGTCTTTTGGCGCAATCAAACGAAACCAGAGCGGGCAATCCTGCTCTCTGGCTGCGGGATGAAGGGGGATGCGCCATGTGTCGTGCAGCGCGATCGTCACTGAGGCTATGAAGATAATTGCTTGGCGGCCCTACGTGACGCTGCCTGCGGCTGCGTGCGCCCTATTTGGAAACTAGTCCGTCGCGCTGAACTGATAGGACCAGCTTACCGTCACGATTTAGCCTTTCCGTTTGTCGGCCTGGCGGACTAAGGACTTCGCGTCCAGGATGTCTATAGAAAATGGCCCGCCGTCTCGCTTACCAAGGGTCGGACTGCAAGTTTCAAGATTTTCGTGCTTATCATTGAGAGAAGGCGCTGTAAGGAGACGGAGATGACGGGGAACCGCATCGCGCTGGCGATCATTCTTGTTACAGCTTGCTTGATCATCCTTCATTTCGCTTTTTACCTCCTGATTGACTGGCTTTGGTTTTCTGCGATCGGCTTTTCCAATGTCTTTTGGACGATGCTCGAGACAAAACTTGCGCTCTTCTGCGCCGTGTTCACAGTCTCGGCTATCCTCTTGTGGCTGAATGGTTCCCTAGCTAATCGATTTACCCAGCAAGGTGAGCGGCTCCCTGCTGTCATCCCTATTAGGGCTTCAATGAGCGCCCCGACATTCGCTTCGCTATCTCTTACGTTGCCATTACGCTCCCGCTGGCGCCTCCTGATAGCGGGAGCTAGCTTGGCGCTCGCAGCGGTTGTCGCCCTAAGCGAGGCTGGAAACTGGGACGTGGTTCTTCGCTTTTTTTACCAAGCGCCGTTTGGACAAACCGATCCCCTTTTTGGATTAGACATTGGTTTCTACCTCTTCGCGCTTCCGGCCTTGATCGCCCTCAAGAACTGGATGCTGCTGGCCCTTGCATTAAGCATCCTTTCTGCCGGCGCGATCTATTGGGCCCACGGCGACCTTGCGTTCGATAAGCCCGAGCCGGCGCGCCCCTGGGTCGTCGCCCATGGTTCCTTTCTCTTCGGCCTTCTCTTCCTAATTCAAGCTTGGTCCTACTGGCTCGACCGCTTTCTCCTTCTCTACGACGATAATTCGGTGGTCGTGGGCGCAGGATACACGGACGTCCATGTCGAGCTGCCGGCGCTCTGGGCGCTTGCCGGGCTCGCGTCGGTGCTCGCCCTCGTCTCGTGCATCAACATCCGGGTACGATCCTACAAGGTTCTCGCAGGCTCGGTGACCGTCGTCGTGGGATCTTGGCTCCTTTTAACGCTAGCGCTGCCGATTCTATTCCAGCGCCTGTATGTCAAGCCCAACGAACTGCAACTGGAAACGCCTTACCTCGAGCGCAATATTTCGCTGACAAAACAAGCCTACAATCTCCGGCAATTCACGGTAAAACTCTTTCCTGCGGAACAAGGACTGACATTCCAATCCCTGCAGGAAAACCGCGCGACCATCGACAATATAAGGCTGTGGGACTACCAGCCGCTGCTAGACACGTATGCGCAGCTGCAAGAAATCAGGACCTATTACAGGTTTTATGGTGTTGACATTGATCGTTATGAGCTCGGCGGCTCATACCAACAGGTCATGCTGTCGCCCAGAGAGTTGGCGCCTTACCGGCTTCAATCGAAGGCGCAAACGTGGGTCAACTTGCACCTCGTGTTCACCCACGGCGACGGAGTCGTCATGTCGCCGGTGACCCGGAAGTCACCCGAAGGCTTGCCGATTTTCTATCTTCAAGACATCCCGCCAGTCGCTTCCGGCGGTCCCGATATCCATGAGCCGCGTATCTATTTCGGAGAGCGCGCCGATTCCTACGTGATTGTCAATGGAACCGCCCCGGAGTTCGACTTTCCGAAAGGCAAAGACAATGTCTACGGGAGCTATAAAGGCGCGGGCGGAGTGGCGATTGACAGTGCGCTGAAAAGGTGGCTTTTCGCGTGGTACTTCAACGATCTGAATATCTTGCTTTCCGACTACATCACGAGCGAAAGCCGTATCTTATTTCGCCGCAGCGTTGCTGATCGTATTCAGACAATAGCTCCCTTCCTGCGGCTGGACCACGATCCTTACATTGTGGTGAGCGAGGGGCGCCTTTTCTGGATTCAAGATGCTTATACGACTAGCGACTGGTTCCCTTACGCCGAGCGTCTGCCCGAAGCGGAGACGAACTATATTCGAAATTCAGTAAAGATCGTTCTTGACGCGTATAACGGAGCGGTCGGCTTTTACGTGGTGGACCCAACAGATCCTGTGATCGCGACTTATCAACGCATTTTCCCCGAGCTGTTCAAGCCATTCGAGGCCATGTCAGAGGATTTGCAAAAGCATATCCGCTACCCCGAGGACCTCTTCCTTATTCAAGCGCAGATGTTTCGCAGCTATCATATGGATAATCCCAAGGTCTTCTACAACCGGGAGGATCTCTGGCAGTTTCCTCGCCAGCCTACTGGCCTCGATGGCCTCAACGCCGGCGGTGGCGCTCGGATGGCTCCCTACTACATTATCATGCGCTTGCCGGGGGAAGCTCGCGCCGAGTTTTTCCTCATGCTCCCGATGGTCCCTAGCCAGCGGGAGAACATGATTGCGTGGCTCGCGGCGCGCTGCGACCCACCGAACTACGGAAAGATGGTCGTCTATGAATTTCCCAAAGACAAGCTCATCTATGGACCCTTTCAGATCGAAGCGCGGATCAACCAGAATACGGAGATTTCCCAGCAAATCTCGCTTTGGAATCAGATGGGCTCGCGGGTCATCCGCGGGCATCTTTTAGTGGCGCCAATAGAAAACTCTATCCTGTACGTCTCGCCGCTTTATTTGCGCGCCGAAACGGGCCAGCTGCCCGAACTCAAGCGAGTAATCGCCGCCTATGGCGATCGTGTCGTCATGAAGGAGACGCTCGCCGAAGTGCTATCCGCCCTTTTTGAGGGACCCTCGCCGCTCCTACCTGCTCCGCCTGTGCCCACCGGACCGAGCTCCAAGATTCCGCCCGACCCTCGAGCGCGCGAGGCACTTGGCCATTTTGACCGCGCGACGACTCAGCTCAAAGGCGGGGATTGGAGCGGGTTTGGTAGGGAACTCGACGCCGTCCGATCGCTCCTAGAACAGCTGAGTGGGCACCCCGGCCCACACACGATTTCTCATGGATCCCCCGTCAAATGAGACCTGTTTATCGCCATAAGCAATTCGGGTGACGTAGTGCAGCGCGCGCTCATAGCGTCGGCGGCGGGGGTCTTCGTTTTGGGTTTGATGGCCAGCGGAGCGCACATCGCCCTCCCCGTGGGGGCCGTTCTTGCTTTGGCGGGCTGGGCCTTCTCCTCATTGAGTGTCGAGGTCTCGCCCGGCGAGTTGGCTTGGTATTTCGGGCCGGGGTTATTCCAAAAGCATATTCCCCGAGACGAGATCGTGAGCGCCGCGCCTGTGCAGAATAGCTGGTGGTGGGGGTGGGGCATCCATCTGACGCCGCGGGGCTGGCTCTACAATGTGGGTGGACTGGAAGCGGTTGAGATCGTCATGCGCGATGGGAAGAGATTTCGTATCGGCTCTGACGATGCGGCTATGCTTGCTCGGGCCCGCACCGGCGGACCAGATCCGGGCAGATAGGCTTCGCCCCACCGAGCGTTGGCCCGGAGGCAACGCCAACCCAATTCCAACCACTCCTGCGACGGCACCCATAGCGATATCGGCTCGACGCTCCGCATCTGTAGTGTGGGAGCACCCCGAAGTGTCTGCTTCACAGTCGGTCGCGGTCGCCACAGCCGAATCTGTACCATCTACCGGCTATAGCGGTTAGCGGAGATCTTAGCATTTTTAGTCACAGTCGTCCTCGGCTTTGGACCAACGAAAGTCTCCAACAATCTCCTCGTCAAAAGCTCCGCTCAAAACACGGCGGGCCAGTACCCAGCTTACGCTCCGCTATTTTCAACTGTTTGAGAATGAGTTTAGATCGTTCGAGGGCGCGGGCAGCACACTCACGGGCGGGTATGGGTGAATTGCTCAAGACAATGCAGAGTCGTTGGGGCTCAGCGACGCCGCTGGGAGGAAGCTTACGCTATCGAGCGTGCTCACTCTGCTGTTCGCAGAAACATTGCTTATCCGCCGACGTCCTCGAAAATGCCTATAATGCTTAAAGGCCGCATCTGGCGGGCTTTGCCGGCCACCATCCAATAGAGATTTCTGCATGCACGTCGGAATCCTCATCGCGCTCCTATCTGCCACGCTCTTTGGCGCGAGTATGCCCCTTGCGAAAATTCTCATGGGAAGCGTCAGCCCTTGGCTGATGGCGGGCCTGCTCTACATCGGCGCGGGGCTTGGGCTTGCTGCTGTTAACGTCAGTCGGCGCGTGGTTGGGAGAGCCGTGGCCGAAGCGCCGCTTCGCAAATCGGACCTTCCTTGGCTCGCGGCAGTCATTACGGCTGGCGGGTTTTTCGGGCCTTTGTGTTTGATGTTCGGATTAGCGCGAACGGACGCTGCTAGCGCCTCACTGCTGCTGAATCTCGAAGGGCTGGCCACCATGGCGATTGCATGGCTGGCATTTCATGAGAATGTCGATAAGCGGTTGCTTATGGGAGCATTTGCCATTTTGGCAGGAGCGGCTTTGCTATCGTGGCAGGGAAGCGCGTCCCTCAATCGCGGCGCATTGCTGATTGCCGCCGCCTCCCTCTTTTGGGGAATTGATAACAATCTGACGCGCAAGCTTTCCTCCGCCGACCCTGCGCAAATCGCCATGCTGAAGGGGTTGGGCGCGGGAACCGTGAATTTGACGTTAGCCTTCGCGCTTGGCGCAGCGCTGCCCGCCATCGGCGATATTCTCGCTGTCCTGGCGGTTGGCTTCCTCGGCTACGGGGTGAGTCTGGTTCTATTCGTTTTGGCCTTACGCCATCTCGGAACGGCGCGGACAGCAGCTTATTTTTCTCTCGCCCCCTTCATCGGCGCGACCCTTTCGCTCGCGCTGCTCCAGGAGCCTATGACCCTGCGTCTAATCGCGGCGGGCGGCCTCATGGCGCTCGGCCTCTGGCTACACCTGACGGAGCGCCACGATCATGACCACGTTCATGACGAAATTGAACATGAGCACCGGCACCGGCATGACGAACATCACCAACATGCGCACGGACCGGACGTTCCTGCCGGCGAGCCCCACAGCCACAAGCACCGGCATGAAGCTTTCGTGCATCGGCACCCGCACTTCCCCGATATCCACCATCGGCACGGCCATAAACGGGCGCGCTCTGATGGCCCGTCTTGATTTCGCATAGTGGTTCCATACTGCTGGAGCCAGACCGATCCATCACAGAGAGATCGGAGTCCATTCTTAGAATCAGTCGCTCGCGCGGGTCGACCACGTAGCGTGACTGATGCCTGCTACCTGTTCAAGTTCGCTAGTCACCGCATCGAGTTCAGAGGCGACAACACTGGTTGGCGAAAGGGTGGCTACCATCTCCAGTTGGCCTTCGCGTTCGACTTCCTCGATTTTCCGAACCGGATAGCTCGCCGCCTCAAGCTTGTCAAAAAGCTGCTCTCGAATGGCGTCACGGTCGGGCTCCGAAACCGTCAATCGAACCTCAAAGGTCGCTTCGGTCGCGCTTTCGTCAATGGGTCGCCGTTCGATGAAGGTGACCAGGGGACGTAGGAAGGTGTTGCCCGCGAGGACAAAGAACGCAAGCAAGATGGCTTCGGCCTCACGATCCGCGCCGGCATATGCGCCGGTGACGGCTGAACACCAGATCGTCGCGGCTGTGTTCAAGCCACGGATGTTCATCCCTTCCTTGAGGATCACGCCTGCTCCCAGAAAGCCCACACCCGACGCTACATACGCGAGGACCCGTGTTGCTCCGTCATCGCCGCTCAATCGCATCCCGAGATCGACGAACGCCGACGCCCCCAAAGCAACGAGCGCGTTGGTGCGCAGGCCCGCATTGCGCTGGCGATATTGACGCTCAGCCCCGATGATCGTGCCGAGCAGCAAGGCCACGAATAGCGACAGGAAGGTGTTGAGAAACTCCTGCGAGTCCCAATGCGTGAAAGCTTCCACGTTTACCCCCGGTGGTTTAGGCTAGCTTTAGCATAGCCGCCGGATGTGCAGGCGCTTACAGATCATTGTGCGACGTTGTATTTCGGCTTGACAAGCCGAGAAGCGAGGACAATATCGCCAAAGTCGGCGGGCCCTAACGCTTCATCGACTTCCCTAACCCACGAAAGACACATGGGCAGTAGCAGCTTCGGCGACGCGCTCGCAGCCTTGTCTGCGCGAACGACGCTATCGCAAATCGAACCCACCCGCGGTCTCGGTGGCCGCGTGAGAGGCGTCGCGCGAGCCTAAAGCTCCTGCCTGCCGCTCATGCTCCGAGCCGTGGATCTAAACGGCTAAGGAGATGAGCGATGAACAAGCTTACAAAAATCCTTTTTGGGCCGCGCCCAGTCGCTCGGGGCGCCCTTAGCCCGCGCCACACCGCGGCGCATATAGCTGACCGCCGTCGCGAGCGGCTTATTAGCGTCTGGACTCCCGACCCAGAGACAGGCCGCCTCATCTGCACCTGGCGGAGGCCAGGTAAGGAGAGCGGCTCCGCGACAATCGATGCCGAGGAGCCTCCCCCAGCACTCCAGAGGGCGGCGTAAAGGAGGGCCCTGATGAACAACGACGGGCCCGA
Source organism: Methylocystis sp. (assembly GCF_051061225.1). Taxonomy (GTDB): domain Bacteria; phylum Pseudomonadota; class Alphaproteobacteria; order Rhizobiales; family Beijerinckiaceae; genus Methylocystis. The sequence goes on from NZ_JBPFEB010000128.1 coordinate 12,032, forward strand.
CCGGGCTCACCCGCGGGCCCAAGGGCCCGGGGGTGGGCACTCTTCCACCTTTAGAAGTGAACCGGTCCTAGGCTCACGGACGCGAGCGAGATAGCCAGGGCCTTCAAAGCGTTCAGCCAACGCAGGCAAGCAAAGGCTGTGCATCTAGGTTAAATCCCCGATAAACCGGGCAAATTTGCTCTGCATGCCTGTGTTTTTATTGCGTCTATTGTGCTGAATTGCTTCACATGCGACTTTTCTCAAGCCGTATGACCGACAGTTGACTCGTTCAGATGAGAGCAAGCGGTTAAGTGCATGCCTCCCACCCTAACCTCGCGTCAATCGCTGCAGCGATTGCTTGCGTGTGCAGTTTGCTGATCCTCGCCTTGCAAATCGATCTCAAAAAGCGACTTGAACGCGAGGCAAGGATGCGGAGGCGAGTAGCGTGCCACTTAAGCATTTGGCGTCAGCTTAGGCTGATTCGTATAGCGATCTCGCTATTAATTGTTTTTAACTTGGTATTTTGGTGGAGGATCCTAATGGTCATGTGAGAAAAGACGGAGAGAGGTGTGACCGTGGAAGAAACCGAGCTCCTCCCTCAACACCAGGCCTTAAACATTTTATCGTAGCGTTTACTTAAGCTTCTCGTAGGCCTCTCTGAAGCCCCGCAGCGGCACGAGATGCCTAACGCTGTGACCGGGATCCATGTAGATCACAATCGTCGCGATTTTGCCGCTGTTGAGGCGCTCGAGAAGATTCTCGTCAATGATGGTTTCCGCCCGGCAGCCTGCCTCAAAACATCAATAGAACGGTAAGTGACTTAATTCCGATTGGCCGATCTTGAAACTCACGCCATTAGGCAACAGCACGGTCAGCGGTGCAATCACCTGCATGATTCCGTTTTTTGCATCGGCCCTTTTGATGACAATGATCCCGACAGTCACGTCGGGATTGTCTACCGCAGTTATTGCTTGGGATAGGACACAATGCTGCCTCGACGATTCCGTCGGTTGACTGCACTGGAATTCCCACGCGCCGGATTTGACCTGTGCTCCAACAGCTGCATTGGCGGAGCCAAGAGAGATCGCTAGCGTCAGAGAAATCGGGATTCGCGATGGCGTCAGGCCAGGCAATGTCGCCAACCATTTATGAAAGATTGCGCTGCATAAATGTCACCATACTCGACTGCAGGCGTTCTCGTATTTCTGAACGATGACCGCCGGGCCCGAGCTCAACTATGAAACGACGCAACTGTATCGAACAGCCGACGACGTAGCGGGTTCGTCTGAGCATATCGCAACTGAGCAGATCAAATGCGACGAAAAGGTATCGGCGCGGACCGACTCTAAGGATTCTCTAAGCTAAACATCTGCGTCTGATCGTCATAAGCAAACGCCTCGGCGTACCTTCCCCAGTCGATCACAGCGCGCAAGGTTTGGTCGGCTGCTTCTGGAGACATGTAGTCTTCAATTTCGTCCGAGAAGCGACTACGCGGAGCTTTGTGACTGGGGCGTTCGTCAAGGATGCGTCGAATATGCGCCGCAAGGTCGATGTATGCGAGGAGGCGTTGCGCGAACAGCTTTTTGCGCTCGTCGACGGCTGCGTTCGCAAAGGTCGCGCCCTCCGCCGTGAGCTTAATGGCGCCGCCCGCGATGTCCGCGAACCGCAGCATTTGCAGGGTTTCGGCGACGGGAAAAAGATCGTCGATCTCCATGAGCAGTGCTGCCGCGATCGCGGGCAACTCGGCGACGCCGTCATAAGGCGACGCGGCGATGGCTTCGAGCAGGCCGGAAAGAGAATTCGTTGAAACCTGCGGCAAAATGGTGCCGATTCCGACGCCGGGAAACCGCTCGGCGCGCGCCGCCGCTCGATCGTCGGCGGGCCTGGCGGTCATCTCCGAGTAAAGCCGCTCAACCAGTTTCCGGAATTGAGGATCGAGCCGGTCGCGCGGGTGCCGGAGGTCGACCTTCAACTCGGTGACGATCCGGCCCGGATTGCTCGAAAAGACGAGAATCCGATCGCACATGAGGACCGCTTCTTCGATGTTGTGCGTGACCAGGATCACGCCCTTGATCGGAAGCTGCCCCTCGGACCAAAGATCAAGAAAGTCGGTGCGCAATGTCTCTGCGGTGAGCACGTCCAGCGCTGAAAAGGCCTCATCCATTAGAATAATATTCGGATGAACGACGAGCGCCCTGGCAAAGCCCACGCGTTGCCGCATGCCGCCCGAGAGTTCGCGCGGATAAGCGGATTCGAAGCCGTCGAGGCCAATCAGGTCGATGGCCGCGAGTGACCGGCTACGAATTTCCTTGCGAGGCAGCCCTAAGGCCTCGAGCCCGATTTCCACATTCTCCAAGACGGTGAGCCAAGGAAAGAGCGCAAAGCCCTGAAACACCATGGCGACGCCCCGCGCCGGCGCCTCGACCTTGCGCCCGAGGTAGCTGATCGAGCCGCCGCCCGGTCGCGACAATCCCGCGATCAAGCGCAACAGGGTCGATTTTCCGGAGCCAGAACGGCCCAGGAGACCGACGACCTCGCTCTCATGCAAGGTCAAATTAATGTCGTCGAGGACGAGCAGTTCGCCGCCGTCTGGCTTGGGGAAAGACTTGCGAACGCCTTGGAGGCTGAGCAGCGGAGACTGATCCATGAGCCTTGTTCCTTCAGCCCAGGCGGAACTTGCGTTCCGCGTAATAATAGAGCGGGCGCCAGAAAGCGCGATTGATGATAGTGACGAAAGCGCTCATGACCGCGATGCCGAGCACGATGCGATGAAAGTCGCCGGCGGCAGTCGCTCGCGCGATGTATGCGCCAAGGCCATAAGCTTGCAGTTTGTCGTCGCCCCAGCTCGCGACTTCGGCGACGATGCTGGCGTTCCAGGACCCGCCCGAAGCCGTGATGGCGCCGGTCACATAAAAGGGAAAGACAGCGGGCAATCCGATGCGTCGCCACCACAGCCAGCCGCGAACCTGGAGATTGGCGCCGATCTGACGCAGCTCACTTGGTACGGCGGACGCGCCGGCGATGACGTTGAACAGAATGTACCATTGCGTCCCCAGGATCATTAGAGGACTCAGCCATATATTCGGGTCGAGCCTGAACAGGACGATTGCCGAGACGGCGATGGGGAACAGCAGATTGGCTGGGAACGCGGCCAAGAACTGAGCGATCGGTTGCACAACGCGTGCAACGTTCGGACGCAGGCCAATCCATACGCCGACCGGTACCCAAATCGCGCTTGCAATCGCGATGAGGACGAAGACGCGCGCCATTGTGGCTAGCCCAAACAAACCGACTGTCGCGATCTCGGAAACGGGAACGCCTTCCGTGACGAATTGGACGATCTGCCGGACCGCCACTAAGACGGCCGCTATAATAAGCAGATACCAAATCAACACCATCCGGTTCGCGCCGCCGCTCGTCCGGTCGATCGTCTTTGGATCGCCGGCAATGGGTATGGCTCGATACGACCAGCGCCAGGCCGCCGAAAACGGCGCCAAGATGCGCGTCACAAGCTTCGACTTGCGCAAGATCGTTAAAACCCAGGAGCGCGGCGCCTGGGCGCTGGCTTCCTGTTCGAAGCGAAACCGATCGGCCCATGCCACGAGAGGGCGAAACAGGAGTTGGTCATAGATGAGGATCACGACGAGCATGGCGGCGATGGCCGCGCCCACCGCGCCGAGATTGCGTTCGGCGATGGCGGCCGCGATATAGGATCCGATGCCGGGCAGCGTGACGGTCGTATCGCCGACGCTGATTGCTTCCGAGGCGACGACGAAGAACCAGCCGCCGGACATGGACATCATCATGTTCCAAACGAGCGCCGGCATGGCGAAGGGGACTTCGAGGCGCCAAAAGCGCATCCAGGCGTTGAACCCGAAATTCCGCGAGGCTTCCACCAGCTCCTCAGGCACGGTGCGCAGCGACTGATAGAAGCTGAACGCCATGTTCCAAGCCTGGCTCGTGAAAATTGCGAAAATTGCGGCGAATTCCGCCCCGAGCACTAACCCCGGCGCGAGCGACATGAAGTAAACGACCGTCACAGAGATGAAGCCGAGAATCGGCACCGACTGCAGGATGTCGAGCAATGGAATTAAAATGACCTCGGCACGCCGGCTTTTTGCCGCCCATGTCGCGTAGGTAAAGGTGAAGAGCAACGACAAGGCCATTGCGGCCAACATGCGCAAAGTTGTTCGAGCCGCAAAACCAGGAAGGTTGGCAACATCGAGCGAAATTGGGTTTTTCTTGAGCTCCTGGAGCGAGATCATGAGGCCGCTGCTCGTCTCGGCAAAGAAGACGATTAGGCCGAGCACAAGAACGATGGCGATTAAATCCCAGTACACCGGCGTTCGCGGGATCTTCCCGACCGAGATTGGCGCAGTCTGATTCGTCACTTGCAGTAGCCTCAGGCGCTATAGCCGCAGTTCGGCTGCAATTGCACAGCAAGATTTGTCACTATTGTCAATTTCTTTCGAGGGCAGCCCATTCGACTGCTTGTGGGCCGGCTCGCTCATACGAGCAATTCCTTCTAACGGCGTTCGTCCTGCACGCGCCTTCGCTAAAATTCCCAGATTTTGGTGATGCCTCGAAGGACCCACAGGCGCAGGTGACCCAGGCCTCTCTAAACCCCAGGGAGTTTTTGTGCATATTGTCCTTTTATCAAGCGAGGAGCTTCAAACGTCCGCCGGGTACGCCCCGACACAGAGTATGTGTATGACGATTTGATGAACCGATTTCGTTGTTACGACTTCTACGAAATCCATGTTGCGCCAAAGGCACAGTTCAGATCTTTTCGAGGAGTGGGCGGGGGCGCCGCGAGATTGGAATTCCAATTCAAGACCCTGGTCAGTTAGCTTGGCGCATGCGCTGTGTTGGAAATACCCTGCCGCGAACCTCGCATGCGCGCCTGGTCAGGCACGTCGTGGCCGCCATCGGTTTGGCGCCCGCGGCGGCGAGCGCTACGGATACGACGCCGCCGATTTTCAACTGGGCGGGCCTCTACCTCGGAGCAAGCCTGGGCGCGGGCGTTCCTCTGCATCGCGGAGAGCGATTGCAGGCCGGTAGTGGTTTCGAGTCTCCCATCTATGACCTCTATCCGACGAGTAACACCCGGTCTGGGGTGACTGGTGGCGCTCAGGTGGGCTTCAACTGGCAGCGCGGACCGTGGGTCTGGGGCTTCGAGACCGATTTGAGCCTGCTTGACGGGCGCCGAACGCCCAGCGGCCTATTCCCGACATCCGCCGCCTATCCTGGCATGCCCGTCTTCACGTTGACGCCGCAAACGAGCGCGAATTTTTCCGCCAGCATCCGCGGGCGCGTCGGCGTCGCCTACGACCGCGGCCTGGTTTACCTCACCGGCGGCGTCGCGGCGGGCGGCGCGCGGGGACCCACGATGCTTTCTCTCGGCGGCGGCAGCGCTTTTGCCGCCGACTGGTCCCAGTCTTCGCGAATGAAATATGCTCTCGGCGGGGGCTTCGAATACGCCTTCGCCGCCGACTGGTCGGCGCGCGCGGAATATCTGTTTCTTAGTCAGTCGCTGAATACGCAGGTCTTCGACGATGGTTCGGGCAACCAGTACTTCTCGCGAATTCGCAACGAGAACCACATTCTCCGCTTCGGCCTAAATTATCACTTCGGCGCAAGCGAGCGGATTCCAGGGGCGCTGGAGTATGGCGCGCACAGAGACGCTGGGGACGGCGGCGGCGACAAGGAAGACGTCAAGACCGAACGCTACAGCGTTCACGCCCAAACGGCGAATGTCGGGCAAGTGCTTCCTGGATTTCCTGCCAAGTATGATGGCCCCGGCAGTTTTCCCTCCCACGGGATCGGCAATGTTCTAACCCAGAACAATCTCTTTTTGGGCCTGCGCCTCTGGGAGGGAGGGGCGGCGTATCTGAATCCTGAGGTCGATGAAGGCTACGGGCCGCATAATGCACTCGGCGCGGCAGCCTATCCGAACGGAATTGCCCAGAAGATCGGACGCGCCGCGCCTTACATGAGGTTCCAGCGCTATTTCCTGCGGCAAATCATCGGCCTCGACACGGACGGCGACAGGATAAACGACCCTGACGAAGGTTCACGGAGCGAAGTGCTCGAATCGGTGCAGAATCAGGTCTCCGGCAAGGTCGATCGGGATCGCATTATCGTCACGCTCGGCAAATTCGCGGTCGGCGACGTCTTCGACGACAATGTCTATGCCCACGATCCGACAACCGGCTTTTTGAATTTCGCTTTCAACTCCATGGGAGCTTTTGATTATGCTGCGGACGCCTGGGGCTATACGCATGGGCTGGCGGTCGAATGGAAGCAGAACTGGTGGACGCTTAGAGGCGGCGTCTTCCAACTTTCGACCGTACCGAACGGCCCTGTCATCGAGCAGGAACTGTTTCGGCAGTATATGGGCGTGACCGAGCTCGAAGCGCGGTATGAGTTGCTAGGACAACCCGGCGCGATCAAGTTTCTGGTCTTTGGCGACAACGGCCGCTTCGCCGCATACCAGGACGCGATCAATCTTGCGTTGTCGACCGACGCTCTGCCGCCCGATCTGAGCGCTGTGCGGGAACGACATTTCAAGCTCGGCGGCGGCATCAATATCAAGCAGCAGATCATCGAAAATCTGGGCTTCTTCTTGCGCGCCAGCGCCTCCAATGGGCGTTACGAGATTGTCGACTACACCGATGTCGACCGGCAACTGTCCATGGGTCTGGTCGCCGACGGAACGGCCTGGGGACGGGAAGACGACGAGATCGGCGTCGCAGGCGCGCTCAGCGGACTGATGGGCGATCATGTCCGCTATTTGGCGCTTGGCGGTCCCGGCGTGTTCATCAACGACGGCACGCTAACCTATGGTGGCGAGAAGAACCTGGAAGCCTATTATAAGCTTGGCTTTGGAAAGAACCTGGACGCAACTTTCGACTACCAACTGATTGTCAATCCTGCACATAATCTCGACAGGGGCCCTGTCAATTTATTCGCCCTGCGGCTTCGGGCGGCTTTCTGAACGCCGGTCGGCGCGCCAGCGTCGTCGGAAATCATTGGTTTTGGTCGCTTGGCTTTGTCCCTTCGGTGACGCACTCATGTTTCTGGCAAGAAGCTTTTGTGTCGTGCAGACTCGTTCCCAAGCAGAAAGGATATTGCTTGATCAGCGCGTCTCGCGCTTCCTCCTTATGGTTTGCATTCACTGCGAGATCCGATTGACAGGGAACAGAAACTAGGTCGCAATCCTTTTCCGACTTACATTGGAACCATGCTGACGGCAGGTTCGCCTCTCGCCGAATACGCTCATCATATTCATCCAGGTGATGCGCAGCCGCGGATTGGGCCAATATGGGCCAGAGGCCTAGCAATATCGCAAAATAATTCTTCATTTTTGTGTTCTCCAGTCCCTCAGCCCAGATCGTCCGTCACTGGTCGAGACTCTTCCGCCGGACTTGGCGATTGGCCCCAATCCTCCCCTTCGAATGTGCGCCGCGCCTTCCCCGGTCTCAAGATAGGGGACGATTTCTTTTGTCTGTTTATGGCGTCGCCCGCCCAAACTGGCAAGGAATTCAAGCAACGACCGCAAACTCTAGATCATGCTAAGGCCATAAGGGATAATGTTCCCCCTTCGCCGCGGTTATCTGCGCGCATGAGAAAGAGAACGTACTTGACCGTAACAGTAAAGATCAAGGCCCAAATTAAAAGCGATATCGCCCCGCACACTGCTTCCTCGGTAAGACGATCCGCCTTCACGCTGTGTGCCAACGATTCGCGTAGGGCGTACAGGGGACTGGTGCCGATATCGCCGTAAACGACGCCGATAGATCCGATGATCAGACCAAGGGGGCCGCCCCGTTCGTGGCCGTGGTCAGGAGTTGAGGTATCCGCGGAATCCGGCTTCGCCCGCATTTTCATAGAGTGCCTTTTCTCATATATGAATGCGCTGTTGCAGCGTCGCCCTCCGACGGGCATGCGCTCACCGTCGCAAGCAGACTGGTTCCCGATTCGATATACGCCTTTTGGTAAAGCAGTTAAAGGCCACGCTAGAAATGCTAGCGTGTCGTGACGCTCTTCATCACTCAGCGCGTTTCACTTTTCTTCGCATCAAGTACGGCGCTGAAAATGTGCTTCTTCGTTAGAACGTTGTATTCGAGCGTCGCCTCGGTCGAAGGGCAACGATGAGGATCGATGGGCATCCATCGTTTGCCCACGAGATATACGACCCCATCTTTGACATGGCTTATCGCGCCAATAAAACTCAAGTCCCCGATTTCAGCGTCAATGACCAGCTCGCCACCGCCCCAGGATTTTGCAATGTAGAGATACTGCCCATGTTTGTTGCCGCCCCCGCATGTTTCGCTCGAGAGAAGCAACGCGTTCGTCGTCGCGTCTACCGGAACGAACTCGATGCGCGTAACGTATTCGGAGAGATTTCCCGCCGTGCTGGGACACATCGATTCGTTGGAGACCAAGCCGCTGCCAGCTTTAATGAGGAAAGAATTTACGGCACTGCGAACTTTTTGCAGATCGTCTGCAAAGACGGCAGTGCTGGCTAGCAAAACAGGAGCTGCGAGAGGAATGCATATCCGCCAAAATGTTTTCATCTTTGTCCCCAGCTAAATCCAGGCTCCGGTGTTCCTATCTTGTAGCCGGACACTCGGCAGTCGGTTTGGAAGAATTAGTCTCCGCCTTAACAGCGCGGTGACGAAGTCGCAGCTTGATTAATCTGGTTCCGGAGCGGCGATGACGGCGAGCATGGCCAGCGCGCCGCCGATCTCGGCGATGATGACGATGCCCGTGGCGCTATCCGTCCGAATGACGAACAAAAAGGCGTTTCTGGCCGCCTCGGAGTGTTCTCTTGGCGTCCCGCAGCCGACGAGGGCGCGCATCAGGACGCCAAGATTGAAGCCTGCGACGTGGATTAGATAGCGCTTGGCGATGTTCTCGCGACCGCGAAGCCAAGCCCGGCGCATGCCGCCGCGATCCAGCACATGGGCGAAGCTGCGTTCGACCAGCTCGCCGCGCTTGCGCATGGCGGCGCGTCCAACGCCCGATTTCAGCCGTGCGCGGTTGGCGTAAACGGCGTCGCGCGCTTCTTCGTCTCCCTGCCAGCGCAAATAGCCCTTCGCCGGCAAAGGCTCGCTGAGCCGGCTCTTCCACTCGCCGTCGTCGAGGCCTTTCAAAACCTCGCGCGAATGATAGCCTTTGTCCGCGATGATTTCGCAAGGATCGTCCGGAGTCGGCGCGAGGCCGACAGCCGAGAGATTGGCCTTCGCCGTCTCCAGTGTGTCGCCGAGCGTCGTCGTATCCCCCTTGTCCGCCTCGTGGATCAGCGCGGCGACGATCACGCCTGTGTCGAGGTCGACCGCATGTTCCGGCTTGTAGGCGAGATGCGTCGTCCCGTCCTTCATCCGCGCGATCTTCGCCTCGGCGTCCGTGGCGCTCGTCCAGTCGTCGTTCGAGAGCTTTTTGCCTTTGCGCTTACGGTCGAAACGCGCCAAATCCTCGGCGTTCGGCGTCGCGATCCCGCTTTCCTCCGCCATGCGCTCGAGCATTGCGCGATAGGTCTCGCCATTATCGCGTCGCACGATGCTGCGCAGCGCCGCGTTCGCCTCCATGGTCGAGCCGTCGACGCCGATGCGTTCGCCCTTCACGAGGCCGCGCTCGGCGACGAGCTTCAAGACGAAACCGAATACCTTCTCGTGAACCTCGTGCGGCAGACGTGAGCGCGTCTTCGACAACCATGAATGATCCGGAACTTTCTCGCGCGTCGACAGCCGCAAAAAATCCCGCAACGAAAAAGAATCCGCGCAGCGCCATACGATGCCGCGTTCGCTGTCGAGCCCCTCGAAGTAGCCGACCATGTGCATGCGGAAATAGCGCCCTGGTGGCAGCGAGGGCGCGCCCATCTTCGCCGCGTAGTAGGGCTTGCAGGCGTTCTCGACGAAAACGTCGAAGCCCGCGTCCAGTAAAACCTTCTGAAGCTCGTCGTAAAATGCGTGTCCCGGAGAGCGCGGTAGCTCGGCCCAGCCGACAACCAGATCCCCCTGCGTCCCCGTCTCACGCCGCATCGCCATGGAACCAACCTCAGCCGAATCTCACTTGGAAACGGAATCAGTCAGACGCGACTTCGTCAACGGGCTGCTAACGATAGTGTACGCTCTCCGGTCGATGAAGAACGGTTGCGGTCATCTTGCCAGGTGTTCGATGGAAAATGGCTTGGCCAAGAAATTCACCCTGCGTCGAGAACGTCATATCACGGCGTTGGGGTGTTAAATTATTTTCCGCAAGGAAAGGCCTCTTTGAGGGCTTCGAGGCTCGCGACTGGCACGAGCGCCTTCTCCTTTGGAGGATAACGTTCGACAAAACGTTTCAAAATTTCATGCGACTGCTCTCCGGTAAACGCCAGCCTCGACGGAATGCAGAACATGCGCGGATGTTTACGCTCCATCAACTCATCATTCGCAACCTCCAAGCCCTGCGTGATACCGAGCAGATACAGGAGGTCGAAAAATTCGTTCCTCCCGTAACCCCTCAGCAAACCCTGCGGGTGCAAGACAGTTTGTGTATTCGTTGTCAATCGGGTATTCAAGCTTCGGGTGGGATCGCAGAAACCTGGGTCAGGCTGGGTTTCGTCGCCGCGTTTTCGAGAAATGAGTGGCTCTATGTGTCGAGTTAAGCAATGTAGCGGCAGCGCAGGAGCCATCCTCGTCAGCCTTTTGGCGCTTTCAACTCTTCTTCTCGCTGCCTGCGCCTCGGTAGGACCGCGGGCGGTCGTTCCGGCAGATGAGCGGAAAAACACGGTCGTTCTCGGCATCCCAAATGCCCGATTCTTTGTCGATCAACCGATTGCTTTGGCGGCCGAACAGAAACTCGCCCTCGAGCGCGAGGCTAAGACGCTGGGCGTGTCGAAAGGCGGCGTTCTGCCCTCGGCACATCTTCTGTCGCTGTCGGGCGGCGGCGACAATGGCGCTTTCGGCGCCGGCCTTCTAACCGGTTGGACTGCCCGTGGCGACCGCCCCAAATTCAAGCTCGTCACCGGCGTAAGCACGGGCGCTCTGATCGCGCCTTTCGCCTTTTTGGGCCAAGAATACGACGCCGCGCTTACAGACGTCTACACGAACATTAACCCGTCGCGCGTATATGAGAAGCGGATCCTGCCCTATGCCGCGCTGGCGCAGGACGCTTTGTCCGACAGCGCGCCACTTTACCAAACAATCTCGCATTATCTCGACGGGCCCATGCTCGCGCGCATTGCCGCGGAATATGGCAAGGGCAGATTGCTGCTGATCCAGACGACCGATCTCGACGCGGGAAGACCGGCAATCTGGAACATCGGCGCCATCGCCGCGAGCGACGATCCGCGCGCGCCGGATCTTATCCGCCATATCCTGCTCGCGTCGGCTTCGATTCCTGCCGCCTTCCCACCAGTGATCTTTGACGTCGAAGCAGACGGCAAGCCCTATCAGGAGATGCACGTAGACGGCGGCGCGGTGAGCCAAGCTTTCCTCGTTCCGCCGAGTCTCAACACTAGAGATGTTCTCAACCGATCAGGATACAAGCGCAAATCCGTGGTTGCTTACATCGTCCGTAATTCCCGCTTAACGACCGAATATACCGACGTCGCGCCGACCACGCTGCCCATCGCCGGGAAGGCGGTCTCCACCATGATCAACTACAATGGCGTGGGAGATCTCTATCGCATGTATCTCATTACGCAACGGGCTGGGTCTTCCTTCAACTTGGCCTATGTCGACGATGACTTTCGCGCGCCCCATCCGGAGGAATTCGATCAGACCTTTATGCGTGCCCTTTACCATTACGCCTATGACAAGGCTGTGCAGGGCTATCCGTGGGAGCACGCCCCACCTGGCTTCTCCGGGAAGAAGCACTGATGGCCGCCCAACCGAGACCACCGGAGTCGCATCCTCCGGTGCTCTTGTGATGTGATCCCGTTAGGCAAGTCGATTATTTGTCGCCTGACCCTCTCCTGATCGCTTCCATTACTAGATCATGGCGGCAGGAGTGACGCGGTTATCGAGCTAGATCGATGGTACGACGGATAGCTTCCTAGCCAAAGAGCCTCTATCAACCTCGGTTCGTCGCCGCCAGCGCCCGATCGGTGATTCAAGCCGGCCCGATTACGATCAAGAAGGCGTGGCCCTCGCTCCCGGCATAGGGCTGCGTAAGCAGCCGCACATGGCGCTGAGGATAGGCTAACTGGCGGAGGAGGCCAAGGCGTCGCCTCCGGCGGTCGACGGCCTCGCTTCCTCGATGCGTGTCGAAGTCGGAAAGCAACAGGACTTTGGTCAGTTTGGAGCGAGCGCGCAGCACTAGGCGGCGGAGCCTCGAAGAAATCATATGGCATATAAAGTCCGCGTAGCCCAGACGAGAGTGTCGAGTGCTACGAGGACAGTTGATGCACAATCTGCCACGATGCCTGGATTGGACACGGGGGCGTGCTGACGCCGACGATCCAGCATCTAACTGCGGCCTCCAAGGAGTTGTACACCGAGTTGAAGGCCGAGAGTGGCCACACTCGGGACTTCAAGGATGAATAACCCCCTGAAGCAGAAAGACGAAAGCAACACGCATCGAGAAAGAGCAGAAAGTTATACCCCGCGAGCTTGCGCAGAAGCATCTGAGCCAGTTGCACGAGCGGATAGTCGAAGAGAAGCAATGGCGCCATCGGCACTAAAGCGACACCACCGATAATCACAAATAGGCGTAAGCTGATGGGAGCAAGGCGCATGTTGCGAACCACCGTGAAGCTGTTCGCAAGGTCCGCGAGGGATTGAAGATCGGGCGTTCCGAGCAGCGGTTCCTGCGGGCCCTCGCGCCTAATCCATTTTTGCTCAAAGGCGTGGACGTAGAGAGAGGAAAGCGTCGTATAGTCCCATAGCCCTCGTTCCTGACACGCCCTCAGCTTGAAAGCAAAGAGACAGAGCGGCGCGACGAACAACACAACGTCGATCAGCAGCGTCATGAACAGCGCTGGATAGACGGCCTGCAGACTAGTTCTGCCGGAAGCGATATCCTCGGCGAAGGTCGCCGAAACAATAATCGAGATTGCAAGAGCGAGAATCGCAAATCGCGTGTGCACGATCTCGAGATAGCCGAGCCCTCCGGCGCGGTCAGGATGATCAGGCTGCATTGCAAGATCGCTCTTCGCCAGCCGCCACAGGAAAACCCACCAGAGCGCGAGCCGCCAGGCCCAGCGAAACGTCAAGAACCGAAAGAGCGGTAGACAAACAAACCAATACCACGCCGCGGCGAGAGGCATGGCGGCGAGCGACTGGCTGGATTCATGCGGGTTCGCTCCTATCATGCGCATTCGCACCCAGAGCAGAGACAGGGCGGCGGCGGCGATCAGGCTTGTCGCGTCGGGCAGCCATGAGTTCTTCCAACGCAAGAGGCGACCAGCAGCCATCTCCAGTTCGGGCAAAGCGCGCTCCCCCGCGACTCCTGAGCGCACCAACAACAAGACAAATTCACGGGATTTTGCGTCCAACGCCGTTTCGGCGACGAAGAGCAGCGGCAGCGCCAGGAGCAGCCGCGCATGAACCGCCACGACCGACAGAGCAAAAATAATCTTCGCGCCCTGAGCCAAAGCGAGAAGGACTAGAACGAGCCAGAGAAGCCAGCCCAGCGCCAATCCTAGCGGGACCGTGTTCTTGTCGCCGCGTACAAGAGCGCACCGCGCACCCAGTCGGTGCAGCGGGCCGCCAAGCAGCGAAAAGTTTTCTATTCCTGGAGCCAAAGGCATTAGACCTCGTAACGAGCGGCGGCTAATTCGCGGGAGAGCACCTTAATCTAGCATACATCGCCCATCTCGGATGAGAACGGCCGCATGCTGCTCTCCGCTTGTTTCGATCCCTTTTTCGCGCGAGCTTCTCACTTTCGCCCCGGAAGGAAAATGACCATAGCCCATCAGTCAGGGACTATGCAGACCACGGGTGACTCAGCCGCCATCCATTGGCGGCAGGAATACACGGGCTGCTGATAAGGGCTACACCTCGCGGCCGCCTCCTGCTTAGCTCGACCTTCACCCGCTCGGCATGGGCGGCGGCCAAGATCCCTCGGCCGAGCAGATCGCCGCCCACATGGCGGCCTCGGGCACGCCATGCCGAATTATCCCTATGATCGGCAATATAGAAGCGGAACACGCGCGCGCTTCGCAGGTTGGGAAGAGGGGCAACGGGCGTGAGACCCGAAGTGAGGAGCATCACTATGATTCGCAACAAAACGCTTGGCTTCTTGATCGGCGCATCGTTGCTAATAGGCTATGAGCCTGCCGCGGAAGCTCTTCCGGCCGCTGCGCCATCGAACACGGTCGAGATGTCGGCCTACACAGGGGCTGTGGTTCAGGAGGCGCGCGTTGTTCGAAGGGTTGCCCGCCGCACCACGCGTCGTGTAGCCCGGCGGCACTACTGAGGCGATCTTGGTCGTAAAGACGGACAATTGCCAGGCCAGACTAACCAGCCTCGCTTTCGCAAAGCTCACACATTGGCGACGGCCCGCATAGATCGGGGGTGGGCAGATTGAGACTGGCGGTGGCCCAACTCGGGATGGGGGACGGGCCGCCGGACAGCGTGATACACATCGAGTTGACTCCGTCACTCAGCCCCTGAAGTTCGCTGCGCGCCACTGTCAGGGCCCGGTCTGGGGCTAGCTCGCATGATAGATCCCAACACGAAAGCTGTCATTACCATAGCGAATATGACCAAGATTGAGCGGCAGCGCTGACGCCATCCCTCGCGTGAAAAGCCGGCTCGCAAAATTGCCTCCACTCGGCGCCCCTAGGGTGTAGTTGAGGAATGCTGCGCGCTTGTTTGATCTGACTGAACCGGCTCGGGCAGTTGTTTGCCACTGAGCCTTCCTTGTATCGCGAGTTTCACTGCTGAGGAAACAGAGGGCGTCGTATTGTCAACTTCGGTTTCACTCTGAGGCCCGGGGGAATGCCATACAATTCAGTCCGAGGCTAAGCAATCGAGTTGACAGGAACTTCCTCAAACTTCCATCGAGATCGGGCAAATCCCGTAGACTTCCGAGCGTGGAGACCTCGAGGAAGCGGGCAGTCGTCACCCGAGCGAGCGGCGCGCCGGGCTGAGGGGCGCGGGAGCCGGAGGCAATGAATATGAGACGAGGAGTGAGGTGGAAGCGTCGTTGCAGAGCGTGTTTTGCACCCCTCCCGGGTGCGGTGAATCGCTCTCGGCAGCTCGACGTCGTAAGCGCTATAATCGGAATCGCACAGCTTGGAAGACGTTCCAAACGCCTGTCCCGCCTCCAGATTGTGATAACGGTCGCGATCGAGATGTCGCGACCGATGCTTGTTTACGATGCTATCGATCGCGCCGATCGTGCATCAGACTTCAATCAATCAACCAGAACCCAGCGGGCTGCGAAATAGGCGGCTGCGCCAATCGCGACGATTGCCAACATTCCGACTGGCGTAGCCGCGTAGGTGGTCAGCTCAAGAATAGCTCCCATAGGTTTTCCTTTTCAGATTTTGAGGGTTGAGAGCACCCGGCAGAAACGCTAATGGGCTCCCCGATCGATATTGGGCTTGTGGCCGAAACTCGATGTGGAGAAAGCTAATTACCTTTTCCGCATAAATACAAGCGTTGCTTGTTACCGCTCGAGGAGAGGCGATAAGACGCCGCACTCTTGGCAGCTGCTGGCCGAAGCGCTCGAGAAGTGACCTGGGCGTTCGCCCGGCGGCCCCGGCCTCTATCGCTTTTCGAGCGACCGGAAGGTTTAGCTCGCGAATGCTGCGGCAGAAGGCGGGCTAGTATACGGCGATCCCAGACCGAGACAAAGGCGACGAACCGAGCCCTGAAATTGTCTCCCGGACGAGGGTTTTCCCTGGGAACATCGGAAACTGAGGGTCGCCACGTCGACGGGATGTCTAACTCTTCAATGACACCACGGACACTTCCGTCAGCATTGCAGGGGAGCAGCGCAATCCCGGCGGGCCGCGTTGCGCTAGATGGGGCCGACCCGCATCTGTAGTTGACGTAGGTGGCCAAAGTGAACAGGGTGAGCAGCTAAACTTGGGAGCGGGCGCATGCTTGGGGCGTGACAAGGCATCGAATTTCCACACAAGCGTGCACCGTCGCGAAGCTGCGTTTTGGAAATTGACTCCTTCAGACGGCACCCCGAAAATTACTTCCGCAAGGGACCCAGCAGCACCCATTTGACGATAGCGAACCATGCCGCCGGCAAGCCGAGCATTACCTTATTGCGAACGTCGGCTTCGGCCTGAGACATCGCTTCCGGAAGCTCGCTCCCCTCGACCCCCCGGACTTCGATTATGTTTTCGGTTCCGTACCGATCTTGTAGAGCCTTTGTTGCCGATCTCTCGTCCTTGGCATCGACCGGGATGCTCGTCGAAGAGCCCTGCGTCCTTACGATACCTAAAAATCTGCGTTTCCCTGTCTCGCTCATTCTGAAGATGTAGGAACTTTTCCTGAAACGGCGAGAAGTTCGTCTGACCTGGTTGAAGCGCTTCGCCATTGAACTCACATCGATGGGCATGAAACAATCGAGCGGGAAGAATATTACATCGCATCTGCGTGCTGCATGCGCACAACAACAGAGCGCGGCGGTCGGTTGATTGACGATGGAATGGTCGCCCGGCTCGGCGAAGATGATAAGGGCGAGCCCTGCAACAAAATCAACAAGCGCGAAGCCAAAAAATTCCGGTCCAAGGTTGTAGCCTTGGCATGGGCGCGGGCATCTGGTCGGAAGCGATGGTGGCTCAGTTTCAAGCCCGAGAGCTTGACGGTCGGTGGGCGAGGTAGCGCGGGAGGGGCGGCATGATACGCCGCTCTCCGGGAAGCATGGAGCATCGCAGAATGGCCTGCGACCGACCAGGCCGCAAAACAGGAAACATGGAGGGGCGTCGTGCCCAGGCCTCCCAGTTTCCGTCGTTCGACGGCTGCGATTTCCGCGAGCGCGGCGGTCGCTTGGTCTTGGATGTCCATTGTTAGAGCACTCTGTAACACAGAACTAACAACAACCTTCGGCGCTGCAAAGCTCAAATTGTGGAACGAGGAACCAACCCGTCGCAAGGCGGGTTGGTCCGCACCCAGAAATTCAGAGTGGGAGCAGGATCAGGCTGGTTCCCAGGCGCGCTTCGCCGCGAGCTTTTCCACCTGAGCGCCGGCGCGCAACCGCGCAGGGCGTTTCTCCAAGCCGCTCCAGTAGGCCTCGAATTCCGGACGCTTCTCGATTGTGCCGAATCGCAAGTTGAATCCGATCATCGACCCGACATAGATGTCGGCGGCTGTGAAATTCTCCCCCGCAATATAGCGGCGACCTGCCACGGCCTTTGCAAGGGTATCGCCCACAGCGGCGTGCGAGCCATAGCCGAAGCGTCCCTGCATCTCCGGCGTCGGATCCCAGCCGACTGCGTGATTGCCCATAGCCGCTTCCACGCAGCCAGCGGCGAAAAAGAGCCATCGGTAGCGAGACCGGCTTCCGGGAACGCATCGGCGAGATAGGCGCAAATGGCGGCCGTGTCGGTTACCACCGTGTCGCCGTGTTTGATGGCCGGGACTTTGCCCATCGGATTGATAGCCAAATATTCGGTCGCCTTTATCGAGGTCCCATACTCCTTGACTTCGAGCGAGTAGTGAACGCCGATTTCCTCCAGCTTCCAATGCACGAGGTATCGGCCGTTGCACGCCCTGCGCTTGGCACAAGGGAAAGCAATCCTTGAACACATAAGACCCGCCTTATATATACAAACCTTCCGCTCGATCGAAAATGGGACACGGCTTATATGGAGCATTCCAACAAACGCGTGAAATATGGCTTCGGTGAATTCAATCTCGGCGATGCTTGGCGCTATTACAGCGTCTCACTCGCACGCGTCCGCAGCGCCGCCCAGATGTTCGGCCAGCGTCACGGCATGAAATTCAAGGTCCGGCAGGAGGGCAAGTCCGTCCTCGTTGAGCGGCTTGCCTGAGCCAGTCGCTTACGACCTTCTTCCCAGAGTCGGCCTGGAGCAATTCGGGCCTTCTTTTCATAGGGAACGGGAATCGTCTCACCACACGCCAATCGCTCCTTCCCTGCCCTGGCAGGAAAACTTTCTGCGAATGGGCCGTTTACCGCCACGCAATGGCGAGCAAATCTGTCGGGGTATCCAACGGCGTTGCTGAAGACTCATTCGAAGGCCGCGGCCTGGCTAAGACAGGCTTACGTTTGGCTCCTCTCGCTCCAGATCAGCATCTAGGCGACGCATTACCTGTAGCTTAGATGTCATGATTTGAACGATCTCCCCGCGCTGGTTGCGCGTTTCTGTCCGTACAACGATTACGCCCCTGTTTGGGTGCGACGGCGATGGCAAGACCTCTATTATTTCGCTCTCTACAGAAAGAACGTCGCCCGCGCGTGTTGGACGCGGCCACTTTATTTCGATGTTTCTCCCGATAACGCCGCCCGCTATTGGAGCGCCTCCGTCCACCAACAGTCTCATTGTAATCGCCGCCGTATGCCATCCGCTCGCGACGAGCGCGCCAAAAAACGTCGCCTTGGCCGCGCCTTCGTCGATATGGAAAGGCTGAGGATCAAACTGTTTGGCGAAATCCTTGATTTGTTGCGCGTCGAGCAAATGGGCGCCGCTGCGGAATCGCTGGCCTACGCGCATATCTTCCAAGTAATACCGCTCCCCTGCCGCCAGATACACTTCCGCCGCCACGGTCGCTCTCCTCGTTACTTGCATGATGGTAGAGACTATGTTACTTCCACCATGAAAGCAACCTTGAGGTCCTCGATGAGGCGCAAAAGTTTTGGGGCCATGCCTTGTCCAGTCGCTCGGAGTCTTGAGCGTGTCGGCGAATGGTGGAGTATTCTGATATTGCGCGACGCGTCGCTTGGGCTGACGCGCTTCGACCAATTTCAGCGCAGCCTCGACATCTCGCCCAATATGCTCACCCGACGGCTCAATGCTTTGGTTGACGCAGACTTGTTAGAACGCCGCCGCTATTCAATCCGACCACCACGGGACGAGTATATTCTTACTGAAAAAGGCAGAGATTTCTGGCCCGTCCTGTGTTCTTTGCTCGCCTGGGGCAACAAGCACTTTGCGCCCGAAGGGCCCAGCGTGGTGATTATCAATCGCAAAACTGGCCAACAGCCTGATCCGGTCGTCATCGACCGGCACACTGGCCAGCTATTGACACCATCGGACTTTCAAGCCGCGGCTGGCCCTGCTGCAGATAAAGCTACGCAAGGACGCCATTCTTACCCTTCGCAATAGGCAGTCACGTTTTTTATTGCCTAATGCACGGTCAGCTATTGGTATTGCTATTTGACCGCGGTCTGTCTCGTAGCGGCGATCGGAGCTTCTGCTGGATCACGCTTTTTACGTTGGCTGCGCCGAGACGACGCCTTAGGATGCCTTATAGTTTTTCAACACTCTGGCGATGAATGAGCGGCAATCTGGCCAAGATTGTCCTCTAAGATATGCAAATGCCCCCGCCGAAAAAGCGAAGCATCTGAGCTCCGCATTAACGGCTCTTGAGTTTCTTCCGCACATTACGTTTTTCGTGTTGGGTCGCCTCCTTTGACCAATCCGCATAGAGCCCGAGACCAGACAGCGTCATCCGGGCCAACTCCCAAAGCTTATCTTCGCATTTCAGCGCTTTTGCGAAGACCCCGAGGCCCATGATCAGATTCTGAAGCGCGAGAGCGAGAATACGCGTATCCGCGTTTGCGGGGATTTCGCCGTTCTTCTTTGCGCGGTCGAGAAGCGCGCGATAGCTCCATACCGACTCGCAGGCCATCTTCGACATCTCCGCAGCCGGCCCCTCTTCAGCGGGACAACATTCTGCGATTGTGTTCGCGATGAGACAGCCTTGCCATCCATGCTGGGCGTTGAAGCGGCAGACCTCGCGCACGAAGTCCGTGAGGCGCGGCAGAACCGCGGCGTCGGAATTTAGCGTCGGCGCCGGCGGCATCAAAGCGAGATAGGCGCCGACCGCTTCACGGAACAAATCCTCCCGCGATTTGAAGGCGTTGTAGAAGCTCGAGCGGGTAATGCCGAGCACCTCGGACAAATGCTTCACCGATGACGCTTCGTATCCCTCGCGCCATATCTCCCGCATAGCGGTCTGAATAGCCTCGTCCCGATCGAATTTCGACGGACGCGCCATTGCATGTCCCCTTTCCCGAATTTTTGTCCACAGGTGGACAAATGGCTAGCGCCGAGTTATATACATAGTAGAACAAAACCCGCGGAGCAGCAATCAGCGCCAGCGCGACCTGCGCTGACAAGATTCCCAATGAGCGTTCGACAAAACCGGAGCTTTCTCATGTCCGTGCTGTTTCAGCCGCTTCGTCTCGGCGATCTCGAACTTCCAAACCGCATCGTCATGGCGCCGTTGACTCGCTGCCGAGCCGGCGAAGGCCGCGTTCCAAACGCTCTGATGAAGGATTACTACCTGCAGCGGGCTTCGGCCGGCCTGATTCTGACGGAGGCCACTTCGGTCTCGCCCATGGGCGTCGGTTATCCCGATACGCCAGGCATCTGGTCGGAGGCGCAAGTTGAGGGCTGGAAGGAGATCACGCAGGCCGTTCATCAAGCCGGCGGCCGCATCATGCTCCAGCTCTGGCATGTCGGCCGCGTGTCGCATCCGGTCTATCTCAACGGAGCGGAGCCGGTCGGGCCGAGCGCCATCGCGCCTGAAGGGCATGTCAGCCTCCTGCGCCCGCATCAATCCTATCCTACTCCCCGCGCTCTGGAGCTTCCCGAGATTCCGGGAATTGTTGAATCCTACAAACGCGGCGCGGCCAACGCCAAAGCGGCCGGCTTCGACGGCGTCGAATTGCACGGGGCGAATGGCTATCTGCTCGACCAATTCCTTCAGGACAGCGTGAACAAGCGCGCGGACCGCTATGGCGGCTCAGTGGAAAATCGCGCCCGCCTGTTACTCGAGGCGACGGACGCCGCCATCGAGGTCTGGGGGCCGGGCCGTGTCGGCATGCATCTCGCGCCGCGCGGCGATGCGCACTCAATGGGGGATTCCGATCCAAAGGCGACTTTCGGCTATGTCGCCCGCGAGCTCGGCAAGCGGAATATTGCTTTCATTTGCGCCCGCGAACATGCGGGGCCAGACGCCCTTGGCCCCTACCTCAAAGAGGAGTTCGGCGGCGCCTACATCGTCAACGAGGGATTCACGGCCGCAACGGCGGAAGCCGCAATATCCGCGGGCGACGCCGACGCAGCGGCGTTCGGCAAGCTCTTCATCGCCAATCCGGACCTGCCGGAGCGTTTACGCCGCGGCGCGCCTTTAAACGAGCCCCAGTCGGCGACCTTCTACGCCGAGGGGCCTGAAGGCTACACGGATTATCCGCCATTGGCGGCTTGAGCACACATCAAGCCGGAATTTACGGAGGATTTAAATGTTAGACATACTCCTCTGCATTCATGCCAACACTGGGAGTGGAGGCGAACTCCTTATTAGCCTGTTAAATGATCGGGCGCCCCTCTCGCCGACCTCTGTCGCGTCGGTCACGAAGAATGCCTTCTCGCTCAGGGGCCTCTATTCGGATTATTCTCGCGCTGTCGCATGCAACTATTCTCGGGATATTGCGGACAGGGCTTGGGCGAGCAGATGACCTCAAAAGTGAGCCGGGCGTTGGTTTCCATGCCCCGCTTCTCCTCACGTTCCACAATCCCGCCCAAACTGATTCCATCACCAAAGCCTAGAGGGGCGTTCTGTGGCGCTGCGAACGGCATCGCGCACGAGAACTCACCGAAGAGGAGAACTAAGCCAGATGATCGACCTCAGCCGTCCGCCTAACAGCGGTCAAGACGTCGTCGCCGCGCGTGTTCGTCGTATGCTCACAAGCTACTTGTTCAACTGCCCGCGCGGCCCGGCGTCTGTCCGCGAGATGATTTGCTCGGACATCCAACGGTTTACAGAACTCGGCGCAAGACACTACGTCGCGGACCTGATCGAAGTGTTGAAGCAATATGACTCGGCTTGTTCGAAATGCTGAGATCAACCTAATCAGCCGGAGAAGGACGAGCAGCGACGCTGACCCCAGTGTGAACTACCGCGCCGCAGCTCCAACGCCGCGGCTCCTATCCAGGCTACCAACGCGTAAATGAGGCAATTGCTCTTAATCAGACAGAAATCCGCCGAGCTGTTCGCAGAAATAATCTGGCGCCTCGTCCGCCACGAAATGGCCGCCTGAATTTGACCGGCCACGACTTTAATGCTGCAGCCGGTTGACGCCATCACTCTTGCACGCCTTCATAAACTACATCGGCAAACAGCGAATGTAAGCCGAAGGACTAAACGCCTCTAAGATTCTGCCGATTCCTGGCACGGACTTCGACGGCCTTCGCCAATTCGCCAGGTTCTCCTGTTGTCCCTGGCGCTTCTGACTGTCTACGCGACTCAATTTTTCCTTCGTATATTTCCTTAGCCTCACCACGCACAAGCGCGCAGAACCACTTTAGCAGGGGGTCGGTAGCCCGAATTTGAGAGGAGACGAGTGTCATCGGCAATGCTGTGTTCTTAAAAGGCGGCTTCAACAAAACAAGGCCGAAATGATCGGCAAAACGGCGAGCGAACGTGGCCGAGAGAGTCGTCACCATATCGGTCGCCGCAACGCAGGCGAGCGCGGCTGTAAAATGCGGCGCGGTGAAGGCCATGCGGCGGGAAACGCCCTCCGCGGCGAGCATGGCGTCAATTTCGGACGTTCCGTCGCCAAGCAGCGCGACGCCGACATGATCGAAGCGACCGT
Organism: Methylocystis sp.; assembly: GCF_051061225.1. Taxonomy (GTDB): domain Bacteria; phylum Pseudomonadota; class Alphaproteobacteria; order Rhizobiales; family Beijerinckiaceae; genus Methylocystis. The sequence continues at coordinate 34,748 of NZ_JBPFEB010000128.1, forward strand.
AATCTTCGAGTTTCCACCGGCGCTTCGCGGCCGGATGACCTCGGCGCAAAATAAGTGCAAGTTCATCGCGCGCGACGGTCTCGCTCACGGCCCCAGGCGGGAGAGGCGTGCTCGCCAGCGCGAAAGCGAGATCGAGCGCGCCGCGCTCCAATCGCTTGAGAACGTCGTTGTAGGGCTCGAAACAAAGATCGACCAGGGGGGCCTCACGCGACAGACGGCTCATGATCGCTGGGCCGAGCAAGATCGACTGCGTATCGGCTGCAGCGACGCGCAAAGCTCGGCGCTCTTTTGTGGGATCGAATGGCGTCGGATTGAATACTGGCTTCAGGCCGTCGAGCGCTGCGATGACGCGCGGCGCCAGCGCTTGCGCTTTCGGAGTCAACGCATAGCCTTCGCGCGCGCGAACGAGGAGCTGGTCCCCGAGCAGGTGCCGGAGCCGCGCGAGCGCGCGACTCATAGCCGGTTGGCTGAGCCCGACGTCTTCGGCGGCGCGCGTGACGTTGCGCCGCCGAAGCAAGGCGTCGAGCGCCGGTAAAAGATTGAGGTCGACGCCGGCTAAATTCGTTTCACGCATAGCCGGGATCATAACAATGCATTTTGGATATGCAAGGCGCGGCGATACGCTCGCACAGCATCTCGATGGGGAAGAGAGCTACCGCCGCCGCTCCGATTTGAGTTTTTGCCGGGCAGAACAGCTCACGATTGGTGCGCGCGGAGTCCTAGCCTCGCCCCCGAGGGAGCGCGCGCCGCGTTAATATCGTAAGACTGAAAGTAGAGGCGGATGAGCACTGATATTACTATCTTCGGCTTCGGCCCTGTGGGAAGGGAGACGACGCGGCGGCTTCTCGCGCAAGGGGCTCCGTTCGCGTTGCGCAGCGCCACACGCCGCCTGATCTACATCAAGGCGCCAGTTTCATGGCTTGCGACGTCCTCGACGCCGAAGCTGTGGGACGGGCGACAGAAGGCGCGCAGCAAATCGTCGTCGCGGTTGGACTTCCCTACGACGGGGATTTCTGGCGCGTCGCCTGGCCGCGCGCAATGACCAATTTTATCAACGCCTGCGAGGGGGCGCGGGCGCGTATGGTTTTTGTCGATAATCTTTACATGGATGGTCCACAAAACGCGCCCTTGCGGGAGGATATGCCCCTTGTTCCTTTCGGCGTGAAGCCGGCCGTTCGCGTCGAGACGACCCGCATCTGGATGGCGGCGACAGAAGCCGGAAGAACTCGGGTAGCGGCTCTACGCGCCTCAGATTTTTATGGACCCGGCATCACTTTATCTCATTTGGGCGCGAACGCCTTCGGCGCAATCGCGGAAAGGAAGCGCGCCCTTTTGCTGGCGCCGCCAGACACGCAGCATGATTTCGCTTACGTCCCGGATGTCGCACGTGCCGTCGTCACCCTGCTCGATGCGCCGGACGACGCTTACGGCCACGCTTGGCACCTCCCTTGCGCGCCGATGCGCACGCCGCGCGAAATCGTATCTCTCGGCGCCCAGGCGCTCGATAGCGCGCCAGGCATTTTTGCTTTGCCGCTTGCGCTCATGCCGGTCCTTGGCCTGGGTTCCCCTCTACTGCGCGAAATGACCGAGATGCGATTTCTTTGGGATCGTCCCTATAGGGTCGATGCGAGCAAGTTCTCTTCTCGCTTTTGGTCCGACCCGACGCCGCTGGAGGTCGGAGCCGCCGCCACGGCTCGATCTTTTGCAAGTGACGCATAGAGGCGGCCATGCGCTTATTGGCGATTTCTGGCAGTTTGCGATGCGCGTCCACGAACACGGCGACGTTAAAGGCAATGGCGTTGCTTGCGCCTCCTGGCGTCGACTTTGTTCTCTACGATCGGCTCGCAAGCCTGCCGCATTTCAATCCCGATCTCGATCGCGCCGATGCTCCTCATCTTCTTCCCCGCGCAGTTGGCGAGTTACGCCAAAACATCGGTCAAAGCGACGGCGTTATGATCTGCTCCCCGGAATACGCGCGTGGCGTTCCCGGCTCCTTGAAGAACGCGCTCGACTGGCTCGTCGGCAGCATTGAATTTCCCGAAAAGCCCGTCGCGCTGATCAACACCTCGGCGCGCGCGGTCCATGCAGACGCCCAACTTCGGGAAACCCTCGCCACAATGTCCGCCAGCCTCATTGAGGCGGCGTCCCTCACTATCCCAATTGAAGGAAAGGCGAGAGACCGGGCCGCGAATGCCATCGTGTCCGATTTGGCGTTGTCCGAGAAGTTAGGTGCAGCCTTGTTGACTATCGTCGCGGCAATTCAACGCGCCTGATTATTGAGCGGCGTGGGCGCTTGCCACGCCCAATGCGGTTTGGGGTGATGCGCCGTCGTTCAGGCGCGCGACCCGCGCCACGCGGCTAGCAGCGCGAGGCCGTTTTGATCGAGATCCGCGTTCCAACCTCGCGGTCGACCGGGAAGATCGAAGGCTTCTTGCATGTCGATCGGGATGAGGACAAGCTGCTTAGGGTGGAACATCCGCACTCGCATATGTCGCTGGAACATGGTGTACGCGGCAAAGCTTGCCACACCAACTACGGAGCGCAATAACCATTCCGCTGATTGTCGCCTCTTTATCAGCTTAAGCGGCCTGAGCGCGCTGGCCCGCGCTCAGGCCGAATGCTTATCAGCCTCTATGTGAACCGTGCGACGCGTGCCCGCCTTTGCGGCCCGCTTCTGATGCAAGAGCGTGGTTCTTGGCAAAGCTCCGTTTAGTCGGGTCGACACTCTGTCCACCCTTTCGCCCGGCGCGCGCCGCGAGTTCGGGGTTCTGCGAGAAGCTGCGTTTTTCATTCGGCACGCTCTGCCCGCCCTTACGGGCAATCTCCCGCTGTTTCTCCGGGTCCATTGAAGCAAAGCCTCGCTTCGAGTTAGCCATGAGCGCCTCCCTAAGTTTGAACTTGGCAGGTTACTTAGGTCAGGCTCGGGCGGCGGCAAGGCTGGGGCGAGCCAAGCGACATAGCGGGGACAGTGATTAGGTGATCCCACCGAATGGCGGAGACGACCTTCCGTCTGCCATGCGGCAAGAACGCCCTCGTGGGATGCGGCGGGAACAGATATTTCCGGCCTCTCCACATTTTGGATCAATCGCCTCGCTGCATCTGTGGAGGCGCTCGGCGCGAGGCCGTGGGATCGGAAGCGGCGTCCTCTCGAGGGCAGGTCTGCCGTGAGCGCCGCCGTTCGCATGGCTGCAGCAGCGCTTGTGCTTGGATTTTTTATGCCAACTACCTCGGCGACGCCCGTCAGCGACAGCGAGTTCTCCACTCCATTGAAAGCGTCAAACTCTGAACCCAGCCCCCGTTCAGGAGCGCTGCAAGGCGGCCGAGGCGGGGTGAGCAATGCGCCCGGCAACTATCTGGTCAATGCGACGCCATCATCGCCGCTGCAGTTCTGGAATAGGGTGAGGCGACGGGGTGGTTTGGCAATTTTAATTACCACTACATCGCGCCGCGCGCGCTCACGGAGGATGGATTTCTGAAAAGTCCTGCGATTGGCAGTGTCAACGCGCGCGTCGGCTATCGGTGGAAAGAGCGCTGGACGCTCCACCTCGACGTCTTCATTATGTTCAACTCTCGGTCTCAGCAGATCGCTTACGGCTCCGGCTCATTCCTTGCCACCGATCCGCCTTTCCGGACATGCACGGGCGCGCTCAATATTCCGACGACTGACGCGATCTGCAGCCTTGGCCAGATGGGCGTTGTCGGCCATCCGGTCGAGAAGCTATCCTGGCGTCTGACATTCGGCGGTCCCCTTGATTTTGACCCCCAGATGACAAAGCGTCCTGATTTGATCGAACCCTTCCAGCTTGTGAAGTTCTGGGAGTAGCGTCCGTTTGCGCTTGAGATCCCGCGGGAAAGGCCCTCGGCTTCGGCTTTTAGGGATGCTCTTTAAAAAATCGACGTTTGCGCCGACCTAGGCATCGGCGCAGAATCCGCGGGCGTGGCCCTGTTCTCTTCTTTCCTGCGTCCGCTAGCGCGGCACTCGTTGTAAGAGCGGGACATGCGGCGCACCCTTGGCTTCGGCTTCAGAATATCTATGGAGACCAGCATGCTGCAGGATTTCAAGAATTTCGTCATGCGAGGCAACGTCGTCGATCTCGCCGTCGGCGTCATCATTGGCGCCGCCTTTGGCAAGATCGTCTCCTCGCTTGTTGACGACATCATCATGCCGATCATCGGCAAGCTGACGGGGGGTTGGACTTCTCCAACTATTATTACTCGTTTTCGCCCGCGGCGCATTCCGACATGACATATGACGAAGCGAAAAAACTTGGGGCGACGATCGGCTACGGACAATTCGTGACGATCACGGTCAATTTCCTTATTGTTGCATTTATCCTCTCTATCGTCATCCGCCAGTTCGAAAGGCTGAAGAAGCAGGCTCCAGCCGCTCCTCCGTCGCCGCCGCGCAACGAACTGTTGCTCGAAGAAATTCGGGACGCCATTCGCGGACGCTCGGGAACGCTTTGATCTTCCAACCACGGGAGGCCGCCTCACGGTGGCCGCCTCCCGTGTTTAGGCCTTTTGTGACATGTATGGACGCAAGGCGACGTTATCCAAACGTGCGCCCCATTCGGCTTTTGGGAAAGGCTGATTTCCCGTTGTGGAATTTTTCCGAGGGACAGGGATGACCGTAGGTTTGTAGGACCCGGCGACGTTCACCTTCGGGCTGACAATCCTTTTATCCCTTCTCATCGTCTGCACCCGGCCGCTTCCGTTTAGATGACACAAAAATCCGAAAATTGGGCGGCATTCCCTCTGCGTCACAGATGTCGCCAGCATTGGTCTTTTCGAGAGATTGCAGGATGGCATATTCTAACGATCAAGCCGATAGCGGAAGCGAATAGAACCCCGACTGTGACGATAGAAACCGTGTTCCAGTTCGGTTTCAGGCCGCCGAGCGTGACAAGCATGGTGGTCGCCGCGGCAGGGGGATGCTGAGCATTCAAAACCGATTGCAGGCAAACCGTTACAGACACCGCAAGAGCCGTTGCCGCCGCCCGCTGCAGTGACAGAATCTCACCGCTCATGACCGCCGGTGTGCTTTGGGCGTCGAATGCAAACAGCGCCACAAACCCCGCGCAAAGGCCGATAGCATGGCCAACGATTGTATTCCAGATCCTTGCGCCAGGTTCGTGCGGCGTGACAGCCTGTAGAAAAACGGTCGGCCCAAGGCTGGGGAAAAGCCAGGGTTGGTCGGCTGCTAACGTAAGCGCTCCGATAGCCCCGATGGCTAACCCAGACATAATCGCAGGATAGAGCCATAATACTAGGCTACGGCCGCGGCGATTTCTGAATTCAACGACTTCTGGGTTTAGCTGCGGCGCAGTTCGGGAGTCGTCTGTGGAGATAGGACTCATTGCTCAAGCGCCTTGCATGAAAGCGTCGAAACGAGTCGGTTGAGGGCTCTCACCGCGCATCTAAAACTCCGCTTCTATCGCTGATATACGCTTCCAACATTTTTTCCACCTCGCAGAGAAAGAAGCCCGTTTGTGGGCTGTCGCATAGGCCGAGGAGAGCAAGGCCCGTGGTCGGCTTCGAGCCTGTCGAGGTGACGCTGAAAAGCGTTGGTGGTTACTCTGTTCGCCCGACCGAAACTTTGTCGTGCGGGATTTGCCACAGCGCTGCCTTACATGAGCGCCATTCCGAAAATCCACGGGACGACGGACGAGGACATCGACCGCCATACCGGCACGCCTGGCCGATGAATCAAAAGGAATGTCGTGGCGGCAGGCCACGTATCCTCAACGGCCAGAGCCCGCGGGAAGAAAGGTGTCGGAACGCATTTGCTTGAGGCTGGCGCCCTTCAGATAGAGATCGCGTTTCAGACGGCCTACCAATTTTTCGCCGCCACAGAGGAAGAACGCCGTGTGGGGGGGCGCGTTCTCATGCTCCAGCGCCGCCGCCGCCACGTCGCCGCCGTGAGGTCCGGTGTCGCTGAGGACGCGCGGGATATAGTGGAGGTTGGCGTGCCTCTTCGTCAGCGCCCGCAGATGATCGTGCAGATACAGTCCTTCGCGCTCTCGCGCCCCGTGATAGAGCCGAATTGGACCACGATGTCCGCGCCTCAGAGCGTCTCGCAGGACGCCGATCAGAGGCGCTAGGCCAGTCCCCGAGCCGATCAGCGCCATCGGCTGATCGGGATCGACGCCTTCATAAATGCACGTTCCGAGAGGACCGGCGATATGAAGCCGACGGCCATGCACAAGCTCGTCGGAGATGAATCCGCTCATTCTCCCACCCGGATGAAGACGGATGTGGAGCTCGACGAAGGGATCGTCCTCCGGCAGACTCGCGATTGAGTAGTGCCGTCCAAGTCCGTCGTCGGTGATGAGCTCCAGGAACTGACCGGGACGATAGGCAAAGTTCGAGTCATGTTCCAGCCGCAGCCGCACCACGTCGCCAGAAAGGCGTTCCATCGAGTGGACGACAGCCTCCGATCGGGTCCCGGTTTCCTGAGCAGGGACGACGGTCAGAGGCGTATCGGGCACGCAGACGCAAGGCAAAAAATAACCCAGCGCCTTTTGCGCGTCGCTGAGCCCCTTCTGCGCGGCGGTCGGCGGATTGCCTTCGACCGCGCGATGCAGGCAACTCTGGCAGACCCCGGATCGGCAGGAGTGAGGCGCGTCGATTTCAGCGCGTAGCAGCGCGGAAAGGACGTCCTCCCCCGGCTCGATCTCGATGGCTGCTTCTCGATAAGTCAGCAGCGTCATCGCTCGGGCCTCAGTGGTTCAGTACGTCGCTGCGAACGGAATTGGCCAACGCCGCAACTTCTTGTACTTCCTTTTCAGCGACGCCGAGCTGCCGGAGCGTTCTCGACAGGTCTTCGATCACCGCGTCGACATGCGAATCGTTCAAGCCCTTGGCGACAAGCCTCTCGTGTGCCTTTCGCATGTCTTTGCCCGTATACTTATTGGGGCCGCCAAACGCCATGGTCAAAAAGGATTTTTGCTTTGCGAGCTGGTCTTCCATATTCACGCCTTCGAAGAAGCGTGCGATGCGACCGTCGGCGAGAACCGTGCGATAGAAAAGGTCGACTGCGGCGTCCACCGCCTTTTCGCCACCGAGACGCTCGTAAAGACTAGACATGCGTATCCCTCCCTCAGGCCAACCGCGTTTCGACGGCGGCCAATTTTCTTCGAACGCTCCTTTAGAGGAGCGTCAGGGAGGATTCTTACCTGGAGGCGTCGGATTTTTTTTCAGCCAGAACGACTTCAAGGAGACCGAGGTAAACCTCTTCGCACTCCGGGCACTGATGCATATGATGGCGCACGTTCGGGAGGCGCGCCGCGGCGTCCTCGCCTGCAGCCTCCAGCTCGGCATAACGCGGCAATCGCTCGAAATAATCGCTGCATGACAGCTCCTCGCCGGCTTTCGCGGCGAAGATGGTGTCGATCAGGCGTCCGAACTCGGTCCGTTTCATGTTGGATTCTCGTCGCTAATCATTAGATGCCTGAAACAAAGATTTCTTACCGTCTTCAAAATAGGGCCGCTCGGGCCGAGGCGTATCAAAAATGGCGATGAGCTCGCGATGTGTGACGCCCCTTGAGAGGAGGGCCGCCTGGAGCCGCTTGCGCGCATCGTGGATGAGCTTATACAGGCTATTTCGATTGGTTCCCAGCCATTCCGCGACGAGGTCGAGCGGCATTTCCTGGAATGCGTGGGCAATCAACGCCTTGCGCTGCAAAGGGGTCAGCGTTGTTTCGATTAGCTCAGTCAGTATCGCCCAAGCTTGTTGCTGCTCGAGACTTCGTTCGGGTCCGGGATTGTCGATTGGCCAATGCGGCATGGCGTCGCCAAGGCGTGCGGCTTCGATGGCCGAGGTTCGCCAGCGGCGACGCCGCAGTTCGTTGAGGGTGACGCGGATGGCGATCGAATAGGCCCATGTCGTGAATTGGCTATCGCCGCGGAATTGATCCAGCTTGGACTGAATGAGGAGCACGGACTCCTGTGCGCAGTCTTCCGCGAGATCCTCATGATCGTAGCTAGGGCCGGCGGCGTTGGTGGCGCCTTTGCGGGACAGGAAACTGAAAATGGCGCGGCGCAACAATTGCCGCAGCTCCTTGACGGCGTTCTCCTGCCTCTGCCCCGTCTGGCGCAGAGCCGCTAGCCACTCAGTGTTGGATCTTGTCGTCACCGACGCCCCTGGAGTTGACGATTAGCCACACGCTCGGTCCCTCACAGGCCATCGACGATGTCCAATGGACGCCAGATCATCTCTAGTCTGCAGCTGGAGGCGAAGTTCCCCTGCTGTCGATGGTTGCTGGAATTTACAAAGATCAACCGGTCAGGCGCAAGTCTGATTTGCTTCTCATCGCAGACTAGCGGCCGGTCGATAGATAAAAAATTTCAGCGGGATATTTTCCTTCGCTCACATGGAACGCCTGGTTTCGAAATCACCACGGCGGCCCTTCATCGGAGGCCCATCCGGGCGTCAAACAGCAGGCCCATGCCACCATGGTAGTGGATTTTACAGCGCCAATTCCCAGAATGAGCCAACCAGCCAACGACAAGGTCGGTCGGCCCCCAATAAACCGGCCTCTGGCGTGAGGTTGGAAACCGCAGCGCCAAACCAACGATTCCGTTTGTTGTTGCCCACGCCGCACGGTATAGGCGCCGACGTCGTCTGCGACATCGACTTCTTCCGCTACTGCGCCGCGAGCTTGATCCCCGGATAGGCGCAGTGTTCCTTGCCGTTCTCATCGACATGCAGATGCGACGGCGGCTCCACGAAGGGGATGCCGAGCGTGTGCCATACATCGACCATCGCCTCGACCAGATGGGCGATGTGGTCCTGCGTGTGGCGCGGCGTCGGCGTGACGCGCAGGCGCTCCGAACCCTTGGCGACCGTCGGATAGTTGATCGGCTGGATGTAGATGTGGTGACGCGTGAGCAGCAGATCGCTCGCGGCCTTGCACAGCTCGGCGTCGCGCACCATCACCGGCACGATATGAGAGCCGTTTTCGAGCACCGGCAGGCGGCCGGCGGCGAGCGCATGTTTGGTGATATGCGCGGCGCGCTGATGGGCGGCGCGCAGATCGGGCCGGCGCTTCAGCAACCGCACGGAGGCGCAGGCGGCGGCGGCCACGGGCGGCGGCAGCGCCGTCGAGAAGATGAAGGCGCCCGCATAGGAGCGGATCGCGTCGATGACCACGGCGTCGCCGGCGACATAGCCGCCCATGGCGCCGAAGCCCTTGGCGAGCGTGCCCTCGATCACGTCGATGCGGTCCATCACGCCGTCGCGCTCGCAAATGCCCGCGCCGCGCGGGCCATACATGCCGACCGCATGGACCTCGTCCACATAGGTCATGGCGCCGTAACGCTCGGCGAGATCGGCGATCTCGTTGACCGGCGCGATGTTGCCGTTCATCGAATAGAGGCTTTCGAAGACGATCAGCTTCGGCCGGTCGCCGGCTTCGATCAAAAGCTCTTCGAGATGGGCGAGATCGTTGTGGCGGAAGACCTTGCGCTCGGCGCGCGACCGCTTCACGCCCTCGATCATGGAATTGTGATTGGAGGCGTCGGACAGGATCAGGCAGTTCGGCAGCAGATCGGCGATCGTCGAGATCGCCGCGAGATTGGAGATCCAGCCGGAGGTGAAGACGAGCGCCGCCTCCTTGCCATGGAGATCGGCGAGTTCGCGCTCGAGTTCGACGATGGCGTGGCTCGTGCCAGAGATATTGCGGGTGCCGCCCGCCCCGGCGCCGACCCTGCTCGCGATCTCGACCATGGCGGAGATCGCCTCGGGGTGCTGACCCATGCCGAGATAGTCGTTGGAGCACCAGACCGTCACGTCCTGGACGGAGCCGTCGTCGCAGTGCCAGCCCGCGAGCGGGAAGCTATCGACGTCGCGTTCGAGATGGACGAAGACGCGATAGCGGCGTTCGTCCTTCAGACGAGAGACGGCCGCCTCGAAATATCGCCGATATAGCATCTCTGTGCCCCTCGATTTTTTTTCGCTCATGCGCATCCGACAACCCATTCAGGTTAAGGGCGGGGGCGCGAGAAACGCCGCGCCCCCTTATCGCGCCATCGAGAGGTATTTGGGGGGCGATGGCGCGATTCTTGATCATCGACATAAGACGCTAAATGCACTTCGACTTTCGAAGCGCATGAAGTCGATGATTGGCCGCAGCCTCTAAGCTATGGCGTTGCAAATAAAAACGCTGCGGGGCCGGCCAATCCAGCAAGCACGAAAAGAAGTCCTCGCAGGTCTTGATTCGCGATTGGAACTAAGGCTTGTCCGTCTTGCTGCTGTCTCAGGCGTTCCGAATGGTTAACATTCGCTCGGACATCCTGCGTGGAGGGCGAGACGGCCGATGCATGCGGGTGGGGACGCTCAGCGAATTCATGCCGAGGCGAGGCGACGGCAAGTTGCGCCGTAGTGAATAGGATCAGCAGCGCAGAAAGAAGATATTTCATCGATGTGTCTCCTTTGACCTTGCTTGGGATCGAGCGACTGAAGGCATCGTCAATTCCGTTACAGAGTTTCCTGCCACGTCCCGCTCGACGTGACGCCTTTGCGTTAGCGTGAGCCTCTAAAATCGCGCGAAGTCCTATTGAACGTGGTCACTTATCCTGCATGCATGATTATCTTTCTTGTGACGTCGCCTGTTAGATGCATTTGCATAGGAGGTTCTTACCCCCGAGCATCAAGTTTTTTTAACCGGATCGCGCCGCGCTTGATGCTCTGGCTTCTTCAAGACGCTTGAGAAGATCTCATTTCAATCGCCCATAGTTGCGGCGGCCATGCTCCCGAGTTCCCGGCAGCCGAAGCCTTTGTCGGTCTTTGACGTCGTTCGTAGCAAACAGAGTTTAACCCGCGGCGGAGGCCGCGATCTTCCTTGCCCGAGACGCAGCCCGCGGGCGGCGCTGCAAGACCCACGCGATGGCGCCCTAGCTCCACGTCATGGCGACTCCATGAGCTCCTCCGCTCGCAGATGCGCCGCATCCCCACGCCGCCAGAAGGCGATCATCGTCGGATGTGCGAACCAGAGGAGGACGGCCAGCAACACGAAGACGACAGCGCCGACCAGAAACACGTCGTTCAACGCGAGCAGGGCTGATTGCTCACGTATGAGGTTTGCAAGCCGGCGCATCACCGTCGAGGAGTTGAGACCCGCAGCTTCAAGTTTTGCGGTTGTCTGCGCGAAAAGATCCAGTGATGCGAACCGCCGCCCACCGAGGTGATCGGCAAGATCGAGCTGGTGGAACGGCAACCGGCGGAACTGCACGACAGCGAGTAAAGAGATGCCGTAAGAGCCCGCCACGGTGCGCAGCAACGCCAGTTCCTCGGCGGCGCGAATAAGCTTCGCTCCAGAGAGCCCGTGCATGGCCAGGCTGGCAAGCGGGGCAAAGAAGAGGGCAATGAAAAAGCCGAAGAACAGCATCGGCCAAAAAAGCTGGTCGAACCAGGCAAGCCGGTCGAACAGCCCCAACCAAGTAAGGGTCCCAGCGAGGCCGACAAAATCGAAGAAGCTGATTAGGCGCCCGTCGACCGTTTTGTTGAGTTCATGGAGAATGGCGACCGCCGGCCCCGCGACGACGAACATCAATAGGTAAACCATTCCCGCAAGGGATGAGGTATAGCCCATCAGCAGCTGCAGCTGAAAGACGAATACCGACAAGAGCCCCTGGATGATCAGAAATCCGAACACGGAGCAGAAGGTCGCGATCGCATAGTTGCGATGCCCGAACAAGCGCAAGTCAAGCACGGGATTGCGCTCGCCGAGCTCCCAAATCACAAATGCCGGAACCGCAATTTCAACAACGACGAGGGCTGTCAGAAGGATCGGCGACGCGAACCAGTCAAAATCGTTACCCATATTAAACACAGTCTGAGCGCCATAGACGATGACGGTAAGCAGGGCGACGCCTACGAAGTCAAAGCGCACGATCCTCACATTGAAACCCCGGCCATAGAGCAGCGCGCCCACAAGGGCGGCCACTAGCACGCCGACGACGACGTCGGTATAAAACAACCAGCGCCAGCTCAAGAATTCGGCGTACCATCCACCGAGAAACACGCCGATCGTTAAGGGTGTCATGCTCAACACCCCCCACAATCCGACGGCCCAGGTACGTCGGCGCTCGGGAAACTCCCTAAGCGCCAGCGATTGTGCGAGCGGGAGGGTCACACCGCCTGCGAAACCAAGCGCAATGCGGGCCGGCAGAAACATCCAAAGGGTTTCGCTCGCCGCACAAACCGATGCGGCGCAGGCGTAAAGGAGGAACGCGACGACATAGACGCGATAGTCGCCGAAGCGGCCCGAGAACCAACGCGCAAACGGCAGGCCAAGCGCCAGCCCAACCATATGGTCGGTCGTCCCCCAGGCGCCGAAACTCGGCGTGACGCCGCCGAGACTGCCGGCCACATAGGGTACGGTTATCGTGTAACCGGGGACATTGGAGAGGACAACGACCGTACCAAGCGCTAGCGCGGCAGTGAACAGCCAGAGACGCCAGCCGCGTAACGGCCTGTTGTCAACGAACATCGTGCGTCCCAAGACCGGCGCGCTCGGGAAATGGCGACTGATCGGACAACAATCTCTGCAACATGGCGCTCGCACGAACAATTTCTGCCGTGCGCAAGGGGCGCCGGTCGGAAACAGGTTCGCATTTGATTTAGGAACAGACAAATGTGTTTTATTGATTTTATTATCAAACTTTTTCATACTAACTCATGGACATCAACCTTGCTCGGACCTTTCTGGTGGTGGCTGAAAGCGGAAGCTTCATTGCGGCCGCAGAGCGCCTGCACCTGACCCAAACTGCCGTCAGCGCCCGAATTCGAACGCTGGAAATGGAACTCGACCGGGTGCTTTTCATTCGAAACAAGGCGGGCGCCCGGCTGACGCCAGCTGGTGAACGCTTCAAGCGCTTTGCCGAGACGCTTGTGCAGATATGGGAGAGGGCCCGGCAACAGGTCGCTCTTCCCGCCAACAAGGCCGACAAAATCACCCTTGGAGGCGAACTGAGCCTTTGGCATCCCCTACTTGCCGATTGGCTAATTTGGATGCGCCTGAAGTGTCCTGACATCGCGGTCAGAGCGGAAGTCGATGCTGCGACGCGCCTCGTCGAACGAGTCGAAGAGGGATCTCTAGACTTGGCGGTCGTCTATAGCCCGCCTCAGCGCTCTGGGCTCGTTTGTGAGTTACTTATGGAAGAAAAACTTGTCCAAGTGACGAGTTCGCCTGACGGAAGCGTCGATCCGAGCAGTTACATTTTCGTAGATTGGGGCAACGCGTTCCAAGCTAATCATCAAGCAGCGTTCCCTGAGCTTGGTAGTCCCGCTACGTCAATCTCCCTAGGACCGCTTGCTTTGACCTTCCTTCTGTCGGTCGGCGGTTCTGGCTACTTCCGCATTGGCACGGCGCAACCCTTCGTCGACGATGGACGGTTGCATCGGGTGCGAGGAGCTCCCGAGTTCTCTTACTCCACTCACGCCGTCTACGCCGCCGGCCGAGCCGATGAGGCGCTTGCGCGTGTCAGAGAAGGGCTAAGAATCGCGGCCTCCGGCCGCGAAAAGCCAGGCCTCTCGACTGTCATTGAATCGCGGAAAGGCCCAAACAAACTATCCACCGCGCCCCAATAGCGCGCGGGCCAGTGACGATGGCCGGCAGCAAAACGCGCAAGTCCTCGGCGCTCGCGTTTCCGCTGCAGCCCCCGCTTCAAATTTCTCTTGACCTAAATATATAGGTGTCCTATGTATATGACATGACCTGTGTTGCGTCAGATCCCCTCTTAACCCGCCGGATTCGCGACGGTCTGGATCGCATCTGCGCCGTCATGCGCGCGGATCAATGGGCGATCGCCGGGACGGCTGGGCTTAATCCGACCCAGACATATGTTCTGACGTTTATTGCCGGCCGAGCGGAAAAAGGTGTGCGCGTCGGCGCGATCGCCGCGCAGCTTGGCGTGTCTCAGCCTACGGCGACCGACTCGATCGCGGCTCTGGTTCGCAAAGGCTTGCTGACAAAGACATCTGACCCACAAGATGCCCGAGCCGTCACCATGCGCATCACCCAAGCCGGATGCGACATCGTGCGAGGGATCGGTCTCGTCATAACCGCGACCGAGCGCGCCCTTGAAACATTGTCAGACCGGGAACAAACCGAGTTACTGCAACTGGTCATCAAAACAATCCGCGCGCTTCAAATCGCCGGCGCGCTTTCGCCCCAACGCATGTGCGTCACCTGCCGGTATTTCCGCCCCAACGTCCATAACGAATCAAAGACGCCGCACCATTGCGATTATGTCGGGGCGGCTTTCGGAGCTCAGAGTCTGCGTCTCGATTGCAGCGACCATGAAGCGTTATCGCCATCCGACGAGGCGGTTCTCTGGAGAAGCTACACGACAACGTTCCCGGAACTTACCACGGGCTACGACGCAATGGATGTTGATTTCCGCTGAGAGTTGACCCGGGAGAGCGGGAAATTTCCGCTGAGAATTGACCCATGTTCTGAACCCGCCCTGGCTGTTTTCAGCGGGGGTCGACGGAGTGATAGACATGGCGTTATTGAGCGTTATCCGGCG
>NZ_JBPFEB010000129.1:0-279011 GCF_051061225.1 Methylocystis sp.
TGAGGATCAGCGCCAGAACGCCGAGGACGAGGATGGTTTCCGGCAGGAAGTGATGCGCGAGGGCGGTTGAGAACGACATCGTCAGCGACCGATCATTGAACGGCCTGGGCGACGACTTTCGCCGCACTGGCCAGGGCCGTGTGAGATTGCAGGAGATTGGCGACGGAAGCCGCGGACGCCTCGATGATCGGCCCCGGCCGCACGCCGTAATAGATGGTGAGCGCGATGAGCGGCGCGAAGATCAGCAGCTCGCGCGGCGAGAGATCGGTGATCGTCTGCAGCGCCGGCTTGTCGAGCGGTCCGAAGACGACGCGCCGATAGAGATAGAGCGCATAGGCCGCCGACAGGACGACGCCCGAGGTCGCGAACAGCGCCACCCAGCTATTGGCGACGAAGGCGCCGGCGAGCGTCAGGAACTCGCCGACGAAGCCGGAAGTTCCCGGCAGGCCGACATTCGCCATGGTGAAGATCATGAAGGTGACCGCGTAGAGCGGCATGCGATTGACGAGGCCGCCATAGGCCGCGATCTCGCGCGTATGCATGCGATCGTAGATCACGCCGACGCAGAGGAAGAGCGCGCCGGAGACAAAGCCGTGCGAGATCATCAGGAACATCGCGCCCTGCACGCCCTGCGGCGTCAGCGTGAACAGGCCCATGGTGACAAAGCCCATATGCGCGACCGAGGAATAGGCGATGAGCTTCTTTATGTCCTCCTGCACCAGCGCGACGAGCGAGGTGTAGATGACGGCGATGACGGAGAGCGCATAGATGAGCGGCGCGAAATAGGTCGAGGCGTCCGGGAACATGGGCAGCGAGAAACGGATGAATCCGTAGCCGCCCATCTTCAGCAGGATCGCGGCCAGGATCACCGAACCCGCCGTCGGCGCCTCGACGTGAGCGTCCGGCAGCCAGGTGTGGACCGGCCACATGGGCATCTTCACCGCGAAGGAGGCGAAGAAGGCGAGCCACAGCCAGGTCTGCATCGACGACGGGAACTGCGTCTCGAGCAGAGTGACGATGTCCGTCGTGCCGGTCTTGCCATAGATCGCGAGAATGGCGATCAGCATCAACAACGAGCCGGCGAGCGTGTAGAGGAAGAATTTGAAGCTCGCATAGACGCGCCGCTTGCCGCCCCAAATGCCGATGATGAGGAACATCGGAATGAGGCCGCCCTCGAAGAAGAGATAGAAGAGCACGAGATCGAGCGCGCAGAACACGCCGATCATCAAGGTCTCGAGCACGAGGAAGGCGACGAGATATTCCTTCAAGCGGAACTTCACCGACTCCCATGAAGCGAGAATGGCGAAGGGCATGAGGAACGTCGTCAGCAACACGAAGGGCATGGAGAAGCCGTCCACGCCCATTTTATAGGTGAGGCCGGAGCCGAACCAGCTCTTCTGCTCGACGAGCTGAAAGGCGGCGCTGGCCGTATCGAAACGTCCCCAGACGACGAGCGACAGCACGAAGACAATGATCGTCGTCAGCAGCGCCGCCCATTTGGCGTTGCGCAGTGTCGCCTCGCTCTCGCCTTTCAGCGTCAAGATGAAGGCCGCGCCGACGAGCGGCAGAAAGGTCAGGCCCGTGAGAATGCCGAAACCGAACATCAGCGCAGACCTCCCGCGACGAACCAGGTGACGAACGCCGCGACGCCGATCAGCATGGCGAAGGCGTAGTTGTAGACGTAGCCCGTCTGCAGCCGCACGGCGATGCGGGCGCCGTCGGCGACGCGCGCGGCCACCCCGTCGGGGCCGAGCCCGTCGATGATGGCGCCGTCGCCGCCCTTCCAGAACAGACGGCCGATCCGAAACGCCGGCTTCACGATGATGGCGTCATAGAGCTCGTCGAAATACCACTTGTTGAGCAGGAACCGGTAGAGGCCCGGCAGCGCCTCGGCCAGCTTCTGCGCGGTTCCCGGCTTGAGCATGTAGACGTAAAACGAGACCAGGAAGCCGAGCACCATCATCGTGGACGGCGCGAAGCCGACCCAGGCCGGAATCTCGTGGCGCGCATGCAGAATGTGGTTGTGCTCGCCGGTGAACAGCGCGCCCTTCCAGAATTCGTCATAGGCATGGCCCGCGAAATAGGGCTCGAAGACATAGCCCGCGCCAATCGCGCCAAGTGCGAGGACGGCGAGCGGGACGAGCATGACCAGCGGCGACTCATGCGGCGTGTGATCGCCGTGGCCGTGGCCGTGATCGGCGTGGCCGTGGTCGTCGTGATGATGCGCATGGTCGTCGCCGTGCGCATGCGCCAATTGGGCGGCCGTCGGCTCGTCCTCGGCGTGGCCTTCCGTGACCTCATGGCCGTGGCGGCTGCCGAAGAACGTCATGAACACGAGGCGCCAGGAGTAGAAGGAGGTGAGCCCCGCCGCGACGACCGTCGAAACGAAGCCGATCAGCGCCGCCGTCTGATGCTGGCCCGCCGCATAGGCGGCCTCGATGATGCCGTCCTTCGAGAAGAAGCCGGCGAAGCCGATTTCCGTATGCGGAATGCCGAAGCCCGTGAGCGCCAGCGTGCCGATGGTCATCATGGCGAAGGTGAAGGGAATGTCCTTCCTCAGCCCGCCCATGTTGCGCATGTCCTGCTCGTGATGCATCGCATGGATGACCGAGCCGGCGCCAAGGAACAGCAGCGCCTTGAAGAAGGCGTGCGTGAACAGGTGGAACACGCCGAGCGAATAGGCGCCGACGCCCTCCGCCACGAACATGTAGCCGAGCTGCGAACAGGTCGAATAGGCGATGACGCGCTTGATGTCGTTCTGCACGAGACCGACCGTCGCGGCGAAGAAGGCCGTCACCGCCCCGATGATCGTCACGAAGGCCGCCGCATGGGGGGCGTGTTCGAAGACCGGCGACAGGCGCGCGACCATGAAGACGCCCGCGGTCACCATGGTGGCGGCGTGAATAAGGGCGGAGACGGGCGTCGGGCCTTCCATCGCGTCCGGAAGCCAGGTGTGCAGGAAGAACTGCGCCGACTTGCCCATGGCGCCGATGAACAGCAGGAAGGCGGCGATCTCCAGCGCGTCGACGTCCATGCCGAAGACATGGATCGGCTTGCCCTCGAGGCCCGGAACGGCGGCGAAGACCTCGTTGAAGGTCAGGGACTGCGTGAGCTGAAAGACGAGGAAGATGCCGAGCGCAAAGCCGAAGTCACCGACGCGGTTGACCACGAAGGCCTTGATCGCGGCCGCGCAGGCGGAGGGCTTCTCGTACCAGAAGCCGATCAGCAGATAGGAGGCGAGACCCACGCCCTCCCAGCCGAAGAACATCTGCACCAGATTGTCGGCCGTCACCAGCATGAGCATGGCGAAGGTGAAGAGCGACAGATAGGCGAAGAAGCGCGGACGCGACGGGTCCTCGTGCATGTAGCCGATGGAGTAGAGATGCACGAGGCTCGACACCGTCGTGACCACCACCAGCATGACCGCCGTCAGCGTGTCGACGCGCAGCGCCCAGTCGACCTTCAGCGCTCCGACCGTCATCCAGTTGCCGAGCACCGGCGCGAAGCCGTGGCTATGGCCCAGCGCGACGTCGAAGAAGGTGATCCAGGACATCACGGCCGAGGCCAACAGGAGCCCGGTCGTGATCAGTTCGGAAGGCCGCGGCCCGATCTTGCGCCCGAAGGCGCCGGCGATCAGGAACCCCAGCAGCGGGAGAAAGACGATTGCTTGGATCATCGCGGGGATCAGCCCTTCAACGAATTGATGTCTTCGACCGCGATGGTGCCGCGGTTGCGATAGAAGGCGACGAGGATGGCGAGGCCGATGGCGGCCTCCGCCGCCGCCACGGTGAGCACGAAGAGCGCGAACACCTGTCCGACCAGATCGCCGAGCTCATGGGAAAAAGCGACGAAGTTCAGATTCACCGACAGCAGGATGAGCTCGACCGACATCAGAATGACGATGATGTTCTTGCGGTTGAGAATGATGCCCGCGACGCCGATCGTGAACAGGATCGCGGCGACGACGAGGTAATGGGTGAGGCCGATGGTCATCATGTGGCTTCCTCGTTAGACGCCGGTCCGGAACGGGACCTTCTTGATCTCGATCACATTGTCACGGGTGCGCGCGTTCTGCTCGTCGATCTTCTGGCGCTTGACGTTGGGCTTGTGATGCAGCGTCAGCACGATGGCGCCGATCATGGCGGTGAGCAGCACCAGCGCCGACGCCTGGAAGAAGATCACATATTTCGTGTAGAGCACCTGGCCGAGCGCCGCGGTGTTGGAAACCGTCGCCGGGATCGGCGTCTCGAGCAGGCTCTTCGAGGCTTCCGACGGCTGCCAGCCGACCGCGACCATGCCGAGTTCCGCCAGAACCACCACGCCAACCGCCGCGCCGACCGGCACATATTTGGCGAAGCCCTGCTTGAGTTCGGCAAAATCGACGTCGAGCATCATCACGACGAAGAGGAACAGCACCGCGACCGCGCCGACATAGACGACGATCAGGATCATCGCCAGGAATTCCGCGCCCGAGAGCAGGAAGAGACCCGCGCCGTTGCAGAAGGCGAGGATGAGAAACAGCACCGAATGCACCGGGTTGCGGGCGAAGATCACCACGCAGGCCGATGCGATCATGATCGTCGCGAAGATGTAGAAAAATACAGCCGCCACGGCCTCATCCTCTCATGAAGAGCGCGCGGCCTTCGCCGCCGCTCGCGTTCAGTCTTTACCGGTAGGGCGAATCCAGCGCGATGTTGCGCGCGATTTCGCGTTCCCAGCGGGCGCCGTTCTCGAGCAGGCGCTCCTTGGTGTAGTAGAGCTCCTCGCGCGTTTCCGTCGCGAATTCCTGGTTCGGCCCCTCGACGATGGCGTCCACCGGGCAGGCCTCCTGGCAGAAGCCGCAATAGATGCACTTCACCATGTCGATGTCGTAGCGCGTCGTGCGGCGCGTGCCGTCGTTGCGGCGCGGGCCGGCTTCGATGGTGATGGCCTGAGCGGGGCAGATCGCCTCGCAGAGCTTGCAGGCGATGCAGCGCTCTTCGCCATTGGGGTAGCGGCGCAGCGCATGTTCGCCACGGAAGCGCGGCGACTGCGGGTTGCGCTCATGCGGATAGTTCAGAGTCGCCTTCGGCTTGAAGAAGTAGCGCATCGACAGCAGGAAGGCGCCGACGAACTCCGACAGGAAAAGCGACTTTGCGGCTTGGTCTAGTCTCATGACGGGCCCTTAGCTCGCGACTGCTCCGCCGCCGAATTGCAGGACGGCGGCGACGATGACGACCATGACGAGCGAAATCGGCAGGAAGACTTTCCAGCCCAGCCGCATCAGCTGATCGTACCGGTAACGCGGCACGAACGCCTTCACCATGGCGAAGAAGAAGAAGAAGAAGCTGACCTTGAGGATGAACCAGATCACCCCCGGCACCCAGGTGAAGGGCGCGATCTTCGCGGGCGGCAGCCAGCCGCCGAAGAACAGGATGGTCAGCAGCGCGCACATGGTCACGATCGCCACATATTCGGCGAGCATGAACAGCACGTAGGGCGTCGCCGAATATTCGATCATGAAGCCCGCGACGAGCTCGGACTCCGCCTCGACGAGGTCGAAGGGAGGACGGTTCGTCTCGGCCAGCGCCGAAACGAAGAAGATGACGAACATCGGGAACAGGCGCAGCCAGTACCAGCCGGCCATGCCATATTGCGTATCCTGCGCGCGCACGATCTCGGTGAGGTTCAGCGAACCGGCGCAGAGCAGTACGGTGATGATCACGAAGCCGATGGAGACTTCGTAGGACACCATCTGCGCGGCGGAGCGCAGCGCCGACAGGAACGGATATTTCGAATTCGACGCCCAGCCGCCCATGATCACGCCATAGACGCCAAGCGACGACAGCGCAAAAATGTAGAGAATGCCGACATTGATGTCGCCCACGACCCAGCCGCCGTCGGACACCGGCACCACCGCCCATGCGGCGATGGAGAGCGTCGCCATGATGAAGGGCGCGAACAGGAAGACGCCCTTGTTCGCCGTGTCCGGGATCACCGGCTCCTTGAGCGCGAATTTGATGAAGTCCGCGAAGCTCTGCAGCAGGCCCCAGGGACCCACGACGTTCGGGCCGCGGCGCAGTTGCACCGCCGCCCAGATCTTGCGGTCCGCCAGAATGACATAGGCCACATAGATCAGCAGCACCACCGCGATCAGCACGCTCTTGATGAGAGCGAGCAGAACGGGGCTTTCCGCGAGATAGGCGGTAATAGCGTTCCAGCCTTCAGACACGTCGTCGCTCCTATTCCGCCGCCTGCTTCAGCCGGCCCTGCGCGAGGGCCGAACATTCCGCCATGACCGCCGAGGCGCGCGCGATCGGATTGGTGAGATAGAAATCGGAAATCGCAGGGACGAAGGCGTCCTTCATCGCGACCGCCGGATGGCTGGCGAGCTTGCCGACGTCGCTCGCGGAGCCGACCTCGATCTGGTCGATGCGGCCGAAATGCGGATGCGCGGCGACCAGCTTGCGACGCAGCTCGGCCAGCGAGTCGAAGGGCAGCGCCTGACCGACGACCGCCGACAGCGCGCGCAGGATCGCCCAGTCCT
This sequence comes from Methylocystis sp., assembly GCF_051061225.1. GTDB lineage: Bacteria > Pseudomonadota > Alphaproteobacteria > Rhizobiales > Beijerinckiaceae > Methylocystis. The sequence continues at coordinate 6,527 of NZ_JBPFEB010000129.1, forward strand.
CCCGGGCCTCGCCCGGCGGGAAGACGACGCGCGAGGCGAGCTGCACGCGACCTTCCGTGTTCACGTAAAGGCCGGACTTCTCGGTATAGGCGGCCCCCGGCAGGATCACGTCCGCGCGATGCGCGCCGCGATCGCCATGCGTGCCGATATAGACGACGAAGGCGCCCGGCGCGATGTCGATTTCGTCGGCTCCGAGGTTGAAGACGAGGTCCATCGCGCCAGCCTTGGCCATCGCCTGCGCGTCCACACCGCCGGCCGCCGGCGTGAAGCCGAGGTCGAGCGCGCCGACACGGGCGGCCGCCGTGTGCAGAACGGAGAAACCGTTCCAGCCGTCGCTGACGCCGCCAAGCTTTTGCGCGGCCTGCGCGGCGAGCGCGAGGACGGCGTCGCCGTCCGGACGCGCCAGCGCGCCCTGCCCCACGATCACCAGCAGTCTGCCGACCGGCCTGCCCTCCTGGATGAAGCGCAGCAGCGACTCCGGGCCGGCTCCGAGATAGTCGTAGTCATAGGTCAGCTCGGCCTTTTCGCCGACCAGCGAAATCTTGAAGTCGCCCTTCAGCCAGCGCTTGCGGATGCGCGCGTTGAGAACGGGCGACTCCTTGCGCGGGTTGGAGCCGACGATCAGCAGCGCGTCGGCCTGCTCGACGCCGGCCACCGTCGCATTGAAGAGATAAGAGGCGCGGCCGAAGGCGGGATCGAGTTTCACGCCGTCCTGACGGCAGTCGAGATTGGGCGAGCCGAGCTGCTGCATCAGCAGCTTGAGGGCGAAGATTTCCTCCACCGCGGCGAGATCGCCGACCAGCGCGCCGGTGCGCGCGGGCGCCGTCGCCTTGCGCTTGGCGGCGATGGCCTCGAACGCCGCCTGCCATGTGGCCGGACGCAGCCGGCCGTTCTCACGGACATACGGCCGGTCGAGACGCTGCGTCTTCAGGCCGTCGACGACCTGGCGCGTCTTGTCGGAAATCCACTCCTCGTTCACGAGGTCGTTGACGCGCGGCAGGATGCGGATGACTTCGCGGCCGCGCGAGTCGACGCGAATGTTCGAGCCCAGCGCATCCGTGACGTCGACCGTGTCGGTCTTCTGATATTCCCAAGGACGCGCGCGGAAATTCTGCGGCTTGGGCAGCAGCGCGCCGACCGGACAGAGATCCGCCACGCAGCCCTGCAACTCGCTCACCATCGCGGTTTGCAGATAGGTCGTGATCTCCATGTCCTCGCCTCGGCCAATGGCGCCCATGTCGCTGGTGCCGGCGATTTCAGCCGTGAAGCGAACGCAGCGCGTGCAGTGAATGCAGCGCGTCATTTCGGTCTTCACCAGCGGGCCGATGTATTTGTTCTCGACCGCGTGCTTGTCTTCCGTATAGCGCGACTTGCCCGCGCCATAGGCCAGCGCCTGGTCCTGCAGATCGCATTCGCCGCCCTGATCGCAGATCGGGCAGTCGAGCGGATGATTGATAAGCTGGAACTCCAGCACGCCCTCGCGCGCCTTCTTCACCATGGGAGATTTGGTGAAAACCTCCGGAGGCGCGCCGTTCGGGCCCGGACGCAGGTCCTTGACCGACATCGCGCAGGAGGCCTGCGGCTTCGGCGGGCCGCCCTTCACCTCGACGAGGCACATGCGGCAATTGCCGGCGATGGACAGGCGCTCATGGTAGCAGAAGCGCGGCACTTCCGCGCCCGCCTCCTCGCACGCCTGGAGAAGCGTGAACTCTCCCGGAACGTCCACTTCGACGCCGTCGACGAGAATCTTTGTCACTTCGCTCTCTCCGAAGTCGCAATGCGCTTGTTCATGATCACTCCGCCGCCTCGCGCACGGGTTCGGGGTGCGGATTGGCCGTGTATTGATCGATGCGCTGCTCGATCACGTCACGGAAATGGGTGATGAGCCCCTGGATCGGCCAGGCCGCCGCGTCGCCCAGCGCGCAGATGGTGTGGCCCTCGATCTGCTTCGACACCTCGAAGAGCATGTCGATCTCTTTCTTCTGCGCGCGGCCTTCGACCATGCGCTGCACGACGCGATACATCCAGCCCGTGCCTTCGCGGCAGGGCGTGCACTGGCCGCAGCTCTCGTGCTTGTAGAAATACGCGAGGCGGGCGATGGCGCGAATGATGTCGGTGGACTTGTCCATCACGATCACCGCCGCCGTGCCGAGGCCCGAGCCCAGCTTGACGAGGCTGTCGAAGTCCATCGGGCAGTCGATGATCTCATGCGACGGAACGCGGCGCTCCTACGAGCCGCCCGGAATAACGGCAAGCAGATTGTCCCAGCCGCCGCGGACGCCGCCACAATGGCGGTCGATGAGCTCGCGGAACGGAATCGACATGGCCTCTTCGACATTGCACGGCCGGTTGACGTGGCCGGAGATCGAAAACAGCTTGGTGCCCGTGTTGTTGGGCTTGCCGATGCCGGCGAACCAGCCCGCGCCGCGGCGCAGGATGGTCGGAACGACGGCGATCGATTCGACGTTGTTGACCGTGGTCGGACAGCCGTAGAGGCCGACATTCGCGGGGAACGGCGGCTTCAGGCGCGGCATGCCCTTCTTGCCCTCGAGGCTCTCGATCAGCGCCGTCTCTTCACCGCAGATATAGGCGCCCGCGCCGTGGTGCACGTAGAGGTCGAAGGGATAGCCATGCACATTGTTCTTGCCGATGAGATTGGCCTCATAGGCCTCGTCCACCGCCTTCTGCAGCGCGACACGCTCCGCAATAAACTCGCCCCGCACGTAGATGTAGCACGCATGCGCGCCCATGGCGAAGCTCGCGACCATCGCGCCCTCGACCAGCGTATGCGGGTCGTTGCGCATGATCTCGCGGTCCTTGCAGGTGCCGGGCTCGGACTCGTCGGCGTTGATGACGAGGTAATGCGGCCGCTTGGGGTCGACGTCCTTCGGCATAAAGGACCATTTCAGGCCGGTCGAAAAGCCCGCGCCGCCACGTCCGCGCAGGCCGGAGGCCTTCACTTCCTCGATGATCTTGTCGCGACCCTTGGCCAGCAGCGCCTTGGTGTTGTCCCACTGACCGCGCGCACGGGCGCCGGCCAGCGAGCGGTCGCCGATGCCGTAGAGGTTTGTAAAAATGCGATCTGCGTCGGAGAGCATGATCCGTCCTTACGCGTTCGGCGTATCGATGATTTCAAGGCGTCGCTCGATGCGGGACATACGTCCTTCCATCGCGCCAGAGGCCTCGTAAAGATTGGCGAGATCCATATGAAACGCGCCCATGCGATTGTCGATCGCCGAAATGGCCGAACGCAACGCCCTGACCTCGCCACGCGCTTCACGCATGGAGTCCTCGATGTTGCCGAGACGCGCCTGCATCGCCTTCAGCACCTCGTAGATCAGTTCGTTCGTGACTTCGGCCATGGCGAACTCCGTTACTTCTGACCGTAGAGCGAGGTCAGGCTGGTCAGGCCGCCCTCGGGCTCCGACGACACGCGGCCCTTCTGCGAACCGGTCTTCACCGGCCGGCCGGCGGCGAGATCGTCGAGCAGCTTCTCGAAATTCTCGGCCGTGAGGTCTTCGTAATAATCGTCGTTGATCTGCACCATTGGCGCGTTGCAACAGGCGCCGAGGCACTCGACTTCGAGCCAGGAGAACAGGCCGTCGGCCGTCACCTTGCGCTGCGGACCGACGCGGCGCTCCAGCACCTTGATGAGATCGTCGGAGCCGCACAGCATGCAGGGCGTCGTGCCGCAGAGCTGGATGTAATGCTTACCGACCGGCTCCAGATTGAACATGGTGTAGAAGGTCGCGACCTCGAGGACGCGAATCTTCGGCATGCCCAGGGTTTCGGCAACCTTTTCGATCGCGGCCTGCGGGAGCCAGTAATCGTTCTGCTTCTGCGCCTGCCACAGGGCGGGCACCACCGCGGAGGCCTGACGGCCGTCCGGATATTTGGCGATCTGCTTTTCGAGCCACGCCTTGTTCTCGGGCGTGAACTCGAAGCTCTCGGGCTGATTTTCGGCGAGACGACGGACGGACATGATCTTATTCCACGGGCTCACGCCCTCCCCCTGCAAGGGGGAGGGTCGGGGTGGGGGTCGAAGCCGCGACAAAAGGCTGAACGGCGAGCCAGATCGTCTCTACGACGCCGTCGATATTGGTCACAACCTCGTTATTCCAGAAACGCAGAACACGCAGCCCCTTGTCTGCGAGAAAAGCGGTACGGCGCGCATCCGATGCAATTCCGGCGACGAACCCGTGCTGATCGCCGTCGAGCTCGACAGCGAGACTCGCGGGCGCGCAATAAAAGTCGACGAAATAGGGGCCGATGGGGTGCTGGCGCCGGAACGACACGCCCAATTGCGCATTCGTCAGACGAGCCCACAACATCTTCTCGACGCCGGTCATGTCCCGGCGCAGCTCGCGGGCGCGCTCGGTCTTGGCTCGGGTCCGGTCAAAACGGGCCATGTCGATCTCCCCATGCAAAGTCGACGCGGACAGAACCCCCTCCCCGACCCTCCCCCTTGCAGGGGGAGGGAGAGTCGCGGCGCCCGCCTGACTCCCTCCCCTTGAAAAGGGGAGGGTTTGAGTGGGGATCAAACTCACCGATCGACCTCCCCGAAGACGATATCGAGCGAGCCAAGAATCGCCGAGACGTCGGCGAGCATGTGGCCCTTGCACATGAAATCCATGGACGACAGATGCGCGAAGCCCGGCGCGCGGATCTTGCAGCGATACGGCTTGTCGCCGCCGTCCGACACAAGATAGACGCCGAATTCGCCCTTGGGCGCCTCGACGGCCGCATAGACCTCGCCGGCCGGCACATGGAAGCCCTCGGTGAAGAGCTTGAAGTGCTGGATCAACGCTTCCATCGAGCGCTTCATCTCGCCGCGCGAGGGCTGCGTGATCTTGTGATTGGGCGTCAGCACCGGGCCGCGGCCGTCGGCGCGCAGCAGCTTCTCGACGCACTGCTTCATGATGTAGGTCGACTGGCGCATCTCTTCCATGCGGATGACCGCGCGGTCGTAGCAGTCGCCGTGCTTGCCCACGGGGATGTCGAACTCCATCTCCTCGTAGCACTCGTAGGGCTTCGCCTTGCGCAGGTCCCAGGCCGCGCCGGAGCCGCGCACCATCACGCCGGAGAAGCCCCACTTCCAGGCGTCCTCGAGCGAAATCACGCCGATGTCGACGTTGCGCTGCTTGAAGATGCGGTTGCCGATGAACAGTTCGTCCAGGTCCTCGACGACTTTCAGGAACGGATCGCAGAAGGCGCCGATGTCCTCGACGAGCTGGTCCGGCAGGTCGCGCGCAACGCCGCCCGGACGGAAGTAATTGGCGTGCATGCGCGCGCCACAGGCGCGCTCGTAGAACACCATCAGCTTCTCGCGCTCCTCATACCCCCAAAGAGGGGGCGTGAGCGCGCCAACGTCCATCGCCTGCGAGGTGACGTTCAGCAGATGAGAGAGCAGACGGCCGATCTCGGCGTAGAGCACGCGGATGAGCTGGGCGCGGCGCGGAACCTCTATGCCGAGGAGGCGCTCGATCGCCAGACAGAAAGCGTGCTCCTGATTCATCGGCGCGCAGTAATCGAGCCGATCGAAATAAGGCACGTTCTGCAGATAGGTGCGCGCCTCCATCAGCTTCTCGGTGCCGCGATGCAGGAAGCCGACATGCGGATCGCAGCGCTCGACGACTTCTCCGTCCAGCTCCAGGATCAGGCGCAGCACGCCGTGCGCCGCCGGATGCTGCGGGCCAAAGTTGATGTTGAAGTTGCGCAGGCCCTGGGACTCGGGCTTGGGGGCGGTTGCTTGATCGTTCATCTGCGACGCGCTCACTTGCTCGCCTTCTCATCGCCCGGAAGGTCGTATTGCACGCCCTCCCACGGCGAGAGGAAATCGAAATTGCGGTATTCCTGCTGAAGCCGCACGGGCTCATAGACGACGCGCTTGCGCTCGTCGTCATAGCGGACCTCGACGAAGCCGGTCATGGGGAAGTCCTTGCGCAACGGATGACCATCGAAACCATAGTCGGTCATGATGCGGCGCAGGTCCGGGTGGCCCGAGAAGATCACGCCGAAGAGATCGTAGGTCTCGCGCTCGTACCAGTCAGCGCCCGGAAACAGCGGAACGAGCGAGGCGACGGGGGTGTCTTCCGCCGCCGGCGTCTTGATGCGGATGCGGCGGTTGTGCCGGGGCGACTGAAGATGCGCCACCACCTCGAAACGCTCGTCGCGCTCGGGATAGTCCGCCGCCGTCACATCGACGAAGTTGACGAAGAGGCAATCCGGATCGTCGCGCAGAAAGGTTGCGACGTCGATCCAGCGGTCGCGCGCCACGGTAAGCGTCAGCTCGCCATAGGCGACCTTCACCGCCGTCACCGCGCCGGGAAGAGCGCCGCCGATCCGCGCGCCGAGTGTTTCCAGTTCAGCCGACATACGTCACTTTCCTTTGATGCCGCGCGTCGCCGCGCCTCCTCGCCCCGAGCGCGGGGAAGAGGGAAGACCCTAGCGTTCGATCGTGCCCGTGCGGCGAATCTTCTTTTGCAGCAGCAGCATGCCGTAGACCAGCGCCTCCGCCGACGGCGGGCAGCCCGGCACGTAGACGTCTACCGGAATGATGCGGTCGCAGCCGCGCACCACCGAATAGGAATAGTGGTAATAGCCGCCGCCATTGGCGCAGGAGCCCATGGAGATGACGTAGCGGGGCTCCGGCATCTGGTCGTAGACCTTGCGCAGCGCCGGCGCCATCTTGTTGGTCAGCGTGCCGGCGATGATGATGCAGTCCGACTGACGCGGCGAGGCGCGCGGCGCGAAGCCGAAGCGCTCGAGATCGTAGCGCGGCATGGCCGCCTGAATCATTTCCACCGCGCAGCACGCGAGGCCGAAGGTCATCCACATGAGCGAGCCGGTGCGCGCCCAGTTGATGACGTCGTCGGTCGCCGTGACGAAGAAGCCCTTGTCGGCCAGCTCTTCGTTGATCTGGAGGAAGAACGGATCGTCCGAGCCCACCGGCTTGCCGGTGCGCGGGTCGATGAGGCCCTTGGGCCGCGGCGCGACGAGCGCGCCCCCCTGGTTCGTGATCAATCCCATTCCAGCGCTCCCTTGCGCCACTCATAGACAAAGCCGACGGTCAGCACGCCGAGGAACACCATCATCGACCAGAAACCGAAGGCCCCGGCGTCCTTGAAGGCGACCGCCCAGGGGAAGAGAAAGGCCACTTCGAGATCGAACACGATGAAAAGCAGCGACACCAGATAGAAGCGCACGTCGAATTTCATGCGCGAATCGTTGAACGGGTTGAAGCCGCATTCATAGGCGGAGAGCTTCTCCGGGTCCGGCGCCTTGAAGGCGAGCAGGAAGGGCGCGACGAGCAGCGCGCCAGCGATGATCGCGGAGAGCGCGATGAAGATCACCAGCGGCAGATATTGTTCGAGCAGCATCGGCATGGGTCGTGTCCGGTTCGGTCCGACGTTTCGGCTGGGCGAAGGCCGCATTCTCGGGAGCTTCAAACTTGGAAAAGCTCCAGGCCGCGGGTTCCGTAACAAAGCCCCTTGTGCAAAGCAAGAGACAACGACGGCCGCGCCGGCCGAATGGGCGATTTGGTCACATCTTCGGCGCAACGGAGGAAGCCGCCCCGAGGCCGCCGTCTCCCGGCGCTTCGCCGCTCTTGGCGCAATCCGAGACGAAGGCCGCCGCCGCCATTTCCTTGAATCGCGCCGCGCGACGCTCCAGCGCCTCGGCGTCCTCGCCCCAGGTCCGCATCTGGAAGTCCTCGTCGATATGGGCGGCGGCCCAGGCTTCCGCAAGGTCAATTGCTTTCAATGACTTGGCGAGCGCGAGAATCAGCGAGCCGGTGAGCGTGGTCATCACGTGAAGCGCGGCGAGCCGCAGCGGCGCCCCTGGCCCCTCGCCGACATAGGCGCGGACCGCCGCCGCCAGCGCCGCGAGCGATTCTTCGGGTTGCGCGGCGAACATCACCCCTTCGGCGAGGCCGAGCCTTGCGCCAAGCTTGTCGCGGGCGAAGGCGAGCAGCGGGTCCCAGGCGGCGCGCTGCGCGGCGACAAGGCTCTCGGGCTCGGCCGCGCGGTAGCACAGCATGTCGGAGCCGCCGTATTTCACCAGCTCCGCCTCGACCGCGGGCATCTGGTGCGCGACGCCGTCGAGCGCTGAATTCACGAGCTTTGTCAGCGGCATGGTCGACGGGTCGATCGTCTCGCCCTGCCCCGCCCATTCACCCGCGAGCGCTTCGGCGAGCGGGCGCCAGGGCACGACGACCCGGCGCCTCGCCGGCGTATTGACCGGGCGCCCGTCGAGCAGGATCGAGAAGCCCCCGTCCGCCTCGCCGACGGTCGCCTCCTTGTAGAAGCGCTTCGGGAGCGGCCGGGCCGGGTCACGGGCGGCTTTGACGGGATCGCGCTCGCCGGATTCGACAAAGAAGTCCGTCTCGAAGCTGGATCGGTCTTTGGGCATGGGGTTTCCTTTGGACGACGCTGAGAGGCCCCCACCCCAACCCTCCCCCGCTTCGCGGGAGAGGGGGCAGGCTCGGGCCTTTATCTGGAACGCGGATCGCGAGCGTCCCCTCTCCCGCGAAGCGGGGGAGGGACAGGGAGGGGGCGGCGCCCGCCCCCGTCACGCATCCGGCGCATCCTCGATCGGATCATACTGCTTCACGTCGAAGCCGAAGAGCTCCCAGCTCCTTTTCATATGCTCCGGCAGCGGCGCCGTCACATCCAGGGTCCCCCCTTTGGGATGCGGCAAGACGAGCCGCCGGGCGAGAAGGTGCAGCTTGCGCTCCAACCCATCCGGCATGGCCCGCAGCGGATCGCGACGGCGCACGTCGTCCTCCGGGCGATGGCCATATTTCGGGTCGCCGAAGATCGGGTGCCCGATCGCCTCGGCATGGGCGCGCAACTGATGGGTGCGGCCGGTCAGCGGCTTCATCGAGAGCCAGGCGCAACGGGGCGCCACCTTGTCGACGATGGCGTAATAGGTCAGCGAGTGCTGGGCGTCGGCGTCGCCGTGCTTCGCGATTCGCATTTTTTCGAGATCGCGGCCGGCGCCCCGGCTCTTTTCCATCCCCGGCCCCTTGGCCAGATAGAGCGACACGCGGCCCTGGGCGGGCTTGGGCACGCCCTCGACCAGCGCCCAGTAAATCTTTTTGGCCTGACGCGAGCGGAAAATCTCCCCCAGATCCGCCGCCATGCGCCGGCTTTTGGCGACCAGCAGCACGCCCGAGGTGTCGCGGTCGAGACGGTGGACCAGCACGGGCCGAGACTCGCCCCTCGCAAGCGATTCGAGCATGCCGTCGACGTGGCGCGTCTGGCCGGAGCCGCCCTGCGTCGCGAGACCGAAGGGTTTGTTGAGGACCATCAGGTCCTTGTCCTCGAAGAGCGTCATCGCCCGGATCGCTTCGGCGTCCTCGGGGCTGGCGCGTTTCACGGCCGGGCTCGCGAGCGGCTCGATCTTCAGCGGCGGCACGCGCACCGTCTGGCCTTCTTCGAGCCGCGTCGAGGTGTCGACGCGCTTGCCGTCGACCCGGACCTCGCCCTTGCGGCAAATCTTGGCCAGATGAGACAGGGCCAGCGTCGGATAGCGCCGCTTAAACCAGCGGTCGACGCGCATCCCCGATTCGTCCTCGGTGACGGTGGTCGTGGTGACGCCCACGCCTTTGGTCTCGGGCGCGCTCATGCGGCCTCTCGCGTTACGGGGAAGAAAAACGGCATGCCCGCCTTATGGCTCAAAGCCGGGCTCATTGTCGATGGCGCAGATGATGCGGCCGTTCATGCGAAGGCGGCGGCGCGCCCTTCCCCGGCTCCGCCGTCTCCGGTAATCTCGCCGCAACCACCCCGCGAGAGCCCCCATGCGAGAGCGTTCCGGCGAAATTGCCCTGTTTGACCGCGCGGTTCTGGATTCGCGCATCGCCTTCGTCACGGCGAGCTTCCTGCTGGCCTATGGCTTCGCGGCGCTGCTCGATCGCGTCGGCGCGCCGGAGCGGTTCGTCGGCGCGGCGCCGCCCTGGTTCACCATCGTCGCGCTGGCAGCGCTGGGCTTCCTGCTCCATTCCATGCGGGTCTCGTTCTATTACGCCGGCGGCCGCGCCATTCCCTCGGCTTACGCGGGATTCGCCAATGCGGCCGTGGCCATCGCTTTGCTGCTGCCCTTCGCGACCCGCATCGCCGGGCATTCCTGGGGGATCGGCGTCATTTGCGGGGCCTTTCTCGGCATCGCCGGCGCGGCCCTGTTTCTGGGTCCGCTGCTGCGGCGTACCGGCGTCTTCTCGATCTCCGGATTTCTCGCCGCGCGCTTTCCGGGCGCGGCGCCGCGGTTCGGGCTCATCGCCGCCGCGGCGGTCGCCTCGGGCCTGCTCGCCGTCGCCGGCAGCCAGATGGCGGTCGACGCGCTCGTCGAATTGACCGGCTCGGGCCGGGTGTTCTCCGCCTTTGTGGTCGCGGCGGCCGGGCTCGTCATCGCAGGCCCGGGCGGGCTGGGCGGCGCCGTCTGGGCCGCCGCCGCCGGCGCCGGCGTCGCCCTGCTCGGCTTCGGCTGGCCGGTCGCGGCGCTCTGGGCGCAGGGCCGCCTGCCCGTCGGGCTCTTCGGCGGCCCCGGCTGGCCGGAGGCCGAGCAGCTCTTCACGGCGTGGCGGCTCATGCCCGCGCCGATGGGCGTGTTCGTCGAAATCGGCGCCACCCTCGCCATGGCGCTGGGCGTTTCGGCGCTGGCGCCCGTGCTGGCGCCGTCGGTGACGACCGAGAGCCCCACGGCGGCCAGATCCTCGGGCGTCCTGACGCTCCTCTGGACCCTGCTCTTCGCGCTGCTGATCGCGGCGGCCATCGCCGCCTCCGCGCTGAGCCTCGCTGTGGCCGTCTCCGGCCAGAGCGCGGAACGCTTGCCGCCGCCGATCTACGCGGCGAGCAGCCGGGGGCTCGTCGCCATCTGCGACGCCAAAGCGTCGAACCCCTCCCAGGCCCAGCGCGCATGCGCGGCGCAGAATATTGCGCCCGGCACGCCCGTCTCGGCCGCCAATATTCGCCCCGTCGACGGGGATTATCTGCTTGGCGCGCTGCCCGCCGCGACTGACCTCGGCGCTGCGGCGGCGGGGCTGATGGCCTCGGCGCTGGTCGCCTTCGGGCTGCTTCTGGCCGCCATCGGCCTGCAAACCTGCAGCGCGGCGCTGGGCCATGACGCGCTCTACCGCCTGCGCGGCGAAATCGACCTCACCAGCCGCCGGCTCGCCATCACGCGGCTGGCGCTCGTCGGGGTCGCGACCTGCGCCTATATCGCCAGCGTGACCCAGATCGTCACGCCCGGCGGGCTGATTTCGCTGGCCATCGCCGTCTCGGCGGCCTGCGTCGCTCCCTCGGTCGCCCTCGCCTTCTGGAGCCGGGCGGGCGACCGGGAAGCGCTGGCCGCGCTGGCCGGGGGCGCCGTGGCGCTGGCGGCGGCGCTGTTCATTGCGGGTCCCGCGCGCAAGATCGAAGCCTATGCTCTCGCGGGTCTCGCCGGGGCGACCCTGGCCATCGCCGCCGGCGTGGTGTCCGCCCTCGCCGCGAACCGCGAGAACCCGGCCGCGCAGGCCTTCGTGCGACGGGTGCTCTACGGCGACGGCGAGATCATCGCGCCGGACAAGGGCGCCTGAGCGCGCCGGCTCACCTGTCGCGCCTCTTTCTCGGCACCAGATGAATGACCTGCGCCAGCCGCTCCTCGGTGACGAAGGCGAGGCTGAAGAGCTGCACGAGATTCTCGGCCTGTATCAGCTCAAGACCCACGGATTTCGGGGTCAATTCCTTGCGCGTGCCGAAGATCATGTCCCAGACCGCCAGAACGACGCCGAAATTGCTGTCGTGCTGGCTGCGCCGCGTCGAATGATGGGCGCGGTGCAGGGACGGGGTGATGATCAGCCACGACAGCAGCTTCTCACCCGGGAAGGTGATGTTGGCGTGGTGGAACAGCACGAACAACATCCGCACGACCTCGCAGACGATCACGACATGCGCCTCGACGCCGATCGTGACGGTGCACAGGCACTTCACGATGACTTCGAGGAATTGGTCGAAGACATGGAAGCGCAGTCCCGTGCTGACTTGGAACGTCCTGTCGCTGTGGTGGACCTTGTGAAAGCGCCACAGGGGCTCGAAGCGATGGCCGGCAAAGTGCCAGGCGTAAACCGCGAAATCGAAGAGGATGAAGCTCAGCGCCCATTTCGCCGGTCCGTCGGGCGCATTGGCGAGCAGGCCGTGGCGGGAGTAAGCGCCGGCCACCATGATCAGGCTCGACGCCGACACGGCGCTCATGATGAGATTGTTGATCAGGAACGCCGACGTGTTGGTGGAGAACGCCGCCTTCAGCCTGTCGCGGCTGAAGGCGCGCAGAGGATGCAGCTTCTCCATCACGATCAGGGCCAGGAACAGGCCGACGACGGCAACGAGAAGAAGGGTCGCTATGGCAGGCGGAGCGTTCATCTGAACCTCTCCGTTGTGTCTCCGCGTCCGGGGGACGCAACAAGGTGTGTTTCACATTGAAAGCTGGTGTGAACAACGCTCCCAGCAACCCTTGACAGGGGGATTTTTCCATATCTGGCGCCCATTTCGAGGCTGACGCACAGCTTCTTGTTCCGCACCTTCGCAGCCATACGTAACACCTGACGATCCACCCACCGATCGCACGTGGGGAGGTTTTGAACATGTTCGGGTTGAGAATGAACGCCGCTCCCTCCGCCGCCGCGGCGGGGATGGCGTCTGCTGTCGTGCCGCAGCCTGTCGACGCTGTGTTCGACTTCGTGGCGCGGGACTTCTTCGCCAATTACCAGCGCTGGTCGACGCAGGTCGTGGAGCTGGAGCCGAAGGGGCCGACTCCGGTCCGGCCGGGCGTGAAAGCGAAGCAGGTGACGCTGGAGCGCGGCATGCGCAGCGAAACCACCTTCGCCGTGGCGGAGGTGGAGCCGCCGCGCCGCCTTGTGCTCGAGGGCGTTTCCGAGCGTTTCCGGTCGACCTATGAGTTCGAACGGCGCTCCGACTCGGAGACGGAGGTCACGTTCCGCATGGAAATGCGGGAGCTGGACCTGTCCATGCGGCCCTTCGCCAAGCTGATCGGCACGGCGTTGCAGGAAGGCGCGGAACAGACCGTCGAGAACATCCGGTCGCTGCTCGCCGAGGGCGCCCCCTGTACCGAACGAGCGCGTGCGTGTTGACGGAACAAGGTTGAAGGGAGGGCAGAATGTTCGTCGTGCAGAAAGACAACGGGATCATCCCGACCATTTTGACGCAGATCCTCGACAGTTGCGTCAACGGCGTCACGCTGGCCGATCCCGACCTCCCCGACGCGCCGATCGTCTACGCCAACAAGGCCTTCGAGCGGATGACCGGCTATGCGCAGGAAGAGATCGTCGGCCACAACTGCCGCTTCCTCCAGGGGGACGACCGGGAGCAGCCGGGCCGCCAGCTCCTGCGCGAGGCGCTCGCGCGCCACGAGCCTGTCGAGGTCACCTTGCGCAATTACCGGAAAAACGGCGACATGTTCGTCAACCGGCTGAATCTTCGGCCCCTGCGCTGCTCCAGCGGCAAGCTCATGTATTATCTCGGCGTTCAATATGACGTGACGGAGATGGTCCGGGCCGAGGAGGAAATCGGCAAGCTCGGGGATCGGCTGCGTCTGTTCGAGAAGGCGTGACGCCTTTCAGGCGGCGCGAGGCCATCATCGCCGGCGCGGCCAGCGCCCGGCCGGGGCCTTCGCCGCTCGCGCCAGCAGAGACCCGCCCCCTATCCTTTCCGGCCGATTCTGTTATAAGGGCGCGGATCGCCCGGCCCTGCCGGGCGGCGCCGCTTTGGGGCGACCTCGCTGGACGACATCCCGGCCAAGGCCGTCCGTGGCGGACCACTCCAGACACGAGGAACGACGGATGTCGATCACGGCCGAGCGCAAGCAGGCGCTCATCAAGGAATACTCCACCAAAACCGACGATACCGGCTCGCCCGAGGTTCAGGTTGCGATTCTCACGGAGCGCATCGTCAATCTCACCGAGCACTTCAAGACGCATGTGAAGGACAATCACTCGCGTCGCGGCCTGCTGAAGCTCGTCTCCCAGCGCCGCCAGCTTCTCGATTACGTGAAGAAGCGGGACGAAGCCCGCTACCGGAGCCTCATCGAGCGGCTCGGCATTCGCCGCTAACCAAGCCTTGCGAAGGCGGCGCGCCGATGTGCCGCTTTCGCCTTTTCGGGCGCGCCGCGCCCGCCCGCGCGAACCACGTCATGGCAGGATCGCCGGACGCTGTGCGAACGAAGACAAAAGACAAGCGCGTCCACAGCCTCTCGCCGTCTTGCTCATGACGAACCGCCGGGTTCATCACGAGAAAGACCAAGCATGTTCAAAATCCACCGCGAAGAACTCGACTGGGCCGGGCGCAAGCTCGTCCTCGAGACCGGCAAGATCGCCCGCCAGGCTGATGGCGCGGTCGTCGCCACCTGGGGCGAGACCACGGTTCTCGCCACTGTCGTCTCCGCCAAGGCGCCGAAGCCCGGACAGGACTTCTTCCCGCTCACCGTCAATTATCAGGAAAAGGCCTTCGCGGCCGGCCGCATTCCGGGCGGCTACTTCAAGCGCGAGGGACGTCCCTCCGAGCGCGAGACGCTGGTCTCCCGCCTGATCGACCGCCCGATCCGCCCGCTGTTCCCGGACGGCTATCGCTGCGACACGCAGCTGATCATCACCGTTCTCTCGCACGACCTCGAAAATGATCCCGACGTTCTGGCGATGGTGGCGGCCTCGGCCGCGCTGACCCTCTCCGGCGTGCCCTTCATGGGCCCGATCGGCGGCGCGCGCGTCGGCTACATCAACGGGCAGCTCAAGCTCAATCCGACAATCGAGGAGATGAAGCTTTCGGACCTCGATCTTATCGTGGCCGGCACGCAGGACGCCGTGCTGATGGTGGAATCGGAGGCGAAGGAGCTCTCCGAGGAGACCATGCTCGAAGCCGTCATGACCGGTCATCGCGGCTTCCAGCCGGTGATCGACGCGATCATCCGGCTGGCTGAGCGCGCCGCCAAGGACCCGCGCGAACTGGTTCTCGCGGATCGCTCCGAGCTCGAGACGCGCGTCGCCCAGATCGCCGAGGCCGAGCTGCGCCAGGCTTACAAGATCACCGTCAAGCAGGATCGCTACGCGGCCGTCGACGGCGTAAAGGCGAAAGTGCTCGCGGAACTCTTCCCCGAAGGCGACGAGCAGCCTTTCACCAAGGAGCAGGTCGGCGAGGTCTTCAAGGAGCTTCAGGCCAAGGTCGTCCGCTGGAACATCCTCGACACGGGCGTTCGCATCGACGGCCGCGACGTGAAGACCGTGCGTCCAATCGTCTCTGAAGTCGGCGTCCTGCCGCGCGCCCATGGCTCGGCGCTGTTCACGCGCGGCGAGACGCAGGCGCTGGTCGTCGCGACGCTCGGCACGGCGGAAGACGAGCAGTTCGTCGACTCGCTCGAGGGCACCTACAAGGAGCGCTTCCTGCTCCATTATAACTTCCCGCCCTACTCCGTCGGCGAGACGGGCCGCATGGGCTCGCCCGGCCGCCGCGAAATCGGCCACGGCAAGCTCGCCTGGCGCGCCATTCGTCCGATGCTGCCGGCGGTGGCGGAGTTCCCCTACACGCTGCGCGTCGTCTCGGAGATCACCGAGTCGAACGGCTCGTCCTCCATGGCGACCGTTTGCGGCACCTCGCTCGCGCTGATGGACGCCGGCGTGCCGCTCAAGGCGCCGACGGCGGGCATCGCCATGGGCCTCATTCTCGAAGGCGAGCGCTTCGCGGTGCTCTCCGACATTCTCGGAGACGAGGATCACCTCGGCGACATGGACTTCAAGGTGGCGGGCACGTCCAACGGCGTGACCTCGCTGCAGATGGACATCAAGATCGCCGGCATCACCGAGGAAATCATGCGCGTCGCTCTCGCCCAGGCGAAGGACGGGCGCATTCACATTCTCGGCGAGATGGCCAAGGCGATCACCACCTCCCGCGCGGAGCTGGGCGAATTCGCGCCGCGCATCGAGACCATGAAGATCGCCACCGACAAGATCCGCGACGTGATCGGCTCGGGCGGCAAGGTCATTCGCGAGATCGTGGAAAAGACCGGCGCCAAGATCAACATCGAGGACGACGGCACGGTGAAGGTCGCCTCCGCCGACGCCAACTCCATCAAGGCGGCGATCAACTGGATCAAGTCGATCGCCTCCGATCCGGAAGTCGGCATGATCTACGAGGGCACGGTGGTGAAGACCGCCGACTTCGGCGCCTTCGTCAACTTCTTCGGCGCCAAGGACGGCCTCGTCCACATCTCGCAGCTCTCAAAGCAGCGCGTTGCGAAGACGACCGACGTGGTGAAGGAAGGCGATCGCGTCAAGGTGAAGCTGCTGGGCTTCGACGATCGCGGCAAGGTCCGCCTCTCGATGCGCGCGGTCGATCAGGTGACCGGCGAAGACCTCGAAGCCAAGGAAAAGGCCGAGCGCGAAGCCGCCAATGCGGCGGACGCGGAATAGCCAAGTCCGCGCCTTCGCGTGTAGAACAGGAGCCGCCCGACGCTGTCGGGCGGCTTTTTCCTTTGGGGGGATCGCAACATGTTCAGAACAGCCCTCGTCACCGCCATGCTCGTCGCCGCAGCGGCCGCGCAGGCGGAGCCCGACTACTCGCGCATCCTCGACGCCGAAACCTTCTCCTTCGAAAATGGCGAGACCGACCGCGCCGTGCTCGTGGCCAATGGCGACTCGAGCTCGGACCTCTACATCTATCTCGATCTCCAGAGCGCGAGCGATGGAAAGGCCCCGAAGCCGGCGCTGGTGAAAAAGGACGCCGCCTGGGACGGCGGCATATGGGGCTCGCGCCCGTCGCTCGAAACGAGCGCCAAGGGCTCCTTGCTGATCAAGTCGGAGAATAGCGGCGCCGGGCGCGACCGCTGGAGTCAGACCCTCACCGTGGTCTATCGGAACAGGCAGTTCATCGTGGCCGGCCTCACGCGCGAAGCCTATGACACGCTCGCCCCCGAGTCCGGCCATAGCTGCGACCTGAATTTCCTGTCCGGCAAGGGCAAGAAGGACGGCAAGGCGATCGACGTGAAGACGCCCGCGATGAAGCTCGCTGACTGGTCCGACGGCGATCTGCCGAAGGAGTGCAATTTCTGAAAATCCCACTCTCCGCGACGCGCAAGAGAGAGAAAGACCATTTGCCCGCGTAGCCGCCGCCTTATCTAAGTCGGGCGAAGCACGGGGCGAGGATGACCGAACCGCAAAAGACCGAAGGCGTCGGCGAGGCTTTCACCCCCGGCGAGCCGATCGACATTTTCCTGCTGGCGCGACTCGGCTTCACTTTCATCTTCGTCGTCATCACGGCGCTCGTCGCCGAACCCTATCTTGCGAGCCTGACATGGGCGCTGGTGCTGGCGGTCGTCTTCATCCGCCCGCACCGCTGGTTCGAGACGTTTCTCGGCCCCAACTCGGCGGCGGCGATATCCGTCGCGGTCGTGGCGTTGATCATCGTCGCGCCTCTGCTGTTCATAGGCCAGCGGCTCATCCAGGAGGCGCTCGCTGGCGTCGATTACGTCCAGAGGGCGATCGGCGACGGCAAGTGGACGACGTTTCTGGACGCGCACCCCTGGCTGAGCTGGCTCGGCGCGCAAATCGACGTGCCGACGATCGCCGCGCGCGGCGGCGAATTCGTCACCAATGTCGGCGCCTCGCTCCTGAAGCAGTCGACAGGCCAGATCATCACCATGGTTCTGGCCTTCTATATGCTGTTCTTCTTCCTGCGGGACCGCAACGCCGCGCTTGATGCGCTGGTGCGCGTCTCGCCCTTCTCCAGGATCGAAACCGGCAAAATCATCGTTCGGGTGCGCGACACGATCTACGCCACGATCTACGGCACGCTCGCGGTCGCCGTGCTTCAGGGAACGCTCGGCGGCGTCGCCTTCTGGTGGCTGGGTTTTCCCTCGCCCGCCCTCTGGGCCGTGGTGATGACCGTCATCTCGATCATTCCCGTGCTTGGCTCCTTCGTCATCTGGATCCCGGCGACGATCTATCTCGCTGTCGAGGATCGCTGGGCGGACGCCATCGCGCTGGGCCTGTGGGGCGGGGTCGTCATTTCGACGGCGGACAATGTCATGCGGCCGATGTTCGTCGGCGAAACGCTGCGATTGCACACCGCCCCCGCTTTCGTCGCCATGCTCGGCGGCCTTCAGCTTTTCGGGCCGCCCGGGCTGATCCTCGGACCCATCGCCTTCACCACGACGACGCTGATGCTCGGCTTCTGGCGCCGCCGCGCCGATCCCGACCTTCAGCCTAAATAGCCCGCCCCGCCGCGCGCCCGGCCGCCAGGGCGAAAGCTTCGTCGAGCGCCGCGTCCGACGCCTCGATGACGGAGGCGTCGCGGGTGAAGACGAGGAAGCACCGCAGCCGCTTTCGCGGATAGAGCGGACGCAGCGCGGCGCGATAAAGCGCCAATTGGCGAAGCTGCGCGGCGTCCGGGGCCGGGCGCGGGCGGCCGGTCTTGAAATCCGCGATCAGCACGTCCTCTTCCGTCTCCGCGACGCGATCGATGCGGCCCGAGACCTCGAACCCCACGCCAAGCGCGGCGTAGACATCGACCTCGGCGAGCGAGCGCGGATCAAACAGCGGCGCCAGACGCGGATCCTCGAGCGCGCGCAGGGCGGCCGTCACAATGTCGTCCTGCGCAGCGCCGTCGAGCGCGGCGCCGCGCAATTCGACGAACCGCCGCGCCGCCTCCATGCGGCGCTCCCCGGGACAGGCCGGCAAGTGTTGCAGCAGCGCGTGGGTCAGCCGCCCGATCAGCGCCCGCGCCGCATCGCGCCGGTTTGGCCCGCTGTCGTCGAACGGGGCCAACACATCGGCGCCGGCGAGGGCGCTCGATGGGCGCACGGGCGGCGCGGGCGTCTGTTCGTCCGGCGCGGGCGTCCGGGCAAAAGCCGGAATCGCCGTGGCGTCCGCCGGACGCGTCGCCTGCGCGAGATCGCGCCGAAGCGGCACGCCGCCACAGCTCAGCACGAAGCCGTCCGCATCGTCGCGCTTCTCGCCCGTTCCTTCGAGCGCATCGGCGATCATCCTGTGCCAGCACCCCTCCGGCGGCGGAGTCTTCCCGTGATAGCCGCAGACATAAAGGCGCTCTTCGGCGCGCGTCATCGCGACATAGAGCAGGCGCCGATGCTCGGCCGTCTCCGCCTTGCGGCGATCCTCCCGCGCCTGCGCGAGCACGGCCGGGTCGTTGTCCTTGCCGCGCGACCAGACCAGCGAGGGAGCAGAGTCGTCGCCGAGCACATAGAGTTTCGGATCATGCTTGCCGGCCGGGGCGCCGCAGGTGTCCGGCAAGAAGACGATCTTCGCCTCGAGGCCCTTGGCGGCGTGCGCGGTCATCACGCGCACGGCGGCGCCGGCGGCTTCCATGTCGCGCTTGATCGAGAGATCGAGCTTTTCGACCATCGCCAGAAAGCTCGTCAGCGACGGCGACTCGTCGTGCTCGAACGACAGCGCCAGCCGCAGGAATTCGTCGATCGCGTCATTCGCCTCAGGCCCCAGACGCGCGACGAGCTGGCGCCGTCCGCCGCCCGCGCCGAGCAGCAGATTGTAGAACTCATAAGGCGGCAGTGACCTCGCCTGCCCGCGCCACGCGTCGATCCTTGCTGCGGCGGCGCGATGGCGCGGTTCCTGAGATTGCGCGAGCGCATCGTAGAGAGAGCCCGCCCGCTCCGGCGCCAATGCGATCAGATCGTCGTCATCCAAGCCGACAAGCGGCGATTTCAGCACCGTCGCCAGAGTCAGGTCGTCCTCGATCAGCAGCGAAACGCGGCCGAGCGCGACGAGATCATTGACGGCGATATGGCGTGCGAGATCGAGACGGTCGGCGCCCGCCACCGGCACATCCTCCGCCTTGAGCGCGCGGATGAGGGCTTCGAAAAAGGCGCCGCGCTTGCGCACGACAATGAGGATGTCGCGCGCCTCCACGGGGCGCGGTCCATGCTCGCCTTCGACGGATTCGCCGCTTCCCGGCGCGATCAGCGCCTTGATTTTCGCCGCGATCTTGCGCGCGAGCCGCTCGCCCGGATCGGAGGCCTTCGCATAATCGAGCGGCAGCCGCCAGTCCTCGGGCTCGACCCTGTCGAGCGGCCCCATCGGCTCCCACACTTCCACCAGAGACAGGACATGCGGCTTGGTCGACTCATGCTCGAGCGTGCGGCGCTCGACGTCACAGGTCAGTCCGTCGCCATTGCCGGCGAAATTGAAGACGGCGTCGACCGCCGCGAGCACACCCGGCGCCGAACGGAACGACTGCACGAGTTGCACATATTCGAAGGATTTGCCGGCGCCTTCGAATTTCTTCTGGAAATCGCGCCGCATGGCGTCGAACTTTTCCGGGGCAGCGCCTTGAAAGGAGAAGATCGACTGCTTGTCGTCTCCGACGGCGAAGAAGCTGCGCTTGCCTCCCCTTGCGCTGAGGCCCGCGCAGAATTCGCTGGCGACGGCGGCCAGGATCTCCCATTGCGCCGCGCTCGTATCCTGCGCTTCGTCAAGCAGGATGTGGTCGATCTGCGCGTCGAGCTTGTAGAGAACCCATGACGGCTCCGAACGATTGAGCAATTGCCGCGCGCCTTCGATCAGATCGTCGTAATCCAGCACGTTGCGATAGCGCTTCGCGCGTTCGTATTCCGAGAGGATGGCGTCGCCAAGGCTCGCCAGCGCCAGCGAACGCTCCACGGCGCTCGCCGCCTTTCGCTTTTCGATCAGCCGCATGAGACGGGACCGCTCGGCTTCCAGTTCATCGAGGAGATCGGGAGCCGCCTTTTGCAGGGGCT
This sequence comes from Methylocystis sp., assembly GCF_051061225.1. Taxonomy (GTDB): domain Bacteria; phylum Pseudomonadota; class Alphaproteobacteria; order Rhizobiales; family Beijerinckiaceae; genus Methylocystis. The sequence goes on from NZ_JBPFEB010000129.1 coordinate 27,296, forward strand.
TTGTGATGATGGCGCCTTTTTCACCCCCGCGCGGCGCGCCGTCCTGGGTGAAGAAGACCGACAGATAACTCTCGATACAATCCCGGTGGGGCGCACGCTCGAGAGCGCGGGCCAGATGGTCGGCGAGCTTGCAATCATTCTTGGAGCCAAGACGCAGCGCCGCCACCAGCTCCGGCCAAGCCGCGCGTCCGTCGATGATCTCCGCTTCAATATCGGCAAGCGTTTCATCCGCCTTCAGGCCCAGCCGCACGCGCAGTCGCTCGGCGTAGCTTTCCTCGTCGAAGGCCGCCGCCAGCGCGCTCCGCTGCTGCAAGAGTTCGTCGCAAAGCCTGCCGAAATCCCTTGCGGTCGTTTCCTGCGCGACGCGGGTCAGCGCGTCATGCAGCGCGCCAGCGTCGCGCATCGCCTGTTCGATCGCATGGGCGCGTGCGAGTTCGAGCAATTCGGCGCGCCCGGCGTCATCGAGCACCTTGAAGCCCGCCGGCACATTGGCTTCAAACGGAAAGATATGCAGCAGCTTTTCACAGAAGGCGTGGATCGTCTGAATCTTGAGGCCGCCCGGCGTCTCCACCGCGCGCGCGAAAAGGCTTCGCGCGAAATCCAGCTCCTTGCCCGTAGGCGATGGAGCGCCAGTATCGGCGATCTGCTTCGCGAGAGCGTCGTCGTCGAGCACCGCCCATGTCGCGAGCCTGTCGAAAATGCGCGTCGACATGTTCGCCGCGGCGGCCTTGGTGAAGGTCAGGCACAGGATCTGCGACGGCCGCACGCCCTGCAACAGGAGCCGCAGGACGCGCTGCGTCAGCACATAGGTCTTGCCGGACCCGGCATGCGCGGAAACCCAGGCGGAGGCGTCGGGATTGGAGGCCTTGCGCTGTTTCAGGACGGTCTGAGTCAGGTAAGGACGATCGCTCACGCCTCGTCTCCGCCGCCACGCGCCCATTCCTTCACGCGCGCCAGATGATCGAAATCGCCCTCATGTTTGACCAGCGCGACATAGGGACGTGAAGGATAAGGCGTCTTCGGGTCGCGATATTGCGACAACATGTTCACAAGCTCGGCGCCGTGCTTCGCGACAACATCCGGAAAGCTGAGCTCCTTCCATTGAAGCGTCTGGGTCTTGCCGCCATTCTTGAGGCCGACATAGGCGGCCCCCGCGGCCGGATGCGCGCCGATTTCGGAAAAGGCGCCGGCCTGCGCCATCGCCGCTTCCAGAGTCAGTTGCGGCGCCCAGCCGACGAAAACCTGCGGTCGCGTCGGCACATCGCCAGTCTTGTAATCATAGAGCCAAGCCTGCCCCGCCGGATCAATCTCGATGCGATCGGCCTTCGCCGTCAGGTGGAAGCGCGAGCCGTCCGCGAGGGAAAGGGTCCACGCGCCCGACGCCTCCATGAAGATGTCGCACGCCTGCTCGCGCCGCTCCTGCTCGAAGGCGAGCGCGTGATCAAGGCCCTCGATCAGCCTCGGCCAGGTGAAACTGCAAAAGGCCGGATCGGCGAAAAAGGCCTGCAATGTCTCACGCGCGACGCCAAGCAGCTTCTCGCGTGCGTCAGTTGGCAGAGCGCCCTTTGGAAAGGCGCGCACGAAGGCTTCCAGAGCCGCGTGAATCGCCGTGCCCTGCTCACGCGCGCCAAGATCGACGCCAAGTGGCGCGAGCGGTTTCAGCTTGAGAATATGCTCCGCGAAGATCGCGTAAGGATCGCGGCGCAACGTCTCGATGCGCGTGACGCTCAACCGGGTGGGCCGCAGAGCGACAGGCGGCGTCGGCGCCGGACGTTGCAGCGCGACCGTTTCCGAGGGAAGCGGCTGATCGAGCGCCGCCGCGATGTCGAGCATGCGCGCGCCGCGCCCGCGACATTTGCCGATTGTTTCTTCGCCCGCGAGCGCCTGAAGGCGGGTGAGAAAACGGGACGGAACCGTCGGCGAGCCGTCGCGCTTCGCGGCGCGGCTGAGCACGACTCTTTCCGCGCCCAGCGCCATCACGAAGTCATGCGCGCTCTGGCCGATGCGCCGCTCGGGGGGCGACAGATTCAGTTGCGCGCGCATGGAGCGGTTGAGAAAGGCGCCCGTCTCCGTCTGCGGAGGCCAGACGCCTTCATCGAGCCCGGCGAGCAGCATGACGTCAGCGTCCATCAGTCGCGCTTCCAGCACGCCGAGGATCTTGAGACGCGGATGCGCGCGACGCGGACCGCGCAATGTCGTCTCGAAGGTGAGTCTGTCGAACAGCGCGGCATAGGCTGAAGCGTTGAAGCCCGGCGGCGCCGGCGCGCGCGACAGTCTGTCGAAGAGATCGAACAGCGCCAGCGCGCCATCATCTTCGTCGGCCTCAGTCCCCGCCGTCGCCGCCTCGAAGGCGGCGCGATGCGCGAGGGCGAACGTCTTGAGGTCGTCCTTGCCCTCACAGGCGCGAAACGGCGCCAAAGCGGCTTCGACGTCAGCGACGAGCGCCTCGATCCTCGCCCACTGGTCCGGGGCGATGCGCCGCGCCGCCGGATGCGCATGCGCGCCCTGGGCGGCCTCGCGCGCCGAGGCGACCGCTTTCGCATAGCTTCCGCCGACAGAGGGAGCCGCGCGCAGCACGCCGGCTTCGACAAGCGGCGCCAGCTCGGCGATCTCTTCCGCCGGACGGCCGAAGCGCGTGAGCGGGTGATTGAGCAAGGCGGAAATCGCGACGGCGTCGAGGCCCCGCGCCCCGATCCCCGCCACGAGCCGCGCCAGCGCGCCGACGCGCGTCGCGGCGAGAGAGGCGCCGCCGGAATCGTCAACCTCGATGTTGAAGCGCCGCAACTCGGCCGCGACCCGCCGCCCGATAGCGCGGTCGGGCGTGACGAGCGCGGCGGTGCGGCCGGGCGTTTCCAGCGCCTCGCGCAGGAAGAGCGCGAGGGTCAGCGCCTCCATCTGCTCGTCGGGCGCCTCCGAAAGCGTGACGCCATCGAGCGCCGCGTCGAAACAGCCGGCGTTGTCCTGTCGAAAGAGGCGCCATGCCGCCGTGGCGCCCGCCGGAGCCATCGCCTGCGAGACGAGCATGCGACGCTCCGCGAGCGGCGATGGGAGCGTCGCAAATTCACACACATCATCGCGCTTCAGTTTCATCTCGCCGAGAAGACGCTTGAGCACCGTCTGCGGATGGGTGTAGGCGGGATCTCCCTCGCCTTCGCCCACATGAGCCCACGCGGTCTCGTCCATATCCTTGTCGAGCCCGGGCAAAACGACCGCGCCGTAATCCAGCGACGCGATGGCGGAGAGGAGTCGCGCCGTCGTCGGCTGCGCGCCTGTCGAACCGATGACGATGACGGGCGGATGATCCGCCGCAGCCAGAAATGCCTCGATCTGCGCTTCGATTAGCCGCTTGCGCCGACCCACGGCGTCGACGCGTCCCTGCTCGTCGAGCACTTTCAGCCAGCCGTCGAGCGCAATGCTCAGGAAGGCTGTGGTGATCGCCCAATATTTGTCGAAAGACTCGTCGTCGACCGCGTCGCGGATGGCGTTTGGATCGACGTCCTCGATCACGAATTCGTCGATCAGCGCCCCGAGTTCGGCGGCGAGCGCATAAGCGCCGGTGGGCGACGACGCGACCAGAAAGGCTTCTTCGTGGTCGAGATCGAAATGGCCTTCGGCGTCCGCCGACAGAATGGCGCCGCCGACGGATTGCGACCACTGGGAAACGAGCTGCGCAAGAAGCAGGCGGCGTTCCAGCGTTTCGATCTGCGGGCGCGCCGCGTACTCGAAATCAGCGTCGAATTCGCCGAAAACGGCGGCCGTCTCCTGCTCTTCAAGGCCGCCGAGCGGCAGAATCCGCGGCAGGAAGGTCGCGCCTGTTCCAATTGCTCTCGCGAATTCCGCCGCCAGTGCGCGTCCCGCGCGACGCGTGGGCACATAGATCGTCGCCCGCGCCATATCCAGCGGCGCGGTTTCGCGAGAAAAAGACGGAATGATCCGGCCGGCGAGCAGCGCCTCGACGAATGTCGCGAGAAAGGGCGCGCCGGGAGCGATGGTAAAGACGCTGCGTTTGACGCCCAAGCTCACCCCCCTGCGGCGGCGATCGCCCTCTCCGCGTCCTCGATGGCGGCGACGGCGCCGACATGCAGCCACAGTCCTTCCGAGACGACGCCGAACAGCCGGCCCTTCTCCGCCGCCTCGAAGAGAAACGGCGCGAGCTTGAAGATCTCACGCGTCTCTTGCGCGAAGAGCTGCGGCTTGATGAGACCAACGCCGGAATAGACATATGGCTTCGGCCCGGCGCGGCGGATGATCCTGCCCTCGGGCGAGAGATCGAAATCGCCGTCCCAATCGACGCCGACGCTGCCCTGCGTCGGCGCGAGCAGCAGAGCCGCATCCATCTGCGCACTATCCCAGACGCCCGCGAGCGCGAGCAGATTGGAGCGCGGCGCGCCGAACCAGAAGGCGTCCGTATTGCAGATGTAGAAGGGATCGTCGCCCAGAAGCGGAAGAACTTTCCGGATGCCGCCGCCCTGATCCAGCAGCGTCTCGCGCTCATCGGAAATCACGATCCGCGGCGCGCGGCGGCGTTCGAGATGCGCCTCGATCTGATCGGCCAGATGGTGGACGTTGACGATCGCCGTCTCTACCCCCGCGCGCTCCAGATCGTCGAGCGCGCGGTCGATCAGCGCGCGCCCAGCGACTCTGACGAGCGGCTTCGGCGTGACGTTGGTGATCGGCCGCATGCGCGTCCCGAGACCCGCCGCGAACACCATCGCCGTCCGCGGCGCCGCGCGCGTGGGATCAGACGTCGAAGAGTCCGGGGAGGTTGGATTCATACCAGGACTTTAACTCAGACAGCGCCGGATGTCTCAGGGACTTTCTCAGATAGCTTTCGACTCGCGGCAGATGCGCCAGATATTGCGGCTTGCCGTCGCGCTGATTGAGACGCGCGAAAATGCCGAGCACCTTGGTCGCGCGCTGCGCGGCGAGAATCATGTAGGCCTTGGCGAAATGGGCCATGTCGAAGGTCTCGTCGCCCTCCCGGCGCAGGCGGGTGTAATGCGCGAGAAGCTTCAGTTCGAGATCGTCGGGCACGGTGACCCGCGCGTCCTGGCCGAGAGAGGCCATGTCATACGCCGGATGGCCGAGAACGCAGTCCTGGAAGTCGATGACGCCCACGCGCTGAACGCCCTCGCGTTCGGCAAGCCAGATCAGATTGGGCGAATGATAATCGCGCAGGGTCCAGGTCGGCGGCGCGCTGGCGATGTCCGCCAGGGCGTTGCGCCAGAGATTGGCGAATATCGCGCGGGCGCCGGAGGCCACCGTGGCCTTGATGTGCCCGACATACCAGTCGAGCATCAGATCCGCTTCGATCAGCAGCGCGTCCATGTCGTAGGGGGGGATCTGATAGGCGCCCGCCTCGTCCACCGGGAGCGAATCCGGCAATTTCCGCGCGTGAAGATGTGCGAGCGCGGCGGCCGCTTCCAGATAGCGCTCCGGAATGGGGCCGTTCTCGTCGACGACGCCCTCACGGCCGAGGTCCTCGACGATCAGCAAGCCCGCATCGAGGTCCGCCCCGTAAATCTCGGGCGCGGAGAGTCCCTGCGCGCGCAGGCCATTGGCCAACGCGACGAACGGCTTCACATTTTCAGCCAGACGCGCGATGGCGCTGTAGGATTTGCCGTAGCGGACGGGCGGGCCATCGGCGCGCTGCGGCGAGATCATCAGGATCGCCTGCGCGCCGTCGGGCTTGGTCAGGGTCTCATAGGCGCGGGTCGATGCGTCGCCCATGAGGAAGCTGCGCGTCGCCTGGCTCCATCCGGTCTTGCGCAGAAGCTCGCGCAGCGCCTTGAAGGACGTGAGCCTCGCGACAAATGCGCCATGGCCCGAAATCGTCAGACGGCGCGCCTCCGGATTTTCCGCCTCGGTGAAGCTGAGGCGAATATCGAGACGGTCCGCCGGCATGGCCTCCGGCGCGCGCTCGGCCCATTCCACGAGAACGATCGCGCCCTCCGTCTCTTCCTCCCAGCCGAGCCCCGCCAGCTCCGCGGCTGTCTCGATGCGGTAGAAGTCGGCGTGGACGATGCGGAGGGCGTCGCTCTCATAGGCCTGCATGAGCGTGAAGGTCGGGCTCGGCGCCTCGACCGTCGGGTCCTTCATCAGCGCGCGGATGAGCGCGCGCGCGAAGGTCGTCTTGCCGGCGCCGAGGTCGCCCGCGAGCGTCACCGTGTCGCCGGGCTGGATGAGCGTGGCGATGTCGCGCGCCAGGGCGAGCGTTTCCGCTTCATCGCCGACGTCGACCCGCCAGACGGTCTTGACCGTCTTTTCCTCGCTCATTGCGCGACTCCTTCACTGGCGGCCGGCTGGCTGCCGTCCTGCGCCTCGGGCGCCGGGAAGGCGCAGGTGACGGTCGTCCCCTCCCCCGGCACGGAATCGATGAGCACCTTGCCGCCGTGCAGCTCCATGAAGGCGCGCACGATCGAAAGACCCAGACCCACGCCGCGATGCCGCGATCCGGACGTGTGCGACTCGAAACGGTCGAAGACCCGCGCCAGCACCTCGGGCGGAATGCCGCGGCCGCGGTCGGTCACCTTGAAGACCACCTCATTCTCCCGCCGCATGGCGGCGATCGTCACCGTTTGGCCCGGACTCGAAAAGCCGATCGCGTTCGACAGAAGATTGAACAGAATCTGCCGCACGCGCTTGGCGTCGCCACGGAAGGTTCCGACATTGTCCAGGGCGACGATCTGCACGTCGATGGAATTCTCCGCGAGCCTGTCCTGCACGCCTTCGATCGCCGCGTGCATCGTCGCCACGACGTCCACATCGGAGACTTCGAGCGCCATCGCGTCCTCGTCAATGGTCGCAAGGTCGAGAATGTCGTCGATGATGGCGAGCAGCGCCGCCGAGGACTTGCTCACGTAACCGAGATATTCGCGCTGGCGCGGATTGAGCATTCCAGTCGTCTCGGCGCCCAGAAGATGCACGAAACCGTTGATGTTGTTGAGCGGCGACCGCAGTTCATAGCTCACATGGTGGATGAAGTCGTTGCGCAGCTTCTCGGCCGCCAGCAGCGCCTTGTTACGGTCGGTCAGCGCGCGCTCCACGTTCACGTCGGCCGTCACGTCGACGAAAGTGAGCAGCGCCGCGCCGTCGAGCAGCGACTGCGCGGTGCAGTCCAGCACCACGCCGTCGCTCCTCTCGATACGGCGCGTGAACCCCTCGCGCATGTCGTTGAAGCTCGTCACAAAGCCCTTCAGCGCGTCCCATGTCGCGGCGTTGTCATGCAGCGTGCGGCATTGCGCCACCAGCGTCTCGAAGCGAGGTTTCTTGTCAAGTTCGTCGGGATCGAGGCGCCACAGCCGGGAGAAGGCCGGATTGCAGAAGCTCAATCTGCCGTCGGCGGCGAAAACCGCGACGCCTTCGCGCAGCGTCTCCAGCGTCTCGCTCTGCGTGCGGTTCAGCGCATTGAAGCGCGTTTCGAGATCATAAGCCTTGGTGGTGTCGTCGTAGAGATAGGTGACCCCGCCCTGCGTATTGGGATGCGCGACCACATCGACGATACGGCCGTCCGGCAGGTGCCAGGTGTGGCGAACCGGCTCGGTGGCTCGATAGGCTTCGAACAGCCTCTCCTTCCACGCGCGGTAGTCCGGCTCCGCCGGCACCCGCTCATCGGCGCGCAGCCGGTCGAGGATCTCGCCGTCGGTCGGCTTCTGATCGAGGAAACGCGGCTCGAGCTGCCACAGCTTGGCGTAGGCGTCATTGTTATAGACGAGGCGACGGCCGCGATCGAAGATGGCGACGGCGGTCGGAAGCTGGTCGAGCGTGCGCACATGCGAGTGCATCTGCTGTTCCAGATCGGCGCGGACCGCCTCGATTTCCTGGCGGTCGATGGCGATGGCCCCCGCGAGCGGCGCGGCGGCCTGCGTCACATCCAGCACATGGCGCGCGCCGGCGAGGACGGCCGGCACGCGCGCCCGCCACATGTCGCCCTTGGCGAACGCCCGCGCGGCGTCGTCGCGCGCCGCCTGATCGAGCAGCTCGACCCCGCGCGTGAGCGCGTCCGCGCGGTCCTTCGCCTCCACGGCGGCGACATAGGCCGTATTGACGAAAACGAGTTTTCCGCTTGCGTCCCGCAGCCAGACCGGCGCCGGCGCCGCATCCAGCAGGGCGTGCAGCCCTTCCAGCGCCCGGCCGCGCTCCGCATGACGCTCGCGCAGGCTCACCAGCTCGAGCCGCTCCCCCGAGACCTCCCGTATGCGCAGCACGGCGCTGCCGCCGACAGCGCGCCCCTCCGCCTCGAAATAGCGGCCGGCAATCCCGGCGAGAGGCATCTTGAATCCTTCGCCATACTTGCGGAGGCGGTCGACCGCGCCTTCGAGCGCCTTGGCGTCCGCGCCCGAGAGCCAGCTTCCGTAAGCGAGGATGCGGCGCGGCGGCGAGCCGGGGTCGATCACCAGACTGGAGGCGCTGACGTCCGCTTCGCTGTTCGGCCCCGCCCAGACCACGAAGGCTTGCGGTTCGCTGGAGACGAAAGCGCGCGCCCGGTCGAATCGGGCGCGGGTCTCCTCCAGCTCGGCCCGGAGCGCGCTCTCGCGTCGGCGCCATCTCTTGCGTTCGCCGAGAAGGGTGAGCCCGACCACAGCCGAAAAAAGCGCGAGCCCGCCGCTGATGGCGAAGCTGATCACGACGGCGTCGATCGACGCGGTCGCGGCGGCGCCGATGGTCTCCGCACGCGCGCAGACCGGCAAAAACATAAAGCCCAGCGCAGCCGCGCCCATGAGGGCCTCGGGAGACAGACGCGCAGAGCGCGGTCCTCGACCGCCAGACAATCCACCGTATCGCAACATTAGCGAGACGTTTCCTTTCGCGCGCAATCCAGCTCGGGCGTCACTGAGAACCGGGCTCCAGAATGTTCAGGGTGCTCATCACAACAACGCCGCAGGCGACCGGCCTGGGGAAGGCCTGTTTCCTGCCCGACCACACGCGCAGCCTCCAAAACGCCCGGGGCCGGGCGGAAGGAACAGCGTCAGCCTGGCCGGAATCCGGCCGCGCCCACGCTGGCTACGCTCTCGATACGAATCGTCCCAATCTAGGACGCGTTTTCTTTAAACGGAATCGTGTTTCTGACCAAGGATCGCACAAAAAACGGCCCCGCTCCAAGGGAGGGGGCCGCAAGTCTGGTGGGAAAACGAGAGCCGTGAAGGCTCAGCTCAGTAGCGGTAGTGCTCTGGCTTGAACGGGCCGTTCGCCGGAAGGTTGAGGTAAGACGCCTGTTCGGCGGTCATTTTCGTCAGTTTGACGCCGATCTTGTCGAGATGCAGCGAGGCGACCTTCTCGTCGAGGTGCTTCGGCAGCGTGTAGACCTCTTTCCCGTACTGGCCCTGCTTCGTGTAGAGCTCGATCTGGGCCAGCGTCTGGTTGGTGAAGGAGGCCGACATCACGAAGGACGGGTGACCCGTGGCGTTGCCGAGGTTCACCAGGCGGCCTTCCGACAGCAGGATGATGCGCTTGCCGTCCTGGAACTCGATCTCGTCGACCTGGGGCTTCACATTGTGCCACTTCAGGTTGCGCAGGCCGGCGACCTGGATCTCCGAGTCGAAATGGCCGATGTTGCAGACGATGGCGCGATCCTTCATGGCGCGCATGTGATCAATGGTGATCACATCGACGTTGCCGGTCGCGGTGCAGAAGATGTCTGCGCGCGGCGCGGCGTCTTCCATGGTCGTCACTTCGTAACCTTCCATCGCCGCCTGCAGGGCGCAGATCGGGTCGATTTCGGTGACGAGCACGCGGCAGCCGGCGTTGCGCAGCGAAGCGGCCGAGCCCTTGCCCACATCGCCGAAGCCGGCGACGCAGGCGACCTTGCCGGCCATCATCACGTCCGTACCGCGGCGGATGCCGTCGACGAGCGACTCGCGGCAACCGTAGAGATTATCGAACTTCGACTTGGTGACCGAGTCGTTGACGTTGATCGCCGGCCAGAGGAGCTTGCCCTCCTTCTGCATGATATAGAGGCGATGCACGCCCGTGGTCGTCTCTTCGGTGACGCCCTTGATCGACTCGGCGTTGCGGCGGTACCAGCCCGGATTGGCCTTCAGGCGCTTCTTGATCGCGGCGAAGAGGACTTCCTCCTCCTCATTGGTCGCCTTGTCCAGGAAAGCGGTGTCGCCGTTCTCGGCGCGCAGGCCCAGATGGATGAGGAGCGTGGCGTCGCCGCCGTCGTCCAGGTTCATGTTCGGGCAGCCGCCGTCGCTCCACTCGAAGATCTTGTGGGTGTAGTCCCAGTAATCCTCGAGGCTCTCGCCCTTGCGGGCGAAGACCGGCGTGCCGGCGGCGGCGATGGCCGCCGCGGCGTGGTCCTGCGTCGAATAAATGTTGCAGGAGGCCCAGCGCACGTCCGCGCCCAGCGCCTTCAGCGTCTCGATCAGCACCGCCGTCTGGATGGTCATGTGCAGAGAACCGGCGATGCGCGCGCCCTTCAGCGGCTGCGACGCGCCATATTCGGCGCGCGTGGCCATCAGGCCCGGCATCTCGGTCTCGGCAATGTTGATTTCCTTGCGGCCCCACTCGGCCAGGGAAATGTCGGTGACGACGTAATCGTTGAAATGGGCGGTCATGCTTGTCCTCAGCTCGGGATGGCCGGCGTCCCGGCGCAGCGCGCCCTATAACAGGCGGCGCGGGAGATGGCAATAAAGATATAAAGATTTGTTTATGTCAATTCCGGAGTCCGGTTCGGGCGGCCGCGCGGCTCGCGCGCGGCCCTCCGCGTCAGAACTCCTGCCAGTCGGCGTCATTGGCCAGCGCCGCGCCGCCGCGCCCGGTGGTTTTCAGAGCGACGACCGGTTTTTCCGGGGCTCGCGTCGGCCGCGCGGCGGCGGGAGCGGGCGGCGCCCCGGCCTTTCCGACGCGGAAGGCGCTGATCATGCCTGCCAGCTCCTTTGTCTCCTGCTGGAGGGCGGCGGAGGCGCGGGTCGTCTCCTCGGCCATCGCGGCGTTGGTCTGGGTGTTGCGGTCGATCTGGGCGACCACCGACTGAATGTCTTCGAGGCTCGACGCCTGTTCGGTCACGCGCGCCGTGATGTTGGAGACGGCCGCTTCGAGATCGACGACATGCGTCACGATCTTCTGAAGCGCCTGTCCGGTCAGTCCGACGAGCTCGACCCCCTGTCCCACCTCCGCGGAGGAGGCGGAGATCAGCGATTTGATTTCTTTCGCCGCCTCGGCCGAGCGCTGCGCGAGAGCGCGCACTTCGGACGCCACGACGGCGAAGCCGCGTCCCGCCTCTCCCGCGCGCGCCGCCTCGACGCCGGCATTGAGCGCCAGAAGATTGGTCTGGAAGGCAATCTCATCCACGACGCCGATGATGTGGCCGATGCTCTGCGACGATTTCTCGATCCGGTTGATGGCGTCCACGGCCTCGCGGACCACCTCGCCGCTCTCTTCCGCCTCCGTGCGCGTGGTCTGGACGATGGCTTTCGCCTCGCCTGCCCCCGCCGCGATCTGCTGCGCGCTGCTGGTGATTTCCTGAAGGGCGGAGCTCGCGCGGTCGACGCCCGCCGCCTGCTGCTCCGCCTGCCGCGCGAGGTCCGCAGCGGAAGCCGCGATGTGAGCGGCGCCCGGCGAAATATTCTCCACGCCCGTTTTCACCGCCGCAATCGCCTTTTCGAAGGTCTCGATCGAGAAGTTGAAGTCGGTTTGCAGCTTGCGATAGCCCTCGGGAAGCTCCTGCCGCAGGCGATGGGTGAGATTTTTGGTGGAGAGTTGCGCAAGGCCCGCGCCGATCGAAGCGGAGACGAGCTCCCGCTCGGTCTGGATGCCGCGCTCCTCGGCGCGCCGGCGTTCCTCGAACTGGCGCTTCTCCTCCTCCTCGCGCCGCGCGCGGATTTCGTCATGCTCCAGGAGGCCGGCGCGGAACATGTTGACCGCGCGCGCAAGCTCGCCGATTTCATCCTCCTCGTCCCGATACGGAACAGGCTCGCCGAAATCGCCTGAGCCGAGTTTCTTGAGATAGGCGGACAGGATGACGAGGCGATCCGAAGACCGGCCGCGCAGATAGCGGATGGCGGCCCAGACGAGGGCGAAGACCAGGGCCGCCGAACCGAACATCAGCACCCGGAAGAGGACGGCTTCCCGCGCGGCCGACGTTTCCGCCGCAGCCGAGAAGGCGTTGGCCTTGACGACCAGCTCATCCACGATGGCGCGATGTGCCTGATATTCGACGGCCAGCGCGCTCATGGCGCGCGACAGCGCCTCGGCGTCGCCCGAACGCGCGGCCGGAGCCAGTTGCGAGTCGACGGCGCTCCAGAATCTCTGAACCTCGGCGTCCGAGCGGGCCACAACCTCCTTCAGGTCTTCCGGAAGAATTTCGGATTTCGCCCAGAACTCGCGCCGAGCCTGATAATCGCTGCGAAGCTGGTTGATCCGGTCGAGATGCGTGGCGGCGGCGGAGGGCTCCCGCAGCGCCAGATGCGCTTCGAGATAGGCCTCGATGACATAGGCCGGCGGCGGGAGAATATCCGCCACGAGATCCTTCCCGGTGATGATCCTGTCATAAGCGGCGCTGCCGATCTTCAGGCGCTCCAGCGCAATGACGCTCGCCAGCGCCGACGCCAGCAAACCGGCAAGGATGAGATAACCGCCTAAGGCAAAGGCTTTTGAAATCGAGAGACGCATGCTGGGACTCTTCCGGTGGGCGTCGACGGCTTCGATGTCGCGCGGCGATCCCGCTGACATGCGGGCGCTGATCGCGCATCGGCCGTACCGGCCGGAGAGCAGACGGGGCCGGGCGAATGGTCGGTTCGCGCCTCGCGGCGGCCAGCCGGCGCCCGTCTTGACCAAGCTATAACGTCACCACTTAAAGTCAGGTAAAAAGCCGGCGAAGGGACCAAGGAGGCGCCGGACGGCGCCCCGGACCCCTCTCCGCCCTCACGCCGCCGTTCGCTTCCTCGGCGCGAGAGGATGCGCCGACGTCGGCGCGTGGTTGTCGAGACCGTAAAGCTCGGCCTCGCCGCCCGAGCGCTCATAGTCCTCGCAATAATGATGCAGGAACTCCATCACCGTATGATCGATGGTCGAGGTGTCGGACAGGTCGAAGACGACCGTCTTGCCGCGCGGCAGCAGGGCCAAATCCTTCCTGAGCGACAACACGTTGGCGAAGAAGGCGGCGCCGCCGAGCCGGACATGGAAAACCTCCGGCTCTGTCTCCTCGATCTCGAGACGCAGACGCAGCACCTCGCTCCAGTTGACGCTGCGATAGAGATGGAAGGCGAGCTCCGCGACGACGCCGATGGCGACGCCGATGATCAGATCTGTCGCCAGAACGCCGACGATGGTGATGATGAAGACGCCGAGCTGGTCCCAGCCGATCGCCAGCGTCTTCTTGAAGACGCTCGGCGACGCCAGGCGAAATCCCGTGAACACGAGCAGCGAGGCGAGCGAGGCGAGCGGAATCTCGTGGATCAGCTTGGGAAAGACCGACACGAAGACGAGCAGGAACAGGCCATGGAAGAAGTTGGCCCAGCCGGTGCGCGCGCCGCTGTTGCAATTGGCCGAGCTGCGGACAATCTCCGCGATCATCGGCAGGCCGCCAATGAAGCCGCAGATGATATTGCCGACGCCGACGGCCGCGAGATCGCGATTGAGGTCCGACGAGCGCTTGCAGGAATCGAGTTTGTCGACCGCGGCCGCGCTGAGCAGCGTCTCCAGGCTGCCGACGAGACAGATGGCGAAGACCTGCTGCCAGAAGACGAGCGACAGGATCGGCCTGAAATCGGGGAAAGCGAATCCCCCGAGGAAGTTGTTCGGGATGGAGACGAGGAATTTCGGCCCGATCGTGAACTCGTGATGCGGCAGGAAGGCGGTGTCGGGCAGGAACAGGAAGATGTGCTCGTCGTCGAGATCGAAATACTGCCCCAGCGCCATGCCGACGATCACCACGATGAGCGGCGCCGGGATCATCTTCAGATAGCGGTTGGTGACGAGCGTCCAGCCAATGAGGATCAGAAGCCCGACACCGCCGATGGCCGCGACTTCCGGATTCATGTCGCGCAGGCTGGCCGGGATGGCGGCGATCGTCTGGAAGAGCGTGTCCGCCTCCGGCTTCACGCCCAGCATGACGTGCAACTGCTTGGCCATGATGATGATGCCGATCGCCGCCAGCATCCCGTGGACGGCCGAGGCCGGGAAGAAAGCCGACAGCTTGCCCGCCCGCATGACGCCCATCAGCGTCTGAAGCACGCTGGCGCAGACGATCGCCGCCAGCGTGTAGCGGTAGCCCGCCATGGCGTCGCCCTCGCCCAGCTCCTGGACGGAGGCGAGCACGACCACGATGAGACCCGCGGCCGGGCCGTTGATGGTGACGAAGGAGCCGTTGATCCGGGACACCAGAAGGCCGCCGACGATCGCGGTGATCACGCCCGCCTGCGGCGGGAAGCCCGAGGCCATGGCGATGCCGAGACAGAGCGGCAGGGCGATGAGGAAGACCAGAAAGCCCGCGACGAGATCCTGCCGCCAGTTCTGCATCAGCCCGGCAAAACCAGTCAGCGGCAGCTCAGCCTTGACGAAATTGCTCATGTTGGTTGCGTAACCTCTCCTGGCGCGGCGTCACTCGATTGTCATATTCCGGCGGCCAGGCTTCCGGACGCCCAAAGGATCGTCAATCAGCCTGTTTTTTAGGCAGCTACCCTGCCGGAGCACTCTCCTGTCCGCGCGCCGGCCGCTGCGACTCATCGGGGTGCGCCCGGCTACCCTTTGGCGCGGCGCTGCTCTATAGCAAGGCGGACGCCAATTCCCCGGGCAGGGCGAAACTCATGTTCGACGCGCTTAAATCCTTCATCGCGGAGCTCACCGGCGAAGCCGCGGCGCCCAAACCCTATGAGGCCGCCGACTATCAGCTCGCCGCGGCTGCGCTTCTCGTCCACATCGCCTCGATCGACGGGGACTTCGACGAGGACGAGCGCAAACGCATCCAGCAACTCGTCGAGGAGCGTTTCGGCCTGCCGGCCGAAGAGGCCCGGGCGCTCATCGCCGACGCATGGGAAAGCGAGCGCGAGGCGGTCGATCTCTACCGCTTCACCAGCGTCCTCAAGCGCCGCCTCGACGACGAAGGCCGGCGGCAGGTGGTCGGCATGTTGTGGGACATGGCCCACGCCGACGGCTCCGTGCATGAATTCGAGGAAAATGTAGTCTGGCGCGTGGCGGAGCTGCTCGGCGTGTCAACGCGCGAGCGCGTGGAGCTGCGCCGCGAGGTGCGCGAAGCCCTCGGGTCCGCGCCGCAGGAAAGCTGGTATCGTCCCAAGGAGTGAGTGGCGCCCACATGACTGAACCGAACAACGCCCGTCCCGCGGCCGTCATCACTGGCGCGTCGGACGGAATTGGCGCGGAACTGGCCCGCGTCTTCGCCGAAAAGGGCCATGAGGTGGCGATCGTCGCGCGCCGCGGCGACCGGCTCGAAGCCCTCGCCGACGCCATCGCGGCCAAGGGCGCAAACCGCCCGACGGTCGTGGAGCTCGACCTTCTCTCCGACGGCGCCGTGGAGATGCTCGCGGCGCGGCTGGCGGAGGCGGGGCTCTCCGTCCAATATCTCGTCAACAACGCGGGCTTCGGCCTGATGGGGCGCATCGCGGACCTCGACGAGGCCGAGCAGCTCGCCATGATCGACCTGAATATCCGCGCCCTCACGGCGCTGACGCTGCGTTTTCTCCCCTCCGTGACCGCCACCCGGGGCGGCGTCCTCAACGTCGCCTCCGTGGCCTCTTTCATGCCGGGGCCGGGATTTGCGGTCTATTACGCGACCAAGGCCTTCGTCCGCTCGTTCAGCGAGGCGATTTCGCACGAGCTGGCGCCCGCCGGCGTCAAGGTCTCCTGCCTGTGCCCCGGCCCGGTGATCACGGGTTTTCAGGCGCGCGCGGGCATGAGCTTCGACGGCATCATGGGCGCCATGAAACCGGCGCTGGTGCCGGCCGAGGACGTCGCCCGCCAGGGATATGAGGGGCTGATGGCGGGCCGGCGAATCGTGATTCCCGGCGCCGTGAACAAGGCCATGGTCTGGAGCGCGCGGCTCTCGCCACGCGCCCTGCTCCTGCCGCTTCTCGGCGCGGCGCAGGTGAAGCGGTCCTAAAAGGAAAAGCTCCTCCTCAGGGGTTTTGAGGGGCCTTTCCACACCGTTCAACGCACAAAAAAAGCGGGCCCGAAGCCCGCTTTTTCCATGCCAGCGCGCGACGCGCTTATTCCTCGGCCGACTTGACCTTGAGCACCTGACGGCCGCGATACATGCCGGTCTTCAGGTCGATGTGGTGCGGACGACGCAGCTCGCCCGAGTCCTTGTCCTCGACATAGGTCGGAGCCTTGAGGGCGTCGGCGGAACGACGGAAGCCCCGCTTCATGGGGGAGACTTTTCGCTTCGGAACGGCCATTTTCTTCTCTCTTCTGAACGGCGAAGGCCGCGCGGGTGTTCGCCGCGCGGCGGAAACTGGTGCGGGGCGTATACGCGAAAATGCGCCCGCTGGCTACCCCCGCTATCCCTTATTCGGCGGATTGTCGACGGCGGCCGGCGGCGTCGGGGCCTCGCCCTCAGATTCATAGGAGCCCTTCTCGGCCCCTTTCAGCATGGCCGGGTCGTCCTCGATGAGCTTGTTGCCGCTCCGGTCGTCCATGACCGGCTTGTGGGCCGCCGCGAGCGGAGCCGCGTGCAGGCCCGTCTGGGCCGCGAGCCAGCCGCGCCACTGCTCATGGGTGCCGTTGAAGGTGTTCTGGTCCACCGCGCCGACGATTCCCGGCACGCGGCCGTCCGAGCGATATTGCCAGAAGGTCCATTTGCGGTCCCCGTAGCGGACTTTCGGGTGATATTTCGTGGAGCGCACCCAGATCGGATAGTCCGACAGGGCGTCCGGCTGAAGGATCGCCTGATAGAAGTCGACCGAGGAATAGATGATCGGCTTCTTGCCGTAGTGGCGCTCCATCGCCTCCAGCATGATCCGCATGTCGCGGAGCGCTTCTTCGCGATAGAGGGTGCGCTTGCAGCTTCTCGACTCCGGCGTCGGCTCGACGTCCAGAACCGGCGGCAGGGCGTCGGGCTCATTGGGCACGACCGAGGCGAAATTGGCGATCTCCTCGTGCGGCGGCCGGCACCAATAGACAAAGTGATAGGCGCCGCGCGGCACGCCGGCGGCCTTGGCCGCCGCCCAATTATACTGGAACTTCGAATCGGCCTTGTCGCCGCCTTCCGTCGCCTTGATGAAGGCGAAGGCGACGCCCGACTCCTTCACCTGCTCCCAGTCGATGTCGCCCTGATATTTGGACACGTCGACGCCGTGGATGGCGAATTCGGCGCTTCGCGTCGCCGGAAAGAGATGCAGATCGGACTCGGGCACCGCATAGGCGAGGAAAGTCGGATCTTTCTTGGCGTTGACGAGCGGCGCGCTGGTGGCGAAGCGCGGGCGGCGGGCGTAGCTCGGGTCGTAGGAGCTGCCGCAGGCGGCGAGGGTCACGGCGCTGGCTGCAGCGCAAGCGAGCGCGGTGAGACGCGTTACAGAAAAATTCAACGAGCTCATTTCGTCAAATTACCCCTGAGCCGGTAACGAAGCGTTAATGCGCCCGCCGACTCAGCCCAAGTGGAACCAGATACTGGCGATTGTAAGGAAGGCCCCGTAACCCACGACATCGGTGATGGTCGTCACGAAGGGACCGGAGGAAACGGCAGGGTCGAATTTGAAGCGGTCGACGACCAGCGGCACGATGATGCCACCGAAGGCGCCCGCCACCAGATTCGTGAACATCGCCAGTCCCATAACTGGCAGGAGCCCGACATTCTGGAACCAGTTCGCGGCGACGAGTCCGGTCACGATCCCGAAGGCGGCGCCGTTCACGCCGCCGATCGCCAGCTCGCGGAAAATAATTTTCAGGGCGTTCGAGCTGTTCAGTTCACGCGTCGCCAGCGCGCGAACCGCCACGGTCATGGTCTGGGTGGCGGAATTTCCGCCCTGCCCCGCGATGATCGGACCGAGCACCGCAAGCGCGACCATTTGCTCGAGCTGGGTCTGAAAGCTCTTGAGCACGGTCGAGGTGATGAAAGCCGTCAGCAGGTTGATGAACAGCCAGGCGAAGCGGCTGCGCGCGATCCACCAGAAATCGTCCGTCAGCTCTTCTTCCGGGTTCACGCCGCCGAGAGCCTTGATCTCCTCGGAGGCCTGTTCCTGCATGACGTCGACGATGTCGTCGATGGTGAGCACGCCGACAAGGCGCTCGGATTCGTCGACCACCGGGATCGACACGAGGTTGTAGCGCTCGAACAGACGCGCGGCCTCGGCGCCGTCCTCCGTCGCCTTCACCCGGCGCCGGTCGGCCTGCATGATCTCGTCGAGACGCGCGCCCGGCCGCGCCCGCACCAGCGCGTCGAGGAAAACCGTTCCCAACAGATGGTAGCCGGGGTCGACGACAAACACCTCGAAGAAACTGTCGGGCAGTTCCTCGCCATCGGTCTCACGGAAGAAATCCAGCACGCGGCCCGCGGTCCAGAAGGGCGGCACCGCGATCAGCGTCGTCTGCATGAGACGCCCGGCCGAATCCTCCGGATAATCGAGCGAGCGCCGCAGGACGATCCGCTCCTGCGCGGGCAGCGCGTCGAGAACTTCGGCCTGTTCCTCGGGCTCCAGAGTCTCGAGGATGGCGACGGCGTCGTCGCTTTCCAGATCGCGCACGCCCTCGACGAGCGTTTCGACCGGCAGCTCCTCGAGAATGTCCTCGCGGGTGGCTTCACCCACCTCCATAAGCGCGGTAAAGTCGAAATCCGCGCCCATCAGTTCGACGAGGCGCGGACGCGCCTCGTGACTCAGGCGTTCGAGCAGCGCGCCGACATCGGCCTCGTGAAGGCCTCCGACCAGTTCATGGACCCGATCGGCGTCGCCGAGCGCAATGGCGGCTTCGACCTCGAACACGAAATCGGCGTCCATTCCGCCGCCGTCTTCGCGGAAACCTTCGGCGCCAGCCGCCGTTTCTTCAGGGTCGAGTGGCATGCCGATTCCCGCTACAAGGCTCAAGGCTCTCTAACCCGCGCGCGCGCGGATGCAAACCGGCAAAACCAGCATGATCAAAATTTCCCGCGTCGCCCTTCTCGGACTGCTCCCGCTCGGCCTCGCCCTGCCCGCCGGCGCCCGCGAATGCGGGCCGGACGCGCTCAATGTCTCCCGCACGATCGAGATCGGCCCGAAGGGCGCCGCCGTTGGTCTGCAAAGCTACCCGCGCACTCTCGACCTGCAGGACCACGAAGTGATCCTGACCTTCGACGACGGCCCGGCGCCGCCGACCGCGAAGGTGCTCGACGCCCTCGACAGGGAATGCGCCCGCGCGACGTTCTTCGTCATCGGCCGCAACGCGGAGGAGACGCCCGCGCTGGTGAAGCGCGCGGCCGCCGAGGGTCACACCATCGGCAACCACTCCTACAGCCACCCGGCCGTGACGCTTCGGCTGCTCGACGAGGGCGACGCCAAGGCGGACGTCGAGAAAGGGATCAAGGCGGTCGAAAAGGCCGCGGGCGGCAAGGTCGCGCCTTTCTTCCGCTTTCCCGGCTTCGCGGACACTCCCGAACTCGTGCGCTGGCTCGAAGGGCGCGGCTACACGATTTTCGGGTCGGATCTGTGGGCCTCCGACTGGTCGCCCATGTCGCCCAAGGGCGAGCTGGATCTGGTCATGAGCCGGCTCGAGAAAGCCGGCAAGGGAATCGTGCTGTTCCACGACTCCAAGGCCCAGACGGCGCAAATGCTGCCCGAGTTCCTCAAGGAGCTGAAGGCGCGCGGCTACAGGCTCGTGCATATCGTCCCGGGCGCGGGAGAGACCCCCATCGCCGCCGCCGGCCCCGAGTGGACCTCCACCACCGAGCCGATCATCGCCAAGACGCTGGCCGGCAAGAAAAAGCTGCCGCCTCATGCGCCAGAGGCCGAGGCCGGGACGCAACCCCATGTCCATCCCGGCGAGCAATAAAAAGAGACGCCCGCGTCCGTCTCCGGGCGCGGGCGAGATTGCTGTTGTGATCGCAGGCTGGGAACGTCAGCCGTTCTGGCAGGCGTAGAAACCGCGCCCGCCCCAGCAGGAGCCGCTCTTGTAGACTTTGCCGATCGTTCGGCCGCCGAGCGTCGCCGTCCAGACGCGCCCATGCGCATGTGCGATTTCAAGCGGCTTGCCAGGCAACTGGAAAATCAGGCCGTCATCGGTGCGCTGAACCCTGCAGGTCCCGCTGATCGTCACGCGTCCGGAAAGCTTCACATAGCAATGCGCCATGCGGCTGCGGTCGCTCTCGGGCGCATCGGCCCGTGGCTCCTCGGCGGTCCTTTGCGCGGGCGGCGGGGCCAGTTCCCGCGCGGCGGGCGCCGGCGCGGCCACGGCGGCGGGCTCTGGCTCCGGGCTGGCCTCGGCCATGGCCATTTCCCTGGCGGGCTCCGTGACAGGCGCGCCGAGCCGAGCGCGCATCTCCGCCGGAGGCGGCGCCAGCGGGGCCGGGGCGGCGGCGATCGGCGCAAGCGACGCTGCCGTCGCCTGCGCAGGCGCGGAAATCGGCGCATGCGCCGGGTCCGCTTGAATTTCCGAAGTCTTTTCGACGTTCTGCATCGCCGGCGCAGGCTTTTCCGGCCGGGTCTGCGGCTGTGGCTGTGGCTGTGGCGCGGGGACCGCAACCGCGACCTTCGCCGCCGCGCCCCTCTTGTCGGTCACGGGCGGAACCAGCGTCCACAACATCGCCGCGGCGCCGCCAACCAGAGTGAACGCCAGCAGGAGATGGATGAAGCCTTCCGCGCGATCATAGGAAAAGCCCCACAGCGGCGCGTCATCGGCGCGGCGGCGAGGCGGGGCCTTCCGGCCCGGGAGTTTCGCTCCGCCCCGAAACGCCTCGGGCTCATAGTCGCTTCTGCGACCGTGGTTATCGAGAAAAACGCTCATACTGATTACTCCGGGCACGAGGTCGATGACGGAGGCCGCGCTCCCGGCGCAGCGCCCGCGCGCCCCGCGCCGCCGGGGCTCGCATCGACCGATTACCGGGACCACGTCCCGGACAAAGAGCCCCCAGCTCGCTGGCGCGGAGCCGCACAAGCCCCTCCTTGTGCGCCAGATTGACACACATACTAAGTTGCAAATTGTGGCTGTTATTTGCTCAGACGGTGGAATGGCCCCTCAGGCACAGCCTGCCCCTCATCCCTCTCACCGTTTACGGGGAGAGGGCTGGGTGAGGGGCAGGCCATGCCGAGGCGTTCCGTCCGGCCCTTACAATGAGACTCGGAATGAGCGCCGGCCCTCGTTCGCGGCCTCCCGCTCGGCCTCTTGCTGGATGGAGGTCCTGAGCGCTTCGGCCAGAGCCAGCCTCAACAGGAGCAGGACGATCTGCTCGGACAGGGGCTCCCGCGTGACCGCCTCGAAGGAAAGCCGCAGGGCCTTCCCGACTTCCCGCTGAACGAGAAGCGGTGTTTGTTCGTTTTGTTTAGTGAAAGCGCTTCCCCACATCTGCCCGCCCTCCTCACAAGACAACTTTGGCGGCCGTAAGTAGTTCCCACTAAGTGCTCGCCGAAATGTCGCAGAAGCGGCAAAAAACTCCCCCCGTTCAGCCCCGCGCCCGGGAGCGCGCTACATAGGCCTGAACGAAGAAACCCGTTCAGTCAGCCTGCTTGTCGATATATTGCGAGGGAGAGCCTGACGTGGGGGCTGCGTTTCAGCCAGCGGCAAATCTCTGGGCGGCCATCGCGCTGGCTCTTGGCGGCGGCGTGATCGCCGCCGCGATCGTGTTCGGCTGGCTCTGGCAGACAAGCGACTTCGCGCGCGGCGTGCGCAGCGCACAGGCGCAACCGGTTCCCTTCAGCCACCAGCATCACGTTTCCGGGCTGGGAATCGATTGCCGCTATTGCCACGACACGGTCGAGCGGGCCGCCACGGCGGGCATGCCCCCGACCTACACCTGCATGACCTGCCACTCGCAGATCTGGACCAATGCGCGCATTCTGGAGCCGGTGCGGCAAAGTCTCGCGCAGAACAAGCCGATTGTCTGGCGCCGCGTGACCGATCTTCCCGACTACGCCTATTTCAATCACAGCATCCATATTGCAAAGGGCGTCGGCTGCTTCAGTTGCCACGGGGACGTGGCGGCCATGCCGCTCACCTGGAAGGCCAGGACGCTCACCATGGGGTTCTGCCTCGATTGCCACCGCGATCCCGGACCCAATCTACGCCCCAGGGACAAGATCTTCGACACGACGGCGCGCCCACGGCCGGACCCCGCCTCAGCGCGGACCTTGCTTGCATTTTATCATATCGGATCGCGTGACCTGACGGACTGCTCGATATGTCACAGATAGGCAGACAATGGCGAAGCCTGGACGAGCGCGCGGGAACCACGCCTCCCGACACCGATGAATTTGCAGATTTGTGGGAAACGCCGGCGCCCGATCGTCGCAGCGCGATGAAGCTGATGGCGGCGGCCTGGGCGCTCGCCGGCGCGGGCGCCTGTTCGGACGCGGACGAGACCCTCATTCCCGCCGTTCGGGCTCCGCCCGACGTCATTCAGGGCGCGCCACAACTGTACAGCACGGCGTTCGTGCATGAGGGCTACGCCGCTGGCGTTCTCGTCAAACATTGGATGGGCCGCCCGATCAAGGTCGAAGGCAATCCGCGCCACCCTGCAAGTCTCGGCGCCGCAGACGCCATGGCGCAGGCGCAACTTCTCGATTTCTACAATCCTGACCGCTCATGGGCGGTCACGCACAAGGGGCAGCCGTCGACCATCCCGGCGCTCGAACGCGCGCTCGCCGAGCAGCGTGAAAGTCTCGCGGCGAGCAGCGGCGAGGGCTTCGTCATACTGACCGGCGCCGTCGCATCGACGACGCTCTCCGCCCAACTCGAGTCGCTGCGACAAAAATATCCCGCCGCGCGGTGGCTTCACTGGGAGCCGATCTCGCGCGCCGGGGCGGAGCGCGGCGCGGTCCTCGCCTATGGGCGCCCGCTGGCCGCGACCTTCAACCTCCAGAACGCGGACGTCATCCTCGCGATTGACAGCGATCTGCTCAGCGCCGCTCCGGGCGCCTTGCTCTACGCCCGCGACTTCGCGGCCCGCCGCAATCCGACCCGCGCCTCGGCGATGAACCGTCTCTACGCCATCGAGCCCGGCTGGAGTCTCACCGGCGCCGCAGCCGATCATCGCATCATCGCCGGACCAGACGCCCTGCGCAGCGCCGTTCTCGCGCTCGCCGCCGCGATCTTCAACCGCCCCGGACCCGAGGAGCCGCCCTGGCTCGCAGCGGCCGTTGCCGATCTGAAGGCTCATCACGGACGCGCCCTGATCCACGTCGGCCCCGAGCAACCGCCAGAAACGCATGCGCTCGCTTTCGCGATGAACGAGGCGTTGGGCGCGCGGGGCCAGACGCTCAACCTGATCGAACCGGTCCTTCACCCGTCCGCCGACGAGGCGTTCACGCTCGCCGCACTTGTCGACGAGATGAACTCGGGAAAAATCTCCGCGCTCGTCATCATCGACAGCAATCCCGTGTTCACGGCGGGCGCCGTCGATTTCGCGGAAGCGCTCAAGCGCGTCCCCTTCACATTAACTCTGACGACGACGCCAACGGAAACAAGCGACGCAACCCTCTGGGCCGTGCCGATGACGCATGCGTGGGAAAGCTGGAGCGATGGGCGCGCCTTCGACGGAACGGCGACCATTCTCCAACCGCAGGCCCTGCCGCTCTATGGCGGCTTCGACCCGCATCGTCTGCTGTCGCTTTTCCTGCAAGCAACCGCGGGCGACTCGAAAGATCTTGTGCAGCAAAGCTGGAAGCCTCGCTTCCCAACCGCCTTCGACTCATCATGGCGGGACGCGCTGGCGCAAGGCGCCATTCCAGATACGGCGAGCCGGAAGGTCGAGAGCCCGATCCGCACGGACGCCGCATCGTTGACGCCGCCGGACCGCGCCGAAGCGGCGCTGAATCTTCTGTTGCGTCCCGACCCTTACATCTGGGACGGCCGTTTCGCGGAAAACGCATGGCTTCAGGAATTGCCGCGCCCCATTTCAAAAATGACCTGGGACAACCCGCTGCTTGTTCCAACGCAATATGCGCAAACGATGCAGCTGAGCGACGGCGATCTCGTGGACATCTCCGCCGGAGGGCGCTCCGTGACGGCGCCGGTGTTGATCGCGCCGGGACAGGCGCAGGATTGCGTGATCGCGTCGCTTGGGTTCGGACGACGCCGGGCTGGATACGCCGGCCTTGCCGCGGGCGTCGACTTCTTTCCGCTTTCCGGCGCGCAAAGCGTTCCGACAATCCGGAAGCTCGGCCAGCGCGTCGGCCTTGCGCGGACCGAACGACACCACGCGATGCGCGATGACCACGGAACCTATGCGCGGCGCGACACGCTTGCTGATTTTCTCGCAGGCAAGACGTCGCCCGCCCTGGAAGAAGGGCCGTTTCTCTACCGCTGGAAGCCGGAAGGTCCGGCCGCCTGGGGCATGAGCATCGATCTCAACGCCTGCATTGGCTGCGGCGCGTGCATCGTCGCCTGCCAGGCCGAGAACAATGTGCCGGTCGTGGGCAAGGAGCAGGTCTTGCGCGAGCGCGAGATGCACTGGCTCCGGATCGATCGCTATTTTGACGGGCCGGCGGAAGACCCGAGGATCAGCTTTCAGCCGGTTCTCTGCATGCATTGTGAACAGGCTCCCTGCGAGCCCGTCTGCCCCGTCGGCGCGACCATGCACGATGCGGAAGGCCTCAATGTGATGGTCTACAATCGCTGCATCGGCACACGTTTCTGCTCGAACAATTGCCCTTACAAGGTGCGTCGCTTCAATTACTTCGCCTTCGCGGAAGCTGAACGGCGCCCGCCCGAGGCGCGCAATCCCGACGTGACCGTGCGCGCGCGCGGAGTCATGGAGAAATGCACTTTCTGTATCCAGCGGATCGCGCAGGCGCGGATCGAGGCGGACAAGACCGACCAACCCGTCGCGGAGATTCAGACCGCCTGCCAGGCGACGTGTCCAACCGGCGCGTTCAGTTTCGGAAATCTCGCGAGCGCCGACAGCGACGTCGTCCGGCGCAAGCGCAGCCCGCTCGCCTACGCCCTGCTCGCTGATCAGAACACGGTCCCGCGCGTGACGTATGAACAGCGGATCACGAATGAAAATCCAGCGATCACGGAGGCGCCAGAATGACGCCCCCCGACGCCCGCGCGGCCAATCGCCCCAACATGGACGATCCTCTGTTCGATCCCGCGCAGACGCCGGGCTCGATGACCGGGCAGGTGTGCGCCGTCGTGCTGGACCGGCCGTTCGGCCTGTGGTGGCGCGTCTCCCTCACGGTCGCGCTGCTGCTGCTTCTGGCGCTAATCATCGCGATTGTCTGGCTCTTCATCGCCGGAATTGGCGTCTGGGGCGTCGACTGGCCTGTCATGTGGGGCTTCGCGATCATCAATTACGTCTGGTGGATCGCCATCGCATCGGGCGGCACGTTCATATCGGCGCTCTTCTATCTCGCGGGCGTCGAGTGGCGCAACGCGCTCAACCGTCTTGCCGAAACCATGACGGTCCTCGCAGTCGCCTGCGCCGGGGTCTTTCCGATTCTGCATCTCGGACGCCCCTGGCTGTTCTACTGGCTCTTCCCCTACCCCAACACGATGACGCTGTGGCCGCAGTTCCGCAGTCCCCTGCTGTGGGATTTCTTCGCGATCCTCGCTTACGTGATCTCTTCGGTTCTGTTCTGGTATTTCGGCCTCATCCCGGACTTCGCGACGCTGCGCGACCGCGCCGAGGCGAGGCGAAGCCGCCTCTTTTATGGCGTGCTCGCGGCGGGGTTTCGCGGCGGCGGCGCGCAGTGGCGCCACTACCGGGCCGGCTATGGTCTTCTCGCGGCCATCATGGCGCCGCTCGTCATTTCCGTGCACAGCATTGTCGGGCTGGATTTCGCGGGCGCGGCCACGGTCGGATGGCACTCCACACAGTTTCCTCCCTTTTTCGTTTTCGGCGCGCTGCTCTCCGGCTTCGCTATGGTGCTGCTCCTCGCCGCGCCGTTGCGCCGGCTGCTGGGGTTCGAGGATTTCATCACTGGCCGGCACTTCGACGTGCTATGCAAGCTCCTGCTCGTCAGCAGCCTCTGTGTCGGCTATTCCTATATCATGGAAGCCTTCATGACGTTCTACGGCGGAGAAGCCGCAGACCGTCTGTCCTTCATCGACAAGATCAGCGGCCGGCAGGCGCCGATCTATTGGGCGACCATCCTCCTGAATGTCGCTTTGCCACAGCTCTTCTGGAGCCGGCGCGCACGCCTGAACGAAGCGGTGATCGGAATCGTCTCGATCGGCGTCATCATCGGCATGTGGTGCGAAAGATATCAGATCGTCGTCATGAGTTTGCGCCGGCCCCGCTTGCCATCCGCCTGGGGCGAATTCGCGCCGACGCTCTGGGACAATCTGACGCTGTTTGGCACGGTCGGCCTGTTCCTCGCCGGACTGCTCATCGCTCTTCGACTCGTTCCGATGATTTCCATGTTCGAGATGCGCGAGGTCATGACGCAACGTGGAGGCCAGGAAGATGGACTCTGAGTCGCCTCGGCTTCTCGCTTCGTTCGCGGCGCCCGCCTCTTTCGAGGCCGCGCTCGCGGCGCTGAAGGACACACGCATCAGCGTCGCCGAGACATATACGCCAATGCCAGCCGAGTCGCGCGAGGCGGCCTCTCCGGGCGCGCTGGTTGCGCTCCTGGCCGGCCTTGCGGGGGGAGCAGGCGCCTTCGCCATGCAAGCCTACGCGAACATATGGGCCTATCCCCTCGACATCGGCGGGCGGCCCAAATTCTCATTGCCGTCCTTCGTGCCGATCGCCTTCGAAATCGGCGTCCTGTTCGCCGTCATCGGCATCATTGTCAGCGTCTTCATCTTCGGGCGGCTGCTGCGCTTCCATGCGCCCATAGACGATTGCCGTCTGATGCGCCGGTCGCTCTCCGATCGCTGGATCATCTCCATCGAGGCCATGGATGCAAGAGAGATACGAGAGGCCGCCGTTCTCTGCCAGTCGCTCGGCGCCGAGGAGATCGAGGAGGTCCCGCATGCTGCGTCCTATCCTTCTCCTGTCGACGCTGCTGCTGCTCGGCTGTAGCGACATGTCCAACCAGCCCAAGCAAAAGACCTATCGGCCGCTGGTCGGGCCTGCGCAGGGCCCTTCGGACATCGTGGCGTTCGAAGCGCGCGAGACCACGCCGCCGCAAGTGACCCTCGAATTGCTCACGCGCGGCCGCGAACGCTACGACATCTATTGCGCGCCCTGCCATGCGCCAATCGGGGACGGCAGAGGCATGATTGTTCAGCGCGGGTTTCCGCCGCCGCCCTCCTATCACACAGATCGCTTGCGCGGCGCGCCGCCGCAGCATTTCTACGACGTTATCACCAACGGCCTGGGCGCGATGTATTCCTATGCCGAGCGGGTGGCGCCCGCAGACCGCTGGGCGATCGCCGCCTATATCCGCGCGCTGCAACGCAGTCAGAGCGCAAGCGGCGCGCGCCTCCGGGAGAGCGCACGATGACGGGGCGAGCCGCCGCAGCCCTCTTTCTCGCTGTTTGCGCCTTTGCGGCGGCCGCCCTGCTCTGGCGCATGGAGCCACAGACGCTGGCCTATGGCTGGCTTGCGTCTGTCCTGACATGGATCAGCGCGCCGCTTGGCTGTCTCGGGCTCCTTCTCATCCACGCGATGACGGGAGGGCGTTGGGGAGACGCCATCAAGCCGGAACTTCGCGCCGGCGCCGCCACGCTTCTCCTGCTTCCCGCTTTCGCCCTGCCTCTGATCCCGTTCGCAAGACGGCTCTATCCCTGGCTGCGCGAAGGCGGGGGGACCTTGCCCAATGCTTTTTATCTCAACGGGAGCGCCGCGCTCGCACGTGCGCTGATCTACCTTCTTGTCTGGTTTGGCCTCGAATGGATCGTCGCGCGGCGCCTCCGTCGTCCCGATCCCCAGCTTGCGGCGATCGCCCCGGCTGGCCTCATCCTTCTCGCCTTGACCATAAGCTTCATGTCGATCGATCTCGTCATGTCGCTTGATCCGCGCTTTCCATCCAGCGTCTTCGGCCTTCTCCGAATGGCCGATATGGCCCTTTTCGCGCTGTCGCTCTGCGTCTTCATCGCCTCGACGAAGACCGACATCCAAAGCGACGACCTGCATCAGCTCGGCCGGCTCCTGCTCGCCGCCGTCATTCTCTGGGCCTATCTTGCCTTCATGGAACTGCTGATCGTCTGGCAGTCCAATCTCCCCGCCGAAGCGTCGTGGTATGGGCCGCGCCTGACCGGCGGCTGGGGCGTTCTGGGCGCCGCCGTCACAGTCTTCCGCTTTGCCCTGCCGTTCTTCGTTTTGCTCTCGCCTCGGGCGCAATCGTCGCCCCGTGCGATGCGTGATGTGGCGGCGACGCTGATCCTGGCGGGTTGCGCCTCCAATCTCTGGCTGGTTGGACCCCAATCTGCGGCGCCGGCGTTGATGATCGTTCTCTCTTTCCTCGTCACGCTCGGCGGCATGGCCGCGGCAAGCTTTGCGCTGATGTCGGCGTGGCGGGCGCCGGCTCTGCGGATGGATCGCCCATGACGGAACAGAGGCTCAAACCCGCGAAGCGCGAGCCTGCTGACGTCTCGCTGCGCTTTGTCTGGATTGGCGCGGGTTCTGTCGTCGCCGCGATCTCGCTCCTTGCGGCCCTCGTACTGTGGATGTTCCCGCACTCGCGGGCGGACCAGCGGCTCCGCCTCCCATTGCCTGATTACCCGCGGCCGGTCCTGCAACAAAATCCTGTCGGTGATCTCGCCGCCTATATGAAAGAGCAGCAGGCCCGTCTCAACAGCTTTGGATGGATCGATCAGGCGGCAGGCGTTGCGCATATCCCGATCGAGCAGGCCATGCGCGAGATCGCGGAAGAAAAGATTGCAGACTGGCCGGGCCAACCGTCGAAGACGGCCGGGCCATCCGGGAAACCCCTCGCGCAGGAGAGCGATCATGCCGAGCTTGGCAAAACTCCCAGCCCTCCTGCTCCTGCTGTTGGCGCCGATCACAAGCCAAGACGCGGCCGCGCAATCGGCGCAGTTGAGGCAGAGACAGGGCGCCCTCATGCCCCTCGACGCGGCGCTTCGCGACGAAGCGGGCCAGACCGTCACGCTCGGCGCCCTCACTGAACGCGCGCCCGCCCTTTTGTTGTTCGGCTATTTTCATTGCCGCAAATTATGCACACCCTTGCGAAACGACGTGATCGCCGCGCTCGAGGCGTCCGGGCTCCGTCCAGGACAGGATTATAGCCTGCTGGTCGTGAGCCTTGATCCCGAGGAGGCGCCCATCGACGCCGCGAACGCCAAGGCGGAGAGCCGCGCGCGCTTTCCCGCAAGCCGCGCGGGCGCCTCCTGGCGCTTTCTCACTGGCTCCAGGGATGAGATCTCGCGCATCGCCGACGCGGCCGGCGTAGAGTCTGTCGCCGACCCGCGCAGCGACAGCTTCACGCATCCGGTCAGCGTGATCGTGTTGACGCGCCATGGCGAAATTTCAAACTATCTGCCTGGCTTCGGGCTGGAGGCGGCCGCCCTCCGGCTGGCGCTGACGAAGGCCGGCGCCGGGGAGATTGCGAAGCCCGCCTCTCTGGTCGCGCTTCTGTGTCTCGATCTCGACCCCGCGACCGGCCGATATTCCCTCGCCGTCCTCAAGCTGCTGCGGCTCCTTGCGGGGGGCTTCGCGCTTCTTGGCGCCGGCGTTTGCGGCCGCGCGCTGTTCCGCGAGCGCCGGACATGAGCCTCGGCCTCCCCGCCGCGACGACAGACGCCGTCGAAGTCGATCAATTGATTCTGGCGCTCGTTCTCGCCTCCGCGGCGGTCCTCGCGCTGGTCTATGGCCTGATCCTTATTTACATGTTCCGCTATCACGCCGGCAGCCAGACGCCGCGCGGGCAGCCGTCCCTGAAGTCATGGCGGTTCGAAATCGCATGGACTTTGGCGACTCTTCTCGTCTTTTTCGGCCTCTTCGTCTGGGGCGCCGATCTCTATGTGCGTCTGTTTCAGGCCCCCGCCGACGCCCTGCAGATCTACATTGTCGGAAAGCAATGGATGTGGAAGGTCGAGCATCCGGGCGGGCAAAGGGAACTGAACGCCCTGCATGTGCCGGTTGGACGACCCATTCAGCTCGTGATGACCTCGCAGGACGTCATTCACGATTTCTCCGTTCCAGCCTTTCGTATCAAGCGGGATGTCTTGCCCGGCCGCTACGAGACCATATGGTTCCAGGCGCGCGCGCCCGGCGCCTATCATCTTTTTTGCACGCAACTCTGCGGCGCCGGCCATGCGACCATGACGGGCGACATCGTCGCCATGACGGCGCCGGATTATCAGGACTGGCTGGCGCATGGGGTCACGCAGACAGGGCCGCAGGAGAGTATGTCCTCCGCCGGGCATACGCTCTTCATGCGCTATGGATGCAGCGGTTGCCACGGCGCCAATGGCGAAGGATCGGGCGGCGCCGTCAAGGCCCCGGCGCTGGCGGGTCTCTATGGCGACCGCGTGAAGCTTTCCAACGGCGCCGTCGTAAAGGCGGACGATCGCTATTTGCGCGATTCCATCCTCACGCCGGACAAGGAGATCGTCGCAGGATACGACCCCATCATGCCGTCTTTCGCTGGTCAGGTCGACGAGGAGCAACTGATGCGTCTCATCGCCTATTTGAAATCCCTCAAGCCGAAGGAAAGCAAATGAATCCTGCGGCGCGCTCTTATCTCACCGACGGCTTCACCCTGCGTAGCTGGCTGCTGACGTCCGACCACAAGCGGATCGCCCTCTTGTACCTGGGCACGATCACCCTCTTCTTCTTTATCGGCGGCGTCGCAGCGGCGCTGCTGCGCTACAATCTTCTCTCCTCCCGCGGCCTGCTGGGATCGCCGGAGATCTACAACAAGCTGTTTTCGATGCATGGCGTCGTGATGGTGTGGTTCTTCCTCATCCCGGCAGTTCCCGCCACTCTGGGGAATTTTCTCGTTCCGCTGATGCTGGGCGCTCGCGACCTGGCCTTTCCTCGCCTCAATCTCCTGAGCTGGTACCTGTTTGTCATTGCAGGAGTGATCGTGCTCTACGCCCTCATCGTCGGCGGAGTCGACACGGGCTGGACGTTCTACACGCCTTTGACCACACTCTATTCGAACGGTTACGTCGTGCTGGTGGCGACCGCCATCTTCGTCGCCGGCTTCTCCTCCATTGCAACCGGACTGAACTTCATCGTCAGCATTCACAAGCTCCGCGCCCCCGGCATGACGTGGTACAGAATGCCCGTCTTTCTCTGGTCGCTTTACGCGACCTCCGTGATCATGGTGCTGGCGACGCCCGTTCTGGCCATGACGCTTGTGCTGCTGGCGTTCGAAAGGGTCTTTCATGTCGGGGTCTTCGATCCCACCGTCGGCGGAGACCCGCTGCTCTTTCAACACCTGTTCTGGTTCTACTCCCACCCGGCTGTCTACGTCATGATCCTGCCGGGATTCGGCGTGATCAGCGAGATCGTCCCGGCCTTTTCGAGCAAGGAGCTCTTCGGCTACAGATTCGTCGTGTGGGCCAGCATCGCCATCGCCGTGATTGGCTTTCTCGTTTGGGGCCACCACATGTTCGTGGCCGGCGCCTCTCTCTATTCCGCGCTGGTCTTCTCGCTGCTCAGCTACATGGTCGCCGTTCCGTCGGCCATCAAGGTGTTCAACTGGGTGGGCACCATGCACAAGGGCTACATCCGTTTCGATGCGCCAATGCTCTACGCCATCGGGTTCATCGGCCTGTTTACGATGGGCGGACTCACAGGCCTCTTCGTCGCGGCGCTCGCGGCGGACGTGCATCTCACCCAGACTTATTTCGTCGTGGCGCATTTCCACTATGTCATGGTCGGCGGCATGGTCTCCGCCTTTTTCGCCGGACTTCATTTCTGGTGGCCAAAGATCACCGGACGCATCTATCCGGAAATGTGGGGCCGCGCCGCCGCCATCATCATCTTCGCAGGCTTCAACCTCACCTTCTTTCCGCAATTCATACTTGGTTATCTTGGCATGCCGAGGCGCTACGCGTCCTATCCGGCCGAATTCGAACCGCTCAACCTTCTGTCATCCGCCGGCGCGGCCGTCCTCGCCGTTGGGTATCTCCTTCCGCTCGGCTATCTGATCTGGTCGCTCTTCCATGGTGAGAAGGCCCCGGCGAATCCCTGGGGCGCGACCGGCCTCGAATGGACGACGCCATCTCCGCCGCCCACGGAAAACTTCGAGGAGACGCCCGTGGTCACGCAGCCGCCCTATCAATATCCGCTTCGAGAGGCGATCAGCCATGAGTGACGCTGCCTCGCCGCATGGCTTTCAGTTCGCGAGCGCCGCCCATCAGAGGGAGACCGCGATCTCCGGCATGTGGGTCTTCCTCGCGACCGAGGCGCTATTCTTCGGTCCTCTGTTCCTCGCCTTCGCCTTCTCGCGTCAGTTGGACATGTCCGGCTTCGACGCCGGGGGCTCGCGCACGAATCTCTTGATCGGCGCCGTCAACACCTTCCTGCTCGTCACGAGCAGCCTCTTCGTCAGCCTGGGCGCGGCCTGTTTGGAGACGGACCGCAGGCGCGTAGCGCTTTGGAGCTTTTGCTTCGCCTGGGTTCTCGGCCTGTCGTTCATGGCGCTGAAGTTCGGCGTGGAGTGGCGTGACGATTTCCGCCACGGACTTTTTCCCGGGGCGGGTTTTTCGGCGCAGGGGGACCTGCGCGGCGGCATGGAGCTGTTTTTTACCTTCTATTTCATCAGCACGGGCGTTCATGGGCTGCATCTCCTCATCGGATTGCTGCTCCTCGCCTGGATCATCCGGCGCCTCGCGCGCCATTCGCCGATGACGCTCACGCCAGTCCTTGTCGTCGCGCTCTACTGGAGTTTTGTCGATCTCGTCTGGATCATCCTCTTTCCGCTGATCTATCTGGTGGGGCGCGGCGGATGAGACGCGTCCTTCCCGGCCTTGTGGGCGCCTATGCCCTGCTGCTCATTCTGCTTGCGGCGGAGATTTACGGAGCGTTCCTGCCGCTTGCGCGGCCCGCGCGGCTCCTGCTGCTCATCCCGGCGCTTCTCATGGCGGGCGTTGTTGCGACAGCCTTCATGGGGCTGCGGCGAGAAGGCGCGCCGACGATCATGTTCGCGGTCTCCGGCGCCCTTTGGCTTGCAATCCTCCTTGGCCTCGGCATGCTCGATCCTGTCACGCGCGCGATGTATCCCGCTCCGCAAAGCGCCGTCTCCGCAACACTGAAATCCCATTGACGCCGTGAGTTGGAACGAGCGGCCGTCCGGCCTGTTATCTCGGCACTCCCGCGCGCTGCGTCGCGCCTTCCCCAAAGTCGCGAGCCGTCATCATGAGCAACACCGTCGGCGATTTCCTTGTCCATCGTCTCTATGAGTGGGGCGTGCGCCGCATCTTCGGCTATCCGGGCGACGGCATCAACGGCGTTCTCGGCGCCTTGCAGCGGGCGAAGGAGAAGATCGACTTCGTCCAGGTGCGGCACGAGGAAATGGCCGCCTTCATGGCTTCGGCGCATGCGAAGTTCACTGGCGAGATGGGCGTCTGCCTGTCGACCGGCGGCCCGGGCGCCTCTCACCTCATCACCGGACTCTATGACGCCAAATGCGACCACATGCCCGTCCTCGCGATCGCCGGCCAGGCGCCCCGCACGGCGCGCGGCGCGCATTACCAGCAGGAACTCAATCTCGATCGCATGTTCTCGGATGTCGCGGCCTTCGTGCAGGAGGCGGAGACGCCCGCGCAGGTGCGCATGCTGACGGACCGCGCGATACGGATCGCGAAGGCGCAGAACGCGGTCTCGGTGATCATTCTGCCGGGGGACTTGCAGGATCTCGACTATGAGGAGCCGCCGCGCAAGCATGGGGCCGTGCAGACCGGCGTTGGCTATTCGCGCCCGCTCGTGGTCCCTTGCTACGACGACATCCGCCGCGCCGCCGATGTGTTGAACGCCGGACGGAAGGTCGCGGTTCTGATCGGCGCGGGCGCGCTCGGCGCGCGGGAAGAGGTGATCGCCGTCGCGGAGAAGCTGAAGGCGGGCGTCGCCAAGGCGCTGCTCGGCAAGGGCGCGGCGCCCGACACTCTGCCATGGGTGACGGGGTCCATCGGTCTGCTCGGCACCAAGCCGAGCTATGACATGATGATGGCGTGCGACACGCTTCTCATGGTGGGCTCCGGCTTCCCCTATTCGGAATTCCTGCCGCAGGAGGGTCAAGCGCGCGGCGTGCAGATCGACGTGGACGCCTCCATGCTCAGCATGCGTTACCCCATGGAGGTCAACCTCCACGGCGACGCCGCCGCGACCTTGCGGGAATTGCTGCTCCACATCGAGGAAAAGACGGACCTTCGCTGGCGCGACTGGATCGAGCGGAAAGTCGCCGACTGGTGGGAGCTGCTCGAAGACCGCGCTCTTGCGCCGGCAAATCCGATCAATCCGCAGCGGGTTACATGGGAGCTCTCGCCCCGCCTGCCCGAGAACGCCATCATCACCTGCGACTCCGGCTCCTGCGCCAACTGGTACGCGCGCGACGTGAAAATCCGAGGCCAAATGATGTGCTCGCTGTCGGGCGGCCTCGCGTCCATGGGCGCCGCCGTGCCTTACGCGATCGCGGCGAAATTCGCGCATCCGGATCGCCCCGTGATTGCGCTCGTTGGCGACGGCGCCATGCAGATGAACAATATGGCCGAGCTGATCACGGTGGCGAAATACTGGAAAGACTGGGAAAATCCGAAATGGATCTGCTGTGTCTTCAACAATGAGGACCTCAATCAGGTGACGTGGGAACAGCGCGTCATGCAGGGCAATCCGAAATTCGAAGCGACGCAGAATATCCCGGACGTTCCCTACCACCGCTTCGCCGAGTTGATCGGGCTGAAGGGCATCTTTGTCGACGACCCGTCCCGCCTCGCCAGCGCCTGGGACGAGGCGCTCCAGTCGGATACGCCCGTTGTGCTGGAGGTGAAGACGGACCCCGAGGTTCCGCCGCTGCCCGCGCATATCTCCTTCGAGCAGGCGCGCAACTTCGCGGCGACGCTGTTCAAGGGCGATCCCGACGAGGGCGCATTGATCATCGGAGCCGCGCGACAAATCCTTGCCCCTATTCTGCCCGCCGGCGACAAGAAGTGACGACGCGGCCGGCTCCCGCGTTCCTCGGCGCCCTTGTGCTCGGCGCCGTCGCGGGCGCGGCATGGCGCGCGGCGAGCGCGGTGAAGCAGACCGGCCCCTCCACGTCGGCGCCGGGAGCTGATTCACAGGCGCGGACGCTTCATGGGTCGGCGGCGCTGCTCGCGGCGTCCGTTCT
Organism: Methylocystis sp.; assembly: GCF_051061225.1. GTDB lineage: Bacteria > Pseudomonadota > Alphaproteobacteria > Rhizobiales > Beijerinckiaceae > Methylocystis. Next base: position 62,560 of record NZ_JBPFEB010000129.1, read on the forward strand.
GGCCGACAGCGCGCTCGAACATTATCGCGGCTCCTTCGAGAACCCCGGAATGTTCGCGCCATTGTTGAGCTCCGCGCTGGCGCTGGGCTCGGCCGTGGAAGGCGCGGCCGCCGCGTCCCCCGCTGCTTACGCTTTCCGGAAGACATCCTATCGCCTGTCGATCGGCGTCGGCGCCATCGGCTTGTCCTTTCACATTTACAATATCTTCAAGCGGCCGGGCGGGCTGAGCTGGCTCAATCTGTTTTATGGCGCGCCGCTCGGCGCGCCGGCCGCCTTGTCGGTTTGTGGCCTGATTGGTCTCGCCGCCGAGCGGCTCGCAATGCAACGCTCGGAAACACCGCGCCTCCTTGGCCTGCCGGCCGGCCGCGCGCTCGCCGCGCTGACAGGCATCGCGCTCGCGGGCACGGTCGGCGAGGTCGCCCTCTTCCATTTCAGAGGCGCCTTTCAGAATCCGGCGATGTATGCGCCTGTCGTTCTGCCTCCTGTCGGCGCAACGCTTCTGGTCAAGGCTTCCGTCGAGCCCCCGGCGACGTCACATCCGCTCACGCGCGCATGGCTCTGGATGAGCGCGACGCTGGGCGTGATCGGCATGGGCTTCCACGCCTACGGCGTCGCGCGCGCCATGGGAGGCTGGCGCAACTGGAGCCAGAATCTCATTGACGGCCCGCCGCTGCCGGCGCCGCCGAGCTTTTCGGCGCTTTCTCTGGCGGGCCTCGCGTCACTCTCGCTCATTGAAAGGGACGCGCATGCGCGAGATCGCCAGGCGCCGTGACGCCCTGCCAGACTACGCGGGCTATGACGTGCTCGCAAAGTGGGACTCGCCGTCCTTCGACGCCGTCACACGCAGGGTTCTGGCCGACCGCCTGCATGACCTTCCCGCGCGCAAATTCTTTTCGGAGCCGGAACTGTCGCTTCTCGAGGCCATCGTCGAGCGGCTCGCGCCGCCCCTGCCCGGACTGGCGCCGGCAATGCTGGCGCGATGGATCGACGATCGCGTCGGACGCAATCTCGGTGAGGGCTTTCGCGGCGCGAGCGCGCCTCCCTTTCAGCAGAACTGGCGAGCCGGACTCATCGCCATCGACGCGGAGGCGAGACGTCTCTGCGGCGCCCCCTTTGTCGCGCTGGCGATTGCGGACCGGGACAAGACGCTGCGCGCGGTGCAGGCGGGAGAGACCGACGCAACCTTGTGGTCCGGTGTCGATCCCGCGACGTTCTTCTCGGATACGTTGCTCAAGACGGTTGCGGGTCTCGCTTATGCTCACCCGCTCGCATGGAGCGATATCGGCTTCGGCGGTCCGGCGAGTCCTCGCGGCTATGTGCGTCTCGGCTTCGACTCGCGCGACCCGTGGGAAGCAAAGGAGCGGCGATGAGCCTTGAGGAGCCGCGCGCGAGAAATGGCCGGGCGCCCGATGTCTTCACGCCCGGCGGCTGGACGCCGATGCGTGAATATGCGGACGCCGAGGCCGTCGATTTTCTCATCGTCGGCGCCGGCGCCGGCGGCGCGACACTCGGCTGCCGCCTCGCTGAAACGGGATTTTCCGTCGTCGTTCTGGAAGCCGGCCCCTTCTGGCGACCGCTCGATGATTTTGCGTCCGATGAACTCGCGCAGCAAGTGCTCTACTGGACGGACGACCGGATCATCGACGGCGAGGACCCAATTGCGCTCGGCGGCAATAATTGCGGGCGCGGGGTCGGCGGCTCGACTGTTCATTACAGCATGATCGCGTTGCGCTTCCGGCCCGAATGGTTCAAATGCCGCAGTGGTCTCGGCTATGGCTTCGACTGGCCGCTGAGCTACGAAGAGCTTGCGCCCTATTACGAAGAGGCGGAAGAGGCGCTGAAAGTGTCCGGCCCCGTGGCGTATCCCTGGGGACCGCCGCGACGGCGGTATCCGTATCGGCCGCATGAGGTGAACGCCGCCGGGCTCGTGCTGGCGCGCGGCTCAGAAAAGCTCGGCGTGCAATGGGCCGCGACGCCGCTGACCACCGTCTCCGCGCCAAGAGGCAAGTCGCCGCCCTGCGTTTACCGGGGCTTTTGCAATTACGGCTGCTCGACCAACGCCAAGCAAAGCGCATTGACGGTCTGGGCGCCGCGCGCCCTCGCGGCGGGCGCGGAAATCCGCGACCTCGCCATGGCCGGCCGCATCGGAACCGATCCGCACGGCCGCGTGACAGGGGTCGAATATGTCCGCGAGGGCGCGTGGCGCTTCCAGCGCGCCAGCCATGTCGTGGTCGCCGGCTATGCGATCGAAACGCCGCGCTTGCTGCTCAATTCCGCCTGCCCATTGTTCCCGAAAGGTCTGGCCAACGGCTCCGGACTCGTCGGGACGCATCTGACGACCCACGCCGGCCCCGGCGCGTGGGCGACCTTTGACGAGGAGATACGATGGTACAAGGGGCCGCCCAACATGGCGGTGACGGAACACTGGAACTATGTGGACGACGGCAAGGATTTTGTGGGCGGTTACGCCTTCATGAGTCAGGGTCCCCTGCCCATGGCCTGGGCGCAGACGCTTGCGACCACGCGCGGCCTGTGGGGCGCCGCGCTCCGGGAGGAGATGCGGAAATATAATCACGTCGCCGGCTTCGTCCCCGTCGCCGAGACGGAGCCGCGTTTGCAAAACCGCGTCACGCTCGCCGATGAGACCGACCAGTTTGGCCTTCGCATTCCGATTGTCACCTTCTCCTATTCCGAGAACGACCGGCGGCTGCAACGCCACGCCCTCCGCTTCATGAGCGAGATGCTCGCCGCCGCTGGCGGCTATGACATCTGGACGAATGACAAGGATACGAGTCACCTTCTCGGCACATGTCGCATGGGCGCCGATCCGGAGACGAGCGTCGTCGACGCGGACGGACGGAGCTGGGAGATTCCCAATCTGTGGATTTGCGACGGCTCACTGTTCCCGACATGCGGGGGCGTCAATCCCTCGCTGACCATTCAGGCCCTCGCCTGCCGTGCGGCCGACAGAATCGCCCGCCTCGCCGCGAGTGGCGCGCTTTCTAGCGCGTGAGAAAATCCGGGCTCATGGCCTTGACCGACGGGGCGCCGAGGAGGCCGAGGTCGCGATCGATCTCCTCGCGCAGGATATCGATCGCGCGTTCGGCGCCCTCCTGCCCGGCCGCAGCAAGGCCATAGAGCGTCGCGCGGCCCAGAAGAACGGCGTCGGCGCCGAGCGCCAGCGCTTTCAGCACATCCGTTCCCCGGCGGAAGCCGCCGTCGACCAGCACCGTCAGCCGATCCCCCACACGCCGGCGCGCTTCCGGCAGCATGTCGAGGCCCGAAACCGTCCAATCGAGCTGGCGCCCGCCATGATTGGACAAAATGACTCCGTCCGCGCCGATGTCCGCCGCGCGCTCCATGTCGCGCGGATCGAGGACACCCTTGATGAGGAACTTTCTCGGCCACAGCCCCCGCAAGCGCGCGACTTCCGCCCAGTCGAGCGCATGATCCATATTGGCGCGAATCCAGAAGGCGCTTTCGAAGAACCCGCGGTGGTCCTTTGGAACCCAGTCGATAGCATTCGCAAAGCTCGGCATGCCGCCTGACAAGGTGGTCAAGGCCCAACGGGGATGCAGCGCCGCATCAAGAACGGACCCGATCGTGAGCCTGCCCGGATGCGCGAAGCGTCTTTGCTCCCATTCCCGATCGCCATAGAATTGCGCGTCCACCGTGAGGACCAGCGCCTCACATTGCGCACGCTCCGCCCGCGCGATGAGCGAGTCCCGGATCTCTTTCGGACCGAACACATAGAGTTGCCACCAGTGTCTGAGATTGGGGACGGCCGCCACATCCTCCATGCGATCATTCGACATGGTGCTTTGGATGAAGGGGACCCCCGCCCGCGCCGCCGCGCGGGCCAGCAGCACATCCGCGTCCTTCCAGAAGACTCCGTTCAGTCCAGTTGGCGCGATCGCGAAAGGCAACGGCGTCGAGCGGCCAAACAAGGAAATGCTTTGATCGCGATGCGAAGCATCGACGAGCGCCCTCGGCAGCAGCCGATAGCCGGCCAGCGCCGCGAGGTTGCGTTGAAGCGTCGCCTCTTCCTCGGCCCCACCCTCCAGATATTCGACGGCGAAGGCCGGCAGGCGGCGATGCGCCATCCTGCGCAGATCCTCGATCGTGCGAGCGCGTTCGAGAGTCCGCCCCGCATAATAGGACCGCCGAGGCGATCCGTTCTCCGTCGCGGGCGTCGGGTCGAGCGAGGCGCCCACGGCCGCCGCCTCGACCGGCGCGCTGTCCCGAAAGGCTGGCTGGTCTGACATTCGGCGCATGGATCACCCGTCGGCAAAGAGTGCGGGCGGCAGTCCCCTGACGCCCGGACGACACCGGAAGACGGCGCCCGCATCGGTTTCGTCGACGCCATGCGCCGCCGAGGTGATGTAAAGCGTCGCATGATCTGCATCGCCAAAAGCGCACATGGTTGGCTGACTCACGGGCAGCCTGACCTCCCGATCAATGCGTCCATCCGGCGCCAGGCGAAACACGCGCCCTCCGCCATAGAGCGCGCACCAGTAAAAACCCTCTTCATCGACCGAGGCGCCATCGGGCGCGCCATCCGCCTCGTCGAACCGCGCAAAAAGCCGCTGCCCGGAAAGAGCGGCGCTGTGCACGTCGTAATCGAAGGCCCAGATGCTGCGGGCGTGACTGTCGCTGAAATACATGGTCCGCGTGTCCGGGCTCCACGCCAGGCCATTCGGAATCACCGCGTCTGCGCCCTGCTTCTGAAAGGCCGCCTCCTGGCGGTAGAAGCCCAATGGACGCGCCTCCGTCGTCGCTGTGCTCTGCCCGCGCAAAGGCTCGTACATCGTACCGACCCAGAACCGTCCCAGAGCGTCGCACTTGCCATCGTTGAACCGGTGTCTCAACGGATTGAATGGCGGCGCGCACAGCGGCTCGAAGACGCCCGCGTCCGGCTGGAGTTTTGCAAGGCCCGTCCGCAGCGCCACGATAACCGCCCCGCTTTCGCAGAGCGCGAACGCTCCAATCTCCGAGGGCGTCTCCCAGCTTTCATCGACGCCTGTTGACGGCCGAAACCGATGCAGCGCGGGTTCTTCGATATCGATCCAGTACAGCGCCTCCTCCCGCGCGCACCAGGTGGGGCTTTCGCCAGTCGCGGCGTGCGCGGGGATGGCGACCTCCACATCCGAGGACCCCTCTCTCATCACGTGCCTGCCGCGCCTGTCATTCACATCAGTGTCTTTCGGCTCGCGGCGCGCGAGGCGCGTCCCCAGAGATAGGCGCCGGCGAGCAAGCCGATCCCGGCGACCACCGCGCCTCCCCGCAGATAGGCCGGATCGACAGCGATCAAGCTGTCTTTCGCAGCGGCCGAAAAGCGCCCACGCGCACCATGATCATGATGATCGGGACCGAGCAATTCATCCGGGTCGCCGGGCCGTACGGGATCGTTCGAGATTTGCTGCTCATAGGCGTTGCGCGCCAGATAGCGGTCGAGAAAGACCGGCGCGAACATCTGTCCGATGATCGACTGCACCGTCGGCGCGCCGAGCCACAGCTCCCGAGGCGCCCGCCAGGCTTGCACGGCCTCGACCACGGCGCGCGCGACGGCCTCTGGCTCGTAGACTTCGCCGATCGGCTGATGGCGCCGGTCAAAATGCATGTGCGACCAGTCGAACTGAGGCGTGTTCACGCCGGGCAGCTGCACCATCGTCAACCTGATGCGGCTGTTGTCATGAAGCAGCTCGGCGCGCAGCGAGTCGGTGAAACCGCGGATCGCGAACTTCGCCGCGCAATAGGCGGACTGAAGCGGAATGGCGCGATAGGCGAGCGCGGAGCCAATCTGAATGATATGTCCTTCGTCGCGCGGCCGCATGTGGCGCAGCGCGGCCAGCGTGCCATGGACAACCCCGAGATACGTGACCTCCGTGACGCGGCGATACTCCTCGGGCGTGATCATGTCCACGGGACCGACCACCGTCTCCATCGCATCATTCACCCAGACGTGAATGCGTCCCCAGCGGGCGACGACGGCCTCCGCCGCGGCGAAGACGTCATCCGGCTTCGAGACGTCCGCGATGAGTTCGAACGCCTCCCCACCCAATTGCGAGACCTCCGCGAATGCGCCCTCGAGCCCCTCGGGGCTGCGCGCCAGAAGCGCCACCCGATAGCCACGTTGCGCGAAGGCGACGGCGATCGCCCTTCCGACACCGGCCGAAGCGCCGGTGACGACGGCGACGGGGGCGTCGCCATTTTCAAACGCTGCGGACATGGCGAACCCCTCCTGATCCTGATGCAATGGAAACTTTAGAAGCCTTCCCGGTTTGGCAACCGGAACAGCGGTCTTCCGTCGATTTTTGTCATGGCGGGACGCACGGTCTCGTTGTAGAAGAGCCGATGCTGCGCCAAATGACCCCGCGCCACAGGTTGAATGCAGGATGACCTCGCTCATGTTCATCTGGAACCCGGACAGACGGTACAATGCGCGATCGATCAGAGTCGCTTGCATCGCCTTGCTCGTGTCCGCGCTCCTTTCCCCCACCGCGACGCTCGCCCGCGCGCATCAGATGCAGAGAGTCCAGGAAAACGGTTTCAACTGCGCCCTGGCCTCTCAGAGAGCGGTCGCCCGGCGCCGCCATCTTTCCACGCAGCCGAATGATCCCGCATCCCTGGGGATTTACGCCAACCCAAAATCGGCTCTTGAAGCAGACAACGCCTTTGACGCCTGTGTCAGAAAGCACGCGGGCGGTCGTTGACCAGACAAACCGCCTTTGCCCTCAATGCGCCGTCGCCGGAACGGCGCCGAGTTTCACGCGCCGCAGAATCAGCGCCAGTGGAATCACAAGCGCCGCCAGCAGCATGAGCGTGTGAAAGACGTCGATATAGGCAAGGAGCGACGCCTGCGACTGGATCTGCCGCGCGATCCATTCCGTCGCCTGACGCCGCGCAACCGTCGTCGAGTTTCCCAGCGAAAGGAAATAGGCGATCATGCGATTCAGCGTAACCTGATACTCTATATTAGACGTCGTGGCCGCCTGCGCGAGATGGCTCATGTGAAACTGCTGCCGGTGCGCCAGCACATTCTGGGCCAGCGAGACGCCGATTGATCCGCCCACGTTGCGCGCCACATTGATGAGCGCCGACGCCTGATCCACCTTGTCTGGCGGAATCCCGTCATAGGACGCGGTTGTGATCGGGATGAAGATCAGCGGCAGGCCGACCCCGATGTAAATGCGAGAGCGCGCGAAGAACCAGAAGTCGAGATCGCTGTAGAGGGAGGTCAGATTATACATCGCAAGCGCGACAACCGCCGCGCCAGTCATGATCAGATATTTCGGCTGCACGCGCCCTGACAGCCGCCCGACAATCAGCATCATCACCATGGTCACGAGGCCGCCCGGCGAAAGAACGAGCCCCGCCAGCATCGCCGTATAACCAAAATTCAACTGCAAGAGTTGCGGCAGCATCTGCGTCGTGGAAATCAGAATCGCGCCGATGGCCATCATCACGAAAAAGCAGGAGCCGAACTGCCGCGTGGCGATCATGCGGACATCGACCACGGGCCTCCTGTGCGCGGCCTCCCAGGGAATCATCAGGATGAAGGCGAGCCCACCCAGGGCGGTAAAGAAAAGAATGAAGTTCGACGAAAACCAGTCTTCGATTTGGCCGCGATCGAGCACGACCTCAAGTGACCCCAGGAAGGTCGAGACCAGCAGAAAGCCAACCGAGTCGAAGGCGATGTCGCCGTCCATCGCCGGCGTTTCCGGCACGACCATCATGATCAGCGCGACCGAAAGGAGCCCGACAGGCACGTTGATCAGGAAACACCAGTGCCAGGACCAACTATCCGACAGCCATCCGCCAAGCGTTGGCCCGATCACCGGCGCGACGACCACGGCGATGCCGAACAGCGCGAAGCCCTGCCCGCGCTTCTCCGGCGGAAAGGCGTCTGCCAGGATTGACTGGGAAACCGGCACCATGCCGCCGCCGCCCAAACCTTGCAAGACGCGAAAGAAGAGCAGAGAGCGAATGCTCCAGGCCATGCCGCACAGAAGCGAGCTGGCCGAGAACAGCGCAAGGCAGATGATGAAGAACCGCCTGCGACCCATGGCTTTGGCGAGATGGCTGCTGGCCGTCAGAACAATGGCGTTGGCGACGAGATAGGTCGTCACGACCCATGTGGCTTCATCCGGGGAGACCGCCATGCCGCCCGCAATATAGGGCAACGCCACATTGGCGATGGTGGTGTCGAGCACCTCCATGAAGGTCGCGACGGCGACCACAACCGCGATGAGCCAGGGATTTGCGGCCGCCTGTCCTGCTGATGTCACAGGCGTTCCATCAATTGCTCGTAAAGCGAGGGCGAAGGATTGACGCGGATTGTCGGGACGACGGACATTCCGGGGCCGAGCGTGAGAGGCGGAACCTCGCGCAGGGCGATCTTCACTGGCACGCGCTGCACGATCTTGACATAGTTGCCCGTTGCATTTTCCGCCGGAAGCAATGAGAACGCCGTGCCGGAGCCCGGCTGAATGCTGACCAGGGTTCCCTTGACCGGAACGTCCGGATACGCATCGATACGAATGTCGGCAGGCTGACCGGGACGCATGCTGGTCAATTGCGTCTCCTTGTAGTTCGCCGTCACCCAGATCCGATCCGGCACGAACATGGCGAGGCTCGATCCCGTCTGCGCCAATTGCCCGACCGCCGCGGTCAGGCGAACGACGCGGCCGGGCTCCGCCGCGGTCACCGATGTGTAGGAGAGATCGAGCCGCGCACGATCGAGTTGCGCGCGTGCGCGAGCGACATCCGCCTCCGCGCTCGCGCGCTGCGCTTCCAGCGCGCCCACCTTTGCGCGCGCGGCCTCCACGGTCTCGGTGGCGCCTTTCCGCCGCGCCTGCTCCTGCTGAAGCGCGGAAGACGCCTGCTGTTCACGCTGGACCGTGCCTGTTCCTCTTTGCGCCAGCGCCTGAGAGCGCGCGGCCTCCTGCTGCGCGAAACGCAGGGCCGCCGATGACTGCCGAACATTCGCCTGTGACGCCGAGATCTGCGCCTCCTGCGCGGCGACCTGGGCTTCGAGATTCTGCACGCTGGCCTGAGCCGAGGCGAGCTCGGCCTGCGCCTTGTCCACCGCGATGCGATAATCCTTGGGATCGATGCGCGCGATTTCCGCGCCGGCCTCGACATGCTGGTTATCTGTCACCGGAACGGCGACAATATAGCCGGTGACCTTGGGCGTGAGGGACGATTGGCGCGCGTCGATGAAGGCGTCGTCCGTGCTCTCGAAATGCGACGCATGATCCCAGTAGAGATATCCGGCCGCGCCAAGTGTGATCACGGCGATGACGCCGATTCCGACCGTTGCGGCATGCCGCAGCGTCGACTTGGCTGGCGACCGGTCTCCGACGCGATCGACGACCCCGGAAGGGCGGTTTTCAAGAGCTTCGGTTTCCGACATGGGTTTCGCGCCTTGCCTTCACGCACCTAACGCGCGGTCACGCGAAACCGATCGCCGCACGTCACTTCAACGTATAAAGATAAGCGGCGATATCACGGCTCTGCTCATCGGTGAGGCCCATATCCGGCATCACATTGCCGGGCACGATCTTCTGCGGGTTCTTGAGCCACATTCGCAGATTGTCGGGCGTGTTTCTCAGCAGGCCCGCGATATAGACGCGCCGCCCCATCTGACTGAGTGGGGGGCCGACGAGGCCAATGGCGCCAGTGACGCCGGGAATGGTGTGACAGACGCCACAGCCGATCGCGGCGATATCTTCGGCGCCCTTGCGCGGATCGCCGCCACTCTCATAAGCCTGCGCCGCCGCCGCGCCGAGACGCGCCGACGTCGGCGCGTCACAGCCGGAGAGCATCGGCGACAGCAGCACGGCGCCGATGACAGTGAGCCCGGCGCCACGTGACCTCCGCAACGCTCTGCGCTCGGCCTCTCGCATCCACGCCAGCAAAAGGAGCAGAATGGCCACGATATAGGCGAGGCCGCCGGGTATCCACATGACGAGCCCGGCGAGTTGCTGATCTTCAAGCGGCGTGAGGCCCAGCCGCGCCAGGGCGTCTGCGTCCTTTACATAGAGAGGCCGCGACGACAGGGCGATGAGGGCGCCGGGCAATCCGCTGAGCAGCGCCGCGCTGAGGACAAACAGAAGCCGCCCGCCATAACCCAGCGCATGACGTCCCGACGGCGCCATCACAACGGACCAGAAGGCGTAAGCGCCGAAGAAAAAGCTGAGATGCTCCAGCGCATGGGCGAACGCGCCGCTCAGCGCCCAGGCGTAAAGCGCCGGGACGTGCCACAGGAGAAAGAGGCCTGTGAACCAGAACCAAACAGCGACTGGCGTCGCAACAAATCCGCCGGCCTTCAGCAAGGCGCGAAACGGCGCTGTCTGCAACAGCGGCGCATAAGCTCTCTGTATGACGACCGTCGCATGCGCCGCCACGAGCAGGGGCGCGCAGATGAGTATGAGCAGAAGGTGCTGCGTCATATGTGTTGCGAAGAGACGCTCGCTTGCCTGCGCGAAAGGTGACGCCGTCGACGCCGTGAGAAGAAGAACCGCCAGGAGGAAGGCGAGAAAGCGCCGCGTCCCGATCAGGCGCCGAACGGTCCCGCGCTTGAAAAGCGACAGAGCGCCGGCGGCATAGGAGAGCGTGAGCAACAGCACGGCGCCGAGCGCGAAGGCTTGACGATGCGCTTGCGCGAACGCTGCGTCCGCGTGGGCGGCGGCCGGCGTCACAAAGCCGGCGGCTGCGCAGGCAAGCACGATCAGCTTCCGCATCCGATGCCTCCGACGGCTGCGATTGTGCCGAAGAGAATCTGGATGATGAACCACACGCCCGACCAAACTCCCCAGACCGCAAAAAAGCGCGTGCGCCCCTCGCCCGCCTCGATGAGATGCTCATGGCCGCCATGCGCCTCATCGCTTGTCCGGCGCCAGATGAACAGTGAGATGACCGTCGCGGCGATTGCGATCGCGAGAGCGACGAGATTGATTCCGAGCAGCGCGGAATGGAGCCATTCCCAGCCTGGTCCCGGCGCCGCCTTTGGCCTCGTCTGCGGAAAGCAGGCGTGACTTGCGAGCCCGTAATTCAGAAGCAACTGCGCCGACCACGCCAGCGGCGCGGCGAGCAGCGCGGCAAAGAGCAGCGCGTTCGCGATGCGCCCGCGATGCGGGGCGGGATGGCCGACGCCGTAGGAAGTCATGATCTCTCTCGGCATCGCGTCATCCTATGTAGGGCGTGAGATAGAAGGTAAAGAAGATCGCCAGCCAGACCACATCGACGAAATGCCAATAGATGGCGGCGATCGAAAGGGCCGCATGTCGGTTTGCGTCGAAATAGTTCATGAGCGACCAGATCAGGACAGCCGCAAGCATCAGGGCGCCGAAAAGCACATGCGCCATGTGGAAACCCGTGGTGATGAAATAGGACGAGCCGTAGGAGGTCGACGCAACAGTAAAGGATTTCTCGCGCCATTCGTAGGTCTGGATAATGAGAAAGACGACGCCGAGCGCCAGGCCGATGGCGAGTCCGGCCGCCTGTCGGCCTCTCTGGTTGCGCGCGGCGCTGTGCTCCCCCCACCACACGAAAAGGCTGCTCAGCAGCAGGATCGCCGTATTGGGCGCCGCCAGCTTCAGGCTCGGGGTTTCGGGAATCCAGACGCGCCCGTGTTGAACGACGAAGTAATAGTAGCTGAACAGCAGATAGGCGAACAGCGATCCTTCCGTCATGATCACCGTCATCATTCCCCACCAGCCGAAGGCTTTGTGGCCGACGCTCCCGACCGGAAGGCCGCGTCTCTCCAGCGCCTGATCAGACATGAGGCTTCTCCGCGACCTGACCGAGTTCACGACGCGGCCACAGCCAGAAAAGAAGAGCGGCCAGGAGAATGAGAAAGACGAGCCCGGCGGCGTACCACGCATGCGCCAGGGCAGCGGCGCCGAGCGCCGTCGCCGCTAGCGCGGTCAGGAGCGGCGCCAGTGAATCCTCGGGCATCTTCTGGATGGCGTCCGGCTCGGCGTCGAGCGCGGTGGTGGCGAGCATCTCCTTGCCGTTGTCGAGAACCAGGCCGCGCGTGAGCGACGAGCGGTCCTCGCCCTCCTGAAGCGCCTCCTCCCAAAGCGGATGCCGGCTCGCCACCACCGGAATGACGGCGAAGTCATAGGCAGGCGGCGGCGAAGCCATCGTCCATTCGAGCGTCGGGCCGCCCCAGGGATCAGGCCCGGCGATTGTCCCCCGGCGCCGGCTGATCAGGACATTCACGAGAAGAAGCAGGACCCCCGCCGCGAGAATGAAGGCCCCGATCGTGGTCACGAGATTGACCGTGCTCCAGCCCAATCCTTGGGGATAAGTGTAAATCCGTCGCGGCATGCCTGCGAGCCCCGTCCAGTGCATGGGCAGGAAGGCCAGGTTGAAGCCGATGAAGACCGTCCAGAAATTCCACCGTCCGAGCCGCTCATCCAGCAGACGGCCCGTCATCTTCGGGAACCAGACATAGAGCCCGCCCATCACTGCGAGGACATTGATGCCGATCAGCACATAGTGAATATGCGCGACGACAAAGTAAGTGTCCGTCAATTGCTGATCTGATGGCGCCGCGGCGGTCATGACGCCCGAGACGCCGCCGATCACGAACATGACAATGAATCCCGCGAAGAACAGGAAGGCCGTCGAGAGAACGGGACGGCCAGTCCAGATCGTCGCGATCCAGGCGAAGACCGCCACGGCGCTGGGCACCGTGATGACAAAGGAGGCCGCGCTGAAGAAGGACAGCGCCAGGAAGGGAATGCCGGTCGCGAACATGTGATGCAACCACACGCCGAAGCCCATGACCATCGTTGCGACCGTCGCCAGCACGACCACCGTATAGCCGACAAGCGGGCGGCGGCAGAAGATCGGCAGCGCGTCCGAAACAATGCCCATGGCGGGAAGCACGACGACATAAACCCAGGGATGCGCGAAGATCCAGAAGAGATGCTGCCACAAGAGCGGCTGGCCACGTCCCGCCGTGTCGAAGAAATGCGTGCCGAATTGCCTGTCCGTCCAGAGCATGAAAAAGGCGAGGCTGGCGGCGGGAACGGAAAAGAGAATGCCGAAAGACGTCGTCACCGTGCCCCAGGCAAGGATCGGCACGCGGTTGATCGACATGCCCGGCGCCCGCGCGCGCAGGAAGGTCACGACGAAGTTCGTCGCGCCGGCTGTCGAGGACACGCCGAACAGGATCATCCCCAATGCATAGAAATCCATGTTGGGGCCAGGATTATAGGGCTTCAGCGCATAGGGCGGATAGTTGAACCAGCCGTCGTTCGGGCCGTAGCCGACCAGAAAGCCTGCATAGATGAAGAGCCCGGAAAATAAATAAATCCAGTAGGAGAAGGCGTTGAGTCTCGGAAAGACCATGTCCCGCGTGCCGAGAATCAGCGGAAACAGGAACACGCTGAAGCCGGAGAGAACCGGCTGGGCGTAGAGAAAGATCATGGTCAGCCCGTGCATGGAAAAGAGCTGATCGTATTGCTCGGGCGTCAGCAGCGTCTTGTTCGGGCCAGCGAGTTGCAGGCGCATGACCAGCGCTTCGAGCCCGCCGAGAATGAGGAACAGGAACGCGGTCGCGATATAGCGCTTCCCATATTCCTTGTGATCCACTGTCGAGAACCATCCGCGCAGCCCGCGCTCTCCGGCCCAGAGGGCTGCGAGCTTCAGCGTGGTCGTTTCGTCCGCGCGCTGCACCTGTTGGGAGCGGTCGGTTTCGACGACGGCCATGAGCGGCTCCCTATTTGAGCGTTTGCAGATAGCGGCGGATATTGGTCAGTTCCGGCGCCTGCAAATCCAGAGTTGGCATTCTGGCGCCGGGCTTGACGCGCTGGGGATCGGCGATCCAGCCGGTCAGGGTCGCCGTGGTGTTTTGCAGCGTGTTGGCGGCGAGAGCTCCCCGGCTCATCAGATGCGTCAGGTCCGGACCGAGCTTCCCTCCCGCCAGAGTGCCACGCACGCTATGACAGACGCCGCAGCGCGCGAGAAACGACGCCTCTCCGGTCGCCAGTTCGCCCTGCGCCTTTTGCGCCGGCTGCACTTGCGCCTTGCGCCAGGCCTCGAACGCCTCCGGCGGCTCCGCGATGACCGTGACCGCCATATGGGCGTGCTGGCGGCCGCAATATTCCGCGCATTGTCCGCGATAGGCGCCGGGCCTGTCCGCCTCGAACCAGCTCACATTGGTCTGGCCGGGGATGAGGTCGAGCTTGTCGCCAAGCGCGGGAATCCAGAAGGAATGAATGACGTCTTCGGTGTGAACCTCGAGCCGCACCGGAACGCCCGTCGGAATATGCGCTTCGTTCGCGGTGTCGAACACCTGCGCCGGCTCATCACTCTTGTAGCGGAATTGCCACCACCATTGATGGCCGATCACCTCGAGGGTGAGCGCCGGCTCGCGCGGCGGCTTGTTGATGGCCGCCATTGTATAGGCGTTCCACGCCATGGAGCCGAAGAGCGCCAGCGTGGAGAGCGCAACGCCAACCGTGATCCAGGACAGGCCGCCGCTTCGCCTCACGACCGGCTCGCGCCCTGTCTCTTCGGCGGAGAACGCGGCGCGCCGCATCGCGACGCCAGCGGCGGTCAGCAGCGCGATGATGGCGACGACGGCGATGGAGAGGGCAAGCAGCGCCCATGTCAGAAGCGCGATCGTCTCCGCCTTGCCGCCAAACGCCTGCAGGTAATTCATGGGCGGATAGGCGGGCGTTGGCATCAGCGCTTCCCGTTGGGCTTTTGGCCGAAGCTGAATCGCTCCGTCTCGCTCCAGGGGGTCGCGGTCTTCGCAAATTCCGCCGGAACCTGCTCGATCGAGAACGCCTCGTGCGAAAAGGTCTGACCCCATGCGCGCGTCGGCTCGCTGCTGATGCTGCGAATATAGGCGACAAGATCCCAGATGATCTCTTCGGGCAGCATGGCGCCCCATGAAGGCATGCCGTTGGGGCGCCCCTGGTAGATGCTCAGATACACATTCTGCGGCGCGCCGCCGTAGATGAAGAAGCGATTGCTGAGCGACGGTCCCATGCCGCCGCCGGCGTTCGGCGCGTGACAGCCGCTGCAATTGAACATGTTGAAATAATTCATGCCGCGCTGAATTGCTTCGGGATTGTTTTCGACGGGATTGACGACTTGCGGCCTCGGGCCGGTGTTTCCGGGCAGCAGCGCGGAAACAGGGGCCTCCAGCAATTGGCTCGGCGCTCCATAGGCCACGATGGGCGCGGTCTGTCTCGGCGGCGGATTGGAAGGCGGCGGCGTCCCGTTCTGCGCGGCGGGCTGCGGCGCTTGCTGGGGCGCCGGCGCGTGTCGCGCGGGGCGCGCGTCAGCGGCCTGCGGTGCGAGCGTCAGCGCAAGTAGAACGGCCACACTCTCGAGGCTCCGCCTTTTCATTGGCCTTTCCTTTACCGCTGGGCCTCGGAGGCGATCGGAACCCCATAGCGTGCGAGCAGCGCGGCGACGTCGCCACGCCGGCGCTGGAGGATGTCGTCGAGTTTCCTGAGCAGCGCGACGTCTCCCTTGCGCACGCCCATGGAAATGTCGAAGGCGAATTCCAGTGGCGCGAAGTCCTTCGTATCCGCGATGGGAACGATGCGCAGCGGGACAGGCGAATGCAGCGCGGCGTAGCCTGCGAGCGGCCCCCACGCGGCGGCGAGCTCCACCTCGCCGCTTTCCACCGCCTTGATCAACCGCGCGGGCGGCGTCTCGTCACGGTAATCGCCATAGATCGTGTAGCCGATGACATTGCCGACAATGCCCTGTTCGCCCAGCGCATGCGCGGGCGGCGCGTTCATGCCGTCGTCGCCGAAGAGATGCACGCCGATCTTGAGCTGATGCAGGCGCGGGTCCTTCAGCGACGCAACGTCAATGTTGCGGTCCTGACGCGAGACGAAGACATAGCTGGAGCGATAATAAGGCCGCGTCGTCGCGACAGGGCCATAATGGGCCGGCACGCCCATGACCACGTCGCATTGCCCGGCCTTGAGCGTGTTCCGGATGAAGCCGCGACGCTGCGCCCACCACGCATAGGAGACGGTCTTGCCCATGTCTCGCGCGACGAGCTCGGCGAGCTTGTTCTCGAAGCCGTTCCCCTTGTCGTCCGAGAACGGCAGGTTGTTGGGGTCGGCGCAGACCCGCAACGTATCGGCCTGCACGACGGCGGCCGGCGCTACGAGGATCACGACGAGGGCGGCAAGGCTGGCAAGACGCATCGTGACGCTCCTTATTGCGCTGGCGTCGCATGCTGGACGCTCGCGTCGCCCAGAGAAAAAACAAGCAGCGTGCTGCCGCCGACGGTATAGAGCGGGAGATCCTGGGTCGCGCCGACAAAGCCGAGCGCAGAATTGCGCACGCGCGGATCGATCTCGGCGCTGGCGATGACGCCCGGCCATCCGCCCACGCCGGAGAGAATGGCGATATACTCCACGCCGTCACCCCCGACATAGGCGACCGGCTGTCCGACAAAGCCGGACGGCGCCCGAATCTGCCAGAGCACTTGCCCCGTCCGCGCGTCCAGCGCCTTGAACATGCGATCCATCGTTCCGTAGAACACGACGTCTCCGGCCGTCACGAGAGCGCCGCTCCAGACGGGGAGCTTTTCGGTCACCGACCAGGCCTTCGCGCGCTTGACCGGATCCCACGCCAGAAACTCGCCGCGATGGCCGCCGGGGCCGGCGTACATATCGACGGTCGCTCCCACGAAAGGCGTGCCCGCGATATAGCTGACTTCGCTGGCGTTGAAATTCGCGCAGAGATGCTGATGCGGCACGTAGAGAAGCTGCGTGCGCGGCGACCAGGCCATGGGCTGCCAATCCTTCGCGCCGGGCGGCGCGGGGCAGATGTTTTCAACTGTCTTGTTGAGAACGGGCTTCAGCGCGTCATTTGGCTCGATCCGCCCCGACTTGAGATCGACGCCCTTGTAGACGGTGATGGTGTCGTAGGGATCAGCGGACAGAACCTCGCCGGACGCGCGATCGATCACATACATGTAGCCGTTGCGGCCGGGATGGACGAGCACCTTGCGTTGCGCGTCGTGAATCGGCAGGTCGAGAAGCATGTTCTCGTTGACTTCGTCATGGTCCCACAGATCATGGGGGCTCATCTGATAGGCCCATCTGGCCGCGCCGGTGTCCGCGTCGCGCGCGAACACCGTGCTCGTCCAGAGATTGTCTCCGGGTCTCTGATTGGAGTTCCATGGGCCGGGATTGCCTGTGCCGTAAAAGAGAAGATTGGTTTCCGGATCGTAGGAGAGCCATCCCCAGACCGTGCCGCCGCCGGTGCGCCAGTGATCGGCCGGCCAGGTCGTGACGCCGAGATCCTTGCCTTTCATCCAGTCGTAATGCGGGCTGAACTCCGGGCCGATGAGCGTTTCCGAATCCGGCCCGGTCGAATAGGCGCGCCACGCGATCTTGCCGCTGTTCTGATCCACGGCGGTGAGCCAGCCGCGAACGCCCATTTCGCCGCCGCTGTTGCCCGCGAAGACTTTCCCCTTCACGGCGAGCGGCGCCATGGTCATCGTCTCGCCGAGATTGATGTCGCCGAGTTTCGTGACCCAGAGTTCCTTGCCGCTCTTCGCGTCGAGCGCCACCATGTAATCGTCGAGCGTATTGAGGAAGATCTTGCCATTGTCATAGGCGAGGCCGCGACTCACCACGTCGCAGCAGGCCACGCCTTTGGCGGCAGGCTCGGGTTTCGGGGCATAGGACCATCTGATGTCGCCGGTCGAGGCGTCGAGCGCGAAGACCTGGTTGGGGTGCGGCCCGTCATAGGGACCGACGACATACATGACTCCGTTGATCACAAGCGGCGCCGCCTCCTGCCCGCGATTGGCGCCGACCGAGAAGGACCACGCCAGTTTCAGCTTGTCGACATTGGCGGTGTTGATCTGGTCCAGCGGGCTGAAGCGCGTATTGGCGTAGTCGCGCGAGGCGATCGGCCAGTTGCGCGCATCGGACGCGAGCGCGGCGAGCGTCTGCTGCGCGCAGGCCCATCCGGGGTGCAGCACGGACGCGCACAGCGCTATTCCTGCGTAGAGGCAATGGCTCCTCGGGAGAGACGCAAACGCCGGCATGAGCCGCCCTCGTTGATGGCTGGTAAGAACGGACCAGGGAAACGAAACAAGGAAGCCAGTTAGCGCGCGCCCAAGGCGGGGCCAGCGCGGCAATTCGAAACCGCGCGGCGCGGGGCTGTCCCGACAGGAGGGCGGCGCCAGATAAACGCGAAGTCGCAAACCGCGGAAGGAAAGACCATGACGCAGATCAAAAGCGCGCGCGCCGCCCCGTCGCTCGAGACGATCGTCTCGGGCCTCGGCTGGTTCTCGATCGGATTGGGTCTTCTCGAGTTTTTCGCGCCGAGACAGGTGGCGGCGCCGCTCGGAATGGAACGCCGCGCCGGGCTCGTGCAATCCTACGGGCTGAGAGAGATGATCGCCGGTCTCGGCATTCTGCTGTCTCGGCGGCCGGCGGCCTGGCTCTGGGCGCGGGCGGCAGGCGATGTGCTCGACATGGCGGCCGTCGCGCCGCAAATGGCCAGCACGAACAAGAGCGTGCAGCAGGCCAACAATCTCGCGGCGCTGACGATCGGTCTCATCGCGGCGCTCGACGTTTACTGCGCGATGAAAACGAGCTGACCGGCGCGTTGCGGCGTCATCGTAACAGAGCGCCGGAGGAAAAGCCGGTGGGAGAGCCGGCTTTTTCTTTGGCCCTCCCGCAACGAACCGCTCTACGGCAAGCGGTAAATTTTCCACGTGAGAATTCAGCGGCTTGCCCAGCTCTGGGCTGGCCCGTGGCCGTTACCTCGACAGGAAGCGCAAGCGTATCATTTGTGTTGCATATCCGAGACACCTTTCCGAAAAGTCACACACAGCGTCACATGTGCTTTGACGATTCGGTTGCAATCGTTTCTTTTAGCAGGCGGTAAGACACAACCATCCGGACGCCCGCTTTGGCGGGCGCTCCCCGAAATACTGGATTGCTAAATGAAGAAACTTCTCATCTCCGTTGCGACGCTGGCGCTGGCCGCTGGCACCGCGCTCGCCGCCGACCTGCCGACGCGCAAGGCTCCGCCGATGCTTCCCCCGCCGCCGCCGCCGCCGCCGATGTGGACCGGCTTCTACGCCGGTCTGAACGCCGGCTACGGCTTCGGCACCAACAACAATCCGCAGAGCGCCGTTTGGGCCCAGGATGCGGTCATCTTCCAGGGCTTCCAGAGGGGCGCTGCCCAGCCTAACATGGATGTGGCTCAGCGGTATTATCCGGTTTTCGGCACCCTCGCGACCGGCGCCGGCCTTGCCCAGTCCGGCTCGTTCAACAACGCCAATCAGAACGGCTTCATCGGCGGCGGCCAGATTGGTTATAACTACCAGTGGGGTCCGAACTTCCTGATCGGCATCGAGGCTGACATCCAGGGCACGGGCATCCGCGGCACCTCGCATGGCGGCGCGTCGGGGATCTCGAGCGTGTCGAACGCCGGGTATAACTGTTTCTTCAACTCCTGCTCCCCCGGCACCTGGACCAATACGGCCACCTCGATCGGCGGCACGAGCATCAATGCCGGCGTCGACTGGATGGGCACAGTGCGCGGCCGTCTTGGCTACCTCTGGACCCCCACGATGCTCATTTACGCGACGGGCGGTCTGACCTATGGCGGCGTCTACGCCAATGTGCGTCATACGGGCGTGACGCAGCTTGACAACTCCTTCACGACCACGCCGAACTACTTCAACCGCGACGTGATCAACCCCTCGCTCACCTACACGTCGATTGGCGGCGGCAACAAGTCTCAGACGCTTGTCGGCTGGAACGTCGGCGGCGGCCTCGAGTGGATGTTCATGCCGAACTGGTCGATCAAGGCCGAAGGCATCTACTGGAACATGGGCAATATGAACGTTCCGACGGCGACCCTCGCCGCTGCGCCGGTCAGCAACGCGCTGAACAGCGCCGGCCTGGGCGGTATTGGCGCCGTGCGCGTCAACTATCAGGGCGTGATCGCCCGCGCTGGCGTGAACTATCACTTCAACTGGGGCGTTCCGGCTCCGGTGGTCGCCCGTTACTGAGACAGGGCTCCAAAGCCCGTCAATGGAAAGGCCCGGCGAAAGCCGGGCCTTTTCTTTTGGGAGCGACGCACGCCGTGAGAGAGCGGGAGAAAGAGAGGCTCCAGAGAGCCCCTACTCTTCCATCTTCAGCGCGGCGATGAAGGCTTCCTGCGGGATTTCGACGCGGCCGAACTGGCGCATCTTCTTCTTGCCTTCCTTCTGCTTCTCCAGCAGCTTGCGCTTGCGCGTCACGTCGCCGCCGTAGCATTTGGCGGTCACGTCCTTGCGGAAGGCGCGCACGGTCTCGCGGGCGATGATCTTGCCGCCCAACGCCGCCTGAATCGGCACCTGGAACATATGCGGCGGGATCAGCTCCTTGAGCTTCTCGCACATCTGACGGCCGCGCCCCTCGGCGCGCGTGCGATGCACCAGCATGGACAGCGCGTCCACCGGCTCGGCGTTGACGAGAATGCTCATCTTGACGAGATCGCCGGCGCGATAGTCGGTGAGCTGATAATCGAAGCTCGCATAGCCCTTGGAGATCGACTTCAGGCGGTCATAGAAATCGAATACCACTTCGTTGAGCGGCAGGTCGTAAACGGCCATGGCGCGCTTGCCGACATAATTGAGATCGGCCTGCACGCCGCGCCGGTCCTGACAGAGTTTCAGAACCGAGCCGAGATATTCGTCGGGCGTGAGGATCGTGGCGCGAATCCACGGCTCCTTGATTTCCTCGATCTTCACCACATCCGGCATGTCCGCCGGATTGTGCAGCTCGATTTCATCGCCGTTGGTGAGCAGGATCTTGTAGACCACCGAGGGCGCCGTCGCGATCAGGTCGAGATTGAACTCGCGATGCAGGCGCTCCTGAATGATCTCCAGATGCAGCAGGCCCAGAAAGCCGCAGCGGAAGCCGAAGCCCAGCGCCGCCGAGGTTTCCATCTCATAGGAGAAGCTCGCGTCATTGAGGCGCAGCTTGCCGATCGCGGCGCGAAGATCCTCGAAGTCGGCGGCGTCGACCGGGAACAGGCCGCAGAACACCACCGGCTGCGCCGGCTTGAAGCCCGGCAGCGCTTCGGCGCAGGGCTTGCGCTCGTCGGTGAGGGTGTCGCCGACGCGCGTGTCGGCCACCTGCTTGATCTGCGCGGTGATGAATCCCACCTCGCCCGGCCCGAGCGCGGCCACGTCCTGCATCTTGGGCCGGAACACGCCGATCTTGTCGACCTCGTAATGGGCGCCCGTGCCCATCATCTGAATCTTCTGGCCCTTCTTCAGCGTGCCGTCGAAAATGCGCACGAGCACGACGACGCCGAGATAGGCGTCGTACCAGCTATCGACCAGCAGCGCCTTGAGCGGCGCCTTTTCGTCGCCCTGGGGCGGCGGCAGGCGGGTGACGATGGCCTCCAGCACGTCGGGAATGCCGATGCCGGTCTTGGCCGAGATGAGCACGGCCTCCGAGGCGTCGAGGCCGATGACTTCCTCGATCTGCTCCTTGATGCGCTCGGGCTCGGCCGCCGGCAGATCGATCTTGTTGAGCACCGGCACGATTTCGTGGCCCGCGTCGATCGCCTGATAGACATTGGCCAGCGTCTGCGCCTCGACGCCCTGCGAGGCGTCGACCACGAGGAGCGAACCCTCGCAGGCCTTCAGCGAGCGGGAGACCTCATAGGCGAAGTCGACATGGCCGGGCGTGTCCATCAGATTGAGGATGTAGTCCTTCCCATCCTTGGCGCGGTAATGCAGCCGCACGGTCTGGGCCTTGATGGTGATGCCACGCTCACGCTCGATGTCCATGGAGTCGAGCACCTGCTCGACCATCTCGCGGGCGGCGAGCGTCCCGGTCTCCTGAATGAGCCGGTCGGCGAGCGTCGACTTTCCGTGGTCGATATGCGCCACGATCGAGAAGTTGCGGATGTTGTCGAATTTGTGGGGGCTGCTCATGCGCGCCGGGATAGCAGCGCCCGGCCCCAAAAGAAAGGGCTGGTGAACCCGACGGCCCCGCCCGCCCTCATCCGGCGCCTCGGCCCGCCAGCTCCCTCAAGGGGAGAAGCGGACCCGGAACGCGCGGTCGGATGAGGGGCGGCCGACTACTTCTTCGCCAGCAGCTCCTCGACCTTGGCGACGCCCTGCTTCGAGAGGGCGATGACGCGCGGGGTCGCCCAGGCGATGAACTCACGCGTGAGCTTGACGGCCGCGCAACCGATGACGGTCACGGTTTCGATGGTCTTGTCGTACCAGGGCAGGATCGGGCTGTCGGCCGGAATCTTGCTGCGCACCCAGGCCACCGCCGCCCTGGTTTTCTCGCTGGCCATCGCCCAGAGCAGTTCGAACGGATCGGCCGAGGGCGTGTTGTCGATGATCCCGCGCAGACGGGCGATTTCCTCGTCGGCCTCGTCGGCGCGGCGCTTCGCGTCGTCGGCCAGACGGGTCATGCTCTGGATGAGGGCCGTCGCGGAGGCCTTCTCCTGCGCCAGACGGTCGCGCTCCGAGACGAGATCGGCGATCTTCTTCTCATGGTCGGCGACGACGTCGCCAATCATCTGGTCGCGCTGGGAGAGAACCGAGGCGAGCTCCTGTTTCAGGTCGTCGCGTTCCTTGGCGTAGGCATTGGCCTTGGCGACGATTTCCGCCTTTTCGAAGTTCTGGCGGTCGCGCTCCGCACGGATGGAGCGCAACTGCTCCTGAATATTCTCGAGCTCCGACCGGAATACGTTGTCGTCGGGTTGCGCGGGTGATTCGTCGGACATGGCCGTCTCCTTGGAACTGGCGGAAGGCGCAACAGGACGTTGCGGCGAATTTGCGGCGGTAGCGGTTCGGCCGTGGAAGCGCTCGTTAACCAGATTACCCAATATGGTTAATTTTTTGATTACGAGCAAAAATGTCCGTTTATGAAACGGCTTAGCTCTCTCAAACGCTTTTTGGACGCCAAAAGGTTAACGGCCGCTCCGCGCGGACGGCAGGTTTTGCAGAAGCGCGGCGCAGTCGCGCGGCGAGGCGAGACATTTGTCGCGGGCGGCGGAGAACAGCGCATCCACGCCCGCCTGAGCCAGGTTTTGCGGGCGGTCCGCCGCCGCTGCGTGGCGCGCGGCGCCGGCCGCATCCCGTGACGCGGCGCCGTGAAGAGACCTTTCCGGCACGGCGTCCGGCGCGCCGAAGCCGCGCCAGCCCAGGGCGAACAGAACCAGGGCGATGCAGGCGAAGCTCTTGAGCAGGAAGACCATGACGCGGCTCCTCGGGCCCGCGCGGCGGCGCGGCGCCAATCGGCGACTGTCAGCAAGCTTCTCGCGCGCAGGAGTTGAGCGGAGGTAAACGCGCGGCGGCGCGGCCGGATGCGGCGCGACAACCAAAAGAAAACCATCGCGCGCGGAGCCGGCATCGGCGCCATGGCTCATTTAGCAGTCACTTAAGAGAGCTTTGCGAGGCTGCGCTCAATCAGGAGCGTCCTTTGCGTAAATTCGTGCGTATCTTCGCAACTCTCGACAGGCCGGGCGGCTGGCTCGATCTTCTGGCCCGGCAGAACGCGGCGTCCGGTCCGCTCGAGGCCGCGCGCCGCCGCTCCTTCCTGCTGCCGCGCCTTGCCTTTGCCGGCGCCACGCTGCTCGCCGCGCCGGCGTGGGTTCTCGTCCATGGCGCCCCGACGCAGCACGAGGCGTCTATTTTCCTTCTCGCGCAGACGCCGCTGGTTTGCGTCGCCCTGCTGGCGCGCACGGGCCAGTTGCGACTGGCGCAAAGCCTCTCGATCCTCGGCTGGCTCGCCATGGCGGCGGCAGTCGGCGCGCTCGCCGGCGGCTTTGGGGCGGCGCCGGCCGCCCTTCTGGCGGTCGCCCTCCTCGAGGCGGCGCTCGCTCCCGGCCTGCTGCTGCCTGCTCTCGCCGGGGCGGGAGCCGTCCTGCTCGTCGCTACGGCGGCGGGCGCCGGCCTTTCCGGCGCCGAGAGCGCCGCGCTTTCGGCGGGTTCGATCCTGATGACGGCTCCGCCCCTGCTATACGGCGCGGCCATGGCCATGTGCGCGGTCCGCGCCGAGCGCATCCGCAGCCAATCGCAATCCAGCGACGCGCGCGACCTTCGCCTGCTGACCAACGCCATCGGCGACATCGTTCTGCATCTCGATCGCAGCGGCGCGGTCGCCAGCATCATCGGCGACACGCACAGAACCTATGGTCTCGACCGGCGCGATCTCATCGGACGCGGCTTCTTCCAGCGCGTGCATGTCGCCGACCGGCCGGCCTTTCTCAAGCTCGTCTCGGACGCCGCCGAGGACAGCGCGCCGCTGACCGGCGCGCTGCGGGTGCAGGTGGGCCTGTCGGCCTCGGCCTCCGGCGATTACGCGGAACCGGTCTTCAACGATTTCGACGCGCGCATGTGCCGCGCGCAGCCGGCCTTCAACGAAGCGAACGGAGGGGCGATCGAAACCTTCCTGCCGGTGGTTTGCATCCTGCGCGACGTCACCGCGCAGAAGCGCGCGGACGAAGCGATCGCGGCGGCGCGGGCCGAGAGCGAGCGCGCGACGGCCATGAAGACGCGCTTCCTCGCCAACGTCAGTCACGAACTGCGCACGCCGCTCAACGCCATCATCGGCTTTTCGGAGATGCTCGCCAATCCCGCCCTGGCGCCGACCGATCCGGAGCGGCAGCGCGAATACGCCGGCATCATCGCCAATTCGGGCAATCACCTCCTCCAGGTGGTCAACACCATTCTGGACATGTCCAAGATCGAAGCCGGCTCGATGCAGCTCTATCCCGAGCCCTTCGCCCTGCCGGCTCTGATCGACGAATGCTGCGACATGGTGCAACTGAAGGCCGATCAGGGCGGCGTCAGGCTGCTGCGCGAATACCGTCGCGACATCGCGGAGCTTGTCGCCGACAGGCGCGCCTGCAAGCAGATCCTGCTCAACCTTCTGTCGAACGCCGTCAAATTCACGCCGGCGGGCGGCAGGGTGTGGGTGCGCGTCGCGCCCGAGGGCAATCTTCTGGCCGTCACCGTCGCCGACACCGGCATCGGCATCGCGCCGACTGATCTGGCGCGGCTCGGCGATCCCTTCTTCCAGGCGAGCGCCACCCATGATCGCGCCTATGAGGGCACGGGGCTGGGTCTTTCCGTCGTGCGCGGGCTGGTGGGTCTGCATGGCGGCGCCATCTCCGTGGAAAGCGCGATCCGCAAGGGCGTCGCCGTCACCATTCGCCTGCCGCTCGACTGCCGGGGCTTCGCCCCCGGCGCGCCGGCGAAAATTGAAGCCATCCCCCGCCATGACGCGGTCATCGGCGCGGACATCCGCAACGACGAAGACGTGGTGAAGAAAATTGCGTGACGTTTCGCTCAGCGCCCAGAAGTTCGACGACTTCCCCGAAGAACGCGCCGCGCCGAAGCGCCGCGCCCCCGGCCCCTCGCCCGCGCGCGCGCCGAAATACGGCGCGCCGCGCAACGCGCCCGTCAAGAAGCGCCGGCTCGGCGCCATGGCGCTGTTCAGCATTGCGGGCCTCGCCCTTGTCGGCGTGCCGTTGAACGCCCTTTACTTCCAGGATGGCCGCCACCCCGCGCCACTGTTTTCATCGCATGTCCTTGTGCCGGAAAAGCCCGACCCGGCGACGACGCCGATCCCGCCCGCGCGCCCAAGGATCGAAGCCGCGCGGAGCGATGTGGACGGCGCGAAAGCCGAAGCGTCCGCCCACGTCGCCCCCAGGGCGAAGGACACGGTGAAGGCGGACCCGCTGGCGGATATTCTGAAATCGGAACAGGCGCCGCCCGTCCGGACCGAAAAGGTCGAGCGTGTGGAAAAGCCGCCCGTGAAGGTCGAAAAGAAGCGCGAGGTCGCAAGCCGCGACCAGATCGGCTCCCTGCTCGGCGCGGGCGCCGCGAAACCGGCGGCCCCGCCCGCTCCGGCGACCACAGCCACGGCTCCGGCGGCCGGCCCGGATCGCAACGTGCTCCTGGCCCAGCGGGCGCTCCAGCGACTGGGCTATGTCGTGAAGCCCGACGGCATGGCGAGCCCGGCCATGAAGAAGACCATCGAGCGTTTCGAGAAGGACAATGGATTGCCGGTCACCGGCGAGCTGAGCCCCAAAGTGGCAAAAGCGCTTTCGGCCCGGGCCGCGGCGCAGCCTCAGTAGCGTTTGGACCCTGGACGAAATCCGCTCTAAATTAGCCGGATGCGTCTGAGATCCGATATTTTTGCAAGCGCCCTCATTCGCCGGGCTGAAGCGCAGGGGGCGGTCGCCATGCTGCGCCGGCGCGGCGCCGCGGAGGCTGGCGCCGTGTTCATCAAGCTCGACCGTCTGGACGGCCGCGCCGCCGTCTACGGCCCGGCGCCCCAGAGCGAACAGCCGCCCGAAGGGGTCGACCGTCTGTTTTCGAAGGTTCACGCCGACGACTGGGTCGATCCCGCCGAGGCGGAAACCCGTCTCAAACGTGAAATCATGTTCGATCCGGACATGTGGCTGATCGAGATCGAGGACCGCGAGGGCCGCGTCTTCGTAGATCTCGCCGCCTGACCGCCGGCCGCCCGCGTCGCGGGCCTCTTACTCGATGGGCTCGGAGAGTTCGGCGTCTTCGCCGTCTTCCTCCGGGACGGCGCCGCGGCGCGCCGTCTGGGCGGGGCGCGGCGACCAGGGACGGTCCTCGTCGACCCCGCGCGCCGTCGTCCATTCCACCGCTCCCTCGGGTCGCAGGCGCAGCGAGATGGCGCCGGTCTCCGCCAGTTTCAGGCGGTCGATGACAATCGGCGCCGCACATCCGCCGGGGGCGCGCAGCGGGGTCACGATGATGGCCGCGCGCGCGCAGTCCTCCAGAAAGGCGCCGCGCGAAAGCACGAGCGACACCGCGCGTCCGTCGGCCAGCCGGCCCACGCATCCGTCCGCGTCGCAGGCGGCCCCGGTCCGGGCGTCCGCCGCGGCGCGCGCGTCGGCGTCCGCGCGCAGCCATTGCTCGGCGGCGAAGGCCCCGGGCTTCTTGCCGAGCAGCGTCAATTGCCCCGTTGGCAGGCGAATGGCGGCGGCGTCGCCCGTCGCGGGGATCGCCAGATCGAAGCCGGGGCCGCTTCCAGCGCCGATCAGACCGACCAGCGCCAGCGGGATCGCCGTCGCGCGCAGCGTCCAGGTGCGCCACAGAACGGCCGAGAGAACCGCCAGCGCCAGGAACAGAATCGCCCAGGGCGGGAACGCCTTCACATGCAGGCTCGCGCCGGGCGCGCTGGCGATCAGCCCGGCGAGCCAGATGACGAGATCAATACCCATCTCGAGCCAGCGCCAGACGAAGCCGTCGAGGCCGAAGGGATACAGCGCCGCGCCCAGCAGCGCGCAGGGGACGGCGAAGAATTCGATCACCGCCAGAGTGAGCGGATTGCCGATCAGCACATAGGGGCTCAGCTCATGGAAATCATAGGCCATGAAGGAGGCCGTGGCCGATGTCGCGCAAAGGGTGGCGACCAGCGGCGCGCCGGGCCCGTGCAGCAGGCGGTCCAGCAGCGCCTCGCGCCATTCCTGAAACCGGCTCCGCACGGACGGCGGCCCGCGCGGCGCTTGCGCGACATGGGCGCCGCGCCATTCATAAACGGCGATGAGCGCGCCGACCGCGGCGAAGGAGAGTTGGAAGCTCGCGCCCAGAATCGCCTCCGGCTCGACCGCCACGACGAAGAAAACCGCCAGGGCGAGATTGCGCATCGACAGCGACGGGCGATCGAACAGAACGGCGGCGAGCATGATCAGCGTCATCACCAGCGCGCGTTCCGTGCCGACCCGCGAGCCCGTGCCGATGTCGTAGAGAACGGCGCCCGCCATGGCGAGCGCCGCCGCCCATTTGCGGATCGGATAATTGAGCGCGAGGGTCTGCGAGGTTGCGAGGAGACGGCGCAGGCCGACGAAGAAAATCCCCGCGACGAGCGTCATCTGCATCCCGGAGATGGTGACGATGTGGAAGATGCCCGCCCGCCGGATGAGGTCTTTCGCGCTCTCGGAGAGAAAGTCGCGCTTGCCGGCCACCATGGCGGCGGCGATGGCGCCGGCGTCGTCGCCGATGATCTTGTAGACGCGCAGCGCCAGCGCATTGCGCAGGCGATCGACGCCGGCGAAGAAACGCAGCGACGCCGGCGCGGGATCGGGCAGCGGCATGGTCTCGATGCGGCCGAGCGCGCTGCCGACGCCGCCCAGCCGCGCGAAATAGGCGTCGCGGGCGAAATCATATCCGCCCGGCAGGGCGGCCCGCGCCGGCGGCATCAGCCGCGCCTTGAGCGCGATGAAATCGCCCGCCGCGAAACTGGGCTCGCCACGCGTGGTGAGGCGGACGCGCGCCGGAACGACGTCGCCCGGCAGACCCTCCGCGCTTGCGACGCGCAGCACGAAGCGCGCCCCGGCGCGGCGCAGGTCGATCTCCTCGACGAAGCCCGTCAATTCGCCGACGCCGACCCGCGTCACCACCGGCGCCGCCACCCGCGACGTTCGCCACGCCCCCGCCGCGAAGCCGGCGGCGACGAAGGCGGCGGCGACGAGGAGAGCATGGGCGCGGGCGTGGCCGCGGACGAGAACGGCCAGCGCGACGACAACCGCCAGGGCGCCGACGCAAAGGGCCAGAGGCGGTTCATGATTGGCGGCGAAATAGAGAAGAACGCCGGCTCCAGCCGCGACGGCGCGCCACAGAAACGGCCGCCGTAGCTCCGTCTCTTCGGCATAGGCCGCTCCCAGCGCGGCCCTCAGCCGCTGAAGGCGCGGCGCGAGCGACAGAGCGCGGGGGCCGTCGATCAGCTCCTCATGTTCCGCCGCGCGCGCGTCGCTCATCCAGGGCCCCGGCCTTCCGCAGTCCGGGCGAGATTAATCCGGACGCGCGGCTGGCGCCAAAGCTACGTTGCAGCTTTTGGATCAGGCTCGGGCGCGGCCCTTGCGCTTTCCGCCGCCGCGCGGCCGCCCGCCGGGCGCGCGGGAGTCGCAGGTCTGGAGCGGATCGTCCATGCGGATGTAGCGCACGCCCAGAAAAAACAGGATCTGCGCGCCCCCTGTCGGTGGCTCGCGCATCTCGCGCGAGGACGTCCCGCGCATCCGGAAGGCAATGACCTCCCCCATGTCGATCCTCTTGGCGTCAGCGTGGCTGATCCAAATTGGATCAGCCATCCAGGCGATTAGGCGGCGTCGACGGTTAATGTTCCGTCAATGACCGCTTGCTAGTGTCAGAGCCCGAGTTGCGTATGCGTTTGAGCGAGCATCCTGCCCATGCAAGCAGATAAGTCCGATCGGCGGACAGAACAGGGCGCTGTATTGCGCAAGGTCGTCGATCAGTTCCTCGAGCGGCAACTGCACCCGATTGCCGATTACAAGCAGTTTGAACAACTTACCATCGGCATGATCGATCTTCTGGACGACGCGTCCCTCGCCCGAATCCTCCGCCCGATCTGTCTCCATCCGGAGACGTCCCAGGCGATTTTCGACCGTCTTCTGGCCAAGGGCGGAGCTTGCGCGGCGCTGGCCATGGAGTTCTCACCGCGCCTCCCGCGCGCCGGACTGATGGCGGCGGCGCGGGGGGGCGACCCTTCCGCGGCCTGCGCCGTCGCACGGCGCAAGGACCTCGACGGGGAGATTGTCGCCCAACTGCTGCGACGCGGCGAGAGCGAGGTCATGAAGGCGCTGGCCGAAAACCCGAACGCACAGCGGGATGACGCCTCGCGTCGCGCCATCATCGAAGCAGCGAGGGACGACCTCGCCTTTGCGCGGATGCTGCTCGACCGAGACGATTTCGGCGCTGCTGACGAAGCTCTGTTTCTCGCCGGCCGGCGCCAGGAGCGCGGGAACATGATCCTCAACGCCTGCCGCCGCGCCCTCGCGGCCGGCGGCGGCCAATCTGTTCCAGCCGACCCTGAACTCGCCGCACAGCTCGAGGCCGCCGCCATCCGCCGCGACCGGGACGCCATGGCGGCGACTCTCGCGCGGGCGTTCAATTGCCGGAAGTCTCGCGCCCGGGCGATCGTCGATGACCAATCCGGCGAGGCGATGGCGATGGCGCTCTCGGCGCTGGGCGTTCATCCCGACGCCGCGACCCGGATCTTTCTCTGCGCGGACGCGTCCATCTCACATGACACGGCGACCGTGCGCGGTCTTGTCGATCTCACGCGGATCACGCCGCAGGGCGCGGCGACCGAGATCATCAGCGCCGTCACCGGGGGCAGGATAGGTGTGCGGGAAAGCCCGCAGCGCCCCGCGCCCCCGCCCCGGCCGGCAACAAAGACAGGCTGATCCGCCGTCGCCTGGCAGGCCGGCGCCGGCCCGGCTCCCCCTCAATATTTCCGCAACAGGCTGACGAGCTTACCCTGAATCCTGACCTTGTCGGGACCGAAGATGCGGGTTTCATAGGCGGGGTTGGCCGCTTCCAGCGCGATCGAGGCGCCCCGCTTGCGCAGCCGCTTGAGCGTCGCTTCCTCGTCCTCGATCAGCGCGACGACAATCTCGCCGGAATCGGCGTGGTCCTGCTTCCTGATGATAACCGTGTCGCCATCGAGAATGCCGGCTTCGATCATCGAATCCCCCCGGACCTCCAGCGCGAAATGCTCCCCGCTCGACAGCATGTCCGGCGGCAGATTGATGGTGTGGCTGCGTGTCTGAATGGCGGAAATCGGCGTGCCGGCCGCAATGCGGCCCATGACCGGAACCGCCACCTGCTGATTGCTCTCCTCCTCGCGCTCGCTGAGGGGACGAACGCGGCCGAGATTGCCCTGGATCACCGAAGGCGCGAATTTGCCGCCCCGCGCCCCGCCACCGCCGCGCGGCGTCGCGGATTCCGGCAGACGCAACACTTCCAGGGCGCGAGCGCGATTGGGCAAGCGGCGGATGAACCCCCTCTCCTCGAGCGCGAGGATGAGACGATGAATGCCCGATTTGGAGCGCAGATCGAGCGCGTCCTTCATCTCGTCGAACGACGGGGGAACGCCCGATTCCTTGAGTCTTTCATGTATGAAGCGCAGCAGATCGCTCTGCTTTTTCGTCAACATCGTCCGCCCCATCCGCACGACCGCGCGCCAGGCTGGCGCCGCAAACAAATCAAGAACAACCTTTAACCGTTCGCGGTGCGTTCTGCAAGCGGGCTTTTCTCAAGACGCGCGCGGTGGAGCGGCCTTCTTTGGCAAGCTCAGGTGTATTTTTCATGGATTATGCACCGTATTGAACGCACATTCCGCCTTGAGGTCGTGCCATCGCCCGACCTTTACCTGACCGTCCGCGCTGGTTTCGTTGCCAGAGGGAACCTTAAGCGCGTGGTGTATCGCCAATGGCGTGAATCGCCAAACGGCCGAACGCGCTCTTAAGGGAGCGCGAAACGGCAAGGTTTCGCGAGATATCAGGGAGCGGGTTGTCGCGGCCGCGTTTTCGGAAGAGCCCCGCGCGACATGACGGAGACGGTGCTATGGATGGTGGCCGCCGCCGCAGGCGTAAGCCGCCGTGCGCTTGAAATAGCGGCGTCGAAGATCGCGGCAGGGAAGGCAAATTCTTGGCGCGGGGCGCCGCTCGTCATCGAGACTCTCAAGGGGCGCGGCGGGAAGTCAGGCGTTCAATATCAGGTCCGCGTCGATTCACTTCCAGCCGACCTTCAAAGCCACTTCAATGCGCCGTCGAAACCCCTCCCGGCGCCCATCAAACTGCCCGTAAAGGCCGCAAAAGTCGCAGCGATCCAAGCCACGTTTGGCGAAGGCGACGGTTCTCCTGCAAAAACTTAGTTACTTATCTAAAAGGAGACTATGTCTTCGTTGGGGTTCCAAAATATGAGCATTCGGTTCGACTTCCGATTGAAGACGCGGATGGAAATTCTCTTGGCTTCGCGGAAGAGGATGAGGGCTTCGAATATTTTAACGCGGCGGGTGCGAAAGAGAGCAGCCATCGGAAAGCGCTTCAGCGGCGTGCCATCCGGGACCTCGACAAGTCTGCGCCGGATATCGACGTAACAGCTGAAATTCTAAGCTTTCCGGCAAGAGCGCCCAAAGCGCTCCTTGCGCCGACTGCCGCGCGCGTCACCGCCTCTGACAAGGAAAGAGCCATTGCGCGCGGCTTAACAGAGACTCCCGAGGCGGCGCGCAAGCGCGAAGCGAATATGCGTCGACACAACGAACAAAATCAAACCAAGCGATAAAGGAATTCATCGAAAAATTCGACGAAAGAGAGGCTCAGGAAAAATGATGCACGTCAGCCGAACGTCGATCTTTGAGGCAGTCGAAAACACGGTCCATATAGTCGATCGCATGAAGTCGATTGCGGGGGCGATCATAGGCCCTGCTGCGATCGGCAAGACAACTGCGGTTGAGCATCTAGCAAACACGAAGAAAGGTATCAACTATATCAGAGTATCGGGAGCACAGGGAAGTTTCAAAGCCGGTTGTGCGCTACTTGCGTCGCATTTGGGCGTTCACTCGAATTTCGACAGCGCTGAGAAAATATGGACGAACTTGGAGGATCACTTCGAGTACTGGGCCCACGGGTAGCTCCCGCGCTTTCGGGCGCACCGCGGGCCTGTCTGAAAAAAGCGCGGCGGCTCCCTGTCGAGGGGAAGCCGCCGGGGGGCGCATCATATGCCGAAAGAAAATGTGCGGAAGGGGGGCTTCGTCATCTTTTCGTCGTGCGCTTTTGTCGCCGCGTGGTTGAATTCTTTACCTTCTTCCCCAATGTTGACAGAGGGTCGCTTCGTCATGGGTTTCTGTCCTTTGGTGGTCGCGATCTGAATTTCCAAGCGGCCTATCCAGCGCGCTTGATGGTGCTTTAACGGAGCTGTTTTTGCCCACCCGCGCCCCACTGAGGACATCCGGGGAGCAAACCGCCGGTTTCACCCCCGTTTTCGGGTCGCGGTGCCACCGCCTCACCCACTTCCCTGACAACTGTCAGGGGCGGCAAAAGCCGCCTTTTCCCGCAATCTCCCACACCTCGTTTCCCGCCAGCGTGTTTGGGCAATGCAGTTACCCGCGATTATCGTGAACCGTAAATTCGAGTCGACGATAAGCGTCTCTCGCGAAAAGATCGAAGACGATCAGTATGGCATCTTCGCCCCGGTTTTTCAGCAAATGGGGCGTATGACTGCCACTCACCCCGACACGCTGATTTTTCCGCTTCTGAAATCCGGCCTTACGGAAAGCTGCTACGATGGGCAGTTTTTCTTCGACACGAACCATCCCTCCAAAGACGAAAAGGACCGCGATGTTGTCGTCTCCAATTGCCAGCCCGGCACGGGAGACCCTTGGTTTTTGATCGATGCGTCGCAGCCCTTCAAGCCGCTCGTCTGGCAAGAGCGCCTCCCCTACGAATCCAGTTCATCGACAGCCCAAACGACCCCAACGTCGTCCTGAAAGATGAATACATCTGCGGGGTGCGCGGGCGCGCCAATGCCGGATTTGGGCTGTGGCAACTCGCCTACGGCTCAAAGGAGGCGCTCGCCATGGACAACCATGCATTGGCGCGAAAAACCATGCAGCAGCTCAGGGGCGACCGTGGGCAGTTGCTGGGGATTTCGCCCTCAACTTTGGTTTGCCGCCCAGCCAATGAAACGGCGGCCCGTTCCGTCCTGAAGGCGCAGACGATTCTGGAAAGCGGAGCGAGCGCGCCCTCCCCGAACGTCTGGTTTGGTACGGCGATTTGCTCGTAACGCCCTACCTCTGAGCGCCTACATAGAGAGAGTCCCATGGGTGACGCTGTTCTGAACGAAACCGCTCCAGCGATTGGCGAAGCTCTTGCGATCGCCCTCAACACCCTTGGCGAATGCCACGTTCCCATGAAAGTGCCGTTTTCGTTCAAAGGGTGTTCTTATCCCTATGCGTCGCTTCGCGTCCCAACCGGGCGAGACTTTCGCGATTGGAACGCTCTGCCAGAACGGGCTCGCACAGCGCACGCATGGCTCAAGCTCGTTCTTGCCGCTCCGGTTGAAATTCTCGACGAAATGCACGCCGCCGACTATGTCGAATGCCTCAACGCGTTGAAAAATCATGCACATCAGCCGAACGTCGATCTTTGAAGCGGTTGATGACACGGTCCACATCGTCGATCACATCAAGTCGATTGCTGCGGCGATCAAGGCCCGGCCGCGATTGGCGAGACAACTGCGGTTGAATATCTGGCAAACAAAATAAGCAAGAGTTTCGGGAGCACAGGGAAGCTTCAAAGCGGGTTGCGCGCTACTTCCATCGTATTTGGGTAGCCAGCTTCTCAACGAAATGGTGGATGCGCCTGACCGCTTTCGCTCCCAGGTCATTCGTCTGCGGCAATGACGACGTGTTGAAGCGCAGATGTGTTTCGAAAGGGGCATTCGAGCAAGTCACCAGCCGTCTGGCTAAGCGAAAGTTTTTAATGGCGGCCAAGACGACTTCAAAACCATAGCGATTGATCGAGATGTCTGCGGGCTTGAAGCTCATAAAGCTAGTGCTAATTACGGTGGGGCCTTGTTGCCGAATGTTGACGAGCGAACAAGACGTCGATGAAAATAGCGTGACGACGAGTTTCTGCGACGTTAGTGTGCAGTCTTGGCCTCTATGTCCTCGATCGCAAACCGAGGCCGCTTGGTAATGCCACGAAGTTGAGTGAGAACTCGCGGGAGGCGCTGCCGGCGCAGAGCATGCGCCCGACCGTTCAAATAGCAGGCGAGCCGCTTCCCAATAGTGACGTCACACCAACTGGCGGCGAGGCTTATTCAATCGAGAGGCGCTTTCTCGCGCTCGATCCGCATTGAGGCGACATCGCGCTCTGGCTGTCAGTTTCGATGACGGGCGCGTCATGGTTGCGGAGCCCTGCGCTCGCGCTGGCCCCGCGCATGCAACTTGCGCGTTCACGAAACCGTCAGGCGCCGCCACTGCGCTATTGAGATTATCACATAGCTATCTCTCGTCATACGATCCTCGCCGGGAAAGTCATCCGCGCGCTCAACTTCCGGGCGCGCTGCCCCATGCCGCTATGATTTGCGGGGAAAGCGAGCGTCAGAGCGTTTGCATTCGTCATTAAATTGCATCACACTTGAGCTAGACAATTTGCCGAGATTTTCTAAGACAGTTTGGGAACGAGACGATATGACCTCCAATGTTGGTGCGCGTGCGCTCGATGTCCGGCAAGCAAGCGCCGTCGAGGGCTATCTGAGCAAGGTGGCGGCCGCGGTGTCGACGACCGATCGCCCAATCGCAGTTCATCGTTCGGAGAACGACCTGCACACGCCTGTCATTGTCGAACGTTCCAACGACGTATCCACTTATTTGAATAGCTCACTATTCGCGCTCCTGCCGCCGATTTATCCCGAATGGCTCGGCGATCGAAGCTTCAATGAGACCCATGGGGCGCGATTTGCTTACGTCGTGGGCGAAATGGCGCGTGGAATCACATCGGCAAAGATGGTGATCGAAGCGGCGAGAGCCGGGTTTGTCGGTTTCTTCGGTAGCGCGGGACTCGAGCCGCCCCAGATCCGCACAGCGCTCGAGGAGATAAAGTGCGCGCTCGGTCCCGAAGCAACAGGCTGGGGCGCGAATCTCATTCACAATCCCGACCGGCCGGACATGGAGCGCGCGACGGTTGAGTTTTTTCTCGAGCACCGCGTAAAGCGCGTTTCGGCGTCAGCTTTCATGCGGCTATCGCATGATGTCGCGCACTATTCGATCGCGGGATTGGCGCGTGATTCAAATGGCCGGATCAGCCGAAGCACGCACGTCTTCGCGAAGGTGTCGCGGCCCGAGGTTGCGAGACAATTCATGTCGCCCGCTCCAAGCGACATGTTGAGGGAGCTTGTCGCGGCCGGACGCATCACGTCGGAACAGTCGGAATTGGCACAATCAGCGCCTGTCGCAGAGGACGTCACGGTCGAAGGCGATTCCGGGGGACATACCGACAATCGTCCGATTGCTTCGCTCTTTCCCGTCATCGCCAATCTGCGCGACGATCTCGCCGCGCGGCATGGCTACGTCCGCCCAATTCGTCTCGGCTTGGCTGGCGGGCTCGGCGCGCCATCTGCGATCGCCGCCGCGTTTCAGCAAGGCGCGGCCTATGTCATGACGGGCTCCATCAACCAGAGCGCGATAGAGGCCGGCGTTTCGAGCGCCGCGCGCGCGCTGTTGGCTCAAGCCGAAATCGCGGATGTCACAATGGCGCCCGCCGCCGATATGTTCGAACTGGGCGTCAAGGTGCAGGTGCTGAAGCGCGGCACGATGTTCGCGACAAGAGGCCAGAAGCTCTACGAGCTGTACCGTCGTTACGACTCGCTCGAGGCGCTTCCCGACAAGGAACGGCGCTGGCTGGAAACCCAGGTGCTTCGAGAGTCGGTCTCGGATGCCTGGGCAAACTGCCGCGACTATCTCAGGCGCGCCCATCCGACGCAGATGGCGCGGGCGGAGCATGACGCGAAATTGCGTATGGCGCTGGTCTTCCGGCGCTACCTCTTCCTCGGCGCCGAATGGGCGCGCGACGGCGCCGACGACCGCCGCATCGACTATCAAATCTGGTGCGGCCCGGCGATGGGCGCTTTTAACGACTGGGTGCGGGGGAGCGCGCTCGAGCCTATCGGGAGTCGAACCGTCGCGGCGATTGGGCGCAATCTTCTCGAAGGCGCCGCGGCGATCACGCGCGCGCATCAATTGCGAATGGCCGGGGTGCATGTTCCGGCCGAGTTCTTCTCGATGCCGCCGAAACACATGGGTTAGGACGAGCGATGCGTGATTATCTGGAGCGACCGCCAATCGCAATCGTCGGGGTCGGCGCGATGTTTCCCGGTCGCGGCGGCACCGTGGGTTTCTGGCGCGATCTGGTCGAGGGGAGAGACGCCATCACCGAAGTTCCTCCGACGCATTGGGCGGTGGAGGATTATTACGACCCCGATCCGAAGGCGCCCGACAAGACCTATTGTAAGCGCGGCGCCTTCATTCCGGCCTTTCCGTTCGACCCCGTCGAGTTCGGCGTTCCGCCGAATGTCATCGAGGCGACGGACACATTTCAGTTGCTCGCGCTCCACGTCGCCAAGGAAGTGATCGCCGAGGCTGGCAAGGCGCGCTTTGGCCATATCGACCGCGAGCGCACCAGCGTGGTCCTCGGCGTGGCCGTCGGCTCCGAACTCATGACGGATATGTCGGCGCGCCTCTTTCGCCCTGTTTGGCTGAAGGCGTTGCGCGAGGCGGGCGTCGGCGAAACCAAGGCGCTCGCGATTTGCGATCGGATCAGCTCCCATTTCGGCGAATGGCGGGAAAGCACATTTCCTGGCCTGCTCGGCAATGTCGTCGCCGGCCGGATCACCAATCGGCTCGATATTGGAGGGACAAATTTCACCGCCGACGCCGCCTGCGCCAGTTCGCTCGCCGCCTTGCGTCACGCGGTTCAGGAGCTTTGGCTCGGCGAGTCGGATCTCGTCCTCACCGGCGGGTCCGACGCGCTGAACAATATTTTCATGTATATGTGCTTTTCAAAGACGCCCGCGATGTCGCCGACGGGTGACTGCCGTCCCTTCTCGGAAAGCGCCGACGGCACCATTCTCGGCGAGGGCGCGGGCATCTTCGCCCTGCGTCGTCTCGCGGACGCGGAACGCGACGGCGACACCATCTACGCCGTGATCCGCGGCGTCGGCGCGTCCTCCGACGGGCGCGCCAACAGCGTCTACGCGCCGCGCGCCGAGGGCCAGGCGCTCGCCTTGAAGCGCGCTTATCAACAAGCAGGATATTCGCCCCGCTCGGTCGAGCTTGTCGAGGCTCACGGAACGGGAACCCGCGCGGGCGACGCGGCTGAGTTCGCGGGCCTTTCCGAAGTCTTCAAGGCGGCGGACCCTTCGGGCCGCCAGTGGTGCGCCCTCGGCTCGATCAAATCGCAGATCGGCCACACGAAGTCTGCGGCGGGCGCGGCGGGGCTGATGAAGGCGGTTCTCGCGCTGCATCACAAGGTTTTGCCGCCGACATTGAAAGCCGAGCGCCCAAGCGCCAAGCTCGGCGTCGAGACCTCGCCCTTCTACCTGATCACACAGGCCCGGCCATGGATTCATGCGCCGCTCGAGCCGCGCCGGGCTTCCGTCAGCTCCTTCGGTTTCGGGGGGAGCAACTTTCACGTGACGCTCGAGGAGTATCACGGACCCGCGCCAAAGCCGGCGAGATTTCGCGCATTCGCCGCCGAACTCGTTCTGCTCTCGGGCGACAGCGCCGCGGCTCTCGTTGAAAGAGCGAGATCCCTGGCGCAAAGCACGCAGCGCGACGACAGCCTGGCGCCTGCGGCCGCGAAAAGCTGCGGCGAATTCGACGCGACTGAGCCGCACCGCCTGGCTGTGGTCGCGTCGTCAGCGGCGGAGCTGCAATCGAGGATCGGCGAGGCTGTCCGCCAGATCGAAAAAGGAGCGGCCTTCGCGACTCCCGACGTCGCCTATGGGAGCGGCGCGCGCGCGACTGGCGCGATCGCCTTTCTTTTCTCCGGACAAGGCAGCCAATACCCGAATATGGGCGGCAGTCTCGCAATGGCCTTCGACGATGCTCGCAAGCCGTTTGACGACCTGGCCGGCGCTGCGCTCTTCGACGGCGAGTCGCTTCACGACATCGTCTTTCCAAAGTCAGCCGGTCGCGACGGGGACAGCGCTCGCCACGCTGCCGCGTTGACCGCAACGGAGAATGCGCAGCCCGCCATCGCCGCCGTCCAACTTGCGCATCTCGCGCTCTTGCGACGTCTTGGCGTCGCGCCGGACGCCGTCGCCGGGCATAGCTTCGGCGAAGTGATGGCGCTCCACGCGGCAGGCTGTTTCGACGCGCCGGCCGCCGTGCGACTGGCGCGTCAACGGGGCCTCGCGATGCGAGACGCCGCGCGCGGCGCCGAGGGCGCCATGCTGGCGGTGCAGCTCAATGTGGAGTCGGTTCGCGCCATGCTGGCGAAATCGAACTCGAAAGCGGTCATCGGAAACGATAACAGCCCCCGACAAGTGATCCTGTCGGGAAGCGTTGTCGACATCGAGATCGCCGCACGGGAGTTCGCCGCCGCGGGCGTCGACGTCAAGCAGCTTCCTGTCGCGACCGCCTTCCATTCGCCGATCGTCGCCGGCGCGGTCGACTCCATGCGACGCGCAATTGGAGCAATCGCCTTCGCCCCTCCATCCCTGCCTGTTTACGCCAACGCGACGGCGGCGCGTTATCCAGATCGAAGCGACGCGGCGGCGGAACAGCTCGCCCGCCAAATCGGCGAAGCCGTGCGGTTTCGGGAACTCGTCGAGACGATGTACCGCGACGGCGTCCGTACGTTCATCGAAATCGGGCCGGGTTCGATCCTGACGGGACTTGTCGGGCAGATTCTCGCCTCGAAAGAGCACCTCGCGCTTGCCCTCGACAACAAGCGCGCCGATGGCGTCGTGCAATTGCTGCGCTGCCTCGGCAGGCTCGCGGTCGCGGGCGTTCGCATGGACTTCACACTCTTGACGGAAGGCTGGCGCGGCTTGGCGGAGCCGCCTGTCCCCCCAAAGCACGCGGTTTGGCTTTGCGGCTCCAATCACAACAAGCCGCGTCCCACGAAACTTGCGGACGAACTGACTGCGCCGGAGCCGGTCGGCGGCGTCGAGGCCGCCCGCGACCAGGCGCCCGCCCAAGGCGATCAAGCCGACATGGCGGCCGCGCCGAGCCCGCTCGCCGCCGACGCGATCATGCCCTTGGAGCCGCTCGCGCGAGGCGCCGCTTCCGAACAGCGAGCGAACCAATCGACGGCGCCCGCGCGCGCGCCCTTTGACCGAGAGGGGCCTTTGAGCGTGCTCCAACCCCAATCCGAGGAGCCTGAAATGACGAGTGAAGAGATGTTGGCGTTGCGCGCCATGCAGGAGACCGCCGCTTTGGAGCATCGGCGCTTTCTGGAGACGATCTCTCAAGCCCATCTGAGTTTCCTGCAGCTTTGCGACTCCGCGGTGGCGCAGGCGCGGGAGCTGCGCACCGATCGCAGTGTCACGCTGACAAGCCACAACGACGCGGCCGCATTGCGCATTGCAGGCCCGGCGGACGACGCCCCGCGCCGCGCGGCAGGCGCTTCGGCGCCGCCCCTTGCGCTCCAACCACCGGCCGCGTCGGAGCGGCGCGCCGATATGGCGACCCCCGGCGCGCGGGACCTCGAGGAGGTGGCGGCGCTCGCCGACACTCCGGTTCCAATCGTCGAACCGACGCCGCCGCTGGCGGCGCCAACGCCCGCCACGGATATGCGCCTCGCCGAGATCGTTCGCGAGATCGTCGCCGAGAAGACCGGCTATCCCGCCGAGATGCTCGACATCGACATGGAGCTGGAGGCCGAACTCGGCGTCGACTCCATCAAGCAGGTGGAGATTCTCGCGGCCTTGCGCGAGCGTCTGCCCGCTGTGCCGGAAATCACTCCCGCGCGGCTCGCCGAGTTGCGGAGCCTGCGCCAGATCGCCGCCGCGCTGGGGGAATCGAGCCCGCAGGATGGCCCGGCGACGGCGCTCGCCGCCACGCCGGTTCCAATTGCCGAACCGACGCCGCCGCTGGCGGCCCCAACGCCCGCCACGGATATGCGCCTGGCCGAGATCGTTCGCGAGATCGTCGCCGAGAAGACCGGCTATCCCGCCGAGATGCTTGAGTTCGACATGGAGCTGGAGGCCGAACTCGGCGTCGACTCGATCAAGCAGGTCGAGATCCTCGCGGCCTTGCGCGAGCGTCTGCCGGATATGCCGGAAATCGCCCCCGCGCGGCTCGCGGAGTTGCGCAGCCTGCGCCAGATCGCCGCCGCGCTGGCGCCCGCCGGGACGCCGAACGGACGCTCAGCGGCGTCGCTTGGGAGCGAAGCGGATAACCTCGCGCGCAAAAGCGGGGTTTACCGCCAGATCGTTGTGCTCGAGGACCGCGCGGCCAGTGGACGGCCGATGCCCGGCTTCGGCGCCCGCGCGCGCATCGCCGTGACGGAGGATCATGTCCGGCTGGCCGAGGCCCTGGTGAGCGAGCTCAGCCAGCATGGCTTCGAGGCCGGAGTCGGACTTGCCGCACGCGACGACGCCTCCATCGTGATTTCCACGGCCGGTCTCGCGGATCACCTCGATCCGGAGTCCGTCCATCTCGCGGCGCTTCGGGCGGCTCGCGCCCTCGCGCCCCGTGTTGACGCGGGCGGCGCGGTATTCGTGACCCTGCAGGACACGGGCGGCCGCTTTGCGCGGGATCTGGAGTCAATCGAGCCGGCCTGGCGGAGCGGGTTGACGGGGCTGGTCAAAACCGCGCGGTTCGAATGGCCGGAGGCGGCGGTCAAGGCGATCGACGTCGAACGCGCCGGACAGTCCAACAAGGATGTGGCGCGGCGCGTCGTGGACGAACTGTTGCAGGGTGGCCCCGACATCGAGGTCGGTCTGCCGGCCAATGGCCAGCGGCTGGTTCCCGTCGTGAAAACCGCGCCCTTGGGCGAGATCGCCGCGCCGCGCCTGCGCGACGGGCTTGTTGTCGTGGCAAGCGGCGGCGGCCGGGGGGTGACCGCGGAATCGATCATCCGTCTCGCCGGCGCCGCCCGGATGCGCTTCGCATTGCTGGGCCGCACGGAGCTCGCCGAATGGCCAGCCGACATCGCGCCGGACGCGAAGCCCGCTGACATCCGCGCCATCCTCGCCAGACAAGCGGCGGCGAATGGCCAAAAGCCCAGTCCGCGCGAAATTGGCCGAGTGACGGACCGGCTGATCGCCTCGCGCGAGATCAGGGAGACGATGAAGCGCATCGAGGCGGCCGGATCCGAGGCGCTCTACAAGTCGGCCGACGTGGGCGACGAGGCCGCCGTCACACGCGCGCTAAACGAGATTCGCGGCGCCTGGGGGTCGATCAACGGGCTGGCGCACGGGGCCGGACTCCTCGCCGACAAATTGATCAAGGACAAGACCGACGAGCAGGCTTCGCTGGTGTTTCGCGCCAAGGCGGGCGGCCTCGCCGCGCTCATCGGCGCGCTGAGGGACGATCCTCTGGAATTCGTCACCTTGTTCTCCTCGATCGCGGCGCGCTACGGCAATCCGGGCCAGGCGGATTACGCGATGGCCAATGAAATCCTCAACCGTGTCGCATGGGTCCTGGCGAAGACGCGCCGCGCCTGCCGCGTGACCTCCATCAACTGGGGACCGTGGGAGGGCGGCATGGCGCACGACCTCATCCGCGCCCAATTTGCCGCGCGCGGCGTGCCGATCGCGCCGGTGAGCGTCGGCGCGGACGGCTTTGTGCGCGAGGTCGCGGGGGGCGACGGCCACGTCGAAATCGTCTTCGCCGGCCTCCCCGACACCGTCGAACGATCGAACGCGGCCGCACGTCCCGAATCCTATCCGCGCGTCGACGCGATCGCATTGGGGAGCGCGAACCGATGAGCTTCGTTCCAATCGCCATTGTGGGGCGCGGCCTGGTCTTGCCGGGCGCCCTCACGCCGGAAGCGTTCTGGGCGGCGATCCGCGAGGGACGCGATCTCGTGACCGAACGCCCGGAGGGCGACTGGCCCGATGAACCGGAAGCGTTCCGGCTGAGGCCCGGCGACCCCGACGCCGAGGACAAGACCGTGACCTTCCGACTGGGCGCGGTCACCGGCTTCGAATCCATCTTCGACGCGTCGGATTTCGGCTT
This sequence comes from Methylocystis sp., assembly GCF_051061225.1. GTDB lineage: Bacteria > Pseudomonadota > Alphaproteobacteria > Rhizobiales > Beijerinckiaceae > Methylocystis. The sequence goes on from NZ_JBPFEB010000129.1 coordinate 105,075, forward strand.
GCCCGCCGAAACGATCCTCCAATTGGAGCCGGCGTTTCAATGGCTCCTTCATTCCGCGCGCGAGGCCGTTCGCGAAATACGCAGGCCAAATCTGCGCGGCGTGCGGAGCGCCGTGGTGGTCGGCAATCTGTCCTACCCCGTCCGCAAGTCGCTCGACCTCGCGCAAGGTTTCTGGCTCGATCCGATCCTTGAGAGGCTCGGCGTCACGCCCCCGCCGCGACCGACCGTCTCGCCGCTCAACCGATTCAGCTCGGGGCTGCCCGCGCATATGCTGGCGCGGGCGCTCGGGGCCGAGGGACCGGCGTTCTGTCTCGACGCCGCCTGCGCGTCCTCGCTCTATGCGCTCAAATATGCTTGCGATTATCTCGCAGACGGAAGCGTCGACGTGGCGCTGGCGACGGCGGTCAACGCCTGCGACAGCAATTTTCTCCACATTGGCTTCACCGCCTTGCGCGCTCTCAGTCCGACAGGAATGTCGCGACCCTTCAGCCAGCGCGCCGACGGTCTTCTCCCAGCCAAGGGCGCCGCCGCGATATGCCTGAAGCGCCTCGCGGACGCGGAGCGTGACGGCGACCGCATATTCGGCGTCATTCGAGGCGTCGGTCTGTCCAATGACGGCTCGCGAACGATTCTCAGCCCTGACAGCGACGGCCAGATTCGCGCGATGACGCGCGCCTATCGCGCCGCCGGCGTCGACCCGAAGTCGGTGAGCCTCGTGGAATGCCACGCGACCGGCACGCCCGTCGGAGACAAAACCGAGCTGAGGAGCCTCAAGGCCGTCTATGACGGCGTCAAGGACCTGCCGATCGGTTCGTTGAAGTCCAATCTGGGCCACCTCATCACGGTCGCCGGCCTGGCGGGCGTCGTGAAAGTGACGAGCGGCTTCGCCGCGCAAATCCGTCCCAAGAGCCTCAACGCCGAGGATCCCATCGCCGGATTCGAGGGAAGCGGGCTGCGCGTGCTGCAAGACGCGGAGCCATGGCCGGAGACGGAGCAGCCCCGGCGCGCGGGATTGAACAATTTCGGGTTCGGCGGCAACAACGCGCATGTCGTGCTCGAAGAGTATCGACCGGCGCGCGGTTTCGCATCCGCGCCGCGCGCCGCGCAACGCCTTCCCGCCGAGCCCGTTGAAATCGCGATATGCGGCTTGGGCGTGGTCGCGGGCGAAACACGCGGTCTCGAAGCGTTCACGCGCCAGCTGCTCGTGGACGAGATCGACGGCGCATCGACGCGGGCGGATTTCGCGCAGCTTCAATTGAGGGGGCTGCGTTTCCCGCCGAAGGAGCTTCAGGACGCGCTCGGCCAGCATGCCCTGATCTTCGAGGCGGCGCAGAGCGCGCTTCGTGGCGTGGCGTCGGTCGCGGATGAGCGCGCCGGCGTCTTCATCGGTATGGGCTGCGACGTGGACGCCGCGCGTTCGGGAATGAGGTTGCGCGTCAAATCGAGTCTGAAGGCGGCCGGGATCAGCCCGAGCGAACCGCTCGTCGAGAAGATCAAGGAGGCGATCGGCGGCGCCCGAGGCGCGCAAATTCCCCTCTCCTCCATGCCCAATCTGCCGGCCAATCGCATCAATGCGCAAACCGGCTGGAAGGGCGTTGGCTTCACCGTCTCGGGGGAGGAATTGTCGGGCCTCGTCGCCGTCGAACTGGCGGCGCGCGCCCTGGCGCAAGATGAACTCGACCTCGCGCTCGCCGGAGCGGTGGACCTTTCCTTCGAGCCGGTTCATCTCGAAGCCGCCAGACAGGTCCTGCCCCAATCCAGGCGGGCGCCGGGCGACGCCGCGATCGCCCTGGTTCTCAAGCGCCGCGCCGACGCGGAGCGTTGCGGCGACCCGATTTACGCGACGCTTGTCCTGTCGCCTTCCTCGGACACCCACCCCGCCGAGACCATCGACATCGATGATCAACCGACGCGCGCGTCCGAACGCTTCGGACATGCGCACGCCGCGTCGGGCCTTGTCGATCTCGTCGCGGAAATCGCGCGGATCAAGGCCAGGACGTGCGTCTCAGGCACAAAACGCGTTCCCATCCTCGCGCCGGCGGGGCAACCGGCGGCAAGGTTCCGCAGGCGATCCTTTACGGGTCAGAGCCATGAACTGACAATCGTCGAAGCGCCGGCGGCTCCGTTACAGGGTTCGTTGCCTCAGGCGCCCTGCCTGTTTTTCTCGGCCGCCGATTCGTTTTCGGATTTGAGCCGCCGTCTCGCCCGGCGCGAGCCGGCGACCGAGGGCTCGGTTCGGATCGCCATTCTGGCGACCGGCCCGGCGCAACTCGCCGAGCGGATCGAGCTCGCGTCGAGGATGCTGGCGTTTGGAAAACGACCCGCCGGACCCGGCGTCCATTTCGGCGACGCCGTCAAGGCCGGCGACGTCGCCTTTGTCTATTCCGAGCTGGGCGCCGCCTACAGCGGGGCGTATCGACCGCTGCTCGACGCCTTCCCCGAAATCGTCGATCGCAAGATGCGCCACGTGGAAGGCTGCGCGCGCGAGGCTTTCCTCGCCTATGCCGATCCTGATCGTCCTCTCGATAGCGCATTGGCGAGCGCCCATATCGGCGCCTTTCACGCATTCCTCGCCACCGCTGTCGCCCGGGAGATCCTCGGGCTCGCGCCGCAAGCGGCCCTGGGGCTCTCGATGGGCGAATCCAATATGCTCGCCGCCATGGGGGCGTGGGAGGAGCCGAGCGGCGTCATGTCGGCGCTCATTCGATCTGGCTTCTACAGCGACGTGGCGGCGAACTATTCAGCCGTCGCCCAGTCCTGGAAGCTCGCCCCAGGCGACGCGATCGACTGGCAGAACTGGTGGGTGCGGGCGCCGATCGAGGACGCGCGCGCGGCGCTGGACGGTCTCGATCGCGCCTATCTGTTGATCGTGATGTCTCCGGAAAGCTGCGTGATCGGCGGCGACGCGGCCGCCTGCGCGATCTATGCGCAACGGATCGGCCTCCATCGCATGGTGCTCACCGACAGCAAAGCCGCGCTCCATTGCTCGGCCGCGCAACCGCTCGCGGCGGCCTATCGTCAGGCCCATCTCAGCAAGCTTCGCAAAATTCCGGGAGTAAGATTTTATTTCAACGCCGTCCAAGGGGCGGTCGATCTGGAGGAGAACGTCGTTGCTGATCTGCTTGCGCGCCAGGCGGTGGAATGCGTCGATCTGCGGCCGACCGTCCTGCGCGCCTATGCGGACGGGGTCCGCGTGTTTGTCGAAATCGGACCGCGCGCCGCGATCAGCCAATCCATCTCGGACATCCTCGGCGAGCGGCGGCCGCTTTCGCTGTCGCTTGATCAAAAAGGCGCCAAGCCGCTCGTCGCCTTGACGCGCGCCGCCGCGAGCCTGTTCGCGGCGGGCGTGAAGATTGACTTGAGGCTTTTGGCTGAACGTCTCGCGACCTTGCGCGGCGACGCCACGGCCAAACCGGCGCAAGGCGATCAAAAGCTTCGCTTGCCGGTTCACCTGCAAGCGGTGGCGCGTGGTCTGGCCGCAGTGTCGATAGACGACGAGGATGTCCGCCGGACGGAAACCGCCAGCGCGCCGTCATCACGACAATTCGCCCCGGAACCGGCGACGGGCGCGCCGCCGCTCTCCTCTGTTTCACAGTTGCTGAACGAGCCCTCGTTCACAAGCTCGCTGAGAGAGAGCCGCCGCAATCGTCTTGTCCCCTCTTCAAGCCCCGTCCCTCTTCTCCGTCCTCCTTCGGCGATTTTGGGGAGCCGCAAGAGTCAGGCGAAAGCGCCGTAGCCTGGGTCGGCGCGGCCTCGCCCATCCTCTCTGGGAGAAACTCATGACCGTTTCGGTGAAACCCAATCCCAATATCGCCGGGAAGGCCGCCGAGCCCTTCCCCGAACTTTCGCCGACAGGCTTGCAGCTCACGCGAGAGCAATTGGAGTTTGCCGGGCGCGGCCCGCTTTCGGAAGTGTTCGGCCCGCTCTTCCGGCAACAGGACTCCTATGAGCGGGTGTGCCGTATGCCCTGCCCGCCCTTGCTCCTCGCCGATCGCGTGACCGGACTCGCCGGGCAGCCCGGCTCCATGGGCCAGGGGGTCATCTGGACGGAGACCGACGTCAAGGCCGACGCCTGGTATCTCCACAATGGCCGGATGCCGCCGGGCGTGACGATTGAGGCCGGGCAAGCCGACTTGATGCTGATCTCGTGGCTCGGCGTCGATTTCCACAACCGCTCCGAGCGGGTCTACCGCCTCCTCGGCTGCGAATTGACCTTTCACACCTCCTACCTGCCGAAGGTCGGCGACACGATCCGATACCAGATCCACATTGACGGCCACGCGCAGATCGGAGGCACGCGGCTTTTCTTCTTCCGCTACGACTCGCGCGTCGGCGATCAGCTTCTAAGTTCCGTGCGCAACGGCCAGGCGGGCTTTTTCGCCGACGCGGAGCTCGCGGCCTCGGCCGGCGTCCTGTGGACTGCCGAAGACGACCGGCCCAAGGCGGACGCGCAACTCGACGCGCCGCCGCGCCTCACCAAAAAGCGTCGCTTCTCCACCGCCGAGATCGAAGCCTTCGCCCAGGGCGACGCCTATGCATGCTTCGGCGAAGGTTTCGAGATGGCCGCGCCGCACACGCGCACGCCCACGATCGGCAAGGGGCGCATGCGCCTTTTCGACAGAGTCGTCGATTTCGATCCGCATGGCGGTCCCTGGGGTCGCGGCTATTTGCGCGCCGAATATGACGCGCCCGTGGATGCGTGGTTTTACGCCGGCCATTTCCATAATGATCCGTGCATGCCCGGCACGCTGATGGCCGAGGCGGCCGCGCAAGCGCTCGAATTCTATATGGCCGCGCTCGGATTCACGATCGACAGGGATGGCTGGATTTTTGCTCCCGTGGCGGCCGAGGCTTACAAATTCATCTGTCGCGGGCAGGTCACGCCCGACCGCGCACATCTGATCACCTACGAAGTTTTCATCGAGGAAATCATAGCCGGCGAGCGGCCGACCATCCACGCCGCCCTGCTGGCGCGCAGCGACGGCCACAAGGTGTTTCTCGCTCGCCGATTTGGCGTCCGTCTCGTCCCGGACTGGCCGTTGAACGAGCAACGACTGTTGGCGCCCAGCGTCGCGCCCAAAAGGATTGTCTCTCCGACGGGCGACGTGCCGGGCGATTTCGAGTCGCTGCTCGCGACCGCCACAGGCAAGCCATCCGACGCCTTCGGCGCGCTCTACAGGCCCTTCGACGAGGGACTGCGCGTCGCGCGGCTGCCGAGCCCGCCCTATCACTTCATGTCGGAAGTTGTTTGCGTGGATTGTCCGCCCGGCCTTCCCACTCCTGGCGGCAAAGTCGTCGTTGAATACCGCCCTCCAGCGGACGCCTGGTATTTCCGTGACGGCGGCAATGGGGAGATGCCCTTCGCCGTGCTCATGGAGACCGTGTTGCAGCCTTGCGGCTGGCTTGCGTCTTACATGGGATTCTCCAAGGCGTCGGTTTCGTTTCGCAATCTGGACGGAAGCCGCGCCACGATCCATCAGCCGGTGACGGCGCACACTGGCGCGTTGCGCACGACAGTGACGTTCGAGCGCTACGCCGCCGCCGGGCCGACAACGATCGTGTTTTTTTCACTCGTCTGCGAGTGCAGCTCCGGCCGGGTCATGACGCTCGAGACCTCCTTCGGCTATTTTTCGAGCGACGCGCTCGCCAATCAGAAAGGTCTCCCGGTTTCGCCGGCGCATCGCGCGCGTCTCGAGGCGCCAAGCGAGATTTCCGACCAGCTCGACTCGGCCTCGCAACTCCGTCGCGAAGGGCGCCCGTCACTGCCGGGCGGACGCTTCAACCTCATCGATGGGGTGACGGGATTCTGGCCGCGCGGGGGAGCCGCAGGGCTCGGCGCCATTCGCGGGCGGCAGAAAATTGATCCGCGCGCCTGGTATTTCAAGGCGCATTTCTTCCAGGACCCCGTACAGCCGGGCTCGATTGGCCTCGAAAACTTGATCAGCCTGGCCAAGGCCGCCGCCTTGCTGCTGGAACTCGACACGGGCGTCGCCAACCCGGTCTTCGTGGCGCCCGCGCGTGAGCATGCGTTTCTTTGGAAGTTTCGCGGCCAGGTGCTGCCGACGTCTCGTGAAGTCACGAGCGAAGTCGAGATCCGCAGCGTCACCGTCGATAGCGGCGTCGTGACGCTGGTGGTTGACGGCGATCTGTGGGTCGATGGCGTACGCATCTATGAATTGCGGGATCTCGCGCTTCAAATTCGATCTGGCGCAAGGAATCTTGGCGGCCCGACCGGGCGCCGGGAAAAAAGCGTGGATATCGAGGCGCAGCCCTGGCTCTCCGGCCATTGCCCGACTTATGGCGCCCCCGCCTTTCCGCTTCTCGGCGTCGTTGGCGCGCTGGCGACGACGGCGCGCGCCGGGGGACCACGCAAAAAGCTGACCGCCCTGAGCAATTTGGAACTCTACCGATGGATGCGTCTCGACCAGGGTCCCATCGCGCTGTGCTTTGAAACGCTGCGCATCGACGGCGACAACCTGTGGACCGACATCCGCCTCGACATGGATGAAGGCGGAGGCCCGCAGAAACTCCGCGTCGGTCGCGTGATCGAGACCTACGCGGAGGATTATTTGCCAGCCCCGGCGCTCTGGCCGGGCCCCATTGGCGGCGCGCCATTCGATCCTTACGAGCAGGGGGGCCTGTTTCACACCGAAGCGTTCATGCGCGCCGAAGGTTTCATCCGGGACAGCACGTGCTCGGCCTATGACGTCGACGTCGAAAGCGCGCTTGACGCCGCCCAGGGCGATATCTCCCTTCTCCTCGACAGCACTGCGCATGGCGTGCCTTATGGAACGCTCGCGGTGTGGTTCGCTGTTCCGCAAAGCGGCGTCTGCAGCCTGCCGCGACGCATCGACACCTTGCAATTTTACGCGAGCCTGCCGGCCTCTGGCCGCTTGCGCGTCGTCACCAGGGCTTTGGACATGCAATCCGCGCGCACGCCGCGCTGCGAGATCCAGGTCCAGCACGACGGTCGCGTTCTCTTCCAATATCTGCTCGCCACCGCGCTCTTGCCAGCTTTCGGCGCCAGCATGGCCGCCGAACATTGGCGCGACTTCCTCCTGCGGGGCCGTTGGGCGCCCGGCGGTCATTGCGCGGAAATCGAAGCAAATCGCACCCGATTCTCGATCGAGCGGTTGAAAGCGCTCAACTGGTTCCCCGGAACACTGGAACGTCTCTACGGGGCGTCCGGCGATCCCGGGGCCATCGTCGAGGCGGTCGCGGTCAAGGACCACTTCGCCCACAAGTTCAAAGTCCATCCGAGCCGCGTCGAGATTGGCGGCCAAACGGTTCGCGTGGCGGATCAGGCGCTCTCATTGCACGACCTCGTCGCGCGGCGCTGGATCACCGCGGATATTTTCGAAATCGCGGATCGATAAGCCATCCAGAAGGGCGCAAGCGATGATTGAGAACCAGATCGCAGTCGCGAAGAAGCACCCGGACATCGGGGATCGCATCTGTATCGTCGGCGCCGGCGCCGCAGGCGTTTACATGGCTTATCTGTTGAAGCAGCGAGGATATAAAAACGTCACGGTGCTCGAAAAGGAAAACAGGATCGGCGGACAATGCCATACGAAGGTTTTTCATGGCGTTCCACATGAGCTTGGCGCCAGCATGGGGAACGCGTCGTATGAAGATCTGGTTCGTCTCAATGAAGACCTGAAACTCGACGAATTGGTGCAAAATCCGGACGAACGGAACATCCACGTCTTTCAAGGCGAGGTCCATCTGCTCGAAGATCTCGTTTTGGGGCTTCACAACCAGGCGGGGTTGACGCAAACTCTGCTCAGACCCTGGAAAAGGCTGCAGTTTTTCCAAAGTTGTCTGAAATATATCCGGATACATGAAAAAATTTTCGGGACCTCGAAATATGTCTACGGCAGCCGTCCAACCGTCAATGACGTCAACATGACGTTTCACGCATTTCTGAAAAAACACCATCTGCTCAATTTGACGAATTTCTTCAGATTTCTGTTCTCCACTCAATACGGCCACCTCGAAACAACTCCAGCTTTGTACGGGCTCTGGTGGTGCACCCCGAAAATGGTCAGAGCGGTCATAGAACCGATGGGCAGGAAGCGCCCGACATTCCTGTTCAGGCTAAAAAGCGGCTATCAGCCATTCTTTGAGAAACTGGCGCTCAAGAGCGAGGCTGACATTCTCCTCGGCTATCAGGTCGACTCCATCGAGCGCAAACAAACGATCCGGGTGAACGGGAAACATCAATCCAGGCCCCGAACGCTGGAGTTTGATTTCCTCATCATGGCGTGCTCGGCCAAACAGGCGCTTGCGTGTCTCGATTGCACGGAGGCAGAGAGGGATATCTTCTCGAAGCTGGAATATACCTATCCGGCGATGACTGTTTTCACATCAAAGACCAATACGAGTCTCCTCCAGGGCGCCGGTTGTATCTGGTTCGATATGGCGATCCCCGGAGCCTCTCCCCACAAGGGCGTGGTCAATCTCGTCAAGGAGCTTGCCAACTATTACAATATCGAAGCTGTCAATGACCAGAACGTCCCTGAGAGAGTTTATGTGACGTTCCAACATTCAGAGCGCGGAGAAGGACCGGGGAACGAAGAGGAGCTCAACCGTGCTCTCATAGCGGATCTCGTCCGCAAGGGTTTTGGAGAGCCCGAAATCCTCTATCAATGTCGTTGGCGCTATTTTCCCGCCTTCCGTCAGGACGCGATAGATGAGGGCTATCCCTGGAAGATCACGGAAATGCAGGGCGAGAACAACACCTGGCATATCGGAAGCTCTGCTTGCTTCGAGTCGGTCAAGGACGTGATGAACTATAATCAGATGCTCGTCGCCACGTTGCTTCCCAAAGGCGAATGCGTTGACGGTCAGAGATGACCGCCCCTTAGTTTGACGCGACAGGGCATCCTCGTCCGGGAGGCGAAGCCCTACGCTTCTCTGGCTTTTATCCGCATGGAAGGCCGCACGTCCCGATCTCTTGAGCATGACAGACCGGAGCGAGCGCTGAGCGCGGAAATAGCAGACCACTGGCGTTGAAAAGGCAAACAGATGATGGCCGCGAGGATGCAGGGAGACTCCAGAGAATGTGACGTCGTCGTCATTGGCGGCGGCTTCGCGGGGCTGTCAATATCGTTGCTTCTGAAACAAAGAGGCCTGAAGTCCGTCATCCTCGAAAAGTCGGAGCGCGTCGGCGGCAAGTCGCGGACGCTCAACCTGCATGGCAATGTCATCGAACTTGGAACGTGCTTCACCGCGCGTGATTATCGCGATGTCGTTGCGCTCGCAGAGCAATATGGCGTCCGCACCCAGCCGCTGGGTCGCGCCAGCGCAAGCCCGGAGAGCGTGCTGGGCGCTCTTTACACCAAGCGCATTGCAACGCGTTTTAACAGTTTATCGCGAATGATCGCGATCATGAGCAGCCTTCAACGGTACGCGCGAGAGCGGCGAAAGGCGCTCGCCCGTTTCGACGCGCGCGTCGCTTCGGAATACGCCGCGCTGGCCATGCCGGCCCTGGACTGGCTGAGACGGCATCGCTGTCAAGCGCTCGAGCCGGTCTTCCTCGGCGTGGGCGACGTCTATGGATATGGGCCAATGAAGACGATGCCAGCGCTCTACGCCCTGCGTTGGGTGACGCCCGAAATGGTCATCACCGCCTTCACCTCGACAGCGAAACGCCTCGACGTCGGATTTGGCGAATTGGCGGAGCGTATCGCGGAGGAGACGGAGATCTGGCGATCTCAGACGCTCACCCACGCGTCCCGAACTCCAAATGGCGCATGGTCGCTGTCCACGCCAGGCAATTCGTTCAACGCCCGGCATGTGGTTGTTGCTTGCGCGCCCAAATCCTCCGAGCTCCTCGAGCTGTTCGATCCGACACGGCGTCGAATCATCGAGAACCATGTCGTCTCCACTCCTTATTTCTCAGTGTTGGTGAAGGCGGCCCATTGGTTTACGAACGCTCGTCGCGCCTTTCTCCGAGCCGGCGACCACAGAGACCAGCTCATGATCGCGCGCAATGATGGGCCGGCTGATGACGGCGGAAGTTATTACGTTTGCTTTCTCTGCCCCACGATCGCCGACACGTCACATATCGAAGCAATCCTCGATCGCGCCATCGCCCGGGACGGCGGCGTTTTGCGGGAGATTGTCGAGATTCGGGGCTGGGGCGACTACATGTCCCGTCTCGATGCGGATGCGATCGGTTGCGGGAGCTACGCCACCCTGGAGGATCTTCAGGGAGCCGAAAATGTCTGGCTATCGAATTCAATCCTCGCGCATGAAAACTGGCGCGATCTCCTTGCCCTGAACAAGAGGATCACGGACGCGATCTGTGCGGCGTCGCAAGCATAGGCTGTTCAAGAGCACCCCGCATGGGGAAGCTGCGATTCTCGTCCAGCAGGAGCGCCCGGCCGCGGGGCTATTTCTTTGCGTTGGCCGCGCGCTTGATCGAGGACGTGGGGCCGTCGTCGGCGGCCAGCGCGGACATCTCGCGTCGCGGATCGGACGCGAAGGCATGGGCGCCGCCCGCTGTTTCGGCGATGCGCGTCTGGGCCGCCGCCTTCGCCGCCGCCATGGTGACGACCGGCGATTTGGCGGCAAGCTGGGTCGCCTTGCCGCCCGCCGGCCGCGCCGCCTTGTCGGCGATGGCGATTTCTTCCGGCGGCGCCAACGCTTCCGGACGGCTCGCCTCGGCGACCTTCGAGAAGAAGGCCGGATGCATGCCGCCGTCCTGATAGACCACGCGCACCGGGCTCACGGTCTGCGACAGTTCGGCGATCTTCTCTTCGTCCTTCGACGCCTTGGCGGAGACGCTGGCGACGATCTCGGGGTCCTGCTTCAGCGGCGGGCAGGCGGAGATCGGATCGGCCTGGCCGTCGATCGTGGCGTTGAAGACATAGCGCCGGCCGCAATAGGCGACCTGCGGCTCCTCCCTCGTCACCTCGAAATGGTCGTTGCCTTCCTTGAGGTTCTTCCAGAAGCCAATATTCGGATCGAGACGGTGCTTGGCCAGATTTTCCGCCGTCATGCGGAAGGGGTAGGACTGCATCTGGATCGCCTGCTGGCCGCCGTTGAAGGACGAGCGCGCAATGGCGTAAATCTCGGCGATCTGCGCGTCCGTCATGGAGAAACAGCCGGCCGACGAACAGGCGCCATGCACCATGATGGTGCCGCCCGTGTGTCCCAGCGCCCGGTCGAGCTGATTGGGATAGCCGACGTTGAACGACAGATAATAGGACGAATTGGGGTTCATCTGCGCCGGCGTGATCGAATAGAAGCCCTCCGGCACCTGACGGTCGCCCTCGCGGGTCTTGGGGCCGAGCTGGCCCGACCAGCGGCACATGGGGAAGGTCTTGAGGTGCGTATATTTGCCGTCCGCCCCCATCTTCCAGATTTCGAGCTCCGCCTCCTTCTTGTAGGCGCGGATCAGCATCGGCGCTTCTTTCGTCGTGCCGACTTTCTCCATGAGCGCCACGGTTTCGGGCGGTATGGGCGCGAGCGAGCGATGCGACAGGCCGCTGTCCTGGCAGGCGGCGAGCGAAAGCGCGGCGAGAGCGGCGGCGGCCAGGGCCGGCTTCAGGACCGAAAATTTCATGCGCTCAAGCTCCCCTCTCGCCCAGCCCCGTCCGGATCGCAGGTCGCGCCAGGCGCGCCGCTGCAAGCATCCAGCCGGCTCGGAGCCTCCCAGGCCATCTAGCGGGCTAGACCCGACTTGGGGCAAGAAAGTGTCCAAACCGTCGCCCGACAAGCGGAAACGGGAGAATTTTACGCTTGTTTCGTTAACGCTTCTCGTCCAGCCGACGGCCCATGTTAAGGAATTTTTCGGCTCGGGCGGCGCGAAGCTGCTCGCGGGAGAGATTGGTCAGGCGCGACAATTCGGTCCAGACCGCGTCGCCGACGGCCGTGATCGCGGCTTCCGGATCACGATGGGCGCCCCCGGCCGGCTCGGCCACGATCACGTCGATGATGCCGAACTTCAGGAGGTCCTGCGCCGTGATCTTCATGCTGGTGGCCGCGTCCTGCGCCCTGGCCGAATCGCGCCACAGGATCGAGGCCGAAGCCTCGGGCGAGGCGACCGTATAGACGGCGTGCTCCAGCATCAGCACCTTGTTGGCGGCGGCGATAGCGATGGCGCCGCCAGAGCCCCCCTCCCCCACCACGACGGCCACGTTCGGCACGCCGAGCGACAGGGAGGCGTCGGTCGAGCGGGCGATGGCCTCGGCCTGTCCGCGCTCCTCGGCGTCGATGCCCGGAAAGGCGCCGGCCGTGTCGACCAGCGAAATCACCGGCAGCCCGAAGCGGTCGGCGAGCTCCATGAGGCGCACGGCCTTGCGATAGCCCTCCGGCCGCGCCATGCCGAAATTGTGATGGAGCCGGCTCGCGGTGTCGGAGCCCTTCTCCTGCCCGATGACGCAGACCGGCTCGCCGCGGAACCGGCCGAAGCCGCCGACGATCGCCGAGTCCTCGCCGAAGAAGCGATCCCCCGCGAGCGGCGTGAACTCGGTGATGAGCTGCTTCACGTAATCCGAGAAATGCGGCCGCTGCGAATGCCGGGCGACCTGAATCTTCTGCCAGGGCGTGAGCGTTGCGTAGAGATCGGCGAGCGCCTTGGCGGCCTTGGCTTCGAGCTTGGTCAGCTCCTCGGAGATGGAGACGCCCTCGCCGCCCTCGGCCAGCGCGCGCAGTTCCTCCACCTTGGTTTCGAGCTCGGCGACAGGCTTTTCGAAATCGAGATAGGAGCGCATGGGCGAGGGGATGTCCTGATGATCGACGCGGCCGCAAACTCGCCGCTCGGCGCCGGGAAGTCAAGAAAGGCCGCGCCCCCGGCGTCGCCATTTTGACGCCGTTTGGCGGCAAGGTGGATATTCGTGAAAAAGGAAGCCTGCGTGAACCCGACCCTGCCCGCCGTCAGCCGCTTCGTGGCCGCCCCCGACGGCCTGCGTCTGCATTATCTCGATTATCCCCGCCCCGACGCCGCGCGGCTGCCGCTGGTCTGCCTCCCGGGCCTCGCCCGCTCGGCGGACGACTTCTGGCGCGTCGCGGAAGCCGCGCGGCAGGCGGGGCGGCGCGTGCTCGCGCTCGATTATCGCGGCCGCGGGCGCTCGCAATGGGACGCGGACTGGCGCCGCTACGATCTCGACGTCGAACAGGCGGATATTCTCGCCACGCTCGCCGATGCGGGCGTGACGGAAGCGGTCTTTCTCGGGACCTCGCGCGGCGGCCTGCATACCATGCGCCTCTCCAGGGCGCGTCCGGCCCTCGTGCGCGCGGCGATCCTCAACGACATCGGCCCGAAGGTCGAAAAGGACGGCCTGCTGCGCATCAAGAGCTATGTCGGAAAGCTGCCGCCGCTCTCGCGGCTGAGCGAGGCGGTCGCGCTGATGCGCATGACGGCGGCGCCCCGATTCTCGGGCGTCAGCGCGGAGGAATGGGAGGTCTATGCGCGCCAGACCTTCGTGGAAAAAGAGGGCCGCGTGGAATTGCGTTACGATCCGGCTCTGAACCACACGCTCGACAGCGTCACGCCGGAGGCGGAGTTCGAGGACTTCTGGGAGCCTTTCGCGGCGCTGGCGGCAGTTCCGATCCTCGCCATTCGCGGCGAGACGAGCGACATTCTCTCGGTCGACACCCTCGACGAAATGGCGCGACGGGCGCCTTTGCTCGAGCGCTATACGGTTCCCGGCCAGGGCCACGCGCCGTTGCTGCTCGATCCGCCGACCATCGCGCGGATCATGGAATTTCTGGGGGCTCAGGGGTGAGGCTCACGTAGCGGCCCCGCCCCCTCCCCACCCCTCCCCCGCTGCGCGGGAGAGGGAGCAGATTGTAGCCTTCATCGGCGTTGCGGATCGTGAGCATCCCCTCTCCCGCGCAGCGGGGAAGGGACAGGGAGGGGGCAAAGCCGCTACTCGTACCTCTGCCCTACGGTGCGTACCCCTGCGCCTGATTCAACCGCGACACCGCAGCGCCGACAGCGACGGCCGCCGCCGCCTGGGAACGCTGCGCGTCAAGCTGCAACTGTCGCACGCGATAGAAATCCAGCGCCCCGATTTCGCCCAGCGCGAAGGATTTGCGTGTCAGCGCGAATTGCTCATTGGCGACCGCGAGCCGCTGATCGGCGATCCCGGCCGCGCGTTTCGCCGCGGCGAGATTGACGCGGGCGGCCTGTATCTCCGCGAGCACCATGCGGACCGCCTTTTCATAATCCGCCTGCGCGCGAGTCATTTCGGCGAGCGCTTCCGCCTGACGCGGCTCGTTGCGGCCGGGCGTCGGCAGCGGAATGCGGAAGCGCACGCCCACCGTCGTGGCGTTGGTGAGCTGATCGGTGATTTGCTGCGACGGGTCGGTCGAATATTGCCGGTTGTGCTCCTTGCGGCCGAAGACGCCGACCTCGGGATTGTCGATCGGCGTCGCCTCGACGAGGCGCGCGTGCGCCTCGGCGCGGCGCAGCGCGGCGATCGGCGTGCGCAGCGCGGGATGATCTTCGATGTCGCCCGCCGGTTTCGCGCTTTCGAGCGTCCCGTCCGGCGGCGCGCCGCCGGTCAGCGCCTCGTAAGTCACCCGCGCGACTTTCTCGGCGCCTTCCGCCTGCGCGAGTTCGGTCTCGGCGGCGAGCAACTCGTTTTTGGCAAGCAGCGCGTCGGCCTGCGCGGCGTCGCCCAGCTCCACGCGGCGGGTCATGTCCGCGCCGATCTCGCGCGCCGTCGCCACGCGGCTTCTGGCGACGCCGGCTTCCCGCGCCGCGCGTTGCGCATTCCACCACGCGTCGCGCAGCAGGCCCGCGACCTCGAGCCGCCGCTGCGCCAGCCGCTCGTCGATCTCGGCGACGCCCGTCGTGACCGTCGCCTCCATCGCGTCGCGCTGGCCGGGGAGCCAGAGCGGCATGCCGGCTTCCAGTTCGGTCTCGTTGTAGTCGCGCAAATTGCCGGCGACGGCGTTGCGCTGCGTGCCGCCGACAAAGGGCGAGCCCGGCGTGACCGAGCGCGTCGTGGCGTAGCGGGAGGAGATTGCGCCGCCCTGCGCCGCGAGCCCCCGGCTCTGCGCGTCGATGGCGACCGCCATGTCGAGATGGCGCATGAGCACATGGCCGAGCGGCGTCTTCTTGCCGCGCCGCTCGGCCGGCCTGTCGCCCTTCACCGTCACCTCTCCGCTGGCTTTTGGTCCGGCGAAGGCCGGCGCCGCGAGCGCGCAGACGGCGATGACGAGGAGAGGCGCGCGCCGGCTCATGGATGCAGCACTCTCTGCGCGAGGCGGCTGCGCTTGGCCCGCAGGCTCCAGCCTGTGGCGCGGTCGTAGAGGATCGGCAGCAGCACCAGAGTGAGAACCGTCGCCGAGATCAGGCCGCCGATCACGACGATGGCCAGAGGCCGCTGGATCTCGGCGCCGGGGCCCGTGGCGAACAGGAACGGAATGAGGCCAAAGGCGGCGATGGTCGCGGTGAGCGTCACCGGCCGCATGCGACGGCGCGCGCCCTCCAGCACGGCTTCGCGCACCGTGCGGTTTCCCTCGGAGACGAGCTTGTTGATGTAGGAGATGAGCACCACGCCGTTGAGCACGGCGATGCCGATGAGCGCGATGAACCCCACCGAGGCCGGCACCGACAGGAACTCTCCCGAGAGCCACAGCCCCAGAATGCCGCCGATCGCCGCGAACGGCACGTTGCAGAAGACGAGAGTCGCCTGAAGCGCCGAGCCGAACGTGAAATAGAGCAGCAGGAAGATCAGCCCGAGCGCGATGGGAACCACAATGGCGAGACGCGCGGAGGCGCGCTGCTGGTTCTCGAACTGGCCGCCCCAGTGATAGGTGTAGCCCTTCGGCGTCTTGACGTGACGCGCGACGGCCGCCTTCGCCTCTTCGACGAATCCGACGAGGTCGCGGCCTTCCACATTAGCCAGAACGGTGGCGAAGCGCCGCCCGTCCTCGCGGGCGACCTGGATCGGCCCGTTCTCCGCCTGCACCTCGGCAAGCTGGGACAGCTCGACCACCTTGCCGTCGTTCGACACCATCGGCAGGCGGGCGAAATCCACCGAGGAGCGCCTGGACGTCTCCGAGCCGCGGATCACGAGAGGCGTCCGGATGGGTCCCTCCAGCACGATTCCGACCTGCTGGCCGTCGACCCAGACGCGCAGCGCGTCCTGGATTTCGCCGGCGTTCAGACCGAAGCGGCCCGCCGCCAGGCGGTCGACGCGGGCGGTGAGATAGCGCATGCCGTCGTTCTGCAATCCGAAGACGTCGCGCGCGCCGGGAATTTTCTTGAGCTCGGCCGCCACCTCGCGGGTGAGGCGGTTGAGTTCGCCGATGTCGTCGCCGAAAATCTTGACCACCACGTCGCCGCGCGCGCCGATGATCATCTCCTGCACGCGCATGTCGATGGGCTGCGAGAAGGCGTAGGAAATGCCCGGAATGCCGTCGAGCACCTTGCGGATCTCGTCGATCAGCCAGTCCATGCCCTTGCCCCGCCATTCGCCTTGCGGCGCGAGGGTGAGGAAGTTGTCGGTCTCGTTGAGACCAACAGGGTCGATGCCGAGTTCGTCCGCGCCGGCGCGGGCCATCATGCCCTTCACCTCCGGCACTTTCTCCATGATCTGGCGCTGAATCAGCCGGTCGGTCTCCGCCGCCACGGCGACGCTGATCGTCGGATGCTTGCGGATGGTGATCACCGGCGTGCCCTCGTTCATCACCGGCATGAAGGTCTGGCCGATCCGTGTGAAGGCGAGGCCGGCGACCGCCAGACCGAGAACGGCGACGCCGGCCACGACGAGCGGGCGCGCCAGCGCGATTTCCAGCAGAGGCTCGTAGATCGCGGCGATCTTGCGCACCAGCCAGGGCTCGTCGGCGGCGCCGGGACGCAGGATCGTCGCGCTCAGGGCGGGCACGACCGTCAATGAGAGGATGAGCGCCGATCCCAGCGCGAAGGCGATGGTGAGCGCCACCGGCGCGAACAGCCGGCCTTCGAGCCCCTCCAGCGAAAGAAGCGGCAGGAACACCGTCACGATGATGACGACGCCGGAGGTCAGCGGCGCCGCCACTTCCCGCGTCGCCTCGAGCGTCATGAAGATGCGGTCGGCGAGGGTCGCCTCATGGGCGTGCGCGAGGCGATGCTCGACATTCTCCACCACCACCACCGCGCAATCCACCAGCAGGCCGATGGCGATGGCGAGGCCGCCGAGCGACATGATGTTGGCCGAAAGCCCCCAAAGGCGCATGATCCCGAAGGTGGCGAGCGCCGCCAGCGGCAGGATGACCGAGACGACCAGCGCGGCGCGCAGATCGCCGAGAAACAGCGCCAGCAGGATCACGACCAGCACGATGGCCTCGATCAGCACCTTCTGCACGGTCCAGACGGCCTTGCCGATCAGATCGCTGCGGTCGTAGAAGATGTCGATCGTCGCGCCCTTGGGCAGCATCGGCTCGAGCTCCGCCAGCCGCGCCTTGACGCCATTGACGACTGTGCTCGCATCGGCGCCGCGCAGGCCGAGCACCAGCCCCCAGACCGCCTCGTCCTGCCCGTTGCGGGTCACGACGCCATTGCGCGGCAGCGCGCCGAAGCGCACCTCCGCCACGTCGCCCACGCGCACGACGCCGGTCTTGCGCGCGTCGATGACCACCGAGCGGATGTCGTCGAGCGAGCGCAGCCGGCCCTCCGCGCGCACCAGCAGCGCCTCCTCGCCGTCGCGCACGCGGCCGGCGCCGTCGTTGCGGTTGTTGTTGGCGAGCGCCGACTGAAGCATGGCGACCGTGACGCCGCGCGCGGCCATCGCCGAGGGCGACGGCGCCACCTCGAAGGTGCGCACGAAGCCGCCGAGAACATTGACGTCGGCGACGCCGGGCAGGCCGCGCAGAGCGGGACGGATGGTGAAATCGAGGAGGCTGCGCTGCTCCGTCGGCGTCAGCCCGCCGCCGACGATGGTGAACATCAGCATTTCGCCGAGCGGCGTGACGATCGGCGCCAGCCCGCCCGAAACGCCTTGCGGCAATTGGTCCTGAGCCTGCGCGAGCCGTTCATTGACCTGCGCGCGCGCCCAGTAGATGTCCGTTCCTTCCGCGAATTCGAAGGTGATCAGCGTCACGGAGTAGCGCGTCGTCGAGCGCATCCGCAGCAGCGAGGGGATGCCCTTGGCGGCGATCTCGATGGGCGCGGTGACGCGGCTTTCGAGTTCCTCCGGCGTCAGGCCCGGCGCGCGCATGGCGACAAGAACCTGCACCGGGGCGACGTCCGGAAAGGCGTCGATCGGCAGCTTGAGATAGCTCACCGCGCCCCAGGCGGCGATGAACAACGCCGCCAGCATGGTCAGGAGGCGCTGACGGAGCGAGGCGTGGATCAGGCGCTCAAGCATGCCGGGGCGTCACTTGCTTTCGATCTCGGCCAGTTCGGCCAGCAGCGTGAGCAGGCCGCGCGTCGCCACCCGCTGCCCGGCCGCGAGCGCGCCCTGCACGGAGGCGAATTGCGGCGTTTCCGACACGAGCGTTACCGGAACGGCGCGAAAGCCCTCGGGGATGCGCAGGAACACCCAGTTGTGATTGCGGTGGCTGACGACGGCGTCCGCCGGCACGCGCCATTGGGAGGAGCCGCCGCCCTTCACCCGCAGGATAGCCTGAACCGCCTGCCCCGGCCGCAAGGGGCTGCGTCCCGGCCGAAACTCCGCGACGGCGGTCACCGACTGCGTCGCCGTGTCGACCGTATGGCCGACGCGAATGAGCTTGCCGTCAAGACCGGCGGAGGCGAGATGCACGCGTTCGACGCTGTCGAGCGCCACGGCCCGGCTCAGCGGGACTTGCAGATTGACCCAGATCGGATCGAGCCGGGCGATGGTCACGAGCGGCGCCGAGGCGGCCACGCGCTCGCCGGTGGTGCCATGGCGCTGGAGGATGGTCCCGCCGATGGGCGCGCGAACCAGCAGGGTGCTCGCCAGCCTGCGGTCCTTGCGCAGCGCCGCGATCTCGGGCTCGGTCATGCCGGCCAGCGCCAGGATTTGCCCCCGCTCGTCGAGGGTCGCCCTGGCCTGCGACGCCTCGGCGCGGGTGACGATCAGCCGGCGCTCGGCGATGATGTGCTCGTTGAAGAGCTGTTCGTCGCGGCGCAGCTTTTCGGCGGCGAGATTGGATTCAGACATGGCGTGGAGAAAGGCGCGCTGCGCCTCCACCAGCTCGGAGGACTTGAGCGTGGCGATGGGATCGCCTTCCTTCACATCCTCGTCCGGGGCGACCAGCAGGGTTTCGACAAGCCCGGCCGCCGGCGCCGCGACGATGCGGAGCTGCTGGGGCGGGACAGTGACCACGCCCGGCACGACAATCTCGCCGACCCCCGCCTCGGTCTCGACCGGCTGCGTCTCAATCCCGGCGGCGTGAATCTGCTCTTCCGTGAGCGGGGCCGTAATGTCGCGGAGGGCCGCCTGACCATTCGACTCGCCGCGCGCGGGCGCGGCGAAGCACAGCAGGATCAGCGGGATGAGAAAACAGTTTCGCCGCATGAGAGGAGATGCACACCCCAGCTTTAGGCCGCCGCCCCGCATGGGCCGCAAGGACGCCGAAGGGCGCTCACGCCATCGAGTTTGGCGACGCGGGCGACCGCGCTCAAGGGTTAATAGACCATTAAGCGGGCTTTCCAACGGAAAAGTCGCTTCCCGCGACGCTGGTTGTGACGAGAGCCCCAGGCCGCCCCGGCCGCCGGTCGGCCCCGCCCCTTTGCGCTGGAGGGGCGAGCGTGACCGCCGCCGATCGCAAATCGGTTTGGACCGCCTATATTGCAACCAACCAACCGATTCATTCGATCGAGGATCTGCATGCGTCACCCGGCCAATGTCCCCGTCCGTCTCGTCGACTACCGCCCCGCCGATTTTCTCATCGATTCGGTGGCGCTCGATGTCTCGCTCCACCGGACGGCGACGAAAGTGGTCGCGACGCTCGCCCTGCGCCGCAATCCCAAGGGCGCGCCCGGCGCGCCGCTCGCGCTCGACGGAGACGACGTCACCCTCGTCGGCTTGGCGCTCGACGGCCGCGCGCTCGGCGCCGCGGACTACGAGGCGACCCCCGACCGGCTGATCCTGGCCAAGGTTCCCGACGGCCCCTTCACGCTGGAGATCGAGACCCGGGTCGACCCGACCGCCAACACGCAGCTTTCGGGGCTCTATCGCTCCGGGTCCGCCTATTGCACGCAATGCGAGGCCGAGGGCTGCCGCCGCATCACCTATTTCCTCGACCGGCCGGACGTGCTCAGCATCTATACGACGCGCATCGAAGCCGACGAGAGCGAGGCCCCCGTTTTGCTGGCCAACGGCAATCCGGTGGACGCGGGCAAGATCCCCGGCGGGACCCGCCATTACGCCGTGTGGCGCGATCCCTTCCCCAAGCCCTCTTACCTCTTCGCGCTGGTCGGCGGCGATCTCGGCGTGACGCGCGATTCGTTCAGGACAATGTCCGGCCGCGAGATTGCGCTCGCGATCTATGTCGAGCACGGCAAGGAGGCGCGCGCCAAATACGCCATGGACGCGCTGAAGCGCTCGATGCGCTGGGACGAGGAAAAATTCGGCCGCGAATATGACCTCGACGTGTTCAACATCGTCGCCGTCTCCGACTTCAACATGGGCGCGATGGAGAACAAGGGCCTCAACATCTTCAACGACAAATATGTGCTGGCCTCGCCCGAGACCGCGACGGACGCGGATTACGCCGGCGTCGAGGCGGTTATCGCGCATGAGTATTTCCACAACTGGACCGGCAATCGCATCACCTGCCGCGACTGGTTCCAGCTTTGCCTGAAGGAAGGTCTGACGGTTTTCCGCGATCAGGAATTTTCCGCCGACATGCGCTCGCGCGCCGTGGAGCGGATCAGCGACGTGCGCGGCCTGCGGCTCGTGCAGTTCCCCGAGGACGCCGGCCCGCTCGCGCATCCGGTGCGCCCGGACGCCTATCACGAGATCAACAATTTCTACACGTCGACGGTCTACGAGAAAGGCGCCGAGCTCGTGCGCATGCTGCGCACGCTGATCGGCGAGGCGCCGTTCCGCCGCGGCATGGATCTCTATTTCGAGCGCTTCGACGGCACGGCGGCGACGGTGGAGGATTTCCTCTCCTGTTTCGCGGAGGCCTCCGGCCGCGATCTTTCGCATTTCGCGCTCTGGTACAGCCAGGCGGGCACGCCCATTCTTTCGAGCGACGGCGCCTACGACCCGGACGCCAGGACATTCACGCTCACCTTGCGGCAAGAGACGCGCCCCACTCCGGGCCAGCCCGACAAGAAGCCCGTCGTCATTCCGATCGCTCTCGCCCTGTTCAGCGAGAATGGCGAAAAGCTGGAGCTTGTAAGCCACGACGCGCGAGAAGACGAGCTGGCGCGCGGACTCTTCGAACTCTCCGACGCCGAACGCCGGATCACCTTCCAGAACGCGCCCTCGCGCCCGATCGTCTCGCTGCTGCGCGGGTTCTCGGCGCCGGTGCGGCTGGAGCCGGCCCCGGCGAGCGCCGATCTCGAACGGCAGCTCGCCTTCGACGACGACCCCTTCAACCGCTGGCAGGCGGCGCAGAGCCTCGCCCTGCGCGCCATTTTCGCGCGCGTCGACGCCATCAAGGCGGGCGCGGCGGCGCCCGACGCGCCGGGCTATGTCGCCGCGCTGCGGACCCTTCTCGCCGGCGCCGACGCAGATCCGGCCTTCGCGGCGCAGGCGCTCTCCCTGCCCTCCGAAATCGACCTCGCGCGTGAGGCGGGGAAGGACGTGGACCCCGAGGTGCATTTCGCCGCGCGCATGGGTCTGCGGGCGGAGATTGGCCGCGCGCTGCTCCCCGACGCGGACGCCGCCTATGCGCGGTTCGCCGACGCCGGTCCTTACCGGCCGGACGCCGCCGGCGCCGGCCGGCGGGCGTTGCGCTCAGCGGCGCTCGATCTCGTCGCGGCGGGCGATCCGGGGAAAGGAACGGCGCTGGCGCAGAGTCTCTTCGCCGCCGCCGGCAATATGACGGACCGGCTGACCGCGCTCGCCACGCTGGCGCTCCTGGGCGGCGACGCCCGCGAGGACGCCTTCGAGGCCTTCTACCGGCGGTTCGCGGGCGACCCTCTGGTCATCGACAAATGGTTCTCCCTCCAGGCGACGATCCCCGAGCCCGCAACGACCCAGCGCGTCATCCGGCTCATGTCGCATCCCGACTTTTCGTTGGCGAATCCCAACCGGGTGCGCGCCCTCGTCGGCGCCTTCGCCAACGCCAATCTCACCCGCTTCCATGCGCTCGACGGCTCGGGATACGACCTTTTGACGCAGGTGGTTCTCGACGTCGATCCGAAGAACCCGCAAGTCGCCGCGCGGCTTCTCTCGTCGCTGCGCGCCTGGCGCACGCTCGAACCGAGGCGTCGCGCCTTAGTTGAAGCCCGGTTGAAGAATATCGTCGCGCGCGAGGGCCTGTCGGCGGACACGCGGGATATTGCGACGCGCGCGCTGGCCTGACCCGGCGCGCTCTCCGCCCGTTCGTTAACGGCCAATTAAGCTCTGGACAAAGCGCCCGTGAGAGATTCGAATGAAAGTGATTCGGGCGCGTCCGGGCCCATTATGGATCGCGGATTTCGGAGACAATTATGGCGCGCGCCGCAGCTCGTGCGATGAGTCACGCGGAAACGGTTTGGGGCGCCTATCGTTTCGACGCGGAGGGCGACGGCAAGGACCCGAAGGAAGGCCCATGGCTCAAGCGGATCGCCTTCTCCGTGTCGGCGATCTGCCTCGTCTCGCTCGCCGCCTTCGCCTTTTCCCTCATGAGCTCGATGCAGGATCAGCTCGTGGAGGAGGCGACCGCCGACTTCGAAGTGCTGGCGCGCGCCGTCCGGCATGATCTCCACGACCGGATCCAGACGGACTCGCGCAGACTGCTGGGCGAGCCGCTCGACAAGATCCTGCCGGGCCGCGCCACCGCGCGCGGGCGGCGCATCGTCGTCACGGACGATCAGGGCCATGTCGCCGCCGCCGTCCCGCCGCTCGCAGCCAACAAGGCGACGCTGACGGACGTGCTCGGCGCCGAGCAGGTTCTGACCGAATTCGCCGACAAGGCGGGAGTCATGCGCATCCGTCTGCCGGACGGCTCCGATGCGCTCGCCACCGTTCAGAAGCTGCCCGCGCCCTATGGGCAGATGGCGATGATCTATCCGCTCGAAAATGTGCTGGGCGAGTGGCGCACCATCGCCTCGCATTACGCGGTGATCTTCGCCTTCACGACGCTGATGCTGCTCGCCGTCGTCTACGCCTATTTCCGGCAGTCGCGCCGGCGGCAGGCGGCCGAGCAGGTCAACGCCGTCATTCGCCGCCGGCTGGACGCCGCGCTGTCGCGCGGGCGTTGCGGCCTCTGGGACTGGGACATAGCGCGCGGGCGCATCTACTGGTCCGACTCCATGTACGAGCTGCTCGGCCTGCCCGCCGAACGGCGGTGCCTGACCTTCGGCGAACTCAACGGGCTCCTGCACCCCGAGGACGGGGACCTGTCGGTGATCGCGGAAATGGTGTCCTCCTCCCGCAGCAGGAGCGTCGACCACGAATTCCGCGCCCGCCACGCGGATGGCCGCTGGATCTGGCTGCGCGCCCGCGCCCAGATCGAGCAGGACCCCGACGACGCCGGCGGCCGGCATCTCATCGGCATCGCGGTCGACGTCTCCGAACACAAGGCGCTGGCGCAGCAGAGCGCCACCGCCAGCATGCGACTGCGCGACGCCATCGACGCGATTTCCGAAGCCTTCGTTCTGTGGGACGCGCAAAACAGACTCGTCGTCTGCAATTCCAAGTTTCTCGATCTGCACGGCCTGACGCCCGAGATCGCGGCGCCCGGCGCGAGCTATGCGGAGATCATGATGGCCGCGACCGCGCCCGCGCTCCAGACCGAGACGTCGCCCGCGCAGTTCCGCGCGCAGGACGCGCGCACCTACGAGGTGCGGCTCGCGGACGGCCGCTGGCTGCAAATCAACGAGCGCCGCACCAAGGACGGCGGCTATGTGTCGGTGGGCGCCGACATCACCGCGCTCAAGCGTAATCAGGAAAAACTCCTCGAGTCCGAGCGCCGTCTCACGGCGAGCGTCGCCGATCTCACCCGCTCTCGCCAGACGCTCGAAATGCAGGCCCAGCAGCTCGCGACCCTCGCCGAGC
This sequence comes from Methylocystis sp., assembly GCF_051061225.1. GTDB lineage: Bacteria > Pseudomonadota > Alphaproteobacteria > Rhizobiales > Beijerinckiaceae > Methylocystis. Next base: position 129,161 of record NZ_JBPFEB010000129.1, read on the forward strand.
AATATCATCACCAGAAGGCGGAAGCCGAGGCCGCCTATGTCGCCAAGTCCGAATTTCTCGCCAACATGAGTCATGAGCTGCGCACGCCGCTCAACGCCATCATCGGCTTCTCCGAAATGATGCTGGCCGAGCCCTTCGGCGCGCTCGGTTCGCCGAAGTATGTCGAATATTGCAGCAACGTCCGGCAGGGCGGCGCCTATCTCAACGAGATTCTCTCCGACATTCTCGACATGTCCCGGCTGGAGGCGGGCCTTGTGCGCCTCGCCGAGCGCGAGGTGAATGTCGCGGACGCGGTGGACCGCGCCCTGGCCTCATGGCGCGCCCGCGCCGAGGAGAAAAAACTTACGCTGACCGTGGATGTCGACGAGAAGCTGCGCTGCGTCGGCGATGAGGCCGCGATCGTCAAGGCGCTCGGCATTCTGCTGTCCAACGCCGTCAAATACACCGAGGCCGGCGGCTTCGTGCGGCTGCGCGCGCGCCATCAGGGCGAGTCGATCGCCTTCTATGTGGAAGACACGGGACTGGGCATCGACCCTTGCGCGCTGCCGAAACTCGGGCGCCCGTTCGAACAGGGCGCCGGCGTCATGGAAAACGGCATGAAAGGCTCGGGACTCGGCCTCGCCATCGCGCGAGCGCTGATCGACCTGCACGGCGGCGGGCTGCGCATTCGCTCGCGCCTCGGTCTTGGCACGGTCGCCATGATGCGCCTCGCCTGCGCGCAATGCGCCGGCAAGAACGTCACGCCGCTGGCGCCGCCGAGGGCCGAGCCGGCGGCGGCCATCGCCAAGGGGCCGGCCTACGCCCGCTCGCGCGAGACCGTGGCGAGCGCGCGCGTCGTCGGCAGCGAAAGCACGACGCGCAAGCCGGGCGCATTGTCCTCGATGCGCAGGGCGCCATGATGCAGGCGGGCGACCGCCGCCGCCATCGACAGGCCGAGGCCGGAGCCCGGTCGGGACCGCGAATTTTCGAGCCGGACGAAGCGCCCGACGACGCGCTCGCGGTCGGCAGGGGAAATGCCGGGCCCATGGTCGGCCACGGTGATCTCGACGCGGTCGCCCGCGCGCTTCGCGCTGACGTCGATGCGCGGCGTCTCCCCTGACACGCCGTATTTCAGGGCGTTGTCCACGAGATTGACCAAAGCCTGGCCGAGCAGTTCGCGGCTGCCGGTGACGGCGAGGTCGGATTCGGTCGAGACCCTGAGTTCAACACCCTGCTCTTCCGCGACCGGCTCGTACATTTCGGCGATGTCGCTCACCACCGCGCCCGCCTCATAGATCGCGAGATTGTCGCTGCAATAGCCCGCCTCCGCGCGCGCGATCATCAGCAGCGCGTTGAAGACGCGAATGAGGCTGTCGGATTCCTCGATGACCGCCGTGAGCGCCTCGCGATGCTCGCCGTTGCCCGAGGCGCCGCGCAACGCCGCCTCGGCGCGGTTGCGCAGCCGCGTCAGCGGGGTCTTGAGATCATGCGCGATATTGTCGGAGACCTCGCGCAGCCCCTGCATGAGTTCGGAGATGCGCTCCAGCATGGCGTTGAAATTCTCGGCCAGGCGATCGAGTTCGTCGCCGGCCCCCGACACGGCGAGCCGCTCGTGCAGATCGCCGGCCATGATGCGCCGCGCCGACGCCGACATCACGTCGACGCGCTCCAGCATCCGGTGCGCGACGAAGAGTCCGCCGAGCGCGCCGACGAGCGCCAGCCAGAACAGCGAAACGCCGAGCGCGCGGCGGAGAATATCGCGCAGCACCTCGTGGTCTTCAATGTCGTGGCCGATGAGCAGGCGAAAGCCGCCGGGGATGAGAAACAGCCGCATCAGCGCCGGATGCAGCACGCCCGGCTCGCCCCGGCGCTGGTAGGGCATTTCGGTGAGCTTGTCGCCGCCGACCGGCCCGGTGGTCGGCTGCTCGATATTGCCGACGATGAAATCGCCCGAATGGGTGCTGAGGAGGTAGAGCGAGCCGCCCGGCGCGCGCACCCGCCGCTCCAGCGCATTGGTGAGCTGATGCAGGCCGCCCTGCGCATATTGCTCGGAGAGCGCCCGGATTTCGGCGTCCACGGTCTGCTCGATCTGCTCGTCGAGCACCTCCTTCACCCGCGCCCCGACGCGCGTCAGCACCAGACCGGCGCCGATGGAAAAGAGGATCAGATAGGCGAGCGACAGCTTGAAGGCCGTCGTGCGAAAGAGCTTGCCGAGTTTTCCGGGGAACACGGGCGAGGGTCCTGTCTCATGCGCCGGCGCGGCGCCGCCGGCTCTTTTGCCAAGATATGGGCGCCGGGGGCGCTTGTCGCAGCGATCCCACCGTTTCGGGAACCAACCGGGTGCGGCAGCGTTGAACGCGAAAGGGGGGCAGCCAAGGTTCAAGAGTCATGCGTAACATGCTTAAATCCTCGCTTCTCGGCGTTCTCTGCGCCACGACGGCGCTGAGCGCCTTGCCGCCCGAAGCTCTGGCGGGTCCGATGAGCGTCGCGCCGCCCGCGACGGTCGCCCTGAACGCGCCGGTCACGGACGTCCACTACTACCGCCACTGGGGGTATCGCCATTGGGGATGGCACAGGCCCTACCATCGTCATTGGGGATGGTATCGCCCCTATCACCGGCACTGGGGATATTACAGGCACTGGGGCTACTATCGTCCCTACTATCGCCGTGTGTATTACCCGGCCTATGGCTATTACAATCCCGCCGGCTCGCTCTTCGCGGGCGCGGCGCTCGGGCTGATGGGCTTTGGCCTCGCGGCCGCGACCGCGCCGCGTTGGGGCTGGGGCGGCGGCTGGGGCCCCGGTTGGGGCTACGCCGGCTGGGGCCCGGGGTGGGGCGGAGGCTGGTGGTGGTGACCGCCTGACGTCTGAAGGGCCGCGACGGCGCCGTGTCGTCACCGCACGCCGTCGCGGATCATGTAACCTGCGCCCCGGATCGTGTGCAGAAGCGGAGTCTCGCGTCCCTTGTCGATCTTGGAGCGCAGACGCGAAATGTGCACGTCGATGACGTTGGTCTGCGGATCGAAGTGATAATCCCAGACGTTTTCCAGCAGCATCGTGCGGGTCACGACCTGGCCCGCATGTTTCATGAGATATTCCAGCAGCCTGAATTCACGCGGCTGCAAGACGACCTCCTGGCCGCCCACCGTCACCTTGTGGGAAAGCCGGTCGAGTTCGAGATCGCCGACGCGATAATGCGTCTCCTCGCCGCGCGGGCCGATCCGCCGCCTCACCAGCGCCTCGATACGGGCGAGGAGCTCTGAAAAGGCATAGGGCTTCGGCAGATAGTCGTCGCCGCCCGCGCGCAGCCCCTTGACCCGGTCGTCCACCTGCCCGAGCGCCGAGAGGATGAGCACCGGCGTCTCCACCTTCTGCTCGCGGAGGGAGGAAATGAGCGACAGGCCGTCCATCTTCGGCAGCATGCGATCGACGATCAGCACGTCGTAATCGCCTTCCTGCGCCGTCGCATAGCCTTCGAGCCCGTCGGCCGCATGGTCGGCGACATGGCCCTGCTCGCGGAACGCCTTGACGAGATAGTCGGCCGCTTCGCGGTCGTCTTCGATAATGAGGATGCGCATCGGACCCATTATAAATCACTTCGCGGAAAATCGGCAGGCCGGCGCGGGGGCGCCGGCCTGCCTTGCGGCGGACCAGGAGGGGGCCGGTCCGTCGCTCTCCTTTGCGTGGGACCAACTGCGGGCGGGTGCAGTTCCGAGGTCCACGTCGCAAGAAGCTTTCACATCTGCGGGCGCTTATCCCGCGCTCTGCTTCACCGGCACGGCGATGAATTTGGAGCCGTCCGCCGACTTCACCCGCAGCAGCACCGAACGCCGGCCATCCTTGCGGGCCCCGTCGATGGCGGAGGAGAGATCGGCCCTGGAATTCACGGTCTGGCCGCCGGCCTCCACGATCACGTCGCCCCTCCGCAAGCCTTTCTGGGCTGCGGCGCCTTCCGGATCAATGTCCGTCACATACAGGCCCTGGCCGCCGGCGCCACGCACCTCGGACGCAGGCGCCACTTCGATCCCGAGCCCCGCGACCTGCGCGCCGCCAGCGGCGCCGCCGCCCATGTCTTCCTCGTCGACGCGCGCCTCCTTCTCCTCCGGCAGCTTGCCGAGCGTCAGCTTGGCGCTTTCCTCCGAGCCGTTGCGGATGTAGGTCAGGTCAACCGTCTTGTTGGGCCCCATGGCGGCGATGCGACGCGCCAGATCGCGCGGCGTCTCGACCTTGTCGCCATTGACGGCGACGATCACGTCGCCGGCCTTCAGACCCGCCGCCTCGGCGGGGGCGCCCCTTTGCGGCTGCGCGATCAGCGCGCCCTTGGTGGACTTCAGGCCGAGGCTGTCGGCGATCTCCGGCGTGACCGGCTGAATCTTGACGCCGATCCATCCGCGCGCCACGACCCCCTTGTCCTTGAGCGAAGCGATCACATCCTTTGCGACCTCCGCCGGAATGGCGAAGCCGATGCCCACCGAACCGCCCGAGGGCGAGTAGATGGCCGTGTTCACGCCGACAACATTGCCATGCGCGTCAAAGGCGGGACCGCCGGAGTTGCCGCGGTTCACCGGCGCGTCGATCTGGAGGAAGTCGTCGTAGGGGCCCGCGCCGATGTCGCGCCCGCGCGCCGAGACGATGCCCGCCGTCACGGAGCCGCCGAGGCCGAACGGATTGCCGACCGCTATGACCCAGTCGCCGACGCGCGGCGGCGTGCTCGCCCAATCGACATAGGGCAGCTTTCCGTCGCTGACCTTCAGCAGCGCGAGATCGGTGCGCTTGTCCGTGCCGATGACCTTGGCCGGCAAGGTCCGGCCGTCGTCCAGCGCCACCTCGACGTCGCTCGCGTGTTCGACGACATGGTTGTTCGTCACGACATAGCCGTCCGCGCTGATGATGAAGCCGGAGCCCTGCGACTGCGTCATGCGCCGCTGCGGGGTCTCGCCACCGAAGCGCTTGAAGAAGCGATACATCGGATCGTCGGGCGAGATCTCCTGGCCCTCGAAGGGATTGTGCGACTCCTCATAGGCCTTGACCTTGATCGCCACGACCGCGCCCTTCACGCGGTCGACGACGTCCGCGAACGAAGCGGGGCCGGCGGCTGCGACGGCCGGCGCTTCAGCGAAAGCGGGTCCAACGGGCGCGACGACAGCCGAGCCGAAGGCGAGCGCCGCAGCGGCGCCCATCAGCGCGAAGCGCGAGGCGCGGCGACGGCGCGAGGGCGCCGACGTGCGGGAGCTGCGCTCGATAATCGGATGCTGCATGAAATTCTCCATTCTCGCGGCGAAGGCTGGGAGGCCCGGAGCACATCGGCTCCTCCGCCGCCTGCAACAGGAAAATGGAGGCTCGGCGCTTGCCGTCCAATGTCCGCCGGATGAAACTTTCGTAAGGCGAAGCGCGACCGCGCAATTTCTGACGGAAGCCGCGCCGTGGCGGCGCCCGGATCGCAGCTCGCGGCTTACCCCTGAAAGTAAGCCGCCGCCTGCCGCAAACAGAGTTCGAAGCCCGCGAGCTCCTTCTGGCGGCGGTCCGCCTCCACGTCACGGGTCACGATCTCCCATCCCTGCGCGCGGATGGCTTCCTCGATCATGAGATTGTCGCGGAGTCCGAAATCCTCGACGCTCATGCCGTCGCGGGCGAAGCGCTGTCCGTTGCGCTCGATGAGCGGCCCATGGCTCTCGTCGACGCGCAGGAGATAAGGCGCATGGTGGTTCGTATAGGCGAAAACCGGTTTTCCGAGCGCCAGCGCGAAGCCGACCTCGAAAACGGTTCCCGCATCCGCGCTGGGGCCACGAAAGGGCGTCAGATTGGCGATCACCGCGTCACAGGCGCGGATCAACCCCACATTGGACTGGAAAATCCGAGCTGAAAGCCGGACGTCTGCTTTGCTCTCGAGCTCGGCGTCGAGCGGATAGAGCCCGCGAAATCCATGCTGCTCACACAGCATCGCCTTGGCGCGGCCGGCTTCGACCGCATCGCTGAGGAAAACCTCCGGCCCGGCGAGATAGATCGCCCGCATCGCCGCTAGGGAACGGAGCCGAGACGGGCGCGCAGCGGGCGCGGGGCGCCCGGCGCGTTGGGATGCAGCGTCGGATCGAAAGCGTCGCCGTGACGCCTGTGACCCGGCCTGTAGCCTTCCTCGACGCGCACGGTCGTGGCGAGACGCGGGGGCGCGACGGCCGCCGCCGCCTCGGAGGCGGCGCGTTCGGCCTGACGCGAGGCCGCGCCAATCTCCGCGAGGCGGGCGTTCATCTCGCGCTGAAGCTGCTCGACATTGCTCGACAATTGCCGGATCTCGGTCGCCGTCTCGTTTTTCGCGGCGTCGATGCGCCTGTTCAGCTCTTCGACATTCGGAGCAGTGGGCGCGTCCTTCTCCTCCCGGCGCGGCGCCGCGCCGAGCGCATCCACGCGCGTCTGAAGCGCCTGGAGCTGGGCCGCGATCTTCTGCGTCGCCTGCAACAGTTGCGCGGCTTCGGACGCCTTCTGAGCCGGCGGCGCGGCCGGCGGCAGGGACAGCGCGCTGATGTAAGCCGGCGCCAATTCGTAGAGCGACCATCCGGCCAGGCCCGCACAGAAATAGGCCACGCCCGCGCAGAGAAGCCGCATCGCCTTGAGCGTGAGGCGACGCCCGGACGACGACGGAGCCTCGTCGGCGTCGCTCGCGCCGTCCCTCGCGGCGCGCGCATGCGATGAAGCGTCATCCGCCGCGACGACAACCCTCGGAACGCCCGCCGCCTGCAAGGCCGCCACGCCGGAGCCAAGCGTCATGATTGCTCCATTCAGTTCACTCGACATGCGCCGCGGCCTTTTTTTGCCATTCAGGAATTCGTAAGGCTCAAACCGATTTTATTAAAATTGCACTAAGGCGCCGCGCGAAATCGGAACTCGGGGCGAGAGTCGCAGGCGGGATTAAGAATTCATTCATGATCCCGCGCCTAGCCTTCTCAAGTCGTTTTCTGCTCACGTGTTCCTGGGAGTTTATCATGAGGCGCGCGCTCCTTGCGGTTCCTGTCCTCATGTCGGCCGCGGCCCTTGCGGGATGCTATTCGCCCACCGAGCGCGCGATCGGCGGCGGCGCCATCGGCGGCCTTGGCGGCGCCGGGATCGGCGCGGCCGTGTCGGGCGGCTCGACGACGGGAACGCTGGCCGGAGCCGCGATCGGCGCCGCGAGCGGCGCGGCCATCGGCGCCGCCACGGCGCCCCCGCCGCCCCCACCGCCGCCGCCCGCCTGCGCGGAATGGGGATGGGACGATTACGGCAACCGTATCTGCGTTGCGTACTACTGACGTCAACCGTCCCGACTCAGGCGGAGCGCATGCGAGGAGAGATGTCCATGACCGAGGCGGCTGTTCAACTCCCCCTCGACGCGCCCGACGGCGCCAGCGGCTCGCCTGCGCCGGCGGAGGCGCCGGCCACGGACCCCGCCACGGCGGCGGCCGAGACGGCGCCGGAACCCAAGCCCGAAAAGCCGACGGTTGAAATCCGCATCAGCCTTGGCTCGGACGAGAAAGACATTCTGCAAATCCTCTCGGCGCTGAAGCTGCAAGACGGGCCGCTGGCGTTGAAGCAGCCGGAGACGCCGCCGGCGCCAAAGCCGCAGGAGGCTTCGCTGGCGCCGAAGGCGCAAGACACGCTCGCGGCGCCGAAGACTGCGGAGACGCCGAAGCCGGAAGCGCCGCCCGCAAGCGCCGCGCCCGTGTCGTCCAGCCTCGCCGCGCCGCTTCTCGGCGAGCCGCTCACCCCGGTCGTCGCCTCGCGCCGGGCGCCGGCGAGGGCGTCCTGGCTGTCGCCTTTCGGATTGATCGCGGCGCTGGCGCTCGGCTTCCTCCTCCACTCACAGATCGGCGCGCTACGCCTTTCCGACCTCCGGCAACGCGCCGACGCGTCGACGGGCGCGCTGGTCGATCTCATCATCGGCGCCGAGTCCTCGGGCAATGCGGCGGCTCGAAACCAGTATTCATCCGCGCTGGGGCTTGGACAATTCGTGGAGGCGACATGGCTCGATCTCATGCGCCGGCACCGCCCGGAGATCGCCAGCAGCCGCAATGAGAAGGAAATCCTCGATCTGCGAAAGGACCCGGAGCTGTCGCGTTTCCTGACGACCCGCTATGTGGAGGAGAACACATCCATCCTTGCCCGCAAGGGCCTGCCGGTGACGCCCGGCGCGATCTACCTCGCGCATTTCGCCGGCCCCGGCGGCGCCGTCGCGATCCTCACCGCCCCGGAAAACGCCAATGCGGCGGATGTCATCGCCAATGTCGACAGCCGCCCCGGCGTCACGCGCGAGAAGATCGTGACCGGCAATCCCTTCATGAAGAATTTCACCGCGCGCGATCTCAGAAACTGGGCCGAGCTGAAAATGCAGGGGCTGACGCTGGTGGAGGGCGGCGACAGGTCGGCGGCGAAACGCGATCTGTAAGCGACCGGCCGTCCCACGCTCACGCCGACTTACATGTCCCCAGGTGAATTGTTGTGTTTTTCGGTGGCGGCAAACTCCTCCCGGCTTTTCTCGCCCGTCAGGCTTTCAACCAGGCTGACGACATAGTCCCGAGTCACAGGCTCATCGGCCAATAGTCTTGGCGCAATGTCCAGGTATAACGCCGCCGCGGCGCTTCCGCGGTCATGGACACTTTCATAATCGTTGAATATCTGCAGAATTTCCGTCATTTTGTCCCGCTCGGGCATCTTTCTTGCTGCTTCCCTTATCGACTCGCGCACGATATTCCCGGCCGCTTGGATGATCGCAAGATCGTTGACCATCTCGCCACGCGCCTCGAAATCATCGATCATGGCGTCTATTTTTTCCTCGATCTGCGCGATATCTTCATAGGTGACGAAGACACCCACGCTACCAACAGGATTATTGGTTGCGGCGGCAATTTCCTGATAAATCTCACACAGCCAGGGGATGTAGTTTGGGGCATTGTCGTTGGCTTCCGAAAGCGCGTAGTATCGCGCGTCCTTCTTGACTTCCTTTCGAAGAGCTTGCTTCTCGATCTCTGTTCGCTCATGGGACCCAAGCACCTGCCTCTTCACCTCCGGTCCTGTTGACCCTGACGTCGAGGGTGAGGGAGAGGGTGAGGGAGAGGGTGAGACGATCCTGTCTTCAAGGCGCGCCGGCGTCTCGGCGCTCACCGACTGCGCAAATTCCGCATTGTTGGCGCTGCCCTGGACGAGGTCGCTGACAATCTCGTTTCGTTGGCTTTCCGCGCCCTCCCGTGGAGACGCTTTCTGCTTTGCATCCGTCTCGTCGACGGGCGGCGTCGCGCCGACGGAGGGCGGCGCGTTGTTGTTGTTCACATAGGACATGGTCCGGCTTCTCCAGCTTTTCTCGAAAGAAGCCTAGCCGAGGAGCGCGGCGCCCTCTGTCACGAAGATGACAGATACGGGCCGCGCCTGGGGTGAAGGCGGCTCAAAGCCACCCGGCCTTGCGGAAGCGCCAGTAAAGAAACACGCAGACGGCGCATGTGGCCGCAAGAACCATGTAGTAGCCGTATTGCCATTTGAGTTCCGGCATGTTCTCGAAATTCATGCCGTAAACGCCCGCGATCGCCGTCGGCACGGCGAGGATGGCGGCCCAGGCGGCGAGACGGCGCGAGATGTTGGTCTGCTGCATTTGCGCATTCATCAGGCTCGCCTCGAATGCGAAGGCGAGCGTCTCGCGCAGCGTGTCGATGCGCTCCTCGGCGCGCCGCAGATGGTCGCGCACGTCGCGGAAATGCGGCCGCATGCCGGGATCGATGAAGACAATGTCGGTGCGCTCCAGCCGCCGGCAGACATCCTCGAGCGGCACGACGACATTGCGCAGCCGGAGCAGATCGCGCCGCAGCCTGTAGAGTTGCTCGATCTCCTCCTGCCCCATCGTCGTCGCGAGCACGTGATCCTCGATGTCGTCGACCTGTTCCGCCATGTTGTCGAGCACGGGCGCGTAATTGTCGACGATGAAATCGAGGATGGCGTAGACGATGAAGTCCTCGCCCTCGGACAGCCGCTGCGCCCGCGCTTCAGCGCGCTCGCGCACGTCCAGATAGGTGCGGGAGGCGCCGTGGCGCACGCTCACCACATAGCCCGGCCCAACGAAAAGATGCGTTTCGCCGAAGGCGAGCAGCCCGTTCTCTATCTGCGCGGTGCGCGCGACGATGAACAGGCTGTCGTCGAACTCCTCGAGCTTGGGGAACTGATGCGCCTTGGCCGCGTCTTCGATGGCGAGCGGATGCAGGGCGAACTGGCGCCGCACCCGCTCGAGCAGGGCGCCGTCGGGTTCGAACAATCCGATCCAGACGACATGGTCCGGCCGTTTGGCCCACTCCCCGGCCGCGTCAATGTCGATGTCGGCGACCTTGACGCCCCGGCAATAGACCACGGCGGCCACGAGGCCCGGGGCGGGCGGCCTGATCTGGAGATTCGCCGCCCCGTCCATCGGGCGCTCAGGCCTTCGGGCCGCCGCGTGTCACGCCGACCTTCGCCGGACGCAGCACGCGCTCGCCGATCGTGTAGCCCTGCTCCATGACCTGCGCGACCGTGCCGGCGGGTTTCGACTCGTCGGGAATCTCGTACAGGGCTTCGTGCAGGTTCGGGTCGAATTTCGCGCCCAGCGCCTCGATCGGCTTCACGCCGAAGCGCCCGAGACGGGACATGAAATCGCGCTCCGTGACCTCGAGCCCTTCCAGCAGCGCCGTCGCGACCGGGTCGAGCGTGGCCCGCGCCTCGGCGGGAACGCTCTCGGCCGCGCGCCGCAGATTATCCGCGAAGGGCAGCATCTCGCGGGCGAAATTCGTGACGCCATAGACGCGCGCGTCCGCGACCTCCTTCTCGGCGCGGCGGCGCGTGTTCTCGGACTCCGCCATGGCGCGCAGAAGCCTGTCCTTCAGGGCCGCGACTTCGGCGTAGAGATTCTCCAGTTCGGTGAAGGGCTCGGGCTCGTTGGCGCTCGATTCCGCCGAGGGCTGCGCCAGGGAGGACGCATGCGCCGCAGTCGCCTCCGCGCCGGGCGTGGTCTGGGCGTTGTTGTCGGCGTTGCTCTGGTCGCTCATGCTTTTGGTCCGCTTTCGGTCACTCTAAAAGCCTCGATATCAGCGCTGGGGACGTCAAAATCAAGTCGCGGCAAGCGTGGCCGTTCGGGCGGTCCGCTTGTCCGGCGCCGGGTCCAGAACCTCGAGAAGCTGCCGCTTGATCGCCGTAGAGCGTTGTTGCGACAGGATTTTTGCCCCGGTCAGATCGGTCACGTAGAACGTGTCGACCGCCCGCTCGCCGAAGGTGACGATATGGGCGGAGGCAATATTCAGATTGAGTTTCGACATGGCGTTGGTGAGGTCGAACAGCAGCCCCTCCCTGTCGAGGCCCGAGACCTCGATGACCGTATAGACATTCGAGAGGCTGTTATCGACCACGACCTCCGGCGCGACCGAAAAGGCGGCGTTCGCCGGTGTTTGCCTGGCGCGGGCCTTCACGGCGTCCGAGACGATGACCTCGCCGCGCAGCGCCTTGGCGATGAAATCGGCGATGCGGCGGGCGCGGCGCAACTCGTCCTCGTCGAAATCGAAGGCGCGGGAGAAGAAGATCGTGTCGAGGGCGAGGCCGTCCACGGTGGTGAAGATATGCGCGTCGACGATATTGGCGCCGCTTGCCGCGCAGCCGCCCGCGATGATGGAGAGCAGGCGACGATGGTCCGGCGCGATCACGGTCAATTCCACGGCCCCGCGCGTTCGGTCGAGTTCGACGGCCGTCGCCAGCGGCGTCTCGGCGCCGGTCAGCTTTTCGAGCATATGCGCGTGTCGCACCTTGCGGTCGACATCGACCTTGAGCCAGTAGGCCGGGTAATGGCGCCGCGCATAGGCGTCGAACTGCTCCTCGCTCCAGTCCGGCAGCGCCGCCCGCAGGTCCGCAATGGCGGCCGCGACGCGGCTCTTGCGGTCCACGGAGGAGTGGCCGCCCCCGAGCACGACTTCCGTCTCCCAGTAGAGCACGCGCAGGAGCTGCGATTTCCAGGCGTCGAGCACGCCGGGGCCGACGGCGTTGATGTCGCAGACCGTGAGCACGAAGAGCATCTTCAGCCGCTCGATCGTCTGCACGATGGCGGCGAAGCTCTCGATCGTGACGCGATCCGACAGATCGCGGCTCTGCGCGAATGTGGACATGGTGAGATGATGCTCGACCAGCCAGGCGACCGTCTCCGTCTCGCCCGGCGTGAAGCCGAGTCGCGGACAGAGCTGGCGCGCCACATCCATGCCCGCGATGGAGTGATCGTCCTTGCGTCCCTTGGCGATGTCGTGAAGGAAGAGCCCGAGGTAGAGCACCTTGCGATTGACGATCGTCGGCAGGATTTCGCCCACGAGCTGCTGATGCTCCAGCAGGCGGCCCGCTTCGAGATCGGAGAGCCCGCCAACCGCGCGCAGCAGATGCTCGTCCACCGTATAATGATGATACATGTTGAATTGCATCATCGCGACGATGCGACCGAAATCCGGAACGAAGCGGCCGAGCACGCCCGTTTCGTTCATGCGGCGCAGAATGATCTCCGTCATGTTGCGTGACAGGAGGATTTCCAGGAAGAGGCGGTTCGCCTCCTTGTCGTGACGCAGTTCATAGTCGATTTCGCGCAGGGACAGCGTCACGGCGCGCAGCGCGTCGGGATGCAGCGGCAGGCCATGATGATCCGCCATCCAGAACAGGCGGATGATGTTGACCGGGTCGCGCTGGAAGACGCTCGCGTCCGTCACGCTGATGCGGTCATGGGCGATGATGAAGTCGCCCTGCGGACCCTTGCTGCGCCGCCGCCGGAACGGCTGAAGGAAGCGATCGAAGATCGCGCGAGGCTTCGCCTGCCGCTCCTCGAGCGCCGCGCAGACGATCGCGGTGAGATCGCCGACTTCCTTGGCGACGAGGAAGTAATGTTTCATGAAGCGCTCGACGCGCGAGAGACCGGCGCGATCGTGATAGCCGAGCCGCGTCGCCATCATCGGCTGAACGTCGAAGGAAACGCGCTCCTCCGCGCGGCCCGTGGCGAAATGGAGGTGGCAGCGCACGCGCCAGAGAAATTCCTCGCAGCGCTCGAAAAGGGAGAGTTCCGCCGACGTGAAGAGCCCCGCCGCCACCAGCTCCTTGGGGTCGCGCACGCGATAGACATATTTGGAAATCCAGAAGAGCGTATTGAGATCGCGCAGCCCGCCCTTCCCTTCCTTGACATTGGGCTCGACCAGATAGCGCGAGGCGCCGGCGCGGCGCACGCGCGCGTCGCGCTCGGCGAGTTTCGCGGCGACGAATTCGCTCGCGTCCGAACGCGCCACCTCGCGGTCGAACGCATCCTGCAATTCGTTGAAGAGTTCCGCGCTGCCGAGCAGGAAACGCGCCTCCAGCAGCGTCGTGCGGATCGTCATGTCGGCGCGCGACTGCTTCATGCATTCGGCGACGGACCGCGTCGCGTGACCGACCTTCTGGCGCAGATCCCAGAGAATATAGAGAATGGCCTCGACCACGCTCTCGCCCCAGGGCGTCTGCTTGTAGGGCAGAAGGAAGAGCAGGTCGATGTCGGAGCCCGGCGCGAGCATGCCGCGCCCATAGCCGCCGACGGCGACGATGGTCAGGCGCTCCGCGAAGGTCGGATTGTCCGCCGGATAGACGAAATTGACGACATAATCATAGATGGCGCCGATCAGCTCGTCCTGAAGCTGCGAGATCAGCCGCGCGCAGGCGAGGCCCGCGCCGCGCGCCTCGAGGCCGGCGCGGGCGCGCTCACGTCCCTCCGCCAGCGCTGAACGGAAGAGTTCGACCGCCGCCGTGCGGCGCGCGTGCCCCTTTTCCGCCTTGCAGACCTCCGCGACCGGGGCGGCGAGCGCCTCCCGCAATCCCGCGAAGCCCCCCGCCGGATCGAGGCTGTCGAAGATCGTTGCGCAAACCGTCTCGCTCATTTCTCTCATCCTGCCGCGCGCAGCGTCTCGAGCCGGGTCTCGATGGCGTCGAAGAGCGGAACCGCGAGGTCCGGCCCGCCGATGCGCTTGAGCGCGCGCAGCCCCGTCGGCGACGTCACATTGATCTCCGTCAAGCGGCCGTCGATCACGTCGATGCCGACGAAGATCAGCCCGCGCTTTTTCAGCTCCGGCCCCAGACGCGCGCAAATCTCCTGCTCGCGCGCGTCGAGCTCGGTCGTCGCCGCCGCGCCGCCGCGCACCATGTTGGAGCGGATGTCGTCCTGCGCCGGGACGCGGTTGATGGCGCCCATGGCCTCGCCGTCGATGAGGATGATGCGCTTGTCGCCCTTCACCACCTCGGGCAGGAACTGCTGGACAACCCAGGGCTCGCGAAAACTCGTATGGAACATGTCGAAGAGCGAGCCGAAATTGGGATCGCGGGGCGTCACCTTGAAGACCGCCGCGCCGCCATGGCCGTAGAGCGGCTTCATGACGATGTCGCCATGCGCCGCCCGGAAGCGCTCGATCGCCGCGCGGTCGCGGGTGATCAGCGTCGGCGGCATGAGGTCGTCGAACTCCATCACGAACACTTTTTCGGGGGCGTTGCGGACATGGCCGGGATCGTTGACGACCAGGACGCGAGACTGCAGCCGCTCCAGGAAATGGGTGGAGGTGATATAGGCGAGATCAAAGGGCGGGTCCTGGCGCAGCAACACCACATCCATGCGCGCGAGATCGAGCTCGGTCGCCTCGCCGAGCGCATAATAGCGCGACGGATCGTCGAAAACGTCGATGTGACGGGCCCGCGCCGTCAGCCGGTTTCCCTCCAGCGCGAGCTGGTCGGGCGTGTAGAACCAGAGCCGATGCCCGCGCCGCCTGGCCTCCAGCATGAGGGCGAAGGTCGAGTCCCCGGCGAAATTGATCCGCTCCAGAGGGTCCATCTGCACCGCGATTTCGAGCATTGCGCCTCCTTCGCGCTAGCTAGGGCTTCAGCGTTAACCGAACCTGAAAGACTCGTATTTAGCTTGTCGACAATCCAATAGCAGGACAAGCGGACATATGCCCAATCTATCCATCGGCGCCGGCCTCGTCTTCCGCCAATCCCTCTTTCTCGCGCTGACCCTGATCATGGGGGCGGCGGCCTATTTCGAAACGGTGAGCGTGCGCGACCTCACCGCCGCGGCGGCGGCGGCGGTGGACCACGCCCATATGGCGGCGCTCGCCAGGGACGCCCATGAGGCGGCGGCGGCGATGTCGTTCCACCTCCTCTTTGGCACGGTCTTCGCGGCGGCGCTGATCGCCGGCGTGTCCGTGCCGACCATGCATCGAACCCTCGCGACCCCGATCCGCGCCATCGCCCAGCAAATGACCGACTTGGCCGCCGGCGACACCCAGATCGAGGTTCACGAGACCGATCGCGCCGACGAGATCGGCGACATCTCCCGCGCGCTGGTGGTGCTGCGCGACGCCGTGCGGGCCAACAATGAGATGGCGGAGGAGATCAAGGCGCGCGATGATCGCGAGGCCCGGTTGCGGCGCGAAGCCGCCATCCGGGAGAAGGTGGCGCATTATTCCACCGAACTCTCCGCCACCACCGCCAAACTCGGCGACATGACGCGGCGCATGGCGCTCTCCTCGGAGGAAATGATCGTTCACGAGCGCCGCGCCCGCGCCGACAGCGATTTTGCCCGCACGGCCTCGACCCAGGCCGCCGCCGACGTTGGCGCCGTTGCGACCGCGTCCGAACTGCTGCTCGACGCCATTGGCGAAATCAGCCGGCAGGCGGTCGAATCCACCGCCGTCGTCCGGCAGGCGGTGGTCGAGACCAACGGCTCATCGGCGGAGATGCTGCGCCTGTCGGCGGCCGCCAATCGCGTCGGCGACGTGGTCAATCTCATTTCCCGCATCGCGGCCCAGACGAATCTTCTGGCGCTGAACGCCACGATCGAGGCCGCCCGCGCCGGCGAGGCGGGCCGCGGTTTCGCGGTCGTGGCGCAGGAGGTGAAGAGCCTCGCCACCCAGACCGGCAAGGCGACGCAGGACATCGCCGACCAGATCGCCGAGATTCAGGCGGCGACCGACCAGTCGGTGACGTCGATGGAGCGGATCCGGTCCAAGATCGCCGAGGTCGAGCATATTTCGGCGATCATCACCCAGGCTGTGCACGAGCAGGACGCCGCCACCAAGGAGATCGCCCGCAGCGTGCGCTCGGCGGCGACGAGCGCGGGCGCCATGTCCAGCCACGCCGATCAGGTGGCGAACGCCATGGCCCAGACCGGCGCCGGCGTGGAAGCCATGGTCGCCATGGCGCGCGAGATCGACCAGATGGCCCGCCGCATGCACGCGCATACGGACGAGCTGGCGAAGAGCCTCGCGAGCTGAAGGGACGTGATTATCGGCCCCATCCGCGCACGTGAGCGCGGATGGGGCTTCGGGGTGCGCATGTGTCGTTGCGGCCGGTTCCTCCGTAGAAATGCGCTCCAGCGGGAGTCGCCACCGCGCTACCTCTGATTGGTTGTGCGCTCAAGCCGTCGCGCTAATGTTCTTTCAAGAACATGAGGAGGCGCGAATGTATTGGGATCCTTCCAGATCCAACACTGTTCCTTCCACGCCGCCGCAAGGTCAGGGGCCGCAGAACAACGCCGGACTCAACCCGAACACGGGCGTGCGCGTCCAGTGGCAACAAGGCGGCGCGCTTCCACCTCATCCGCCGGCGCAAGGGCAATCGCAGCAGGCCCAGCGATATGGGAGGCGGCTCGATCAGGAGCAAGGGCGTCCGTTGAGCGGCCGCACCGTGACGCCGGAGAGCGCGAACAACAATTCAACCGCGCAAACCCAAAACCGTAATCAGCCAGGCACGCCCTTCAATGCTCGCGCCCGTTCCTATGTGCCGCCTTACGTGATCAACAACGCGGTTACATCTGGCATGCAATTCGCACAAGGAGCTCTTCAGGACGTCAATTTTATGCTCTCTCTCTATCCGTCATCCATGCTGGAGAGCTTAAGGAGCTTCCTGGGCGCGCCTTGCGTTCCGATGTGCGACACGAATATTGGCGGCCAATTGGCCGAGTCGGTCTCCGCTCAGCCAGAGAAAGCCTCCGACGAGAAATTCCTTCGAAGCGAGACCCACAGACTCCTCCGGTTCAACGCCTGCCAGGCCGCCGTCGCGACCGAAACGCTCATGATCGAGATGAAATTCGCTGGCGCGGATGCCTGGGATCCTGGGCTGAAGAACCAAATTCTCACCCAGTCAATGCTTCGCTTCCCTCAGATTATCAGCGGCCAACTCTCCGCCAAGACAGTGATCATGCAGGAGCTCGCTCGAATTGGTCGGTATCTGCCGGTTTCTCAGCAAATGGTCACCATCGACGATAATTTCGTGAGGCAGCGCGCCTCGGGGCGCACCGGCGACCTCAAAGGGCTGTACGGCGACGCCGTATGCGACGCCCTGGCGAAGGTAGGGCTCCAACCTCCCCCCATCTTCCTTTCGCCCGCACGAAAGAATGCGATCTTCGCATGCATCCGAGACGCGACGCGGCAACGTGACGGGGCCGGGATTCAAGAGAGAGTGGAGGTGCAGCTCGTCGCAGGCGCGAAGGAGACGAGCCGATTCATGGGGACCTTTCTGAACAGGATGAGCGCTTTGCCAAAGGAAATACTCAGCAATTCAGACGAGCTCAACTCACTCTTCAACGGCTATCTGACCGATTGCGGTAATATATACTCGGAAAGCAGTAATGCTGCGCCAGAGAACGCAGCTTTCGAGAAGACCCTCTCGCGGGCGACGATCCGGGCGACGGAGATGGAGAAGGCGGCAAGGCTCGCCGAAAAGGAGGGACGGGAGAGGGCGCAAAAGAGCCTTGAGTCCTTCTCGCAGGAATGCCGCAACACGCTTGCTTTCATACCCAGCGGCAAGACCATAAGCCTTTCTGCCTTGTATCCCTCCGGGCTCAAGTCATCCCTTGAGGCATTTCTGGGGAAACCCGGCGCCGACCTTCCGCAGGTGCGGCTTTCCGCGATGGAGCAGCAGCGACTGGAAACTGAAATACAACGATCATTTCGGGAGGACGCCCCCGGAGATCGCGTGGGGCATATGAGTGATTGGAGTCAGAACTTGTTGAGGGAAGCTGCGACCAGAAGCGCCGGAGTCATGGAAACTCTGATGAAGGACCCGGAACTGGCGCAATTGCAGGGAGACGCGAAGGCGCAAGCCTTCTGGGCAAAATTTGAAACCGCCATGCAATGAGCGCCGGCAGGCTTGTTGGACAGATAGCGGCGGGGAGCCGGGAAAGACGTTGACGGCGGCTGTCATGGGGGAGCCATCGACCGCCGTCGTCCAGCGGTCGATCGTCGAGACCAATGGCTCATCGGCGGAGGGGCTGCGCCTTTCGGCCGCCGCCGGTCGCGTTGGAGCAAGCTGAGGCCGCTGGCCGCATCCACGAGCGCGGATCGGGCTTGGGGCCGAAAGCGCGTCATGACGCGCAATGAAGGTTGCTCGGCAGACATGCGACCTGGCGGGAGCGGCCGTGCGCTACTCCTGATTGGTTGTGCGCTCAGGCCGTCGCGCTAATGTTGTTTCAAGAACATGGGAGGCGCGGATGTATTGGGACCCTTCTTCCAACACTATTCATTCCACGCAGCAGCAAGATCACGGGTCGCAGAACAACGCCGGACTCGACCCGGACAGGAGCGCGCGAGTCCAGTGGCGACAAGGGGGAAGGCTTCCACCCAATCACCCGTCGCAAGGGCAATCGCAGCAGGCGCAGGAATATGGGCGTCAAATTGACCAGCAATTGGCCCGTCCATTGAGGAGCCGTAATGTGGCTCCACAGGGCGGAGCGAACGTGACGCCATTCGACGATCCGCAAGCGCCACAAACCAGCAACACCTATTACCAATATGGGATTCCTGCGGACGATCCATACGGGCGCGCCCCACAGCCATTGTGCCAACCGAATAACAGCGGACCATCTCAACACGTATTTGTGCAACCACAGCATCACGGCCGGCACAGCGTCCCGTCTCAGCCCGTCCATAACGCGGCGACCAATCTCTTCCACGAGAAGGGCGTGGCGAACTTTGCCAAGCGAACGATCAGCGCCATCGCTTCAGGCAGCCATCCTCGTTTCCCCCTTTCCGCGCTTTATCCACAGGACGAAGGGTCTCAAGTCGCGCTGGCGTACATACAAAGCCTCTCCGTTACGCTCCCGAAAATTTCTTTCGACCGGGATCATGCGCAGACATTCGCGCAAGCGCTGGCGTCCAGAAAGGAGCTGACGATGCCGGAAGTCGAAGGATGGTGCGTCAAATACGTCCAACAGCAGGCGGCTTCTTTTCTCGATGTCCTGAAAGCCGTCGCCAGAGCGGCCCAGCAACTTCCCCGGTCCGATGAGGAAAACAGGATCTGCTTTGAAGAAATCGCCCGGCAGGCTCCAGATCTGCTGAAAAGCGTCGACACGAAACACGAAGCCGAAAAAATCATCCTGCAAGCATATGTCGATCTGCTCGCGAGCCACATGGGCAATTCCAGGTTCAATAAATTCCTGCATGACTTGGATTGAAGAAGCGAAGCGTTTTCGCCCCGCTCGCAGGAAAAGATTGGGGGGGGGTATTGTAAGTGGGACTACCCCACGCGGAACTGTGCGTGCAGGCGACTCACGCCGCGCTGGCGAGACTCTCGAACAGCGCGCGGCCGTCGATCCCGCCCACCAGCGGATCGATGAGATTTTCGGGGTGCGGCATCAAGCCCAGCACATTGCGCTTTTCCGAATAAATCCCGGCAATGTCGTTGCGCGAGCCGTTCGGATTGCTGGCGCCGCCGACCACGCCGGCCGCGTCGCAATAGCGGAAGGCGACAAGCCCCTCGCCTTCGATCCGTTCGATGGTGGCGTCGTCGGCTTCGTAATTGCCTTCGCCGTGCGCGATGCAGACCTCGATGGCCTGCCCCTTGCCATAGTGGCGGGTGAAGACGGTGTCGTTCCGCTCCACGCGCAAATGCTGCATCTTGCAGACGAAGCGCAGATTGGCGTTGCGCATCAGCACGCCGGGGAGCAACCCGCTCTCGCAGAGAATCTGGAAGCCGTTGCAGACGCCGAGCACCAGGCCGCCGCGCGCGGCGTGGGCGCGCACCGCGTCCATGATGGCGGCGCGGCCGGCGATGGCGCCGCAGCGCAGATAATCGCCGTAGGAAAAGCCGCCCGGAAGAACCACGAGGTCCGTGCCGGCGGGCAGGTCATGATCGGCGTGCCAGAGCATGGCGGGCTTTTGCCCCGTGGCCTGCTCGAGCGCGCGCGCCATGTCGCCTTCGCGATTGGAGCCGGGAAAGACGATGACGGCGGCTTTCATGGGCGAGCCTCAGATGTCGATCTTGTAGTTTTCGATGACCGTATTGGCGAGCAGCTTCTCGCAGGCGGCCGTGAGCTGCGCCTTCGCGGCGGCGGGGTCCGCGCCGGCCACTTCGACGTCGAAGACCTTCCCCTGCCGGACGCTCTCGACGCCCTCGACGCCGAGCGACTTCAGCGCGCCCTCGATCGCCTTGCCTTGCGGATCGAGGACGCCGTTCTTCAGGGTGACGACGACACGTGCTTTCATGGGGCCTGAGCTCTCGCGTGGAATTGCGACACGGTTAGCGGCGCCGGACGCAAAGGGCAAGCGCCGTTTACCAGAACTGCGCCGCCGCCCCGCCGAGCAGGGACGCCGTCACGATCGCCGTCAGGGGCCGCCGCAGATGGGGATACCAGCTCGGGAGCCGGCCCATGCGCGTCTCCTGCTCGTCGTAGAACAGCAGGCCGACGAAGCCCGCCGCGAGCATGACGAGCCCGAACGCGCCGCCGATCAGCGCCGCCGGCAGGGCGAGGAGAGAGGCGGCCACACTGCGGCCGAGCGGGCCGACTTCGGCGTCGTCGCGCATCATGGCCGCGCCCCAATGCACGCCGCCCATGAAGGACAGGATAATCGCCCCGTAGTCGAGCAGCAGCGGCAGGCCCAGGGGCCGCAGCGTTCCGGCGACCGGAAGCGACGCCAGCGCCCCGGCGACGAAGGGAACGGCGCCGGCGAAACCGAGCCACCGGGCGGCCGGCGGAACGAGCCATTTGGCTGAGGGGGGAACAGTGGTCTGTGCGGTCATGATCGACCCTCCTTCCACCCCGAAGATGTGAGAGAGGAGAAGGAGCCGCCAGCGATGCGACCGCCAAAGACCGGCCGCCCGTCGCCAGCCCCCTACAGAAGGCCCGTGCCGCGGTAGATGTCCCGCAGCGTCAGCCGCGCGCCGATGATCGGGAGGTCGAGGTCCGCCTCCGCCGATTCGAACCGCCGCTCGGCGAAATCCGACTTGCGGTCATAGGACACGACCTCGACCGCATCCTGCGCCACGACGACATATTGCGAGAGGCTCGGCAGGCTGGCGTACGCCTTGCGTTTCCAGCGCAGGTCACGATTGGCCGTTGAGGGCGAAAGAATCTCGAAAGCTACAAGCGCGTCGTCGCATTCGGCGCCGTTCAGACCATCGTTCGGACGGATGAGCACATCCGGCACAGGGGCGCTGATCGCCGAAATCCGGATGCCGACGCCAGGAATCGCCGCCCAAGCCTCGCCGGCGGCGAAAGCCGCCCGGTCCAGAAGGACAATCAGATTTCGCGCAATGATCTGGTGAAGAAAAGTCGCGGAAGCGTTCAAGACCGGCTCACCCTCGATCAGCTCCCACTTCTCGTCATCTGGACGCGTGGCGGTGAACGCGAAGAAGTCCTCCGCGTTCATCGGTCGAGGATCAAGAAAAGGGACGCCCATGAGAACCCTCCGGCCTCCTTTTTCCGGCCGTCTCCTTACTGCACCAGCTTGGGCGCGCCGACCCGGACGGTCTCGCCTTCCTGCATGATGCCGAGCCGGCGGGCGACCTCCGTATAGGCCTCCACCAGCCCGCCGAGGTCACGGCGGAAGCGGTCCTTGTCCAGCTTGTCGTTGGACTTGATGTCCCACAGGCGGCAACTGTCCGGGGATATTTCGTCGGCGACGACGATTCGCATCATGTCGCCTTCCCACAGACGCCCGCACTCCATCTTGAAGTCGACGAGGCGGATGCCGACGCCCAGAAACAGGCCCGAAAGGAAGTCGTTGACGCGGATGGCGAGCGCCATGACGTCGTCGATCTCCTGGGGCGTGGCCCAGCCGAAGGCGGTGATGTGCTCCTCGGAGACCATCGGATCGTCGAGCGCGTCGTTCTTGTAGTAGAATTCGATGATCGAGCGCGGCAGTTGCGTGCCTTCCTCGAGCCCGAGGCGCTTGGCCAGCGAACCGGCGGCGACGTTGCGGACCACCACCTCCAGCGGGATGATCTCAACCTCGCGGATGAGCTGCTCGCGCATGTTCAGCCGGCGGATGAAATGCGTCGGCACCCCGATGTTGTTGAGATGCTGGAAGATGTATTCCGAGATGCGGTTATTCAGCACGCCCTTGCCGTCAATCACCTCGTGTTTCTTGGCGTTGAAGGCGGTGGCGTCGTCCTTGAAATGCTGAATCAACGTGCCAGGCTCCGGGCCCTCGTAGAGGACCTTGGCCTTGCCTTCGTAGATGCGGCGACGGCGGTTCATAGGGATCAACCGGGGCTTGAGAAAGTCCATGGGGTCGGCCGCGGCTCCTCCGAATATGGCCCCGCGTCCGGGAGTCGTCCAGGAGCGGGTCAAGGGTGACCGACCGCAACGACGCGCGGTCCTAACGTCTTTGAGGGCCAGTGACAAGCCAGCGCTCACCCTCGCGGGGAACGACCGGGCCACCTTATCTGAAACCGAATGTCCGCACAACGCGGTCTTTCGGCCCGCGAGAGCCTCGCGCCAGACCCGCGTGGGAATGTCGCAGCCTCGCGGCTTGGCATTGGCGCCGGACGCGAATTTCGCCTATATGCGTGCGGCGCGCGAGATGCGGCGCGCAGCGGATGGCCCGCAGTTTCCTGAAAAGAAAATCAAACCGGCTGAGGATGGACATGAGCACTTTCGACCAACGCGAGGACTCGTTCGAGAAACGCTACGTCCACGACGCCGAGCTGCGGTTCAAGGCGGAGGCCCGCCGTAACAAGCTCGTCGGACTGTGGGCGGCTGAAAAACTCGGCAAGACGGGCGCTGACGCCCAGGCCTACGCCGAAGCCCTTGTCGTGGCGGAAGTCGCCGCCGACGCCGACGAGCGCGTCGTCGCCACGCTGAAAAAGGATTTCGAGGCCGCCGGCGTCGAGCAGTCCGAACACCAGATTCGCCGCACCATGGACGAGATGCTGGCCAAGGCCAAGGCCGAAATTCAGGCCGGCGCGTAAGCAGCGGCGGGGCCGCCCTCCCCCTGCAAGGGAGGGCGAGTTCCCCATGACCGTCGACCGCCGGCTTCCCCCACGGGGAGGCCGGGCGCGGCCAGGCATGGCTGATTTTAACGTTTCGCGCGCAAGCTCCTCCCCATGCGCGAGTTCTCCCCGCCCCCGGCCCCCAAGAAGCCCGCCCCGGACGCCGCCCGCTTTTCCGCCTCTGCTCAGATCGCGCAGGAAGCGCTGCTGTGGCTCCAGTCGCTCGCGGCCGAAAAGCGCGCCTCCCGCCACACCCTCGACGCCTATGCGCGCGACGTGGCGACATTCCTCGCCTTTCTGACCGACCACCTGGGCGAAAAGCCCGACTCCGCCGCGCTCGTCGCGCTGCAACCCGCTGATCTGCGCGCGTTTCTGGCCCGGCGGCGGATTGACGGGCTTGAGAGCCGCTCGCTGCTGCGGGCGCTCGCCGCGATCCGCAACTTCCTGCGTTTCCTCGAAAAAAAGGGGCTAGCGAAGACAGACCCGTTCGGGGCCGTTCGCCCGCCCAGGAAGCCCCACAGCCTGCCCAAGGCGCTGACTGTCGCCGACGCGCGCGACCTGATCGATCCGGATCAGCGTGCCGGCGAGGCGCGCGAGCCCTGGGTGCTCTCCCGCGACGCCGCCGTTCTGGCGCTGCTGTACGGCGCGGGGCTGCGCATCTCGGAGGCGCTGTCGATTCCGCGCGCCGACGCGCCCGTCGGCGGCAGGGACCGCGTGACCATCATCGGAAAGGGCGGCAAGGCCCGCACCGTCCCCGTGATCGAGCCGGTGAGGCGGGCGATCGAGGACTATCTCGCGCGCTGCCCCTACGAATTGTCCGGGGGACCGCTCTTTGTCGGCGCGAAGGGCGGGCCATTGTCCCCGCGCATCGTGCAACTTGCCGTGCAGCGGCTCCGCGGCGGGCTGGGTCTTCCCGAGAGCGCCACCCCCCATGCGCTGCGGCACTCCTTCGCCACCCATTTGCTCGGGCGCGGCGGCGATCTGCGCACGATTCAGGAGCTGCTTGGCCACGCTTCGCTGTCGACGACGCAGATTTACACCGCCGTCGACAAGAAGCGCCTGCTCGACGCCTGGACCTCCGCCCATCCGAGGGCGAAGTGACTACTCGATCGGCTCCACCGCGGTAATCTCGATGCCGAAGCCGGAGAGGCCCACGAAGGCCCGCGGCTTGGCCGAGGAGGAGCGCAGGCGGATCGACGACACGCCGAGATCCTTGAGGATCTGGGCGCCGAGACCCACGTCGAGCCATTGCCGCTTGCGCGTCTCTTCCGCATTCTCCGCCTCCCGGCCGACGATATTCGTCGGCACGCCGGCGGCCCCGTCCCGCAGATAGACCAGCACGCCATGCCCCTCGCGGGCGAAGCGGGCGAGCGTCTTCTTGATCGTCGGCGCGCCGCCCATCACGTCGGAGACAATATCGGCGCGATGCAGCCGCGCCGGCACGTCGCGGCCGTCGCCGATGGCGCCGAGCACGAAGGCGAAGTGCTGCACATCATCGAACGGGGTGACATAGGCGTGGCCGGTGAATTCGCCCATTTCGGTGCGCACGGGGAAGGTGGCGACGCGCTCCACGAGCTTCTCGCGCGCCTGCCGATAGGCGATCAGGTCGGCGACGGAGATCATCTTCAGCTTGTGGGCGGCCGCGAAATCCGCAACCTGCTGCCCCGCCATCACCGTGCCGTCGTCGTTGGCGAGTTCGCAGATCACGCCGACCGGCGGCAGGCCCGCGAGGCGGCAGAGATCGACGGCCGCTTCGGTATGACCGGAACGCATGAGCACGCCGCCGTCACGCGCGATCAGCGGAAAGACATGGCCGGGACGCACGAAATCGGCGGCGCCCATATTGCCGTTGGCCAGCGCGCGCACGGTGTTGCAGCGCTGCTCGGCGGAAATGCCGGTAGTCAGACCGTGGCGCACGTCCACCGAGACGGTGAAGGCGGTGCCGAGCGGCGCGTCGTTTTGCGCCACCATGGGCGCGAGATGCAGCCGGCGCGCTTCCTCCAGCGTGAGCGGAGCGCAGACGATGCCGCAGCAATGGCGGATGATGAAGGCCATTTTTTCGGGCGTGCAGAGTGACGCGGCGATGACAAGATCGCCTTCGTTCTCGCGATCGTCGTCGTCGGTGACGACGATGATCTCGCCGCGCGCAATGGCCTCGATGGCCTCTGTGATGGAATGGGGCAAGCGGGTCTCCGGGCCGCCGAAGGGCGGCGTTTTTTGCATATCTAGCCGTCTGGCGGCGGCGTTTCAAATGCGGCGGCGTGATTCCAAACGGGGAGAGGGCTAGGGTGAGGGGCAGGCGGGTTTGCGCAGCCTCTCCGTTACAATGCACGGGCGACGGCGCCGCCCACAGCCTGCCCCTCACCCCGACCCTCTCCCCGCGCAGGCGGGGAGAGGGGGAGCACTGCACGATGAAGCAACCATGTTGAAGCCGCTCGTCCCGCTTTCCGCTCTGTTCTGGTGCGCGGCCGCTCTCGCGCAGCCCTGCGCCGATATCGAGGCCGGGAGCGCCTCCTACACGGTCTGCGATTTCGACGCGCGCCAGAACGTCATCCGTCTTTTCCTGCGCGACGGCGGCGGCGGGCTCTACGGCGGGTTTTCATCGCTGGCGGACGATCTCGCGCGTCGGGGCGAAACGCTCGCCTTCGCCATGAACGCCGGCATGTATGCGCCGGACTATGCGCCCGTCGGCCTTTACGTGGAGGGCGGCCGGCAGTTGCACGGCGCCAATACGGCCGCCGGCGAGGGCAATTTCCACATGAAGCCCAATGGCGTGTTCTGGGTGGATGGCGCGCGGGCGGGCGTCACCGAGACAGGCCGCTTTCTGACATCACGGATGCATCCCGCCGACGCCACGCAGTCGGGGCCGATGCTGGTCATCGGGGGGCGGATCAATCCGCATATTCACGAGAGCGGCGCCTCCGGGAAATTCCGCAACGGCGTCTGCGTCACGCAGGGCCATGTCGCCCATTTCGCCATTTCCAACCAGCCGGTGACCTTCTTCCAGTTCGCCTCGCTGTTCCGCGACCGCCTGAAATGTTCGGACGCGCTGTTTCTCGACGGCGGCACGGCCTCGGCGATCTATGCGCCGTCGCTCTCGCGCCACGACCGCTTTCATCCGATGGGGCCGCTGATCGGCGTGACGCCGAAGAGGTAGCTCAGCCTTCCATCAGCGCGCCGATATGGGCCGCGGCGCTCGCGGCGAGGTCCGCCGGAACATAGCCGCCCTCGAGCAGCGACACGATGCGGCCGCCGCAGCGGCGCGCCGCGATCTCCATGACGCGCAGGGTCACGTCACGGAAGTCGTCCGCCACGAAGCGCAGCCCGCCGAGCGGATCGTGTAGATGCGCGTCGAAGCCCGCGCAGAGAATAACGATGTCTGGCGCGAAGGCGTCGAGGCGCGGCAGGATGCGGGATGTCAGCGCGGCGCGAAACGCCTCCCCGCCGTCGCCCTTGCGCAGGGGCGCATTAACGATGGTGTCATGCGCGCCGGTCTCCGTGACGGTGCCCGTGCCGGGGTAATGCGGCGCCTGATGCGTGGAGCAATAAAGCACGCGTTCCTCGCTCCAGAACATCTCCTGCACGCCATTGCCGTGATGCACGTCGAAATCGACGATGGCCACACGCTCCGCCCCATGCGCATCCAGCGCGCAGCGCGCGGCGACAGCGGCGTTGTTGAAGAAACAGAAGCCCATGGGCGCGTCGGCGCGCGCGTGATGGCCCGGCGGGCGGGTCGCGACAAAGGCGTTGCGCGCCTGGTTGCGCATCACCGCGTCGACCGCCGCGACCGCGCCGCCGGCCGCGCGCAGGGCGGCCTCATATGTCCCGGCGCTCATCACCACATCCGCGCCGAGCTGCGCGCGGCCGTCCGTGGGCGCGGCGGACTGGAGCCGCGCCAGATGCCCGGGGGCGTGTACGCGCAGAAGGGCCTCGGACGCGGCTCGCGGCGCATCCAGACGGGCGAGCGTCGCGAAGCGGGGATCGTCGAGGGCGGCGAAGAGCGCGCGCAGACGTTGGGGACTGTCCGGCCAGCCGGGGCCGGGATCATGCGCGAGCGTCGCGGGATGGGAGATAAAGAGCGTGGGCGGCGGCGCGGCGCGGGCGCGGAAGGCGGTGAGAGACGCGGCGGCGGCTAAGAAGGCGCGGCGGGTGAGGCGCGGAGGGTGAGCCCCCCTCCCCAACCCTCCCCCGCTTCGCTGGAGAGGGGGCAGATTCGGGCTTTCATCAGGAACGCGGATCGCGAGCGTCCCCTCTCCGGTGAAACGGGGGAGGGACAGGGAGGGGGCGTCGCCGCTACCCGCCAATCTGCCCTCTGTGCCGCAGGAAGTGGTCCGCGAGCACGCAGGCCATCATGGCCTCGCCCACCGGCACGGCGCGGATGCCGACGCAGGGGTCGTGGCGCCCCTTGGTGACGATTTCGGTCTCATTGCCGTCGCGGTCGATCGTGCGCCGGGGCGTGAGGATCGAGGATGTCGGCTTGACGGCGAAGCGCACGACGACCGGCTGCCCCGTCGCCAGCCCGCCGAGAATTCCGCCCGCGTGATTGGACAGGAACGTGGGCCCGGCGCGCATTTCGTCGGCGTTTTCCTCGCCGGTGAGTTCGGCCGCCGCGAAACCGTCGCCGATCTCCACGCCCTTCACGGCGTTGATGGACATCATGGCGCCGGCCAGTTCGGCGTCGAGTTTGCCGTAGAGCGGCGCGCCCCAGCCCACCGGAACGCCTTCCGCCACGACCTCCACGACGGCGCCGATGGAGGAGCCGTTCTTGCGCACCGCGTCGAGATAATCCGCCCATTGCGCCGCCATCTCCGCGTCGGGGCAGAACAGCGGGTTGCGGTCGACCTCGGCCCAGTCGAAGCGGGCGCGGTCGATCCTGTGCGGGCCGATCTGCACCAGCGCGCCACGGATCGTCACGGCTGGAATGACCTTGCGCGCCACGGCGCCGGCCGCCACCCGCGCCGCCGTTTCGCGCGCCGAGGAGCGCCCGCCGCCGCGATAGTCGCGGACGCCATATTTGGCGTCGTAGACGTAATCCGCGTGGCCGGGGCGGTATTTGCTGGCGATCTCGCCATAGTCCTTCGAGCGCTGGTCGGTGTTCTCGATCATCAGCGCGATCGGCGCGCCAGTCGTGACCTGCCGGCCGTCGGCGTCCGTGAAGACACCCGAGAGAATTTTCACAGCGTCCGCCTCGCGGCGCTGCGTCGTGAAGCGCGATTGCCCCGGCTTGCGCTTGTCGAGAAAGCCCTGAATATCGGCCTCGGTCAGCGCCAGGCCCGGCGGGCAGCCGTCGACGATGGCGCCCAACGCCAGGCCGTGGCTCTCGCCGAAAGTGGTGACGCGGAAGAGGTGGCCGAAGCTGTTGTGTGACATGGGAGGCTTCTAGGGCGCGCGGGCGAATGGGTCAAACGCTGGCGCTCATGACAGGACGCTCAAAAAGGCGTAGCAGCAGGTTTCCGGGAGGATGATCATGCTCAAACACATTTCACTTGGCTTCATAGCCGCCACCCTCTTTGCCGCCCTCTTCGCGGCTCCGGCGAGCGCCCGCGACTCCTTCGGCGTCGACAACCGCCGCACTGAAAACCATTACGCCGCCCCTCACAGGCACAACCGCAGCGGCGCCTGGATCGGCGCCAATCACGGGCGTTTCGGCGGGCCACATGGCCAGCGCTGGGGCGGCGCTCACGACCATTTCAGCCCGCGCGGACAGGGTGGCCATCACTGGGGCTGGTGAGCGGCCTCCGCGGCGGAATCAGCCTTGGCCGGGTCTTGCTTGAACTGATCCCGCTTGGATTGATCTTTGCTGGGCGGTTCCGGCGCTCCCAACTCCGTCTCGGGCGGCGGCGCGGCGGCTGCGGCTTTGGCCGGGTCTTCGAGCAGCCGGCGCAGTTGTGACACCGCCGCGGTGACCAGCGCCATGCGCGGGCGGTCGGGGCCGATCTCCACGGCCGCCATATTGGCCAGCACCCGCGCGAGATTGCCGGTCGGCTGACCGTCCGTAGAAAAGAGCAGAAGATCGTCATTCGGGGAGGCGGCGACGCCCTCCGCCACATACGCGGCGTAATTGGCGATCCGCGCCAGTTCGCCCGAACAGTCGATCGCCCCGCCCAGCGCGGCCGGCGGCGACGATCCGGGCGACGACATGAGCGGCGGCATGGAGGATGGCGGCGGCAGAAGGGTCAGCCCCGCGACCATATCCGCGTCCGGCTCGCGCGGCGGCGGCCTGATCTTCTCCCGCCGTGGCCGCGCCTCGGAGACGCCCGCCATGATCGAGGGCGCCGGAATGAGGTCCGGCGCCTCGGCGATCCGGGTGCGCGCCGGCGCCGCGCCGACGCCGCCCCGGCCATGCGCGGCGAGCCAGCGCGCGCGCAACGTGTTCTGAAGCCCGCGCGGCGCGAGGCCCATCGGCACGACCCGCTGCGGCATCATCCGCGCCATGCCCTCCCGCGAGGCCGGCAGGCCCGGCGTCGGGCGCGCGATCACCGGCGAGCATTGCGCCGGCGCCCAGCGCTCGACAATGGCGCGGGCGGTATGGCGCTTGTAGTCGACGTAATAGCGACGCAGCAGCAGCGCGGCGACGGCGGCGCCCTCCTCCGCCGAGGCGAAGGCCACATGGCCGTCGGCGTCGGCGGCGATCTCGCCGGTCCAGCCCGCGCGCTTCACGCACCAGTAATTATTGAGCTTCACGCAGCGCGCCGGGTCCCGCTCCTCGGCGTCCAGCGCGCGCTTCATGGCGGCGAGCGGGCTCATCTCCAGCCATTGGGCGCTTTCGACGCGCCAGTTGTCCACCGCGCGCTTGTCGGGAGCATAGGCCGGCGCCGGCGTGCGCCAGAAGAGCGAGGCCGGGGCGACCACAATGGCGGGCGGCTTTGCGGGCGCCGCCGCCATCAGCAGCATCACGAGCGTTTCGAGCAGCATGGGCCGCGCGCCCCCGGTTCATCCTCAGTCCGGGTCGTCGACCACGTCGCCGCGCAGAGCCGACGGCGTCACGAATCGATGCAGCCGGGCCGCGCCCTTTCGGACCTCCGCCCAATGTTCTGTGTCAAAATCAAGAATCGCAAGCGCCGCCGTCGGATAAGACGAGCGCATATGGTCGAGGTCCTCGGCGTTCCCGCTCCCCGCGAGCCAGACGGCGAGCTCCGCGAAGCCAGGGTTGTGCCCCACCGCGAGGAGGGTCTGCACCTTGTCGGGCGTCTGCCGGAGCACGTCGACCAGATGGTCGACGGTCGCGAGATAAATCGTGTTTTCGATCAGATGCGTCACATGGCCGGGGAACGCCGCCAGGGCGCATTCCAGCGTCTGCTTGGCGCGGCGGGCGTTGGAGGCGACCGCGAGATCCGGCGTCATGCCGGCGTCGCGCAGAAATTCGCCCACGCGGCGGGCGTCCTCCTCGCCGCGCCGCATCAGCGGGCGCTCGCGATCCCCTCCGGCGGAATGACGGTCGGCCTTGCCGTGGCGCAGTAGAAGTAAACGTCGCATGGCCCCTCTCTACCACGCGAATCGAAAGGACCGCCATCCGGCGAGCGCGATCTTTGCAGAGGCTGCGACGAAACAACTCGGGGCTTTACCAGCGGCTCCCACATGTGCAAGCTCGCGGTCGTCTTTTCCCCGCGACAGCGGAAAGCCTCGTACATGCAGAAGCTTATCAGTCGAAATGTCATTTTCGGCGGCGCCCTCGCGCTCTCATCGGCGGCGGCGCTCGCCACCCTGCCCCGCGCCACCCGGGCCGCCGACGGCGCCCTCGCCCTCGACAATCTGACCTTCACCCTGGGCGCGACAACCTACAGGATCCCCCATCTGGAGCTGAAGGGCGCCTCCCTTTCGGCGCTGGAGATGGCGGCGCTGTTTTTGGGCGACGAAAAATCTGTGGAGAGCCGCCTCGCCCGATTCGCCGCCAAAACCGTCCTCATTCCGAGCCTCTCCACCGAACGGAAGGTCGGCGACGCCACCGAGCGCGCCGTCTATCGCGACCTCGTCGTGGAAGGCGTCGCGGCGGGCCGGGTCGCATCCCTGCGGGCGTCCGGCGCGGAGCAGACGGTCGAACGGCCGGACGGCCGGTCGGCGCATTATATCTGGGGCGCAAGCCAGGCCCGGGGGGTCGACCTGCGCCAACTCGCGCATCTCGCCACCGCCGTGCGGGTCGATCCGCAGGAGGCGCTGAAACCGGTGATCGACGAGGAAAGCGTCGAGTCGCTCGCCATCGAGGACAAGGGCGAGCGGATGGCGGTGAAGACCGGCCGCCTCGTCGCAACGGGCGTGAAGGGTCGCGCGCTCGCCACGCCGCCCGGCCAGCTCATCGACCGGCTCGGCAAGATCGATCCGGACCGGACGGACGCCGATCCGGCGCTGCTCAAGGACCTGATCGAGGCCGTCGCCTCCTTCGACGTGGCCGGGATCGAGGTCCGCGACGTCATCGCCGCCGGCAAGGGCGAGCCTGCCGACAAGCCCTATTCCATCCGCGCCGGGCGAATCGCAGCAAGCCGGATCGCGGGCGCGGGCGTCGGCGACTTCGCTCTCGAGAACTTCTCGCTTCAGTCTTCCGACGGCGGGCGTATCGCCTTCGGCCGCTTCGGCCTGCGCGACGCCAGGCTCGCATCGCTGCTCGACGGCCCATTTCCGCAGCTCTCCCATCTCGAACTGAAGGGGCTCGACGCCGATCTCCCGGACGGACGGATGGGCGAAACGTCGCGCATGAAATTCAGCCTGTCCGACATCGAGGCGAATTTCGCGGACTTCCGGGAGATTGCGCCCACGAAGCTCTCGGCCCGGCTCGACCGGCTGGCGATCGACCTCGCCGCACGCGGCGAGGCCCCCTCCACCGCGCAGTTTCTCGCCCTGGGTTACCGGGACATCGACCTCTCGGCGGCGCTCGCCGGCGAATGGCGCGAGAAAACGCAGGAAGCCGTCTTCGCGCCGATGCGCGTCGAGGGCCGCGACATGGGCGCCGCGACCTTGAAAGTGACTTTCGGCAATGTGTCGGGCGCGGTGTTTTCCTCCATGGCGCTCGTCTCCAGGGCGGCGGCTCTGGCCGCCTCGCTGAAATCGGTGGAGCTGGCGCTCGAAGGCGGCGGCCTTGTCGACCGGCTTCTCGCGCTCGAAGCGAAACAGCAGAAGAGCAGCATGGAGAAGGCGCGCGCCGAATACGCCAGGGGCGCGGACCTCGCGGTCACGGCGGTTCTGGGCGGCGGCGACAAGGCGAAAAGGATCGCCGACGCCGTGTCAGCCTATATCATGAAGCCACGGCGGCTCGTGCTGCGCCTAGCCTCGGAGAAGGGGATCAACGCCTTCGACGCGATGGCGCGCAAGCCGGCGGAGATTCTGGAGAGCATGGACGTCGAGGCGATGGCGGAGAGGTAGGACGCAGCCAATCTCCGTCTCCGCATCCCGGCGAGCTATCGAGGGGGGATTCCACACCCCTCCGCGCATTTTTGCATCAACTGATTGTACGCGGCATCAAGTTGTGACGGATCTGCTTCCAGGATCAATGTGTAGTTAAGGGCGGCCATGTCGTAAAGTAACGCTTTTTGATCTGGCCGAAGAGCCGCGTATTTTTCCGCGATAATCGAGGTGACTTGCTCAGCGTGAAAGATCGCGTCTTCTATTGCGTCCGCGTATATGTCATCGAGAGCGCTCAGCGCTTCATCGTACTTTCCCTCTACGATAAGGCGTGTGAGGAGGCTGTCATCCTCCTCCAGTTTGTGCCGATAAAAGGGCGGCGGCGCCCCAACGACCGTCCCTATGGCGGCATTCATGCGTTGTAAAAATTCGGGCGGGTAAAGGTTTCCATGCACTTTCTCTCCGAGGAGCCAATTACAATGGCTCCGGCCGTCTCGTATGACACTGTCTTTCAGTATTTGATCGTAGGCTTGCTCGAGTTCTTCTGGAGCAAGCGGCAAGATAACCTCGAACTGGCGGAACGCGAGGCCGAAAATCTCTCGCCTCACTTCCTGCGGAAACTCCATGTATTTGCGCTCAATGTGGCTCAGGATCGTTTCCGCATGCGTCGCCGTATCAGTGATCGACATCATGTACAGGGAGTTAAGTCGCCTATCCAAAGCGCTGACATCAAAATTTCCGTCCTTACACATTTCGTTGCGTACATATTCAAAGTGCGTGTCTGTTACTATCCGCCAGAATGGTTTGGGTGGCTCATTGTGTCCCGTGACGTTTTGAAGCTGCTTGAGGAACTCGTCGCTGTGCAAATCGTCGTCCGACGGCGGTATCAGATTTTCGAGAGACTCCCGACACCAAAACCAGGCTTGCCTGAATTTCTCGCGAAGTTTGGGATTGAGTTGAACGCTCCCTTCAGGCGCAGATCTCTTTAGCGACGAGGGTCCGCTGTGGCTCTCGCTTCGAGAAGGCATCGCCTCGGAGGATCCCTGCGCGTTCCCGGGAGCGCTGCTGCTATTTTTATTATTGCCGTTGTTACTATTATTGCTATTATTATTTACATTATTGTTGTAATTGTTGTTGCAGTTATTGTTGTTATTAATTGAATTGCCTGTGGAGATATTATTGTGAACATTTCGTTTTTGGATGGACTGGCTCCAAAAGCCTTGCGTCTCATGAGAAGGCGTTTCGTCCTGGTCCAGATGCGTGGGGGACTGGGGCGTAGGAAACGGGTCCTGGGACCATCCAATATTGTCGGTCGGCAGGAAAGGGCTGAAGTGCGTGGCCCCCCATGCGAGAGCTCCGGGAGATGTAAGGGCGGCCCGACCAACTGCGAATACTGAAACGCAAATGGGGACGGGGGGGTCAGCGGCGATGGTGATGGTGATGGTGATGGCGAAGGAGACGGCGCAACGTCGGTGGGAGGAGCGTCGCTCGGCGGCGCTGGATGCAGGGCGTTGTTCAAAGGCAAAACCACTCTCTGGCCCAACGGCGCCGCGGATTGGTCATTCAACGCATTGTTGAACGCGCCGGCCGGCGCATTCTGAGCGATTTGCTGGTGAAACTGGATCTGCTGGCCTTGCATTTCCGGAGGCTGCCCGACCAGCGCGCCCGTGGTCGGATGAGTTCCGAGCGTCTGCGCGTTCGTGTTATCGGGCTGCGGCGTTTGACTTGGCGTAACGCCGACTTCCGGTTTCGGGACGCCGTGCATAATGCTCCCCCTCGCTGACCTTGAGGAAGGCTACGCGCACTCTGACCCTGGCGCCACTAACCACCAATTGCGGGCGCGCGCCGCTCTACCGCCGCACAACCTCCGCGATGCGCTACGCACGCTCGGCCTCCAACCGCATTTTGTTGAGCCAGCCATCCGAACCGACGCCGAAAAATGGATACCACTTGCCCGGCGTTATACCCTGCTTCGCAGCCTGACCGCTGCTCAGGTAAAAAGGCATCCGGAAGCTGCGAAATCTCACGGCGGCCATGACCCGTTCGTCGCATTTCACGAACCTCGCGGATTTTCCGGAGGCGAGACGTATGTTCTCCATGCGAGTGTAGAGTGGACCGAGAGGCACGGTCTTCGGGCGCTGCACCGCAATCACCGGCGTGTTCTTCTTGCGTCGCCCCTTCGGATGACTCTGCTGGCCCCCCACATGACCCGGCGCGTTGTTGACGCCGGACACAGGCGCAGGAGACGGGGAAAGCATCGAACGAGAGTTCTCGACAGATGGAGACGGCGCAGGTGCTGGCGCCATGACCCGATCACCCAGGGCGGTCGCCGGCCGACCGAGCTGCTGCTGGAATTCGCGGGGCCTCCGGGGACGCATGTGTCTGGAACTCGGCCTGGCTCGCCTGAGCCGGCGCCTGGCCACTCCCTGCTTGGACGGCGATCGTCGCGCCTGTCTCCGGGTGTCTTCCTACCGTCTCCTGACCCGACGCTTCCTGATCCTGACGCGCGATGTGAAACGGCAGCGGCGTCGTGTTGGTGATGGACATAGGCGTCGTCTCGCGCTTTCCGGTCAGAAAGACTAGACCCTGCGCCGGCGCCGAGCCACCAACCAGTGGCGGCCTTGGCGGCTCTGTCATCAACCTCAGGACGCAGGGACTTGATTCGTCCTCAAGGGGTCAAACACGCGTTTGGCTCTATTGGTTCCGCTTGTCCTCCGGCGTCGCCTCGCCCATGAACATTCCTACAAAGCGCCGAGCGAGATGCTCAATGGAATCGCTCCCTTGCTGCTCGTCCTGCATCTGCGAGAACGTTTGCGCCGCCGCCACGGCCTTTTGGTAAAGCGTGTCAGTGTCATCACAGGCGTTCAAAAGTTCCACCATGTGCATGTTCATCTCGCAATCGCGTATTTCCATATCCTTGTGCGCAACCGGGTCCATTGACTTGTTTATGAATGTCACAAACGCGCGCTCGTCGCTGACCTCGGGGATGCCTGAGTTGTCGCGAATATCGCCAAAGAAAGTGTCGAGTTTCCGGGCAACATCCTTCAGCTTCGGGCTCCCATAATAATTCGGCATGCCATTTACGACTTTATTGAACCAAAAGTCGGAACCGACGCCAAAAAATGGATACCACTTTCCAGGTTCGATGCCCGTCTTTGGCGTTTCGCCGCTGGAAAGGTAAAACGGCATGCGAAAATTGCCGAACTTCGCCGCGACGACAACCCTTCCGTACAATTGCACGAACTTGGAAGAGGACTTAGGAGAGAAGGGAATGGCTTCGAGCTGATTCAGGAATGAATCAAGAGGCGAAACCTTTTCGCTCCCGACCTCGTCCACTGAGCTTTGCGCCTCGAGTTGCTCCGCCGGATAGCTGCCCGTCGAGGCCGCGATCACGTCTTGCATCGCCTCCTTGAGCGCCAGTGGCCCACCATGGAGATAAATTGCCGCCATATTTTGCACCACTCCGGCAAGGAACTCGCCCCGTTCGTCCGGCGCCTCAGGAGCCCTCGATGCACAGATCGTTATCAGGAATTCGGTTGCAGCCCGGTGCATTCGCCTTCGGAATGGCGTCTGTGAGATCAGTTCCTGTATGATCCGCTCTGTCTGCGGGTCGCCGACACGCGCGCCCGGCGGTCTGCTCGCGTTTGATTCAGAATGATTGATCTCACAGGATGGGGACGGCGCCGCTGTTCCCACACGATCGGTCAAAACCGTCGCCGGCCGATCGAGCTGCTGCTGTAACTCGTGGGCCTCCGGGGTAAGACGTGTCTGGAGTTCCGCCTGGCTCTCCTGAACCGGCGCCCGGCCGCTCCTCGCTTCAACGGCGATCGTCGCCCCTGTCTCCGGGTGTCTGCCGACCGTCTCCGGAGCCAATGCTTCTTGATCCTGGCGCACGATCTGCAACGGCAGCGGTGTCGTGTTGGTGATGGACATGGGCGTCGTCCCGCGCTTTCCGGTCAGAAAGACTAGACCCCGCGCCGACGGCGAACCACCAACCAGTGGAAGCCTTGGTCGCTCTACCGTCAACCTCTGGGCGCAGAGATGGTCGAAGCCGCTCGGACGCCGCCTCCCGCGCGACACATGCGCGCCGGGGGCGACGTTCGCGGCGTGGCGTGCTACTGTTGATTGTTATTATTGGCACGATTCGGATCCGAAAACATCTTCCTGATTGCCTCGCCGACGGCTTCGCGATTCAAGCTCGCGCTGTTGACGTTGACAAAAAAAAATATGGGCAATATCGTCGATAAGCGTCGGGTCGTCTACGTTCGGGAACAGCCGTTGCAGTTTATGAATGAGCTTAATGAAATGAACCTTATTATCTCCAAGCACGTCCTTTAGTTTCTTTTTTGAATCTCTATGAAAGGAGCCCTCTATTTCACCGCAAATCTGGTAATATCTACCCTTCGCTTGCAGAGCCTGCTTGAGGCGAGAAATTTCCAGCCTCATGGAACGTTCGAGTTCCGGTCCAGATTTTTTCTGCAGCCAGCTCGCGTTCTCCAGCGTCTTTTCTATATGCTCGTCTTTCAGTATTCCATCAGCGATCATTGGCCTTACCCAGCGCTTTGATGTCTGCGCCTCCTCCCGATATCTGGGCCTCAAAATCTGACTGGCTGCAGCATTCGTAAACATTGACGAGATTATTCAGCTCATCACTGATCTCATCAGCGCTGCTGTTGTTATCGGCTGCATAGTTCAGCAAATAGGTGTGGACACGTGGGAACGTGTCGTCGTCGAATGATCCGTATTGGGCAATATCATCTGCAATGTAGATCGCACGAGAGTTGACTTTTTGCATCTCCCCAGAAACGAAACTGTTCACGAGATGCGCCCTGTCATTTCCTAGCAAATCGGGCGTGGCTGATAAATTTGCGACAAACGCGTCCATTGCTGACCCTGCATTCCCGGAGGCTGCTGGACCAACGCGCCCGTAGTCGGATGCGTTCCGGGGGTCTGCGCGTTGGGGACATCGGGCTGCTGCGTTTGGCTTGGCGTAACGCCGACTCCGGGCTTCGGGGCGCCGTACATATGCTCCTCCTCACTGATTTCGTGGAAGGCTACCCGCGCCCTGCCCCCGGCGCCACTAACCACCAATTGCACGCGCCCGCCGCATCGGCGACAGACCCCGGCGCGCGCCGTTGCTGCTCTATTGGTTCCGCTTGTCTTGTTGTTCCGGCGGCGCCTCGGCCGTGAACTTCTTTACGTAGAATTTGGCGATTGGATCGATGAAGGCGGCTTCCCCTTTGTAGCGATGTTTCACAATAGCTTTCGCGGCTGCGACGGCCTCCTGGGAAAGCTTGTCAGGGTCGTCACAGGCATCCAGAAGTCCGACCATGTGCATATTCATCAGAAAATCGCTTGCGCCCGCCTTCGCGCGCTCGACCGGGTCTTGAAGCATGGATTTGTTCATGAAGGCTGCAAACGGCTCCACTTCGCTGACCTCGGGGACGCCCGGGTTTTCGCGAATATCGCCGTACGTAGCGTCGAGCTTCTGGGCCACCTCTGTCAGCTTGGGGCTCCAATAATAATGGGGCATGCCCTTCACGAATTTATTGATCCAGGAATCCGGACCGAGGCCAAAAAAGGGATACCACCTTCCCGGCACAACGCCCGGCTTCGGCCTTGCGCCGCTGGAAAGATAAAACGGCATGCGAAAATTGCCAAATTTCGCCGCCGCGAAAACCCTTCCGTGATATCTCACCAATTTGCATGCGGACTGCGTAGAGAAGGGGATGTCTTCGAGCCGACTGAGGAGCTCGTTGCGAGATGACGCCTTTTCGCTCTGGACATCGTCGAGTGAGCCTTGCGCCTCGAGCCGCTTTTCGGGATGGCTCCCTGTCGCGTATGCGATTTCTTTTTGCATCGCGTCCGCGAGCACTGCCGGCCCGTGGCTGGAATGAACACCCACCATGTTTTTCACAACTTCGGCCAGAAACTCGGCGCGTTCCTGCGGCCCCTCGGGAGCCCTCGATGCACAGAGCAGCGTCAGATATTGCGTTGCGTCCGCATGCATAGCGCTCGGGAGCGGCGTCTCTGAGACCAGCTTGTGTATCGTCCTCTCTGTATCGGCGTCGCCTGCATGCGTGCCCGGCGTTCTGCTTGCGTCTGACTCAGAAGGAATGATTTCCGGGGACGGGGATGGGGACGGCGCCAGTGTCGTCACGTGATCCGCCAACGCGGTCGCTGGCTGATCGAGTCGCCGCTGCAAATCCTGGGCCTCCGGGGAAAGATGTGTCTGGAGCCCGGCCTGGCTCTCCTGAACCGGCGCCTGACCGCTCACCGTTCCAACGGCGATCGTCGCGCCTGTCTCGGGGTGTCTTCCGACCGTCTCGGGCCCCGTCGTTTGCGATTTCTGGCGCGCGTTCTGAAACGGCGGCAGCGTCGTGTTGTTGATGGACATGGGCGTCGTCCCTCGCTTTCCGCGAGGAAGACTAGACCCGGCGCCGACGGCCAGCCACCAACCAAGGGGGCTTTGATCGCTGCGTGGTCAACTTACAGACGCAGCCATGATCAAAGCCGCTCGAACGCCGCGCAAGCCGGCGGAGAGGTTGCGCAAGCGCATGGCGGCCCGAGCGGTGATCAGTTTTTCTGTTCGTTCGACTCGGCTGTTCGTTTTGGAGAGATGGCGATGGGGTCCTGGACTCCGAGATAGTGGTTCCTCCGCTGCTCGATGAATTTTCGGCGACTGGGGTCCCACTTCGGACGTGTTGAAAATCTCGTGGCCTCAACATCCTCTTCCGCGAGCTTGGCGGCTATATTTCGTTGATCGTCGGGTTCAGATTCCAAAAGAAGGACGAGGTCGACGATCTTTGCCGTCATGTATTTCAGGTTGATGACGATAGGCTTTTCATCGTCCAGATCACACGCCGGCATGTCCCTGTTGATGAATTCAAGCGTATTTGGAGGCAAATCTTCATCGCCGATTGTGCCGGGTAAGATGTCATTGTCCATGTAACGAAGGTCCCCGAAATCCTCGTCCAGGAG
This sequence comes from Methylocystis sp., assembly GCF_051061225.1. Taxonomy (GTDB): domain Bacteria; phylum Pseudomonadota; class Alphaproteobacteria; order Rhizobiales; family Beijerinckiaceae; genus Methylocystis. Next base: position 168,674 of record NZ_JBPFEB010000129.1, read on the forward strand.
CTCCGCGATTTTCCTCAGCTTTCCGCTTCTGTAGTATTCGCCCACCTCATCTGCTTTGTTTATCCACCCGGTTTTCGGACCTATCCCGAAAATGGGATACCATTTCCCCTCCTCGACGCCTTGTTTAGGATTCTGTCCCGAACTCATGTAGAATGATATTGTAATGGCTCCAAACTTTACCGCCACAAGGCGCCGTTCTGCATAGGCCAGCATTTTTTGGGACGACTCACCGAACGGAATATTTTCCAGGCTGTCAATAAGGGGGCTCGGATCCAAGTCGATCGGCAGATCATCTTCGATGAGAGCCGTTTCCGATATTCTTTGTTGGAGATCCAGTCCGCGCAAGTTTTCAACCTCAAGCTTGAAGATGCGGGAACAGGTCGTCCCTTCCGTCGAAGCCTTGCAAGCCAGATGCATGAGATATTGCAGGATTCTGGGCTCTTCTTCTGGACCGAAGGCATCGTTTGCCTCTAAAATCGCATTCCTTGCGGCGTCCAGCGTCTCCCCGTAGCGCACGCTCGCTTTCCTGATGGCCATGTCGGCCAGTTCGGTTATCCGACTGCCCGATATGCTGGCCGCAGGCGGATCGAACTCCGCTTTTAGCTTCGACTCCAGAAGGTTCACTATTTTTCGGTCAACGCGAAACGGAAGCTGATCTGCCTTCAACAGCGGGAAGCTCTCCTCACACAATTGCAGCGCTTCTTTATATGAGCCTTCGTCGCCTTTCGTGGCGAATTCTCCAATAAGGCTTCTGAACGCTCCTTGGGCCTTACTCCAATCGTCGAATTTGGCGGCGCCAAATTTGTCCAAACCCAACTTGGCAAGGGGGCTCAACGCCTTTTCTGTCCCACCACCCAAAACTGAAGGCGAGGGCGAGGGCGAGGGTGAGGGTGAGGGTGAGGGTGAAGGGGAAGGTGAGGGTGAGGGTGAAGGTGAAGGCGAAAGTGAAGGGGAAAGTGAGGAAGAGGAAGAGGGAGAGGGAGAGAGCGAATGTGAGGACGACGTGGTGGCATTAGCGGGCGCCGGATGCGCAATGGCGGCGGGCAGCGGGGCGCCGATCGTTTCTGTGACGGTATAGTCGGGCAACGGCTTTGGCTCTGGCAAATGCGCCAGTTGCTTCTCGAACAATTCCGCCGCCTTACCCTTGGGCAATTGATCCTGTAGCGCCTGCCCGCCGCCCGGAAGCGCCTGGACCTGGGCGCCGTTGGATGGATGGACGCCGATGGCCTGATCGGAAGCGCCTTGCGTCGCAATGCCCTGCGCTGACGCGGGGAGAGGTGTGTGGTTGATTGAATTCGTCATGCCGGCGGCACCCTGTTTCCTTGCAAAAAGGCTAGGGGCATTCTCCTGCTCCGGCCACCAACCTGAAGTGCGTCCTCGTCGGTTCCTGTCGAGCGCCGTCAACTTCCCGGCGAAATGGCGCCCGCGCTCCTGCGCGTCTTCGTGCGGAGGCGCAGCCGCCACATCCCTGCCGACGCCTTGATGACTTTTTCCGCCGACCCCGAGGGGGGCTATGCGCGCCGTGGCCACAAACAACCAATTGCGCCCGCCCGCCGCTCTACCGCCGCCCCGCCCTGGCGACGCGCCACAGCGCGCGCTCGGCCTCCATTTGCGCGCTCGCCGCATTGGCGCGGGCGCGGGTTTGCGCGTCACGCAGCGGCTCGATCAGCGTCCCGAGACGCGATGATGTCCATGCTTTGAGCTGCGCCTCCATCTGGCCGCGGTGCATGAAACCGAAGCCCGCGCGAAACAGCGCGTTCACGCCGGCGTCCGTGCGTCCACCCTCGCGCTCCATGGCGAGGCGCGCGCGATGCAGCGCGACCGCATAGCGCAGGGCGCCAAACAGCAGCGCGCCGGCGTCGCCGCCCTGCCCGAAATAGGCGTCGAGCGTCTCGCCGGCCGCGCCCGCGAAGGCGGCGGCCACGACGCGATCCGAGGCGATGCTCGACGCATGGGCCACGATCGCCTCCACATCCGCAGCCGTCACCTCGTCGCGGCCGTGCATGTAGAGGATGAGCTTGGAGAGTTCCGCGCGGCTCATCAGCCGGTCTTCGCCGAGCGCGGCCAGAAGCAGCGCACGCGCCTCCGGCGTCGCGACGAGATTGGCCTCCAGCAGGCTGCGGTCGACCAGCGCGTGAATATCCTGCTCCGTGTCGGGCAGGCACTCGATCCCGGCGCCCTGCTTCGCGCTGTCGACGAGCTTGCGCAGCGGCGCGTCCTTCTTCAGTGCGCCGGCGGTCAGCACCACCGTGCAGGCGGCGGGCGGCGCCGAGATCAGCGACGTGACCGCGGGGATCACCGATTTTGTTCCCGTCTCGACGAGCACGGCCCGCCGCCCGCCGAAGAGCGGCGTGGTGTTGGCTTCGTCCAGCAGCGTCAGCGGATCGGCGGAGACGGCGTCGCCGGAGAGTTCGACGAACTGGAACGGATCATGACGATCATCGACGCGCTTCGCCACAAGGGCGAGCGCGCGCTCGCGCACCATGCCGGCGTCGGAGCCATGGACGAGAAAGAGGAAGATGTTTTCCGGCGGCGCGGCGACGAAACGTTCGGCGTCGCGGCTCAAGACGGCGACCATTCAGCCTCCAGTGTTAGTCTTCGACCGCAAGACAATGAGGCCAAACCCGAGCGCTGTGCGCCTCATCGCCCTGCTTCGTCTCCTCGTTCTTATCCGAAAGGCGGCATGCCCGTCGGTGATCCTGGAATTTCCATGGCTTGCTCGCGAACCAATGAATCGTAATAATCCGCGAGATCGTCGTCGTCACTCGATCTTTCCAATATCTCGTCGTAGCGGTCGAAGACACTCCAGAACAACCGCTCCTTGAAATCCGCGCTCGCATTGGGACAATGCCGTCCGATCGCATTCAGAATATCAGTAGTATGCAACAAGGTTTCGTAGGTCACCTCCTGGATCATCTCGTCGATGGTTGTCACCAAATCGTTGATCGGCGTCCCGGCCTCGATTTTCTGCCGGATTTCATTGCAGAAAGTTTGAAAGACCGATGCGTCCACCATTGGCCGGGGCAGCTTTACCTCACGCCCTATGACGTTTTGCAGCTGTCCTGGAAATTCCTCCGGATAATAGGAGAGGTAGTTCCTCAGCAACTTATCTTCGGCATAGGTTAGGCAGGACGCGTAAAGGTCGCCGTGGCTGGACGGTGAAGCGGGGGCGGGCGTCCCCCCTGCCGCGTGGCCGGATTGAATGGGCGCGGCTTGCGTGGGCGCCACATTGGAATTCGAGACCGCGTTGTTCGAGGCGGTCGCGGGGTCTTGCGGCGCCGGGGAGCCTGGAGGCGTGGGGCCAATCGGGGGAACGCCATTGCGCAAGACGCCAGGGAAGGCAGGGACCTGAGGCGTCGGAAACGCGTTAGCCGCCGAAAACGAGGGGAACAGAGACTGGATCGAGGGGAGCGGGCCTTGCGACCCGCCGATGTTTCCGTCCAGCGGGGCGAGGACCAACGTTGCTCCCTGCGGCGCGTGTGGCGACGGACAGCCGAGAGAGGGCTGGTGCGACGGCAGAAGAAAGCGTGGCGGAGCGTCATTCTGGGGAGAGGGAGAGGGAGAAGGCGTATAGGAAACGGGTTGATCACCCAAGGAACGCGGGGCCGGTCCGCCGAGAGACAAGAAGGGAGCGGCGTTCGCCGCCCCGCCCGGCGGCTGCCCCGGAGCGGGCGCCTGCGACGGCGAGAAGGAAATGGGCTGGCCCTGCATGCTGGTGGAAGCGCCGATATGGCGGCTCGGGCTTGCGTCGGCCCCTTGCGAGCCGGCGGGCTGACCCTCCCCTGCATTTTCTGATCGGTTGAGAGGTTGGAAGGGCGCGCCGCCGCCTCTCGATGGATCCAAGAACGACATCCTCTCCTCCTCATGTCCGAAGCCGGCCGGCGGCCAGCCAGTCTAGGACAGGTCGTCTTCCCACCTGTCCGTGGAGGAGGATTTTAAGCTTAAGCCAGCGCTCCCGTCACGCCGCCCAGGATTTTATTTCTCCCCGTGACGCCTTGGCTGCGTCTACGCCTAATGCGCCGCCGCAAGCGCTGGCCCCCGCATCGCAAACTCGGTCGAAATGCGTGTGCGAATATTGTCGGCGATCATCTTGGCGTCGCGAATCTCGCCGTCGCGCGCGGCGCGAACGTTCGAGAAGCGGTTTGAAAAGCGGTCATAGCTCGCGATGTTGAAGGCCGTGCCCTTGAGCACCTCCGCATTCTGCGGCCAGGTGACGAGCCGGTAGTCGGCGTCGATGATCACCGTCGCGGAGGTCGCGCGGCCCGTGACCGTGTCGAGGATCGGGGTCTGCACGCGCTCCTGCAGGACGACGCTCAGCCGATAGCGCGGCTGGACGGCCGACCCCGTGCCGTTGAAGGCGTAAATGAGCTCGTTGCGCAAGTAGTGGCCGGCGCGCCCCGGAATTTCGTCGACCTCGATCGCCTGAAGCTCCGACGCCAGCGCCGAGGACTCGAAGGCGCCGCTCGCGCCGTACAGTGGCTCGACGCAGCCCGAGAGCGGAACCGCGCCGGCTAGCGCCAGCAGGCCAAAGAGCGCCCCGAGGCCAGGCCTCGCCCTGTCAAACGACCACATTGACGATCCTCTTCGGCACGAGAATGAACTTCTTGAGCGGCTTGCCTTCCATGGCCCGCAGGACGCCATCCTGCCCCAGGGCCTCTTTGCGAATCGTTTCTTCATCCGCGTCATGGGCAACGAGAATTTCAGCCCGCTTCTTGCCGTTGACCTGAACCGGCAGGCTGATCATCTCCTGCGCCACGAGCGCCGGGTCGGCGACGGGCCAGGACGCCTCCGATACCAGCCCTTTATGGCCAAGATCAGTCCAGCATTCCTCCGCCACATGCGGCGTCATCGGCGCGACGAGCCGCGCCAGCGCGTCCGCCGCCTCCCGGAAGGCGAAGGCAAGATCGGCGCCGACGGGGGTCTCCGTCACCGCGTCCAGCGCCGCCGTCAGCTCATTGACGAATTCGCGGATGCGGGCGATGGCGCTGTTGAAACGCAGCCGTTCGATGTTCTCGCTGACCTGGGCGATGGTCTTGTGCGTGGCCTTGCGCAGTTTCAGCGCCTCGGCGCCGACCTCGGCCGGCGGCAGGGTTCCCGCCGGAGCGGCGACGCGCCCGAGTTCGCCGGTGATGCGCCACAGGCGCTGCACGAAGCGCCAGGCGCCCTGCGCGCCCTCGTCGGACCAGATCACGTCGCGGTCCGGCGGGCTGTCCGAGAGCACGAACAGGCGAGCCGTGTCCGCGCCATAGCTCGCCACGATGTCGTCCGGGTCGACCGTGTTCTTCTTCGACTTGGACATTTTCTCGATGGGGCCGATCTGCACCTCGGCGCCGCCGTCAATCAGGAAGGCGCGGCGACGGCCGCCCTCGCCCGCCTCGATGCGGATCGAAGCCGGAGAAACCCAGCCGTCCGGCCCCTTGTAGGTCTCATGCACGACCATGCCCTGGGTGAAGAGCCCGGCGAAGGGCTCGGAGGCGGTCGCATGGCCCGAGTCGCGCATGGCGCGCGAGAAGAAGCGCGAATACAGCAGATGCAGGATCGCGTGTTCGATGCCGCCGATATACTGGTCGACCGGCAGCCAGCGCGCGAGCGCCTCCGGGGCGGCCGGCTGATCGGCGTTGTGCGGGTCGGTGAAGCGCGCGTAGTACCAGGACGAATCGACGAAGGTGTCCATCGTGTCGGTCTCGCGGCGGGCCGGCTTGCCGCAGGAGGGACAGGGGACGTTCTTCCAGGTCGGATGGCGGTCGAGCGGATTGCCGGGCTGATCGAAGGTCACGTCCTCCGGCAGCTTTACCGGAAGATCGGCCTCCGGCACGGGGACGGGGCCGCAGGTCTCGCAATGGATGATGGGGATCGGGCAGCCCCAGTAGCGCTGACGGGAAATCCCCCAGTCGCGGAGCTTGTAATTGACCTTGCGCAGCCCCTGCGGCCGAAAGAACAGCGCCGTCGTTTCGAGCCGGCTCGCAACATGCTCCTTGGCCTCCGGCACGGTGAAGCCGTCGAGGAAGTCCGAATTCACGAGCCGGCCGTCGCCGTCGAACGCCTCGACGCTGTCGGCGATTTTCCGTTCGAGCGCCTCCGCCTCCTCGCCCTCGGGGCACACCACGACCCTGAAGCCGAGGCCGTATTTGGTCGCGAAGTCGAGGTCGCGCTGATCATGCGCCGGGCAACCGAAGATGGCGCCTGTGCCATAATCCATCAGGATGAAATTCGCGACATAGACCGGCAGGGTCCAGTTCGGATCGAAGGGATGAACGACCCGCAGACCCGTGTCGAAGCCCTGCTTCTCGGCTGTCTCGATCGCCTCCGCCGACGTGCCGCCGCGCCGGCACTCCTCGCAGAACTCGGCCAGAGCCGGGTTCGCTTCGGCGGCCGCCCTGGCCAGCGGATGGTCCGCGGCGAGCGCCACGAACTTCGCGCCGAAGAGCGTGTCGGGCCGGGTGGTGAAGACCTCGATCTCCTGCGTTTCGCCCAGCGGCGCCGCGAGCGCGAAGCGCAGCAGCGTGCCTTCCGAACGGCCGATCCAGTTGCGCTGCATGAGGCGCACCTTCTCGGGCCAGCGGTCGAGCGTGTCGAGCGCCTCCAGCAGCTCCAGCGAATAGCTGGTGATCTTCAGGAACCATTGGGTCAGTTCGCGCTGCTCGACCAGGGCGCCGGAACGCCAGCCGCGCCCGTCGATGACCTGCTCATTGGCGAGCCCGGTCATGTCGACCGGGTCCCAGTTCACCTTGGACTTCTTGCGATCGACGATGCCGGCTTGCAGGAAATCGAGGAACAGCTTCTGCTGATGCTTGTAATAGTGCGGATCGCAGGTGGCGATCTCGCGCGACCAGTCGAGCGAGAGGCCCAGCGTCTTGAGCTGGGCGCGCATGGCGGCGATATTGGCGTAGGTCCACTGCGCCGGATGTGCGCCCGTCTGCGCGGCGGCGTTCTCCGCCGGCAGGCCGAAGGCGTCCCACCCCATGGGATGCAGCACGTCGAAGCCCCGCGCGCGCATGAAACGGGCGATGACGTCGCCCATCGAATAATTGCGCACATGGCCCATGTGGAGGCGTCCCGACGGATAGGGGAACATCTCCAGCACATAATATTTAGGGGCCGAGGGGTCGGCCCCGGCCTGGAAGACCTCGCGCTCCTCCCAGATCTTCTGCCATTTCGGCTCGGATTCGGCGAAATTGTAGCGATCGGGTCTCATGGGGCGCGCTTGTCCGGTCAAAGCGATTGGATTTGCCCCTTAAATGCCGGGCGGGCGGGGGGATGTCAAAGGGGACCCCGCGCGGGGGCGCCCCCGCTCCGCCCCGGCTCGCGCCCGAGGCCCGGGTCTAGAACGCCCGCCGGGCCGGCGGGCGGGCGGCAAGGCCCATCGCGACCCAGCCGACCCCCTCGAACAACAGGTTCACCCCGAGGAAAATCCCCAGCACGTAAAGGCCGGACTGCGGCCATTCGGCCAAAATGCAGACGCCGAGCAGCAGGCTCAGCGCGCCCCCGATGGCGATCAGCTCCCACCGCCCCAGATCGCGCAGGCGCCAGGCGAGGAGCAGCTTCAGCGCGCCCCCGAGGACGAGCAACGCCCCGATCAACACCGTAAAGGAGACGGCGGCGAAGATCGGGAAGCGGGCGGCGGCCACGCCCGCGAACAGCGTGAGCGCGCCAATGACGCCCCACAACGCCGCCCGCCCCCACGGGCGAATCTGGAAAGCGGTGACGATCTCCCAGGCGCCCGCGATGACCATGGCCGACGCAATATAGGCGATGGCGACCAGAGTCGCGGCCAGCGCGTTGAAGAGCGCGAAGGCGCCGCCGATGAGGAACAGCACGCCCAGCGCGACGATCCAGCCCCATTTGCGGCGGACATGCGCGGTCGCGACGCCGGCTGGATGGGTCTCGAACAGCTCTGCTCCGCTCATGTCTGCCTCCCGGGGGCCGTCCGCGCGGGGCGGCGGCGCATTTCGGGAGCTAACGGCGCCGGCGGCCGGGGGTTCCCGGCGCTTGCGTCTCCCCGCCGGCGCCGGTGTTTCCTCGCCGGGAGTTTTGGTGATAACTCGGCGCGCCCCTCCCCTTTTCCAGAGACCATGCCTTGTCCAGCACCGACCGCCTGAACGACGCCAAAGCCGCCATTCGCCGCGCCGCCGAGGATTGCGACCGCGATCCGGAAAGCGTCACCCTCGTCTGCGTCACCAAGACCTTTCCAGCCGAGGACGTGGTTCCGCTGCTTGAAGCCGGCCATCGCGTCTTCGGCGAGAACCGCGTTCAGGAAGCCATGGGCAAATGGCCGGGCCTGCGCGCGCGCTATCCGGGGATTGAGCTGCATCTGATCGGCCCGCTACAGTCCAACAAGACCCGCGAGGCCGTGGAAACCTTCGACGTCATTCAGAGCGTCGACCGGGAGAAGATCGCGCAGGCGCTCGCGGAGGAGATGTCGAGGCAGGGCAAGCGTCCGCGCCTGTTCATTCAGATCAACACCGGCGCCGAGCCGCAAAAGGCGGGCGTCCTGCCGCAGGAGGCCGACGCGTTCATCCGCCATTGCCGCGAGACCTTCGGGCTCCAGATCGCCGGCCTGATGTGCGTCCCGCCGGTCGACGAACAGGCCTCGCCGCATTTCGCGCTGCTCGCCGACATAGCCAGGCGCAACGGACTGAGCGAGCTGTCGATGGGGATGAGCGCCGATTTCGAGCTCGCCATTCAGCTCGGCGCGACCTGTGTCCGCGTCGGCTCGGCGATCATGGGCGCGCGGGACTATCCGCAGACATAAGCCCCGCCGTTACGTCACGACGATCTCGACCCGCCGCCCGAGCCTGGCCGCCAGCCGCCGCATGTCGGCGGCGCGCAGGGCCACGCAGCCGGCCGTGGGGCCAAGCTCCTGCGTGGCGATATGGAAGAAAATGGCGCTACCCCGACCGCGCACCCTGGGGACGATGTTGTAGTCCATCACGCCGACGACGTCGTAGAGCCGGTCCTTGCGCCACATCTCCTCGTGACTTGGCCGGAGCGGCGCCCGAAGCGGGCGATTGTAGAGGAAGGACCGCGCGTCGTCGCACCAGACGTCGTCCCGGCGCGTCAGCCGCCACGGCGCTTGCAGGGGCGCCGGGTTGCGCAGGAAGAAGGACAGCAGCCGCCAGCGGCCCGCCGGAGTCGCGCCGTCGCCCTCGCGCTTGTCATGGGTGATCCCGGCGCGGCCGAGCGCGCAGGGATAGAGCGTCGCCCCCGCGATGAGGCGCCCTTCATGCGGCTTGCCGCCGACGCGCCGGGCGACGCGCAGCGTCCCGAGCCTGGTTGCACGCGGAGTCTTCATGGAGGAATATCGCCTCTTCCGGTTTTGTCGTTCCATAGCAGAGACCGACGCGCTGCATGACACGAATGTTGTTCATCGCCGCAGGGCCGCCGCTGCTGGCGAGCCTGTCGGAGCAATTCGAGGCGCTCGGCGGCTTCGCGCTCCGCGCCCTTGACGACAAAACTCTGGAGAGCGTCCGGGACGCCCCGCCCGACTCCTCGGCGATTATCGACGGTGACTTTTGTGACGCCGCCGCGCTGATCCGCCAGCTGCTGGCGTTACAATTTGCAGGAATCATCGTCGTCATCGGCCCGGCGACCGAAGACGCGGACGCCGTGCTGACGCGCCCTTTCCGCTTCGCCGATCTGCTCGCGCGTCTCGCCGCGCCGGGCAGACGCAAGCATGCCGATGACGATCTCCCTGTCCGGCTGACCGAAAAGGAAGCGGCGATCCTCGCCCGTCTCACGCAAGCGGAGGGCGCCATCATTCCGAAGGCGGCGCTCCTTGCGGATGTGTGGGGCTATGGACCGAATGTGACAACACGCACGCTTGAAACGCATATCCATCGTCTGCGCCGCAAGATTGAAACAGACCCGCGACGCCCGCGGAAGTTGTTGACAGAAGACGGCGGCTACCGTCTTGCGAAATCCACAACATAACGCGCAAACCCCTCTCTCTCTCGTTGTGAAACCTGTCATAAGCTCACGTTCGTGACTGCAATGACTCTCGACGACGAAATTGAAAATCTCAGGCGCATTCCGCTCTTCGCGGCGTTTGAGCCTGCCGCCCTGCAAATGCTCGCCTTCTCTCTGGAGACGCGCCTGTTGCGCGGCGGCGATGTCCTCTTCCAGCAAGGGGAAACTTCCGATGGCGGCTTCGTGCTGATCCTCGGCTCGGTCGGTCTGTCGACGAATGGCGAGAACGAGGTTTCGCATGTCATTCGGCCGTGGGCGCTGATTGGCGAAATGGCGCTCGTTGCGCCGTCCCGCCGCCCGGTGACGGCGCGCGCGCTGGAGCCCTCCACCGTCCTGAAGATCGCCCGGCCCTTTTTCCATCAACTGCTGGAACAACATCCCGCGACGGCGACCCGTGTGCGCGACTTCTTCCGCGAGCGGCTCGTCGGTTTCACGCGCGCCGCGGCGTCGGATTTGGCGGTGCCGGACTGAGTCATATTTACGTTAGCCCGCGAAAAGACACAGAAATGCCTCTCGACGCGGAAAGATTCCGGTTTAGATTTGCTTTACCGACGCGTGAGCACGGCGGGGCGGCTGCGTTGCGTTTTTCTCGCCCGCCACATCGGGAGGTGTTTCATGAACAAGTGCCTCAAATTGGCGATCTCGGGAGCGCTGCTCGGCGCCATGGCGGCGTCCGCCGTTCCCACACATGCTCTGGCGGGCCCCATGGGCGTGGCTCCGCCGGCGACCGTCTCTCTCTCCGCCCCGGTCGACAAGGTCTGGTATCGCCGCTGGGGCGGCGGCTATGGCTATCGCGGCTACGGCGGCTATCGGCCCTATTACGGCGGCTATTATCGCCGCTACAATCCCGGAGCGGCGGTCGCCGCCGGCGTCGGCCTCGGCCTTCTCGGAGCCGGCCTCGCCGCCGCCAACAGCAGCTATTACTACGGCGGATACTATCCCTACTACAACTACAACTACGGCTATTATCCCGGATACTACTATCCGGGCTATTATGGCGGATGGTAAAAGGCCGGGCTCGTTTCTGGGCGGCGCGACAAGGCGCCGCCCCTTTTTTATGCTTTTTCGTCCATAAATCTTTCGGCGGCCCGTTCTCCAACGATTCCTGTTCGCGCCGCGGCGGGAGAAGCGGCTGCAGAGGCAGAGATGATCAAGGACATTGCGACGACTCCCTATCCTGACCAGCGCCCCGGCACGTCGGGCCTGCGGAAGAAAGTTCCCGTCTTCCAGCAACGCTTCTACCTCGAAAATTTCGTGCAATCGATCTTCGACTCGCTCGAGGGGTTTGCAGGTCAAACGCTCGTCGTGGGCGGCGACGGCCGTTTCTACAATCGCGAGGCGATTCAGAAGATCCTGAAGATCGCGGCGGCCAACGGCTTCGGCCGCGCCGTGGTGGGCCGCGGCGGCATCCTGTCGACGCCCGCCGTCTCCGCCCTGATCCGCTCGCTGGGCGCCTTCGGCGGCGTGGTGCTGTCGGCCAGTCACAATCCCGGCGGCCCCGACGGCGATTTCGGCGTCAAATACAATGTCGCCAATGGCGGCCCCGCGCCCGAGAAGGTGACGGAAGCAATCTACGCGCGCACGCGGGTGATTGAATCTTTCAGGATCGTCGAGGCTCCGGACGTCGACATTGATCGCCTTGGGGAAGCCCGGATCGGGGAGATGCGCGTCGAGATCGTCGACAGCGTGGCGAATTACGCCGCGCTGATGCAGACGCTCTTCGACTTCGACCGTATCCGCGACGCGTTCCGTGGCGGCTTTACGATGAAGTTCGACGCCATGTCCGCCGTGACCGGCCCCTATGCGCATGCGCTTCTCGAAGACATGCTCGGCGCGGCGCCCGGCACCGTGCTGAATGGCGCGCCCCTGCCCGATTTCGGCGGTCATCATCCCGACCCGAATCTCGTTCACGCCAAACATCTCTACGACCTCGCCATGTCCGACAGGGCGCCTGATCTGTGCGCGGCCTCGGATGGCGATGGCGATCGCAATCTGATCATCGGACGCGGGCGTTTCGTGACGCCGTCCGACAGTCTCGCGGTTCTCGCCGCCAACGCCCATCTGGCGCCGGGCTACAGGAACGGCCTTGCCGGCGTCGCGCGCTCCATGCCGACGAGCGCCGCCGCCGATCGCGTGGCGGCGAAACTCGGGATCGCCATTTACGAAACGCCGACAGGCTGGAAATTCTTCGGCAATCTGCTCGACGCCGGACTCGTCACCATCTGCGGCGAGGAAAGCGCTGGAACCGGCTCGAGTCACGTGCGTGAAAAGGATGGGCTGTGGGCGGTGTTGCTGTGGCTCGACGTGCTGGCGGCGCGCAAGCAGAGCGTCGACGCCATCATGCGCGAGCATTGGGCGACCTATGGGCGCAATTATTACGCGCGCCACGACTATGAGGAAGTGGAGAGCGACGGCGCCCATGACCTGATCAGGACGCTGCGTGACCGGCTGCCGTCGCTCGCGGGCAAGAGTTTCGGCGCGCTGGAGATCGAGACCGCCGACGATTTCGCCTATCACGACCCGGTCGACGGCTCCGACTCGCTCCATCAGGGTCTGCGGCTGATCTTCGCGGACGGGTCCCGCATCGTCTATCGGCTCTCGGGCACGGGGACGGCGGGCGCGACGCTGCGCGTCTATATCGAACGCTTCGAGGCCGATGCCGGGAAGCAGTTGGTTGAAACCCAGACCGCGCTCGCGGACCTTGTCCGCCTGTCGCGGGACATTGCGGAGATCGAACGCTTCACGGGGCGCAAGGCGCCGAGCGTGATCACCTGAGGAAACCCGACGGCGCTGCTTGTGGAAAGGATTGCGTTGACAAACCTTTGCGCATTATTACGCTTGCAGCGTTCTCTTCAGGAGCTATGAAATGCGCCGCATGTTTCTCGCCTTGCCGATCCTGACTCTCCTTGCGCCCCCTGCGTTCGCGCAGGGGACCCCCGAGCAGCGTCAGGCGTGCAAGGACGACGCCTATAAATTCTGCCCCTATGACGTCCCCGACCCGGACAAGGTGGAAGCCTGCCTGCGCAAATATATCCGCTCCATCAGCGCCGCCTGCCGCGCCCAGTTCGGCAAGTAACAGCCCTTTCCTTTCCGCCGCCGGGCCCCCGCGCTGGCGGCGGAGACTCCAAATGAACCACATCCGGCCCGCCTCACACTGGATCGAGCACGAGTCCCGCGCCGCAATTCTCGCCGAATTGCACGCGCGTCCGTTCCTGCCGCTGAAAGTGCCACGCCGGATTTATCACTTCGCATTCGCGACCAATGGCGACGAGGCGGCCGCCGACCGCGCGGCGGTGGCGCAACTCGCCCGCGACCATGGGCTGGAGCCGCCCGCCCCGGACGCCAAGTTCCACTACCTCATTTTGGGCGACTGGCGTCTGCGCTGGGAGCAGCATACGGAATTCTCGACGTATACCTGGTCGAGCGGCCGCGACGCGGCGATTCCCTTCAGCCATCCGGACCCCGTCGCCGCCGGAGAAATTTCCTTCCCGCAGCCGGGCCGGCTCGTGGTGGCGACGCATCTTTGCGTCCTGGGCGAAGAGGAGGCGCTCGAAGACCTCGCCGCCCTCTTCCAGTCGCAGAGCCTCTGCGTCATCGGCATCGGCAAGGAGCGCGCTCACGCCCTCACGGATTTCGCGGTCGACGCGCACGGCTTCACCCGCATGGCGATCCGCCTGCGCTCCGCCTCGCCGATGGAGGCGGGCCGCCTCGCGCAGCGCATGCTGGAAGTCGAGACCTATCGCACCATGGCGCTGCTCGGCCTGCCGCTCGCCCGCGCGGTCTCGCCGGAAATGTCCGCGATGGAGGAGCAGCTCTCGGAGATCACCCACGCCCTTTGCGCCGCGCAGGATTCGCAGGGCAATCACGCCCTGCTGAAGCGGCTTTCCGACATACTCGCCGCCAATGAGGCGCTCTCGACGCGCACCGCCTTCCGCTTCGGCGCCAGCCGCGCCTATCACGCGCTGGTGAAGAACCGCCTCGATCTTCTGCAGGAGACGAAGGAAGGGGAGTATCCGACGCTCTCCAACTTTCTGAGCGCGCGCCTCGATCCGGCGATCGAGACCTGCAACGCCGTCGAAGCGCGGCAGACGCGCTTTTCCACCGATGTGGCGCGCACCACCAATCTGATGCGCACGGGCGTCACGCTCGACATGGAGCGCCAGAATGGCGCGCTGCTCGACGACATGGTCCGCCGCACGCGGCTGCAAATGCGCCTCAACCGAATGGTTCAGGGCATTTCGGTGGCGGGTCTCGCCTATTATCTTGTCGGGCTGTTCGCGTTCCTGGCCAAGGGGATGATGGAGGCGGGGCTGCTGCCGGCGTCGATTTCGGCCGATCTCGCGGAAGCCGTCGCCGTGCCCTTCGCCGTCGCGCTCTCCTGGGCCTTCATGGCGCGGGTCCGCATTCTCTCGAAGCGCGCGGCCAGGGAAGAACTGCTGGACTGATCAGGGGACGTCGAGCGGAGCGACGCCCCTGGGCGCGCCATTCTCGCCAAGGCTGATCTTTTCCACGCGGGTCTCGGCTTCCGCCAGCAGCTTCTCGCAGCGCTCCTGAAGAGCCTTTCCGCGCGCATAGAGCCGCACCGACTCGTCGAGCGACACCGACCCCTTCTCCAGCTCGGCGACGATGCGCTCAAGCTCGGCCATGGCCGTTTCGAACGGCATGGCGGAGAGATCGTCGGGGGCGTCTGGCGGCTTGGTCGTCATGGCGGCCTTTCTATCTCAGCCGGAACCGCTTGGCTATCACGGGCCAATGTCGCCGCGGCGACATGGCCCTCCCCTCAATGATCCTCCGGCTCGGCGTGGCCCACGATGCGCAGGATTTCCGGGTAATCGGCCCGAACCCGGCGCTCCAGCTCGTCCACCGCCGCATGCATGGTCTCGACCGGCACGACGGCGTCCACGGCGCAATGATAGTTGACCACCAGCCCTCCGGCGGTCTCGCGCACCCGCACATCGTGGATGTTCGCGATATATCCGACCATTTCGCTGTAGCGGTCCAGCGCGGCGACGATCTCCTCGGCGAGTTCCGGCGGCGCGTCGCGCCCGATCAGCACATGCGGGGCCAGCGGCTCGATATGGGTCTCGATCTCCACATCGGCGCCGAACTCGTCGCGGATGGCCGCCTCGAAATCGGTCGCAATGGCGTGGGCGCGCCCCATCGGCATGGCGCCGTCCAGCTCGATGTCGAGCCCGATCGAGAGGCGCTCGCCGAGCTGCTGGGCCAGCACATGATGCGCCGTGAGATGCCGGCGCGCGGCGACGAGCATGATGCGCTCCACCACCGTCTCGTCGTCCAGCGCCAGCGGGTCGGCGGTGATGGTGACGCGGGCGTGGGGAACGGCGGCGAGGATCGCCTCCGAGACCGCGTCCTTGATTCGCGCCGCCTGCTCCACCCGCAGCGTCCGGGCGACGCCCACAGTCGCCTCGCCGATCACCTCGGCCCCGGCGCTGCGCAAGCGCAGGCTCTCCAGCGTCATGACGCCCGGAACGTCCCGGATGGCGTCCTCGATCTGCGGCGTGAGATCGCGGGGCGCGGCGTCCAGCAGAGTGTCGATGGTGCGCCGCCCGAGCCGATAGCCCGCGATGGCGATGAAGCCGGCGACGCCGAAGGAGGCGAGCGCGTCGCCCTGCGGATAGCCGTAACGGGCGGCCGCGACGCCCGCCAGCGCGAGCACGGAGGAGACCAGATCGCTGGCGAAGTGAATGGCGTCGGCCGCGAGGGCGTCGCTGCGCTCCTCTTCCGCGATGGCGCTCAACTGCCGCGACCGGACAAAATCGATCATGATGGAGCCAATGAGGACGCCATAGGCGGGCCAGCCGGCGTCGATCTGGACTTGCGTCTCGCCCAGCCGGCGGATCGCCTCGCCGACGACGATGAGCGAGAGGCCGAACAGCAGGCCCGTCTCGACAAGCGCCGCGAGCGCCTCATATTTCCCGTGGCCGTAATGATGCTCGGCGTCGGCGGGCTTCTCCGCCTCGCGGACCGCGTAAAAGGTCAGGGCCGTGGCGCCCGTGTCGACAAAGGCGTGGCCGGCCTCGGAGAGCAGCGCCAGAGAGCCAGACCACAGGCCGGCGGCAAGCTTGGCTGCGGCGAGCAGCGCGCTCGCGGCGATGGAGGCTTTGGCGGCGGTCAGCTTCCGGCTGGCTCCGGCGGCGTCGAGCGCTCTGGTCTCGGTCATGGGGGCGTTCATTCGGCTCGGCGGTGGACGGGCCTTGCTAGCAAGACGGCCCGGCGGCCGCAAACGGGCGGATGGGCCCCGCCCTGTGGAAATGTTGTAAGGATGGGTCCCCAACAGGAGTTCAGGGATGAAATTTCTGCATTCGATGATCCGCGTCGGCGATCTGGACGGTTCGCTGCATTTTTTCTGCGACATCCTCGGCCTGCGCGAGGTGCGGCGCACAGAGAACGAAAAGGGACGTTACACCCTCGTTTATCTTGCGGCGCCCGCCGATCTCGAAGAGGCGCGGCGCACGGGGGCGCCGACAATCGAACTCACCTGCAATTGGGACGAGCGCGACTATGCGGGCGGCCGCAATTTCGGCCATCTCGCCTTTGCCGTGGATGACATTTACGAGGTTTGCGAACGGCTGCAAAAGGCCGGCGTGACCATCAACCGCCCGCCCCGCGACGGCCACATGGCCTTCGTGCGCACCCCCGACGCCATCTCCATCGAATTGCTGCAAAGGGGCGAACCGCTCGCGCCAAGGGAGCCCTGGGCCTCGGCCGCGAATATCGGGACATGGTGAGACGCAAGCGCTTCGCCCTCTGTCAACGCGACAAGGGCGGCCTCGGCTGCTGCGTCGCACAAGCTCGGGTCTCTACAATTTTCTGCGCAGATGCAGCGAAGAATTTTTCATGAGCCAATGAAACCCTGGCCGAGGTGACGCGTTGGGTCCATACGGAGGCGCAACAAGGGCGCGTGGCGTCTTCTCGTCGCAAATGTGAGGCTGCTCGTCGTCACCCGGTCACAGTCGGAGCGTAGGGTAGCATTCGTGACGCGAGCCGTGAGCCATTCCCGCGGGAAGACTCACCGGCCCGCATCCTGCGTCCGGGCTTCTTTTCGAGGCTCGCGGATTTTGATGAGAACGGTTCATTGGCTGTTCAGCCAACGCCGTTCAGTTTTTCAGGCAGGCGCCTGAAAGGCGCGGCAGCAAAGAGGGCAGAGAGGCTGAAACAAGAAGGAAAAGCGGAGGACACCATGCTGGTTGCGGATCTCATTCATTCCTGCTCCAACGAAACGGTCGCTCAGGCCGCGCTTTCGTGCATCGGCGGCCGTTTCGCCGAGCGCGTCCGCGTGGCGGCGCATGAGAAGGGCATGAGTGTCGGGAGATTCGTTTCGGTGATTGTTCGCGACTTCGCGCGGCGCGCGGACGAGGGCGTTCGCGAGGCGCTGCGCGAGAGGATCAATGGCGACGACCAGCCGCTTCTGATGGGTCTGCGCGCGGTTCTCGAGCCGGCGCTTGAAGATGGAGCGATCTTCGCGGATGACGACCCCGTCATGTCGCGGCCGCTCATTCTCGGCCTGACCTGCGCCGGCGCGCACAGCTACCAATAATACGCCCGCTTTACGCAACGAAGCGGCATCGCCCTCCCGCGATGTCGCTTTTCGTTTGTTCGGGCCTATATGCCACGTTGAGCGCAGCGTTTCACGGTAGCGGCGATGAGCCATTTTCTCGATCAGGCGCAGATCGCCTCGATACTCTCGACCTACGGGTATTGGGCGATTTTCGTCATCGTCGCGCTGGAGAGCTCCGGCCTGCCGTTGCCCGGCGAGACCATGCTCGTGGGCGCCTCGATCTACGCCCGACTGTCGGGCGCGTTGTCCATCGACGCCATCGTGCTGGCGGCGGCGGGCGGCGCGATCGTGGGCGACAACATCGGCTACTGGATCGGGCGCGAATTCGGCTACCGCTTTCTGGAGCGCCACGGCTGGCGCGTCGGCATCGGCGCCGAGAAACTGCGGCTGGGGCAGTATCTCTTCTACAAATGGGGCGGCGCGATCGTGTTTTTCGGCCGCTTCGTGGCGCTGCTGCGCATCCTGGCCGCGCTGCTCGCGGGCGCCAATCATCTGCCGATCGGACGCTTCTTCCTCTTCAACGCCGCCGGCGGCCTCGTCTGGGCGATGGTCTTCGGCTTCGGCGCCTATTATCTGACGGCCGGCTTCGAGAGAATACACGGCTCCCTGGCGGCGCTCGGCGTGGCGGCGGCCATCGGCGGCGGCGTCGCCCTGTGGCGCTATTACAAGATCAACGAGGCGCGGCTGATGCGCGAGGCCGACGCCACGCTCTCCCAACGCAACAAATGATCAACTGAAACGCGGACCCAAGCGGGCAGTCGCGAGCGCGCGTCCCAAATCTCTCGCCAGTTCGGCTTTCTGGACGGGCCCGAGAAAGCCGCCAACCTCGATGGATTCCCCGCGATAGACGATCTCCACCCTCATGGTTCCGAATTCCTCGTGAACCATCTGTTCGAGCCGCACCCAGGACGGGTTGAAGCGCCACTCCCGCCGGCGCCCGCCCGCCCCGACCTTGGCGAAAACAAGCTCGATGGGGGTGAGGTCGAGCGTCTCATAGGCGCGCGCGTCGCGGAAACTCAGCCGGAAGGCGATGTAGAGCGCCAGCGCGTCGAGCCCCATGAAGCCGGCGACCGGCCAGGCGCCCATGATCAGGAACGGCAGCGCGAAACCGATCTGCGCCAGACAGAAAAGGACGATGAAGACATAGAAGGCGCGCGGCGTCATCGACCGGTGCGGCGTGAGCCGCGTCTGGTAAATCGGCGTCTCAAAAGCGTTCGGCGTCTCAAAAGGGTTCAGCATGGCCCAAACAGCGCTTTCGCCCCCCTCAAGATCAGTTATAACGCGCGAATGGCGGACGAAAACAGTTCAAAGCGCCGGCGCCCCGCGAAACGCCGCCCGCCGGCGGCCGAGGTGGCGCGGATCGAGGCGATTTTCGCGCGGCTGGCGGCGTCCAATCCCGAGCCCAAGGGCGAACTCCACTACACGAATCCCTTCACCCTTCTGGTCGCCGTGGCGCTCTCGGCGCAGGCGACGGACGCCGGCGTCAACAAGGCGACGCCCGCGCTCTTCGCCATGGCCGACACGCCCGAAAAAATGGTCGCGCTCGGCGAGGACAGGGTGCGCGAGGCGATCAAGACCATCGGCCTCTTCCGCAACAAGGCGAAGAATATCGTCGCGCTGTCGCGCTTGCTGATCGAGCGTCACGGCGGGGAAGTTCCGCCGGACCGTGACGCATTGACGGCCCTGCCGGGCGTCGGGCGCAAGACGGCGAATGTGGTGCTCAACATCGCCTTCCACCAGCCGACGATCGCCGTGGACACGCATATCTTCCGCGTGTCGAACCGCCTGCCGCTGGCCAGGGGCGCCACGCCGGAGGCCGTGGAAGAAGGGCTCCAAGCCATCGTGCCGGAGACATATCTGCTGCACGCGCATCACTGGCTCATTCTGCACGGCCGCTACATCTGCAAGGCGCGCAAGCCGGAATGCGGCCGCTGCATCCTGTACGATCTCTGCAAGTTCAAGGAAAAAACCGCCTGACGTCGCGCCTACCCAGCGCCCTCCAGCAGCCGCATGGCGGCCGCGCGCGCTTCGTCCGTGATGGCCGCGCCGGACAGCATCCGCGCAATTTCCTCACGCCGCTCGGCGTCCCCGAGCACAGAGACGCGAGTCGCGACGCGCTTGTCCTTGCCTTTGGCCGGCGGACCCTTGCTGATCCGCAGGTGACGGCTGGCGCGCGCGGCGACCTGCGGGGCATGCGTCACGGCGAGCACTTGCGCGTTTTTCGCCAGCCGTGCGAGCCGCTGGCCGATGGCGTCGGCGACGGCGCCGCCGACGCCCGTGTCGATTTCGTCGAAGACCAGCGTCGCGGTGGAGCCGCGATCCGCCAGCACGACTTTGAGCGCCAGCATGAAACGCGCCAGCTCGCCGCCAGAGGCGACCTTCGTGAGCGGACTCGGCCGTGAGCCAGGATTGGTCTGCACCCAGAATTCGACGCGGTCGATCCCCTCCGGCCCGGCGTTGGCGGGATCGCTCTCCACCTGCGTCGAGAAATGCGCGCCTTCGAGCTTCAGCGGCTTGAGTTCGCCGTCGACGAGCGCGTCGAGCCTCTTCGCCGCCTTCCGACGCGCGGCGGAAAGCGCGCGCGCCGTCTCGTCATAGGCGGCCCTGGCGGCCGAAAGCGCCTGCCCCAGTTTCACGAGCCGCGCTTCCGAGGCGTCGAGCGCTTCGATGTCGTCAGCGAATTTCTGAGCGAGCCTGGCGAGCTCCGGAACGGCGACCTGATATTTGCGCGCGGCGCCGCGCAGGGCGAACAGCCGCTCCTCCACCCGCTCCAGCTCAGCTGGATCGAAACGGGTCTCGGCGAGCGCCTGCTCCAGCGCCTGCTCGGCGAGACCCAGCGCGTCCACCGCCTGCGCCAGCGCGCGGGCGGGCGGCTCCAGGATGTGCGGGGCCTGAGGCAGCCGGCGTTCGAGCCGGCGCGCGACATGGCCGATCTCGGCGGCCGGCGCGCGGTCGGCGGCGAAAGCCCCGAGCGCGTCTCGAATGTCGGTCGCGACCTTCTCGGCGCGCTGCATGAACAGGCGCCGTTCCGCCAGCGCCTCCTCCTCCCCCTCCTGCGGGGCGAGCTTCGTCAATTCCTCATGGGCGTGACGCAGATACTCGGCGTCGGCCCGCGCCCGGGCGATGCGCTCTTCCTCATCGGCCAGAGCGCGCCGCGCCGCCAGCCAGGCGCCATGTTTCGCGCGCGTGTCATTCGCCTGGCTCGACAGACCGCCATGCGCGTCGACCAGCGCGCGGTGGACGCCGGGGTCGACCAGCGCGCGGTCGTCATGCTGGCAATGGATTTCCACCAGCTCGCCGCCGATGGCCCGCAGCGCCTGCGCGGTCGCCGGCTGGTCGTTGACGAAAGCGCGGGTGCGCCCGTCCGCCGCCTGCACGCGGCGCAGCACCAGCTCGTCCTCGCTCGCCAGCCCGAATTCGCGCGCGGCGAGATGGGCGGGATGGTCGGCCGGGAGATCGAAAACGGCGGTCACCTGCCCCTGTTCGCAGCCGGCGCGCACCAGCGAGGCGTCGCCGCGCCCGCCCAGCGCCAGCATGAAGGCGTCGAGGAGGATGGACTTTCCGGCGCCGGTCTCGCCGGTGAGGGTGGTCAGCCCATGCCCGAAATCCAGATCGAGCGCGTCGATCAGAACGATGTCGCGGATGGACAGACGGACGAGCATGACGCCTGGACTCTATCGCTTCTTGGCCGCGCCGAATGCAACGGACTTGCCGCCGGCGCCGTTATCCTGTGGACGGCGCAACGATTCGCCGCAACGGCGAGGTTGGCATGGCCAAAGATGAAATCAATGAGATTCGCGCGCTCCTCGCGTCGCGCCCGCGCCCCGTCGGCTGGGCCGAGCGGCGCGCGCGGATCGAGGAAGTTGGCGCCGCCTGGCCGGCCGAGGCCGATATCGAGCGCAGGCCTGCCTCCATCGGGGGCATTCCCGCCGAGTGGTCGCTTGCGCCCGGCGCCGATCCCTCGCGCGTCCTGCTCTTTTTCCATGGCGGCGGCTATTGTTCGGGGTCGATCGTCAGCCATCGGCGCATGGCCACGGAGGCGGGGCGCGCCGCCGGCGCCAGAGCGCTCGCCGTCGGCTACCGGCTGGCGCCGGAACACCCATTCCCCGCCGCTTATGACGACGCGCTCGCCGCCTGGCGCTTCGTGCGCGCGGAAGGGATCGCCGCCGGGCGCATCGCCGTCGGGGGCGACAGCGCAGGCGGCGGGCTCTCGCTCGGCCTCGCCATGCGGCTGCGGGATGCGGGCGAAGAAGGCCCCGCCTGCCTCTGGCTGTGTTCGCCATGGACCGACCTTTCGATGGCCGGGGAGACGATCGCGACCAAGGACGCCGTCGATCCGCTGATCCACAGGGCCTATCTCGAAGAACTCGCGGGCGCTTATCTTCCTCCCGGCATGGACCGCAGGGACCCGCGCGTATCCCCCCTCCATGGCGATCTCGCGGGCCTGCCGCCGATGCTGATTCAGGTGGGTTCGGATGAAACGCTGCTCTCGGATTCGACCCGCCTCGCGGCCGCCGCGGGCGCGGCGGACGTCGCCGTCACGCTGGAAATCTGGCCGAAGATGATCCACGCCTTCCAGCTCTGGAACGCGCGGCTCGCCAAGGGGCGGCGCGCGCTGGCGCACGCCGGCCGCTTCATTCAGTCGAGGACCAAGGCGCCCGCCGTCTAGAGCGGTTTCCGCCGAAGTGGAAACCGGTTCGGCGAAAGAAAGCGCGACAAAACAACAAGCCAGAGCCCCGGTCTGAGTCAATCAGACCGGGAAACGCTCTAGATGGCGTGCAGCGTCTTGCCTATCTTGGACAGCCAGGAATCCGTATATTCATGCGGCGTCAGGCCGTCGGCCTTCAACAGGGCGACAGCGTCCTTGTACCATTGCGAGTCGGGGAAATTGTGCCCGAGGATCGCCGCCGCCGTCTGCGCCTCATTGGTGACGCCCATGGCCAGATAGGCTTCGGTGAGACGATACAGCGCCTCCTCGGTGTGGCGAGTCGTCTGATATTTGCCCAGCACCTCGTGGAAACGGTTGATCGCCGCCGGGTAATTCTTGCGGGTCAGATAGAAGCGGCCGACCTGCATTTCCTTGGCCGCGAGCTGATCGCGCGCGACGCCCATCTTGTAGC
Organism: Methylocystis sp.; assembly: GCF_051061225.1. Lineage (GTDB taxonomy): Bacteria > Pseudomonadota > Alphaproteobacteria > Rhizobiales > Beijerinckiaceae > Methylocystis. The sequence goes on from NZ_JBPFEB010000129.1 coordinate 191,339, forward strand.
GCGCGTCGGCCACATATTCCGACTTGGGAAATTTGTTGATCAGCTCCTGAAAGACCTGGAGCGACTTCTCCGCCGAGGACTGATCACGCATCACGTCCGGCACCTGGTTATAATAGGACATGCCGGCGAGATAATAGACGTAGGGCGTGTCCGGCGAGTTCGGATACAGCCCGATATAGCGCTGCGCGGTCTGCACCGCGTCGTCATAGGCGGGCTTTTCATATTGCGCGTAAAGGGTCATCAGCAGACCCTTGCGCGACCATTCCGAGGACGGATAGCTCTTCTCGAGGTCGGTGAACTTCTTCGCCGCGCCCTCGAAGTCCTTCGACTTGAGCTTGGCGAGACCCTGATTGTAGAGCGTGTCGGCGGGGATGTCGGGCGTGATCTCGGTCTTGTATTTCTCGCCGCCGCCGAACAGGCCGAAGCCGCTGGTGATCGAATCCATGATGTCGGCGCGGGCCGGCGCGGCGGACAGGGCCAGCGCCGCGGCCGCGACGAGCATGGCGGACGAACGGAATGAAGCAGCGAAAACCGGCATTGAAGCGTCCCTTGCGGCGGAGAGCCGCGACAGGCGTCGCTCTCCCGGCCGAGCTATTAACCCAATCCGCCGGCCCCCGCCACTCGCGGCGTCCAGAAGACCCGCGTCATCGCGGCGCCGGCGGCGCGCGGCGATGGACAATGCGCCGAACATGAGGCCGCGGGTCTGGCGAGATTATGGCGAAGGTCGCTGGCCCGGCGCCTCCGACGCGGCGAAGGTCGCGGTCGAGGCCTCGCGCCATTCCAGCGCCCCCGCCCGCATCGCCGCGTCGAGAAGCGCCATGTTCAGCGCATGCCCGCCCCTGAAGGAGCGGAAGGCGCCGATGAGCGGCGCGCCGGCGAGGGCCAGATCTCCCACCACGTCCAGCATCTTGTGACGCACGCATTCGTCGGCGAAGCGAAGCCCCTGCGGGTTCAGCACGGTCTCGCCGTCGAGCACCACCGTGTTCTCCAGCGAGGCGCCGAGAGCGAGCCCGTCCCGCCACAGGCGCTCCGCGTCGCGCAAAAAGCCAAAGCTGCGCGCGCGAGACAATTCGGACCGGAAGCTCTCCGGCGTGAGAGAGATGGCGCGCCGCTGGCGGCCGATCGGCCCCTCAAAGGCAATTTCGACGTCGAGGCTCAAGCCGCTGGCGGCGGGCGCCAGCTCGGCCCAGCCCGCGCCCAGCGACGCCTGCACCGGCCGGACCACCTGCAACAGCGCGCGCGGCGCCGGGAGGTCGACGATGCCGGCCTCGTCGATGGCGGCGACGAAGGCCTGCGCCGAGCCATCCATGGCGGGAACCTCGTCGCCCTCCACCAGAATGAGCGCATTGTCGACGCCAAGCCCGAAGAGCGCCGCGAGGAGATGTTCCACCGTCGACACGCTCGCCGCGCCACGCGACAGGCGCGTGCGGAGTTGCGTCGCGTCCACCCCGCGCCAGTCGGCGCGCAGTTCGGCGCCGCCGGCGCTGAACACGATCCCGGACCGGGGCGCGGCGGGCGCGAGCGTGACGCGCGACGGCCGATCGCCATGAACGCCGCGGCCGGAGAGCGTCACCGGGCGCGCGAGCGTCGTCTGAGCGGCGCGCGGCGCACGCACGGAGCCTCGAAACTTCTGGCGAATGAGTGGTTCCTCCCCACGCAGGATGCGCCGCCGTTTACAGCCGAGATTAGCCCAACCGGGCGGCCCGGCTCCAGTAACGGTTTCTTACAGATTATGACAGGCGGATAAACCCCGCAAAAACAAAGGCCCGCGCGAGGCAGGCCTTTGCGTGTCGCTGGCCTTCAGCTCAGTGATTGGACTGACGGCGCAGGAAGGCCGGGATTTCCAGGTGATCCTCTTCCATGGGACGCGGCTGCGGCGCGCGGCGGCCGTGCGGATCGAGCTGCGCATGCGGCTGCTGCGGCGCGGCGGCCGGGCGCTTGCCATATTCGGAGACGGTCTGCGACGGCTGCGGCGCGGGGGCGCGCGGCGGCATCGGCGGCTGCTGGGCCTGCGCCGGCGGCATTCCGTCTTCCTGACGGCTGGCGCCGAAGGACGCCAGACGCTCGAAGATGGACTTGCGGCGAGGATCATGCTGCGAACCCGCGTCGCCGCGATGCTGGCGCATCTGATCCTGAACCGGCTTCGGGAAGTCCTCGATCGACGGCATGCGCGGCGTGCGCGGCATTTCCGGCGGCGGCGGCACATAGGCGGCCGGCGCGGACTCGGCCATCATGCGCGGCGCGGGCTCCTGCATGCGCGGCTCGCCATAGGTCGGGCGCGCGGGGACCGGCTCCAGATAGACGCCGTTCGTCGTCATCTGCGCAGGCGCGGGCGGGGCCGGCTCATTATAGTAGTGCGACGGCGCGGGCGCCGGCTCGCGGGCTTCCGGCTGATAGGCCGGCGCGGGGGCGCGTTCGCGCTCCGGCATGGCGTAAACCGGCGCGGAGGTCTCGATCACCGGCATCGCGGCCGGCTGCTGCTTGGGCTGCTGCGCCTGCATCTGGGCGCGCATGCGCTCGGCGGCTTCGGCCATGCGGGCCATGCTGGTCGGATCATCGGCGGTGATCGCGGCGAGGTCGATGCCGGTGGCGACGACCGAGACGCGGATGACGCCTTCGAGCGAGGAGTCGAAGGTCGCGCCGAGGATGATGTTGGCGTCCTCGTCGACCTCCTGACGGATGCGGCTCGCGGCTTCGTCGACTTCATAGAGCGTGAGATCGTGGCCGCCGGTGATCGAGATCAGCAGGCCGCGCGCGCCCTTCATCGACACTTCGTCGAGCAGCGGATTGGCGATCGCCGCTTCGGCGGCGAGATTGGCGCGGCGCTCGCCGGTCGCTTCGCCGGTGCCCATCATCGCCTTGCCCATGCCGCGCATGATCGAGCGGACGTCGGCGAAGTCGAGGTTGATGAGGCCCTCCTTCACCATGAGGTCGGTGACCGAGGCGACGCCCGAATAGAGCACCTGATCGGCCATGGCGAAGGCGTCCGCGAAGGTGGTCTTCTCGGTCGCGATGCGGAACAGATTCTGGTTGGGGATGACAATCAGCGTATCGACGCACTTCTGAAGCTCGCCGATGCCGGCCTCGGCGATGCGCAGACGGCGCTGACCTTCGAAATGGAAGGGCTTGGTCACGACGCCGACGGTCAGGATTCCCATCTCGCGCGCGATCTGCGCGATGACCGGCGCGGCGCCCGTGCCCGTGCCGCCGCCCATGCCGGCGGTGACGAAGCACATATGCGCGCCCTGAAGCTGCTCGCGAATTTCCTCGCTGGCCTCCTCGGCGGCGGCGCGGCCGACTTCCGGCTGGGCGCCGGCGCCGAGACCCTCGGTGACCTGGAGGCCCATCTGAATGACGCGCTCCGCCGGCGAGGACGCGAGCGCCTGGGCGTCGGTGTTGGCGACGAGGAAATCCACGCCGGAGAGGCCGGAGGAAATCATGTTGTTGACGGCGTTGCAGCCGCCGCCGCCGACGCCGCACACCATGATGCGGGGCTTCAGTTCCCTCAATTCGGGGGCTTTCAGATTAATCGTCATTGCCAGGGCCTCTCGAAAATACACTGCTCGTCGGCGTCGGTTGTTCCAGTCCTTGGACGCGCCGTCGCCGTACGCTTCGTCCTCGGTTATTCCTGTCGCGAGGCCCGGCGGTCAGGCCGGATCGCCTCAATGTGGAGAATCACTTGCGGGTGATTCTAGAAGCTTTCCTTTAACCATCTACCAACTCGCCTCATGTAGCCGTCCGATCCCGTCGCCGCCCGCTCGCCGCGCCGGGGCTCGAAATATTCGCGCCCCGCGACTTGCGGATAGACGAGCAATCCCGCGGCGGCCGCGAAAGCCGGCGTGCGCGCGGGATCGGGAAGACCTTCGACGCCGATCGGGCCGCCGACGCGGACCTGGCCGCCCAGGATGCGGCGCGCGGATTCCGCCGCGCCGGTGAGCTGGCTCGCGCCGCCGGTGAGCACGATCCGGCGGTTGGGGCCGGACGCATAGCCGGCGCGCGCGAGACGATCGCGCAGAAACTCGAAGGTCTCCTCCATGCGCGGTCGAATGATGCGGACGAGATGCGACTTCGGCGCATGGGCCTTGTGATGGCCGTGCTCGCCGACGTGAACGAAGGAGACCGTCTCGCGCTCGTCCGAGGAGGAGGAAATCGCCGAGCCGTGGAACGTCTTGAGACGCTCGGCGTCGACGAGGCGCGCGTCGAGACCCCGCGCAATGTCCATGGTGACGTGATTGCCGCCCAGCGTCACGGCGTCGAGATGCACCATCTCGCCGCTCGCGAACACCGCCATCGAGGTCGAGCCCGCGCCCATGTCCACGACGATGACGCCCATCTCCGCTTCGTCGGGCTCCAGCACCGAGAGCGCCGCGACATAGGGCGCCGCCGCCAGCCCTTCGACGCGCAGATGCGCGCGCTCCACCGCCAGCATGAGATTGCGCGCGGACGCCTGATCGCAGGTGGCGACATGCAGATCGACGCCCAGCTCCTCGCCGATCATGTCCTTCGGCTCGCGGATGCCGCCGACGCCGTCGAGCGAGAAGCCTGTCGGCAGCGAGTGCATGGCGACGCGGCCGCGATGCAGATGATGCGCCGCCGAGGCCTCCAGCACGCAGTGGATGTCCGTCTCCGCGACTTCGCGGCCGCCGATGGCCCGCTTGGCGGTGAAATGCTCCGAGGCGAGACGCCCGCCCGAGGCGGTGACGATGACATGGTCGATCTGAACGCCGGCCATGCGCTCGGCGGCGTCGACCGTCTGGCGAATGGCGCGCTCCGCCTCGTCCATGTCGATCACGAGCCCGTGCTTGACGCCGAGCGAACGCTGGTGGCCGATGCCGAGCACGCGAATGCGATGGGTGCGCCAGTCGTTGGGCGCACCCTGCTTCATCGGCGTCACGCGCGCGATGAGGCAGGCGATCTTGGACGTGCCGACGTCGAGCGCCGCCAGCGTCGCCGAGCGGCGCGGCGAGAGCGGTTTCAAACGCGGCGGAACAAGCTGGGACTTCATCAGACTAACCACCTGTTTTCTTGGTCTTGCGCGGAAGCGCCGCCTCTCGCGCGGCGGCGGCTTCCTCGGTCAGGCGCACCGCGACGCGGTCCGGCTCGCGCAGGTCGATCGACATGATGTCCTTGTCGAGAATTCGGGCCTCATGTTGCAGACGCAGCAGCGTCTGCAGCGCGCGGCCGGGATTTTCCTCGGGCAGCTTGACGAGCACGCCGTTGGTCATGTCGAGATCCCAGCGGCGGCTCGCGACCAGCACGCCGGCCTTCACGCGCCGCGAGAGATCCCCCGCGATCTTGAGCAGCTCGAGAAACTCCGGCAGGCGCTTTTGCGCGCCGTCGCCAACCACGAAGGGCAGACCGAGGTAGCGCTCGTCGCGCAGCTCGTCGATGGCGACTCCGTCGTCGGCGATCACCGACACGCGGCCATCCTGCTGCCACAGCGCATGGGGCCGGCGCTCCTCCACCGCAATGACGAGCCGGTTGGGGTAAAGCTTCATCACCCGCGCGGACCTGATCAGCGGAATGGCCATCAGCCGATCGCGAACGGCCGCGGCGTCCAGAAAGGGCAGCGAGTTGCGCCCGTCGACGCCGGAGGCCGCCAGCAACTCCTTCTCGGTCATGCGCGACTGGCCCGAGATGGTCACCGCCGAAATGTCGAGGCCGACGGCGCGGGCGACCACGTCCCAGGGCTGCCCCTCGCGCGCGACGAGCGCGTCATAGCCGCCGTTCTGCTTCATGCCGGCGAAGGCGACCGCTCCGAACATCGCGAGGAGCCCGAGGAGGCCCATGCCGGGACGGCCGAGGAAGGCGTAGCGCTCCAGGGCCGACCCGCCGCCGGCGCCGCGGCGCGCGAAGGCGGGCGCGGGGGACGTGGCGGCGGGAGCCGCCGGGCCGGAGGCGGGCGCGCCCGCCATGCTCGGCTCGGCCGCCGGAAAATGAACAAGCGGAAGGGGAGCCGAGACCGACTCCCTTAACGATCGCAGGATGCGTCTTCCACCATCCATCTGACTAGCTCGCCGAATGAAAAACCCGCAAAAGCCGCCATTTCTGGCACGAGGGAGGTCTCCGTCATTCCCGGCTGCGTGTTGACTTCCAACACGACGAGCTCGCCCGTACCTCCGGGGCGGTCGTCGTATCGAAAGTCCGCGCGGCTGACGCCGCGGCACCCGAGAGCTCTATGAGCCTCGATCGCTAAATGTTGGACTGTTTGGTAAATTTTCTCTTTAAGAATTGCCGGAAGAATGTGTTTCGAACCGCCTTTCGCGTATTTCGCGTGGTAATCGTACCACCCGCCGTCGGCGGCGACGATCTCGATCACGTCGAGCGCCCTGTCGCCCATGACGGCGCAGGTCAGCTCCCGGCCGTGAATGAACTGCTCGGCGAGCATCAGATCGCCATGCGACCAGTCGGGCCGCGTCAGTTCCTGCGGCGGATGGGCCTGATCCTCCCGGACGATGAAGACGCCGAAGGATGATCCCTCGGAAACGGGCTTCAACACATAGGGAACCGGGAGCACATGGGCCTCGGCCGCCTCGCGCCGATGCACGACCCGGCCCTTGGGCACGGGGACCCCGGCGGCGGCCATGACGACCTTGGCGACGTCCTTCTTCATCGCCACGGAGGAGGCCAGCACGCCCGAATGGGTGTAGGGGATGCGCAGCAGTTCGAGCACGCCCTGAATGCAGCCGTCCTCGCCGAACTTGCCGTGCAGCGCGTTGAAGGCGACGTCCGGTTTCAGTTCGGCCAGAACATTGGCCACGTCGTGGCCGACGTCGACCGGCGTGACCCGGAACCCCTGCTCTGCGAGCGCCCTGGCGCAAGCCGAGCCGGAGCGCAGCGAAATCTCGCGTTCGGCGGAAAGCCCGCCCATCAGCACGGCGACGTGTTTGGTCATGTCTGTCTCTTGAATTTCGCGGAGCGAAAAAGCCCCGCTCGGGAACGCTGAACGCCGGCGACGCTTCGGGCCAGCCCACGCAATGGGCGCGAATCTCTCCTATCGGAAGCTACGTTGCGACGCTTCGGGGCGCGACGCCGCCACCCGCGCCTTGCGCGTCCAGAGCTCGATCTCCCCGGCCTCGCCGGTCTTTTCGAAGCCCTCGAGCACGCCCGCGGTTTCGGCCTGTTTCAACACCCATTCGCGTGTGCCTTTATCCTCGACGATGATGGCGTCGGGCGCGCCGGCCCGCACATCGGCGGCGAAGCCGGCAAGATCGCGTCGGCGATACGCTTCAAGCCGCGCGCGTGTCGCCTCGTCCGGCGCCTCGCGGATGAGATGCGCGGCGAAGCTCGCGGTCCACAGCGCATTGGGACGGCCCACCCATGTCCCTGCGAGCTGGCGCGTCACCGGATGGCCGAAGTCGAGCTGCCGCGCCATGGCGATGAGACGCGGATGGGCCGGCGCGACGCGGGCGAGCTCCGCGCGCAGGCCGGGATGCTCCTCGCCATCCGAGATCAGATTGGCCGCGCCGAACAGCGCCGGGAGGCAGATGAAGATCGGCAGGAACACGAATTTGAACGGACCGCCATCGCACGCGGCGCGGGCGCGCGGGTGGGCGTGAAGCAGGAAAAAGCACCAGGCCAGCAGCGCGAGCGCAAGTCCGGGATAGGCGTGGTTGGTCCAGCCTTTGCCCTGGATGAAGAAACCGGCCAGAAAGCCTGCGGAGGCGAAGGCGCAGACCCGCGCCGCCGCAGGCGCGACGAAGGCCGGGGCCGCCGACGGATGGGCGAAGCCGCGCGCCGCCGCCACCGCCAATCCCAGCAGAAGCGCGACGTTGAACGGCGCCGCCGACAGCAGGGCGAGCTTGACCCAGCCCTCGCGCGCCGGCTGATAGACTTCGAGGATGGTCGGCAGCGCATAATGCGCATAGGCCGGAAAGAAGACGAGCGTGGCGGCTCCATAGAGCGCGCAGAGCCCCCCGGCGATGATCGCTTCCGGCGTCAGCAGCAGCCGGATCGAACGCTCGCGAAGGGCCAGCGCCGCTGCGGGCAAAATGATCGCCAGAATGAAAAACGGCTTGAAGCAGACGGCGATCCCGGCGCCGAGGCCGGCGAGGACACGCAGCGGGACGGCGACGCGTCCGCCTTCGGCGCAAACGGCAAGAGACGCCAGCATGGGCGCGAGCGCCAGCAGCGCCACATGTTCGCGTTCGGCGAACACAAACGCCGGCGCGACAAGCAGCAGGAAGACGGCCGCGTTGAGCAGCAGCCGCCACTCCTCGCGCGAGCGCGGCGCGCCGGCGCGAAAGATCAGCGCGCAGAGCCCAAGCGACAGGCCGGCGGCGAAAAAGACGAGCCCCGCCACGACCGGCTCGACGGCGAGGCCGAGCGCGCGGGCGAGCGCCACCGCCGGGACGAGGGCGAGAAAGGCGGCGGGCGGGTTCGGGTCCGTCACATCGACATAAGGAACGGCGCCGTCGGCGACCTTCTCGGCGAAAGTGATGAACCAGGACACGTCGCAGTCGAGATGACCCGCGATCTGCTGCGCCAGGGCGAGGCAAAGGAGCGCCAGGGTCGTCCATGGACTGGCGAAAATGGCCGCCGCTCTCGGGACTTCCCGAACGACAGCAACGCCGCGCGACGTGAGGAGGCTCATCTCAAGGGACGCCGATCCGTTTGATTTCCCAATGCAGCTCGACGCCGCTCGTCTCCTTCACCCGGCGCCGGACGGTTTCGCCCAGCGTCTCGATGTCGGCGGCGGTGGCGTGGCCGCGATTGATCAGGAAGTTGCAATGCATTTCGCTCACCTGCGCGTCGCCGACGATCAGTCCACGACAGCCGGCGGCGTCGATCAATTGCCAGGCCTTGTGGCCTTCCGGGTTCTTGAAGGTAGAGCCGCCGGTCTTTTCCTTGATCGGCTGCGAGGCCTCGCGCGCCTGCGTGATGCGGTCCATCTCGGCAAGGATCGCCTGCGGGTCGCCGGGGCGGCCCTGATACAGCGCCTGCGTGAAGATCACGTCGTCGGGCGCGGAGCAATGGCGATAGCTGTAGCCCATGTCGGCGGTGGTGAAGACGCGGATGTTTCCGTCCCGGTCGACGCCGCGCGCTTCGATGAGCGCATCCTTTGTCTCGCCGCCATGGGCGCCGGCGTTCATGCGCAACGCGCCGCCAATGCCGCCGGGGATTCCGCGATAGAAGGCCAGCCCATCAATGCCCGCGTCCGCCGCCGCGCGCGCCGCCTTCACGTCAGGCACGGCGGCGCCGATCCGCAGGCGGCATCCGTCTTCGACCTTCATATCGCCGAAGCCCCTGGCGGAAAGACGGATGACGACGCCGATCACGCCGCCGTCGCGGATGATGAGATTGGAGCCGAGACCAATGACCGTGACCGGGATTTCCTTTGGCAGGCGCGCGAGGAAATAGGCGAGATCGGCCTCGTCGGCCGGCATGAAGAGAAGTTGCGCCGGCCCGCCGACGCGAAACCAGGTATAGGGCGCGAGCGGTTCGTTGGCGGTGAGTTTCCCGCGCAACTCGGGCATGAGGGCGATGACGCCGGGGGAGACATCGGGGAAGCTCATGCGCCCCCTCCCCACCCCTCCCCCGCTTCGCGGGAGAGGGAGCAGATTCGGGTCTTCATCAAGCGCGCTGATCGTGAGCGTCCCCTCTCCCGCTTGCGGGGGAGGGACAGGGAGGGGGTTGGTCCGGTCGCCATCACGCCTGCCCGCCCGCCGCGAGCTGCTCCGGCAGCGCATAGGCCCACTGGGTGATGTTCCCCGCGCCCAGGCACACGACGTAATCGCCCGGAGCCACAATCTCGCGCACCATCGCCGGCAGCACCTCCGGCGACGGCAGACCCACCGCGCGGCGGTGGCCATGGGCGCGGATCGCGTTCACCAGCGCGTCACGGTCGACGCCGTCGATCGGCGGCTCGCCGGCGGCGTAGACATCGGCGACGATCACGACGTCGGCGTCATTGAAGGAGGTCGCAAAGGAGTCGAAGAGCGACTGCAAGCGCGTATAGCGATGCGGCTGCATCACCGCGACGACCTTGCCCTTGGTCGAGGCGCGCGCGGCGCGCAACACGGCGGCGATCTCCACGGGATGATGGCCGTAATCGTCGAAGACCTGCACGCCATTCCATTCGCCGGTGCGGGTGAAGCGGCGCTTGACGCCGCCGAAGCCCGCGAGCGCCCTGCGAATCTGATCGGGCGAGAGACCCAGTTGATAGGCCACCGTCACCGCCGCCGTGGCGTTGAGCGCATTGTGATGGCCGGGCATGGGCAAAAGGAGATTTTCCAGATAGGTCGCCTGCGCGGTCTTCCGGTCCCGCAGCAGAATATTGAAGCGCGACACGCCGCCTTCGAGATTGACGTCGAGCAGGCGCACGTCAGCCTGCGGATTTTCGCCATAGGTGACGACGCGGCGATCCTCGATTTTGCCGACGAGCTCCTGCACTGTCGGATGATCGAGACACATCACGGCGAAACCATAGAAAGGCAGATTCTCGATGAAATTGCGAAAGGCTTCCTTGATGGCGTCGAATGTGTGGAAATGATCGAGATGCTCGGGGTCGATATTGGTGACGATCGCCACATCGGCCGGAAGCTTCAGGAAGGTGCCGTCGCTCTCGTCCGCCTCGACAACCATCCATTCGCCGGCGCCCAGGCGCGCGTTGGTGCCATAGGCGTTGATGATGCCGCCGTTGATCACGGTGGGATCGAGTCCGCCCGCGTCGAGCAGTGTTGCGACAAGTGACGTTGTCGTCGTCTTGCCATGCGTGCCGGCGATGGCGACGCACTGCTTGAGGCGCATGAGTTCCGCGAGCATCTCCGCGCGGCGCACGACCGGCAGGCGCTTCTCGCGCGCGGCGACGAGTTCGGGATTGTCGCGCTTGATGGCCGTGGAGACCACGACGACCGCCGCGTCGCCGAGATTCTTGGCGTCATGGCCGACGAAGACCGTGGCGCCCTTTTCCGACAGACGCTTCACATTGGCGTTTTCGGTCGCGTCGGAGCCCTGCACCTTGTAGCCAAGATTGAGCAGCACCTCGGCGATGCCCGACATGCCGATGCCGCCGATGCCGACGAAGTGAATGGGGCCGAGATCGCGCGGCAGTTTCATACCTGTCTCCGTTAGGACGCGCGGGCTTGCGCCACGCTCAAAATCAGATCGGCCAGTCTTTCGGCGGCGTCCGGAACGCCCACCCGTTTCGCGGCTTGCGCGCGAGACGCGAGGTCCTGTGGCGCGTCGATGAGCGCCGCCAGCCGCGCCGTGAGAAGCGCCGGCGAGAAGTCGCTCTGCTTCACCGTTTCCGCCGCTCCCGAGTCTTGCAGAACGGCGGCGTTCGCGGCCTGATCGCCGTCCAGCGAATGCGGCAGCGGCACGAGCAGCGCGGGACGGCCGATGACGGCGAGTTCCGACACCGTCGAGGCGCCCGCGCGCGACACGACGAAATGCGCCTGCGCGATGCGCAGCGGAAGATCCCTGAAAAAGGGCGCGATGTCGACGTGAACGCCAGCGCTCTGATAGATCGCCTCGACGCGTGGAATATCTTCCGCGCGCGTCTGCTGCACGACCCGGATGTGCGCGCGCAGAGTCTCGGGAAGAGCGGCGATGGCCTCGGGCACGATATCCGCCATCACGCGCGCGCCCTGCGATCCGCCGGTGACGAGGAGCCGGAAGACGCCCTCATCGAATGTCGGATAAGGCAGCTTCGCCGCCTCGAGCACGGCGGGACGCACCGGATTGCCGGTGACGACGATCTTGCCCTGCAAGGGCGCGGGCACGGACAGATTGGGCAGGCCCGCCGCGATCCGGTCGACATGGCCGGAGAGGAAGCGGTTCGCCTTCCCCATGATGGCGTTCGACTCGTGCAGCACGCTGGGGATCTTCAGAAAGGCGGCGGCGAGCAGCGGCGGCACGGTGGGATAGCCCCCGAAGCCGATGATGGCGCGCGGCGCCAGTCTGCGCAGCAGCGCCGCCGACTGCGCCGTTCCGTAAGCGAGGCTGGCCACGGCCCGCGCCTTGGCGACCAGCGAGCCGCCGCGCGGCGTCGCCGAGGGGATGCAGTGCATCGCGCGCGCCGGAAAGCTTCCGCCATAGGCGAGCGCGCGCTCGTCGGTGACGAGATCAACCGTGGCGCCGCGCGCATTGAGCGCATGGGCGAGCGCCTCGGCCGGGAAGAGATGGCCACCGGTGCCGCCGGCGGCAAGAAGGATGGGCGCGTCGCTCATGTCAGGCCGCCGCCGCAACGGTCGCGGGGCCGCTCGTCGCCGCAACCTCGGTGAGAATGCGCGTGCGCGGGCGCTTGCGCGTGACGGCAAGCAGGAACCCCATGCCGAGCGACAGGGAGATCAGCGAGGAGCCGCCATAGGAGACGAAGGGCAAAGTCATTCCCTTCGCAGGCATGAGATGCACATTCACCGCCATGTTGATGCAGCTTTGCAGGCCGAACAGCATGACCAGTCCTGCGGTGGCGAAGCGGCAGAAGGGGTCTTCATTGCGCGCTGCGAGCAGCAGGCCGCGCACGACGATGAAGGCGAAGACGAGCGCCAGCGCGATGCAGACGATGACGCCGAACTCCTCGCCGATGACCGCGAAGATGAAGTCCGTATGCGAGTCCGGCAGAATGCGTTTCACCGTCCCCTCGCCCGGCCCCTTGCCGAACCAGGAGCCAGCGATGAAGCTTTCGAGCGCGGTCTCGGACTGGAAGTTGGAGGGCACGCCCGCGACGGGCGGCGGCGGTTCGAGAAAGGCTTCGATGCGCGCATGGACATGGGGCACGAATTTATAGGCGAGCCCCGCCGCCAGCACCGCGACGCCGCCGAGCCCGACGACCCAGATGAGATGCAGGCCGGCCATGAAGAACAGCGCGCCCCAGACGATGGAGACCAGCATTGTCTGGCCGAAATCCGGTTGCAGCACGAGCGGGCCAATCGTGACCGGGAAGAGCAGCAGCGCCAGCCAGTTTCCGGGCACGTCCTTGCGGCGCGCGCCCTCCGAAAAGGCCCAGGCCACGACGACGACGAAGGCGGGCTTGAGAAATTCGGAGGGCTGAATCCCGAAAATCCAGCGCTTCGCGCCCTTCACTTCCTGGCCGAAAAAGAGCGTTCCGACGACAAGCGCCAGCGAGATGACGAAGATGACGAGCGCCACGCGCCGCACCAGGCGCGGCGGCAGGAAGGACGCGCCGATCATCACCGCCAGCGCCGGCAGCAGATAGGCGACCTGGCGGTTGACGAAATGGAAGGTCGGAAGATGCAGGCGTTCCGCGACCGGCGGGCTGCCCGCCATCGCGAAGACCAGACCCGCGACGATGAGCAGGCCAATGCCGGCGAGAAGCCATCGGTCGACCGTCCACGCCCAATCCGAGAATGCGGTTCGCTCGGCGCGCGAAATCATGAATGACCTCCTCTGCGGGCGGCAATGACGGCGTGCAGGCCCTGCACGAGCTTGCGGAAGGTGTCGCCGCGCACCTCGAAATTGGGGAACTGATCGTAAGAGGCGCATGCGGGCGACAGCAGCACGACCGGTTCGTCCGCGCCATCCGTCAGCGCGTCGAAGGCCGCGCGCTGGATGGCGACGTCGAGCGTCTCGCAGCGTTCATAGGGGAGCGCGCCGTCGAGCGTGCGCGCGAAGTCGTCGCTGGCGGCGCCGATCAGATAGGCCTTGCGGATGCGCGGGAAATAGGGGCGCAGCGGCTCGATGCCGCCTTCCTTCGCCTTGCCGCCGGCGATCCAGTAGATATCGGTGAAGCTCGCCAGCGCCTTTTCGGCGGCGTCGGCGTTGGTCGCCTTGGAGTCGTTGACGAAGAGCGCGCGCTCGATGCGGCCGACCTCCTCCATGCGATGCGGCAGGCCCGGATAGCTCAGCAGTCCTTGCGCGATCTCGTCGTCTTCAAGCCCGCATTCCCAGGCGACGGCGGCCGCGAAGGCGGCGTTCTGCGCATTATGGGCGCCGCGCAGCGCGCGGGCGCCCGCGAGCGCGCCGAGCAGCTCCGCCTCCTCCGGAGGATGGCCCTGTTCGCGGTAGTAGACTTCGCCATTGTCCACATAAAAGCCCCAGTCGAGCGCGCGCGCGCCGGAAACCGGCGCGACCCGCTGCTCCGGGGCGGCGTTGGCCGACAGCCGCGCGCCGATGGCGTGCGTATAGGGGTCGTCGACGCCCACCAGCGCCACTTCCGCGCCGGCGACCAGCCGCTCCTTGACCGCGGCGTAATTCTCCATCGTCCCATGACGGTCGATGTGATCCGGCGTCAGATTGATCAGCACGCCGATCGTGGGCTTCAGCGACGGCGTGAGGTCGATCTGGAAGGACGAGCACTCGATGACGTGAATGCGCTCGTCGGACGGCGGCTCCAAATCGAGGATCGGCACGCCGATATTGCCGCCGAGCTGCACGTCGCGGCCCGATTGGCGAAGAATGTGAGCGATGAGCGCCGTCGTCGTCGATTTGCCGTTGGTTCCGGTGATGGCGATGAAGGGCGAGCCGCCGGTATGCGCGGCGCGCTCGCGGCAGAAGAGCTCGATGTCGCCGATGATCTCGACCCCCGCCACGCGCGCCAGCGGCACGGTCCAGTGCGGCGTCGGATGCGTCAGCGGCACGCCCGGCGTCAGCACCAGCGCGGCGAATGTCGACCAGTCGGCGATGGAGAGGTCTTCGAGCGGCACGCCCTGCGCCACCGCCTTGAGACGCCCCGCCTCGCCATCGTCCCAGGCGTGCACATGAGCGCCGCCCGCCATCAGCGCGCGGGCGGTCGAGAGGCCCGAGCCCCCCAGGCCGAACAGCGCGACATGCTTGCCCTTGAAGGTTGTGACCGGCGTCATGATCACCTCAGCTTGAGGGTCGCGAGACCCATGAGCGCCAGCACGAAGGCGATGATCCAGAAGCGGATGACGATCTGCGGCTCCTTCCAGCCCTTCTGTTCGAAGTGGTGATGGATCGGCGCCATCAGGAAGATGCGCTTGCCCGTGGCCTTGTAATAGGCGACCTGGATGATGACCGAGGCGCCCTCCAGCACGAAGAGGCCGCCGACGATGACGAACACGAACTCCTGCTTCACCGCCACCGCCACCGTGCCGAGAAGCCCGCCGATCGCGAGCGAACCGGTGTCGCCCATGAAGATCTGGGCCGGCGGCGCGTTGAACCACAGGAAGCCGAGGCCCGCGCCGATGAAGGCCGAGCAGACGATGGTCAGTTCGCCGACGCCCGCGACATAATTCACCCCGAGATAGTTTGAAAAGATCGAGTTGCCGACAAGATAGGAGAAGATGGCGAATGTGCCGACCGCGATCATCGACGGCACGATGGCGAGGCCGTCGAGACCATCCGTGAGATTGACGCAATTGCCCGCCGCGACAATGACGAAGGCGCCGAAGACGATGAAGAAGGTCCCCATTGAGCCGATGTAGCCCTTGACCATCGGGATGGCGAGTTTCGACATGTTGTCGCCGCCGACCTTCATGAGGAAATAGCAGGCGATCGCCGCGATGAGGAATTCGATCGCAAGGCGGGCCTTGCCGGAAAAGCCCGCGTGCGACTGCTTGGTGACCTTCAGATAATCGTCGTAAAAGCCGATCGCCCCGAAGGAGGCGGTGACGAACAGGACGATCCAGACGTAGGCGTTGCTGAGCTTGGCCCAGAGCAAGGTCGCGGCGATCAGCCCCGACAGGATCATGAGCCCGCCCATTGTGGGCGTGCCCTTTTTGGTCAGCAGATGCGATTGCGGCCCGTCGGTGCGGATGGGCTGGCCCTTGCCTTGCCGGATTCGCAGCGCGGCGATCGTCTCCGGCGCGAAGAAGAAGACGAAAAACAGCGCCGTCGCGGCCGCCATGGCGGCGCGGAAGGTGATGTAGCGGAAGATGTTGAGCGGGCTGTACCAGGAGGACAGCTCCGCGAGCAGCGTCAGCATAGATCGGCTTCCTTAGCTGGCCGTCCCGGCCGCGAATGTTTCCCTCAGCACGCCGCAGATCCGCGAGACGCGCGACCCGTTCGAGCCTTTCACCATGACGACGTCGCCCGCGCGAACCTCACCCAGCACGGCCTCTTCCAGCTCCAGCGGCGTGGCGCGATGGGCGGCGCGCATCGCGTCCGGGGCGGCGTAGAAGAGGCGCGACATCAGCGGACCCGACGTAAACAGCAGGTCCACCCTGGCGCGCGCGAGGTCCTCCGCCAGACCGGCGTGGAGATCGGCGCCCTGTGGCCCGAGCTCCAGCATGTCGCCGAGCACCGCGATGCGCCGGCCGCCGACGCTCGGCTCCGTTCCGCTGAGCAGCTCCAGCGCGGCGCGCATGGACGTCGGATTGGCGTTGTAGCTCTCGTCGATCAGCGTGAACGGTCCCGTCCGCGTCGACAGCGTCTCGCGCTGGCCGCGCCCGGCCGTCGGGGTGAAATCGGCGAAGGCCTGCGCGGCCGCCTCGACGTCGACGTCGAAGGCGAGCGCCACGAGCAGCGCGGCGAGCGAATTCAGCGCCAGATGCCTGCCGGGCGCGCCGATGCGATAGACGAGACGACGCCCCAGCACATCCGCGGTGATCTCATGAGCGTCGTCCACCTTGCGGTAATCGAGAAGCCGCGCCTGCGCGCCCTCGGATTCGCCGAAGTCGAAGACATGCCCGGCGTAGGGCGAGGCCGCCTCCGCGAGGCGCGCGAAGTGATCGTCATCGCGATTGATGATGGCGACGCCGCCTTCGAGGCCCGTGAAGATTTCCGCCTTGGCGTCGGCGATGGCCTCGACCGAGGCGAAATGCTCCAGATGCACGGCGGCGACGCGGGTCACCACGGCGACATGTGGGCGCACCTGTGCGACGAGGCCCGTGAGTTCGCCCGCGTGATTCATGCCGAGCTCGAACACGCCGTAGCGCGTCAACGCCGGCATCCGCGACAATGTGAGCGGAACGCCCCACTGGTTGTTGTAGGAGGCGACCGAGGCGTGGGTGGCGCCGAAACGCGACAGCATCAGCCTCGTCATGTCCTTGGTGGAGGTCTTGCCGACGGAGCCGGTGATCGCCGCGACGAGCGCCGCGGTGCGGTCGCGCGCGCGCATCCCGAGGAGTTCGAGCGAACGCTGAACGTCCTTCACGACGAGCAGCGGACCGGCGCCGACGAGCTCCTTCGCATGCGTCTCGTCGATCACCGCCGCGGCGGCGCCTTTTTCAAAGGCGGCGCGGACGAACTCATGGCCGTCGCGCGCTTCTCCCCTGATGGCGACGAAGAGATCGCCGGCCTGAAGGGTGCGGGTGTCGATCGAGACTCCCGAGACCTCGCGGGCCAGCGCGCCGCTGACCCGGGCCTGAAGGGCGCCCACCAGCGCCAGTCCCGACCAAAGTGGTTCCTGCCTCATGAACCGTGCTCCCGCAACGCATTTGCGACGACTTCGCAGTCTGAAAAGGGGAATATGCGATCGCCCACGATCTGGCCAGTCTCATGGCCTTTTCCGGCGACGACGAGCACGTCGCCGGGGCGCAGGTCCGCAACGGCCCTGGAAATCGCCTCGGCGCGATCGGCAATCTCGATGATCCGCGCCGCGCCCCCGGCGCCTCTCGCGCCCGCAAGGATCTCCGCGCGGATCGCGGCCGGCGGCTCGCTGCGAGGATTGTCGTCGGTAATGAAAACGATATCCGCCGCGCGCGCGGCGATGTCACCCATCAGCGGCCGCTTTCCCTTGTCCCGGTCGCCCCCGCAGCCAAAAACGACGATCAAACGTTGTTTCGTCAGCGGGCGCAGCGTCGCGAGGACCTTTTCCAGCGCGTCGGGCTTGTGGGCGTAATCCACGAAGGCCGGCGCGCCGTCGCGGTCGCCGATGAGTTCGAGCCGACCCGGCGCGCCCGCGAGATGCGCGAGCCTTTCGAAAACCGCCGCCGGCGTGTCTCCGCAGGCAATGGCGAGCCCCGCCGCGACAAGCGCGTTGGACGTCTGGAAGGCGCCCGCCAGCGGCAGCTCGACCGCATGGTCGGCGCCCCGAAAACCAAGCCGCAGGCTGGTCGCCAGCGCATGTGGACGCGCCTCTTTCAGCGTGATCGCCTCGCCCTTCGCGCCGACTGCGAAGATCTCCAGCCCACGCGCCGCGCAAACGCCCATGACGTGCGCGGCGACGTCGCTGTCGGCGTCGACGACAGCGGTTTGTCCCGGCTGAAGCAATGTGTCGAACAGGCGCATCTTCGCCGCGAAATACTCTTCCATGTCGCGGTGGTGGTCGAGGTGATCGCGCGAGAAGTTGGTGAAGCCGGCCGCTGTCAGACGAACGCCGTCCAGACGGCGCTGATCGATCCCGAGCGAGGACGCCTCCATGGCTAGATGCGTGACGCCACGCCCCGCGAGATCGTCCAGAATCCTGTGCAGCTCCACCGGCCCGGGCGTCGTCAGCGCGCCGTAATGCGCGCCCTTCGAGTCCACGACGCCGACCGTGCCGAGAGAGGCCGCTTCATGACCCATCGCCGCCCAGATCTGGCGCAGGAAGGCGACCACGGAGGTCTTGCCGCTGGTTCCCGTCACCGCGACGATGGTCTGCGGCTGACGCGGATAGAAACGCGCCGCCGCATGTGCGAGCGCCGCGCGCACGTCGGGGACGACGATGAGCGGCAGGGAGCATTCCGCCGCCCGCTGCGCGACGACGACAACGGCGCCACGCGCTTTCGCGTCATCCGCGAAGGACAGGCCATCGCCGGCGTGACCGGGGACGGCGAAAAAGGCGAAGCCCTCGCCAACGGCCCGGCTGTCCGCCGAAAGACCGGCGATGTCGCGCCCCGCGAGGGCGGGGTCGAGGTCGGTCCTGGCGAGGAGCTCTGCGAGACGCATCAGTGGCCATGGCCTCCGGTCGCGGGAACATTGGCCTTGCCATAGCCGAGTTTCGCCAGCAGCGGGAAGGGCGTATGCGGCGGCTCGAAACGCGGCGCGAGGCCGAGGATCGGACCAACGCGCTCGATGATCTGGCCCGTCACATAGCCGGAATTATAGGCGGCGGTCGCATAGCCGCCTGTCTCCGGCAAGCCTTGCGGCTCGTCCATGATGGTGAGGAAGAGATATTTGGGCTTGTCCGCCGGCGACACCGCCATGAAGGTCGTGAACAGGCGATTCTTGGAATAATGGCCGCCGATCACCTTCTCCGCCGTGCCGGTCTTGCCGCCGACGTAATAGCCGTTGATGTCCACCTTCTTCGCCGTGCCGATCTCGGCGTTGAGGCGCATGAGATAGCGCATGGCTTCGCTGGTCTCGGGCTTGATCACCTGTTCGGCCGTCTTCATGGCCTCTTCCTGGGAGCGCTTCAGGAAGGTCGGAGCCATCAGATAGCCGCCGTTCATCAGCGCGCCGACGGCCATCATGGCCTGCAAGGGCGCGACCGCGAGACCATGGCCGAAGGCGATGGTCATCGTGTTCAGCTCGCCCCAGTTCCTCGGCACGATCGGTTCGGCGCTCTCGGGCAGTTCCGTGCGCATGCGGGTGAGCTGGCCCATCTTCCTCAAAAAGGCCTTGTGCCGTTCGACGCCCTGGCCCATCGCCATGCGCGCCGTGCCGACGTTCGAGGAATAGGTGAAGACTTCCGGCACCGTCAGGGCGCGGTTCTGCGCGTGATAATCGTGGATCTTGAAGCGTCCGAAGGACAGGGCGCCGCGCGCGTCGAGGCGTGAGTTGAGATTGACCTTGCCGGAGTCGAGCGCCATGGCGATCGTCAGCGCCTTGAAGGTCGAGCCCATCTCGTAGACGCCGACGCTCATGCGGTTGATATGCAGCGGGTCGAGCGCCTCGGTCGGCTTGTTCGGGTCGTAATCCGGATAGGACGCCAGCGCGACCACTTCGCCCGTGTTGACGTCCATGATCGCCGCGCCGCCCGCCTTCGCCTTGAAGTGCTCGACGCCCTTGACGAGTTCGTCGCGCAGCGCATGCGTCGCGCGGATGTCGAGCGACAGCGCGATCGGCTGAAGGTCGTCCGGCGTTCCGCCAAATCCGAGATTGTGCAGATCGGCCAGACCCTGCCCGTCGATATATTTCTCGATCCCGGCGATGCCCTGATTGTCGACGTTGGCGTAGCCCAGCACATGCGCGCCAATGGGTCCGTTGGGATAGACGCGCTTGTTTTCGGCAATGAGGCCGACGCCCGGCAGGCCGAGATGGAACACCTCGTCGCGCTGATGCGGCGAGACTTCGCGCTTCACCCAGACGAAGCCCTTTTTGGAGCCGAGGCGTTCGCGCAGCTCCTTGGAGTCCACGTCGGGCAGAACGGCGGTGAGCAGCTCCGTCGCCTCGTCCTTGTCGATGAGGCGAGGCGGCTCGGCGAAGACGGACATGACTTTCACGTCGCTCGCCAGCACTTCGCCATTGCGGTCGACGATGTCGGGACGCGAGGCGGCGACGGCTTCGGCGGCGGCGCGGCGCGTCGTGGCCGGCTCGGGCTTGAAGCCGAGATAAACGAGCTTGCCGCAGATCACGGCGTAGAGCGCCAGAAAGCCGATCGCCGCGAGCTTCATGCGCGGCGCGCTGGACTGGATGTTGGTCGAGAAGACGCGGCCGATGAAATCCGACCATTTCGACGGCTTCGCCGCCGGGCGCGGCGGGGGCGTTTCGGCTTCCGGCATTTCGAAAGGCTCGGTCATGGTTTCTTCGGCTCCTGGCTCGGACCCTGCTGATTTGCCGCCGCCTTGGCCGTGGGCGCGACTTTCGGGGTCGCGCTCTTCGCCTTCGCCGGCTCCGACTTCGGCGTGTTGGTGGGCGCGGCCGGCGCGGCGGGCGGCGTCGCCGGCGCGGACAATCCGATCTCGCTCAATTTGGCGCCAATCGAGTCCCCGCGCGTCTTCTGAGGCAGGGATTGCGCCGAAACGAGCTGCGTCACCTGTAGCGGCGTGTAATCGGGCAAATATTTGTCCGCGAGCGGCTGAAGCCGTTCAGGACGGGTCATAAAGGCCCAATCGGCCCGCAATACGGCGATGGCGTCGCGCTCGGCCTTGATTTCGAGCTTCGTCTTGGCGATCTGCTCCGCCCGGTAGCTGGTCTGATATTTGATCGAATAGGCGTAGACCGCCGAGCCGACCAGGACGCAGATCGCGAGGATGTTGAGAATCCGCAGCATCAGGCTCTTCCCTTGTCGCGCGCCGGAAGCCGGGCCAGCCGCATGAGTTTGTCGCCGAGCGCCAGCGGAGCGGCGGCGGTGCGCGTCGCATGGCGCAGCTTCGCGGAACGGGCGCGCGGATTGGCCGCGATTTCCGCGCGGGTCGGCGCGATCGGCTGACGCCCTTCGCAGACGAAACTCGTCGGCGGCGGGGCCGCTTCGCCCGGCAGGCGACGCGAACCGGTCTCGCCGCGTCCGCAGCGCTCGGCGAGGAACTGCTTCACGATGCGGTCTTCGAGCGAATGGAAGGTCACGACGACGAGCCGGCCGCCCTCGGCCAGCACGCGCTCCGCCGCCGAGAGGCCGTCGAGCAACTGGCCGAGTTCGTCGTTCACGGCGATGCGCAGCGCCTGGAAGCTTTTCGTGGCGGGATGAATGTCGGTCGGCCGCGCCGGCGCCACGCGCGCGATCATTTCGGCGAGCGGCCGGGTCGAGGTGAAGGGGGCGAGCTTGCGGTCGTGAACGATGGCGCGCGCGATGCGGCGCGCGGCGCGCTCCTCGCCGTAGAAATAGAGAATGTCGGCGAGCGTCTCCTCGTCGGCCTCATTGACGATGTCGGCGGCGCTCGGACCCTTGCCCTCCATCCGCATGTCGAGCGGCCCGTCGCCCCGGAAGGAGAAGCCGCGCTCGATCTGATCGAACTGCATGGACGAGACGCCGATGTCGAAGACGACGCCATCGAGCGGCGCGAAGCCCTGCGCGCGCGCCACCTCTTCGAGTTCGGAGAAACGCGCCTCGACGAGGACGAGGCGCCCCTGCGCCGCGGCGACGAGATCGGCGCCCGCGCGGATCGCGGTCGGATCGCGGTCGAGCGCCAGCACCCTGCCGTCGTCGGCGGCGAGAATGGCCCGCGTATAGCCGCCGGCGCCGAATGTGCCGTCGAGATAACGCCCGCCCGCGCGCGGCCGCAGGGTCTCGATCACCTCGTTCAGCAGCACCGGAACATGCCGGACGGGGCCGTTCGCTGCCGGGTCAAAATCCGCGCCGTGGTCGCCCATCACGTAACCTCTCGCGGTCTCCATGGCCCGGCCCACGCGCCGCCGCCCCGCGCGCGGGCCTTCGGCGGACCGGCTCGCGGTGAGGATCGGGTGCGGCGACATCGTCTGGCGGGGCATCGTCGTTTCAAGAAATGGGCAAAGCGGCGGCGCGCCGCGGCGCCTGCTGGAGCGCCAACCGGCATTAAGCTTTGTTAGTCTTAAGGGAGGGTTTACGCACCCGGCCGCGCTGCGCCGATTTGAACCAAAAAAGCAAGAGCCAGCCGGCCTGTAAGCCGGGTTCTGTATGGCGCGGGCCGAGGTTTCCCCCGAACCGCGCGTGACGGCCATTCCTCTGGGACGGTCGTCGCCGACCGCCTCGAGCAACCAACCCGGGCGACATCCCGGAGACGGGTTGAAAGCTTTTGACGGCTTTCCGTCGCCCCTATTCGGTTTTGCTCCCGGCGGGGCTTGCCATGCCCTCGGCGTTGCCGTCGAGGCGGTGCGCTCTTACCGCACCCTTTCACCCTTGCCGGGACAAGCCCGGCGGTTTGCTTTCTGTGGCGCTATCCCTGGGGTCGCCCCCGCCGGACGTTATCCGGCGCCGTGTCTCCGTGGAGCCCGGACTTTCCTCTGCATGACGCAGCGGCCGTCCAGCCGACTGGCTTCGTCAGGGATAGGGACGGCGGGCCGGAACGTCAAGGCGCGCGCGCCGGCCGCCCCTCGCCGCTCAATCCGAGCAGGCGATACCTTGGCATTTGTGAGCGGCTGTCTCAATGAGGGCACGGTACGAGCCCTTCGCCGAAGGGCGCCCTCTTTGGGAGTTCAGCAGCATGAGCCTCTTCATGCGCCTTGGCGCCGCCGCCGCGGTCGGCGCCTTCCTTCTCGGCCAGACGGCCGGGGCCCTCGCCCTGCCGGTCTCGCCGACCTCGGAAATCGACGGGAACATCTTTCAGATCCGTCACGTCGGCGGCCACCGCCCCGTGGGCGGACACAGACCCGTCCATCGCCCGCCGGCCTTCCGCCCGCCGGTCCATGTGCGTCCGGGCCATGGCGGTTGGCATAGGCCGCATTACGGTTGGCGTCCGGGCGGGGCGATCGCGGCCGGCGCGGCGATCGGCGTGCTGGGCGCGGCGGCGGCCGCGGCCTACGCCGCCTCGGCGGCGCCGGCGCCGGGCCTGTGCTGGTATTACACCAGCGCCAACTATCGCTCGGGTTTCTGGGACGCCTGCCGGTAAGATCGGTTCGGGATTGCCCCCTCCCCAGCCCTCCCCCGCTCTCGCGGGAGAGGGCGCAGATGCGGGCCTTCATCAAACAGCTATGACGAACGCCAAAGCGGAAGCGGCCTCGTCCGCGTCTCCTCCCGCATCCGATCCGACGCCAGCGCCCCGCCCGCCAGTCCGACGGAGAAGGCGAGATAGGCGACGAGCATCGCGCCCTTGGAGAGCACGAGCTCCCAGCCGGGGGTGAAACGCTTCGGCGTGGCGCCGTAATCGACCACGGCGGCGACGCCGGCCATGGCGGCTGCGTCACGCAGCAGGGCCTCGGGCGTGCGCGGCGGATTGAGCGCCAGCCAGGCCTCGAAGGGCGCCGCCCAGAAGATGGCGGAAAGCACATGCGTGGCGAAGCCGACGAGCGTGTGCCGCGCCGTCGGCAGCTCCACCTTTGCGGCGGCGTCGCCATTGAGCCAATGGCTGGTGGCGTTGATGGGCTGGAGCGCGCCCTTGCCTTCGAGTTTCGCGGCCGCCGCAAGCGCCGCCGCCGAAATGAGCGCCGCAACGACCCCTGTCACCACCGCCGACGCGCCAATCCGTGGCCATTCCGTTTCCACTGCCCTGTTCATCCGCGCCTCCTCGCCGCCCGTCCGGCGGTTGAACCTTGCGCGCGGCGCGGGGTTCCGTGGCTTCCG
Organism: Methylocystis sp.; assembly: GCF_051061225.1. Lineage (GTDB taxonomy): Bacteria > Pseudomonadota > Alphaproteobacteria > Rhizobiales > Beijerinckiaceae > Methylocystis. The sequence goes on from NZ_JBPFEB010000129.1 coordinate 215,259, forward strand.
GCGCGGCGCTTTATGCTTTAAGCCCGCGCCATGAGCGCAGCGCAGGACGAGTCGACAGGCGCGCGGGTGGTCGATGTGCTGGCGCCCGTCGCCGTCGACGCGCCCTACTCCTACCTCGCGCCGCCCGGCCTCGGCCTGCAGCCGGGGGACAGCGTCAGGATTCCGCTCGGACCGCGCGAGGCCTATGGCGTCGTCTGGTCGGTCGCAGCGCATTCCTCGCCACGCAGCAATCTCAAGTCCGTCATCTCCCGGCTCGATCGCCCGCCGCTGGCGCGAAAGCTGCGCGACTTCATCGACTGGCTGGCGCGCTACACGCTGACGCCGCGCGGCATGGCGCTGCGGCTCGCGACGCGCGCGGCGGAAGACGCCGCGCCCGACGCGCCGCGCACGCTGTACCGCGCGACAGGCCGCAGCCCCGAGCGGCTCACGCCAACCCGCAGGCGCGTGCTCGCGGCTGCGGAGGGCGGCATGACCTTTTCCAAAAAGGCCCTCGCCGAGGCCGCCGCCTGCACGGCGGGCGTCCTCGACGCGCTCGTTGACGACGGCGCGCTGGAAGCGGTCGCCGCGCCGCCCGAAGCTGTCGCGCGCGCGCTCGATCCGGACTTCGCGGCGCCGATCCTCGAACCGGCGCAGCGCCTTGCGGCGGAGTCGCTCACAGAGGCCGTGCGCGCGAGAAGCTTCAGGCCCTTTCTGCTGGAAGGCGTCACCGGCTCCGGCAAGACCGAAGTCTATTTCGAGGCCATCGCCGCCGCGCTGAAGGAGGGCGGCCAGGCGCTGGTGATGATGCCGGAGATCGCGCTCACCGCGCAGTTTCTGGAGCGCTTCGCCGCGCGTTTTGGCGAGCGGCCGGCGGAATGGCATTCGGGCGTCAGCGACAGGAAGCGCGCCCGCATCTGGCGGGCGGCGGCGACCGGCGAATTGAGCGTCGTCGCCGGCGCGCGCTCGGCGCTGTTTCTGCCCTTCAACAATCTGCGCCTCATCGTCGTCGACGAGGAACACGAAGGCGCCTACAAGCAGGACGACGGCGCCTCCTATCACGCGCGCGACATGGCGGTCGTGCGCGCCCGCTTCGAAGACGCGGCCATCGTTCTGGCCTCGGCGACGCCCTCGATCGAAACGCGCGTGAACGCCGAAACCGGACGCTACGATCATCTGCGGCTGCACGCGCGCGCCGGCGCGCGCCCCATGCCGATCCTGGAGCCGATCGACATGCGCCGCGAAGGCCCGGCGCGCGGCCGCTGGATCGCGCCGCGTCTCGCCTTCGCCATTGGCGAAACCATCGGGCGGGGCGAACAGGCGCTGCTGTTTCTCAACCGGCGCGGCTATGCGCCATTGACCCTCTGCCGCGATTGCGGCCATCGCTTCCGCTGCGCGCAATGCGACGCCTGGCTCGTCGAGCATCGCTTCCGGCGCGCGCTGGTGTGCCATCACTGCGGCCATGTCGAGCGGCGGCCTGACACATGCCCCGAATGCGGCGCGACCGACTCGCTTGCGGCCTGCGGCCCCGGCGTCGAACGCCTCGCGGAAGAAGCGGCGACGCTCTTTCCGGACGCGCGCATGCTCGTGCTGTCGTCGGATTTTCCCGGCGGCGCCGAGCGCCTGCGCCGCGAGCTGGACGAGATTGCGAACGGCGCCTTCGATATTGTGATCGGCACGCAGCTTGTCGCAAAGGGTCACAACTTTCCCCAGCTCACGCTGGTCGGCGTGGTGGACGCCGATCTTGGTCTGGGCAGCGGCGATCCGCGCGCCGCCGAGCGCACCTTTCAATTGCTCAATCAGGTGACGGGGCGCGCCGGACGCGGCGACAGGCCCGGCCGGGGTCTCATCCAGACCTTCCAGCCCGAGCATCCTGTCATCGCGGCTTTGCTCTCGGGTGACGCGGAGACATTCTACGCGCAGGAAATCGCGCTGCGCCAACGCGCGGGCCTGCCGCCTTTCGGGCGCCTCGCCGCGCTCATCGTCTGGGGGAAGGATGCGGCGGCGGCCGAAAGTCATGCGCGCGCGATCGTCCGCGCCGCGCATGAACTGCCGCAGTCTCCGCGCTACCGCGTCGCGGCTCTGGGCGGCCTGCCGGAAGCCGATGAGATCATGATGCTCGGGCCCGCCGAGGCGCCAATCGGGCTCATTCGCGGGCGGTTTCGTTATCGTCTGCTGGTGAAGGCGCCGCGACGCGCCGATGTGCAGGGCTTCCTGCGCGATCTGATCGCCGCCGCGCCGAAACCGCGCGGCGGCGTTCGCGTGCAGATCGACGTCGATCCGCAGACCTTCATGTGATCACATCGGATTGACGACGACGTAATAAACGCCGTTGTTGCCGAACCGCGGCGCCAGCCACGCGCCGTCGCAAACATAGAAGGAGTCGCCGTTGACCATGCGATCCACGCAGCCGGTGGGAAGCGTCGCCAGCGTCATGCCGATCGCATAATTGCGCGCCACGGCGTTGGCCGCCGCCGCCGCGCCGATCGCCGCGCCCGCAGCCGCCGCGCCGCAGGCGTAGCACCCCCCGCCGTAATAGCTGTTGACGACGACCGGCCCGTGATAGCCGTATCCGCCCCAGCCGCCGGCATGCCAGCCGTCGCCGTGCCACGTGCCGCCCCAACCGGCGGCGCCGCCGGCATGCCAGCCGCCCGCGACCATGCCGCCGTCAGGCCCGCGCGCGACGAAGCCGCCGCCGCCGAAACCACCGCGCCAGGCGAAAGCCGGCGTCAGAGCGAGACTCGCCATCGCGACGACAAGCGCGCGAAAAAACATCTTCTTCATGGTGTCCTCCGGATGGCGCTTACTTGGCTGACGCGGTTTCGCCCGGCTTACCGAACTTGATATGGCCAGCCTTGGCCGCGCCAGGCGCGCGCGCGAATTTGAGTCCGCCGGCGTTGAGCCGCCAGTTGGCGAATTCGATCATGCTGCGCGATTTGCCATTGGTCGGCGTCACCCAGATGAGGCGCGGCAGCTTGTCCTTCGCGCCGATCCACAGTTGCGCCTGATAATCGGGATTGGCGATCGCGACAATGTCCGTGGTCGTTCCGCCCACGACATTGGACTGGCCCATGACAAAGGCCGACGTCAGCTTCTCGGTCACCGCCGCATAAGGGTCGGCGACGATGAAATCGACGAAGGGGAAGTAGAGGCCAGCCTTGTTGAACGCCGCCTCCAGCATTTCGTCGAGATTGGCCGGCGCGGATTCGACGGCGATCATGTTGGACGCCGGCAGATACACGGCGAATTCCTTGCCGTCGTAATAGAACTCGGAGGGCGGACCGTCGCCGAGCGCCACGACCTTGAGCTTGTCCGGCCGTTGCAGGCTCACATTGGTGCTGACCATGTAGAACAGCGGCTGGCCGTTGGCGGCCGGCTCGTCGAAGGCGCGCCGCACGTTGAACGACATGGACTTGGCTTTGGCCAGCGTGTCGCTCATGCCTTTCAGAATGTCGAGCGCGGCCGGCGCAATGGCGGCAGGAGCGGCTTTCGCAGCCGGCGCCGGAGTTGGCGTCGCGGGCGTTTCGGCGCGAAGCGGCGAGAGCAGGCCCGTCGCGCAAGCCGCCCCCAACAGGATTCCATAAATCGGTTTCATCTCATTGTTCTCCTGCGCGCCGCCTGGGTTGAACGGATCATTGTCGCAGCGCAGAAAGAAGCCCGGCCGAAGGCCGGGCTTCATCAGATTAGTGAGAGTCGCGCTCTTCCTTGAAGATCTTGTCGAGCGCGTGAATGATCTTCTCGTCGCGGTGCGCCTTGCAATAGACGATGACCATGTGCTCCTCGCCGGAGACGCGCGCATAATGATAATAGTGCTTTTTCGCCAGACCATTGTACCAGCCGGAATACCAGTTGGCGAGCGCGTTCGCGTCTTCCTGATAAGTGTCCGCGAGCTGCGCGCAGGTCAGCGCCTGCACGTCGAGGAAGCCGTTCTTGTCGACATAGGTGTCGAGGCCAGTGGCCGCCCAGGCGCTTCCCGCCGCCGCAACGAGCGCAGCCGCGCCCAAAATGAAACCACGCATGTCATATCTCCGTTTTGACCGCAGTCGAATGCTGCGGCGCGATGAAATTTCGCCCCGGCGCCAAGCGCCGCCCGAGCGTCCCCTTGTCACTTCAGGCGTTCAACTCTTACTGCCTGGCGAGGCCGCAAGCCTCGACGCCTTCATCCTTGAAGCAGCCGCTGCGATCGCATTGGGAGCGCGCCATGGCGCATTTGTCGATGCATTTCGCGCTCCCCTCTCCGCCGCCCGGAAACCGCGCCGTGCAGGCGTCAAAGCATTGATTATACGCCTGTGAGCAGGTTCGCGGCGCGGCGCCGGCCTGCGCAAGAACCGGCGCGGACGCGGCGAGAACGTAAAGCCCGACAGCGGCCGCCACAGCCCATTTCTTCATTTCGCCCCCGATATTTGATTGAGTGGTTGTCAAAGAGACGTAAGGAATCGATACGAGTCGTTACGCCACCGCAACCTAGCAAAAGCCGGCGCGTTCAGACAGAGAAGTTCCATACTAATTTCTTACACTAGCGCGGGCTCGAAGAAGCTTCAGCTTTACAATAAGCAGCCGCCGCAAGTCTGGAATCAGCGGCAGACTGTCTGATTAATGATGGAAAGCGCGGTCGCAATGGTTGAAAGGAATTGTCAGGCTGTGTTAACGGACCCTTTACTCTGCGTTCTTGGGGGCAGGTATGCGCGACGGTTTTTGCACTGTTTTTGACCTGTCGCGCAGAGGCGCCGGTCTTGTTGTCGCCCTCTCCGCCATTCTGGCGCTCGGCGCGCCCGCCGAGGCGGGATTTCTCGAAGACCTCTTCGGAATCGATGACGGCGTCCAGCATGCGCCGCCGCCGCCGCGCGCGCGCGCTCCCAGAAACAGCGGACGCGGCGACTATTCCATCCGGGTGCTGGAGGGACGCAAGGCGTCGGGCGGCGCGCAGAAGAACGCCGACGGCGATCGCCGGGACTATGTCGCGGGTTCGAGGCCTCAGAAGCCGCGCCTCTGCGCCACGCCGGAGCAGGCCGCGACCGCCGCCCCCTCCTCCGCCTATCTGCGCGACGAAACCCTGCGCGCCGGCGACAGCGTGGTCACCGATGGCGACATCGTGGTGTTCAAGGGACGCAGCGCCTGCCCGCATACGGCGGCGGATTTCGTGTCCGTGGCCCGGTCCGATCTTCCCAAAGCCAAGCGCAACGCCCTGGTCGCGCTCGAGCAGGCCATGAAGTCGCCGGCGCCGGTCTTTACCGTTGGCGCTCATGCGCGGCCCCGGCTGGTCGGCCAGGTCACCGAAACGCGCCCAATCGAATAAGCGGCGCGCCAGCCGATCAGGCGCCCCCGCTTTTCCCTTTTCCGCGCCCGTGCAGCGTTCGGTCCTGCGCGTCCTTCCCCTCCGCTTCCGCCTCCGCCGTCTCTCCCCTGCGTTCCTTCTCCCTGGTGTTTCGCAGGCGCTCCTTGTTCTTTTGCGGGCTTTCCTGATTGCTGGCGCCCGCCTCGTGCAAGGCGATGGCGATGGCCTGCCGCGGGTTCTTCACCTTGCCGCGGGCGCCGCCGCTTTTGAGTTCGCCGTGCTTGTATTCATGCATGACGCGGCGAATGGTTTGCTTCTGGCTTTCCGATTGTTCGGCCACGACGCACTCTCCAGGACATCACGCCCCTCGCCTTCGCCGGTATTCTGGCGCGCCAACGCCGATCGAAACGCGCCAGGCGGGAGCTTATTTCCCGGCCTCGCGCGCGGCGGCCTCGCGCAGGCCCTGAGCGATCATGGCCCCGAAGGCCTCATGTTCGTCGTCGGTCAACTGGTCGAAGCTCTTGCCGAGAGACTTCGCGAATTGTTCTTCAAGTTCAGCGATCGAGGGTATGCCGTCTCCTTCCCCAGCGCGCCCTCTTCAAACCCGATCGAAGACGAAAAGCAATAAAAATCAATCCAGTGTGGCTGGCTGGCCATCTTCCCCACACACAGGCGGGCGGTCCCGCGCCTGCTCCAGACGCAGCCGCGCGCCCGGACCCATCAGTCGCGGCCAGGGGCGACGCCTACCCCTTGGACAGATTGTCGATCCGCTTGTTCAGCTCGTCGAGCTGGCGCTTGAGCTCGGCCACATCCGGGCCGCCCTCCTTGCCCGCTGACGAAACGCCCTCGTGCTCCTCCATCGACGGCCCTGTCGTGCCGGCGACGCTTTCGGTCGGCAGGCCGAAGGGGTTGAACATGGTGAGCGCCTGGCGGAAGACAGCCATGTTCTTGCGGGTCTGTTCCTCCATCGCCTGGAACGCCTGGCGGGTCGGCTCGGCGAAAGGGCCCGCGGCCGGGAGCGCGGAGGTGAACTGGTCGCGGAACTTCTGCTGTTCCTTGGTCAGCTTGTCGATCGAAAATTCGAGGTAGCTTGGCACCAGCATCTGCATCGAGTCGCCGTAAAAGCGAATGAGCTGGCGCAGAAAGGCGATCGGCAGAAGGCTCTGCCCGTCCTTGCCCTCCTGCTCGAAGATGATCTGGGTCAGGACCGGGCGGGTGATGTCCTCGCCGGACTTGGCGTCGCAGACGACAAAGTCCTCGCCGCGCTTCACCATGGAGGCGAGATCCTCGAGGGTTACATATGTGCTGGTGCCGGTGTCATAGAGACGTCGGTTGGCGTATTTCTTTATTATCGTAGGTTTCTTTTCCGTCGCCATACGCCTGTCGCCGCTCCCCTCGATGTCCGGGGCGCCCTGAAAAAAGGCCCAACCCCGGCCAATCGACGATAAGCGCATTTTGGCGCCTGCGGCAATATTTTCCTCTCGGACGGCTTTCGCTCCAGCTCAATTCCGTGCAAAACGGGCCGCGGCTTGACTTGCGCAAGCGCGAGATGCTCAACCACCTTCGCCCCCGGCCGGGCGCTCGAGGGCTTTTTCGGCCCCACCAATCTTTAAAGGGAGACAGACATGACGACCGATATCGTGATCGTTTCCGCGGCGCGCACCGCCGTCGGATCGTTCAACGGAGCCCTTGGAACGGTTCCGGCCCACGAGCTCGGCGCCGCTGCTGTCAAAGCCGCTCTCGAACGCGCCAAAATCGAGCCGGGCTCGGTCGACGAGGTCATTCTCGGCCAGGTGCTGACCGCGGCCCATGGCCAGAACCCCGCCCGTCAGGCGGCCATCAAGGCCGGCATTCCCGACAGCAAGACCGCCTTCGGCATCAATCAGGTCTGCGGCTCCGGCCTGCGCGCCGTGGCGCTCGCCGCCCAGCAGATCCAGTCGGGCGACGCGACCATCATCGTCGCCGGCGGCCAGGAGTCCATGTCGCTGTCGAACCACGCCGCGCAACTGCGCACCGGCACCAAGATGGGCGACGTGAAATTCCTCGACACCATGATCATCGACGGCCTCACCGACGCCTTCAACAACTACCACATGGGCATCACCGCCGAGAACGTCGCCAAGCAGTGGCAGATCACCCGCGAGCAGCAGGACGAGTTCGCGGTGAAGTCGCAGAACAAGGCCGAGGCCGCGCAGAAGGCCGGCAAGTTCAAGGACGAGATCGTGCCTGTCACGATTTCCACCCGCAAGGGCGACCTGATCGTCGACGCCGACGAATACATCAAGCACGGCGTCACGCTCGAGAGCGTCTCCAAGCTGCGCCCGGCCTTCATCAAGGACGGGACGGTGACCGCCGCCAACGCCTCCGGCATCAATGACGGCGGCGCGGCGTTGGTCGTCATGAGCGCCGCCGAGGCCCAGAAGCGCGGCCTGACCCCGCTCGCCCGCATCGCCTCCTGGGCGACCGCCGGCGTCGATCCGAGCGTGATGGGCTCGGGCCCGATCCCGGCCTCGCGCAAGGCGCTGGAGAAGGCCGGCTGGAAGGTCGGCGATCTCGACCTCGTCGAGGCGAACGAAGCCTTTGCCGCCCAGGCCCTCGCCGTCAACAAGGACATGGGCTGGAACACCGACATTGTGAACGTGAACGGCGGCGCCATCGCCATCGGCCATCCGATCGGCGCGTCCGGCGCCCGCATCCTCGTGACGCTGCTGCACGAAATGGGCCGCCGCAACGCGAAGAAGGGTCTCGCCACGCTCTGCATCGGCGGCGGCATGGGCATCGCGCTGACGGTCGAGCGGTAAGTCACGCTCCCTCTCCCCGTGATCCGGGGAGAGGGTCGAGGTGAGGGGCAAGGCGACAGCGGCGCGCGTTGGCGTGTCGCAAGCAAAGACGCGGAGCCCGTCGTGGCGGCCAGCCCCTCACCCTGGCCCTCTTCCCGCAGGCGGGGAGAGGGACATTCATCTTCGAGGGAGGGACACACATGGCAAGAGTTGCAGTCGTCACGGGAGGCACCCGCGGCATTGGCGAGGCGATTTCCAAGGCGCTGAAGGCCGCCGGCTACAACGTCGCCGCGACCTATGCGGGCAATGACGAAGCCGCCAACAAGTTCAAGGCGGAGACGGGCATCCCGGTCTACAAGTTCGACGTGTCGGACTACGACGCCTGCGCCGCGGGCGTCGCGGCCATCGAGAAGGACCTCGGCCCGGTCGAGATCCTCATCAACAACGCCGGCATCACCAAGGACCGTCTGTTCCACAAGATGGAGCTGGCGCAGTGGCAGGCGGTGATCAACACCAACCTGAACTCGCTGTTCAACGTCACGCGCCCCGTGATCAACGGCATGCGCGACCGCGGTTTCGGCCGCATCGTCGTCATCTCGTCGATCAACGGCCAGAAGGGCCAGGCGGGTCAGACCAACTACTCCGCCTCCAAGGCCGGCGACATCGGCTTCGTGAAGGCGCTGGCGCAGGAGAGCGCCTCCAAGGGCATCACCGTCAACGCCATCGCGCCGGGCTACATCGCCACGGAGATGGTCAAGGCCGTGCCGCAGGACGTGCTCGACAAGCACATCATCCCCTATATCGCGGTGGGTCGCCTCGGCGAGCCGGAAGAGATCGCCCGCGCGGTTGTCTTCCTGGCCTCGGACGACGCCGGCTTCATCACCGGCTCGACGCTGACCATCAACGGCGGCCAGTATCTGGCCTGATTTTTACGCATCCTGGAGCGTGAACGAGCCGGCGGCCCGCAAGGCCGCCGGCTTTGTTTTGCCGGCGCCGGGGCGCGCCTTTGCACGCCCCCGTCCCCAACTGGCCCGACGACGCGGCTCAGGTTGCGCGCGCCGCCGACTCGGCGGAGTATCATGGTCGGAAGGCTCTTCCTTTTTCAGAGAGGATTTCATGGACGACGTCGCGCCCCGGCCGCATCCGCACAAGCGGCTTGTTGTTTTCTGTGACGGCACCTGGAACAAGGAGGATCAGAAAAGCAGGGACGGCCGACCCTGCCCGACCAATGTCTTGCGCCTCTTCGAACTGACGCGGGCCGGCGACGGCGATGGGTGTGTACAGATTGTCGATTACGTGCGCGGCGTTGGAAATCGCTGGGACGAGCGGTTGACGGGCGGCGGCTTCGGCCTCGGCATGTCCGACAACATCAAGGGCGCCTACCAGTTTCTGGTCAGCAATTACGAAGACGGCGACGAGATTTTCCTCTTCGGCTTCAGCCGGGGGGCCTTCACGGTCAGAAGCCTCGCCGGCATGATCTACAATGTCGGGATCTTGCGCCGTGACAAGCTTCATCTCCTCGAGGAAGCCTATGCGCATTATCGCAGCTCCGACCCGAAATGGCATCCCGGCAGCGACCTCTCGCAGGCGTTCCGGCAGGCCAATACGCATGGCAAGGAGACGATCAAGTTTCTCGGCGTGTGGGACACCGTGGGCGCGCTGGGCGCGCCGTTCGGATTTATTCTCGGCAAGCTGCTCAACCTGTTCTTTCCGACCCAGTTCCACGACACCAAGATCAGCCCGATCATCCTGAACGCCTATCACGCCTGCGCGATCGACGAGAAGCGCTGGCCCTTCCGTCCGACGCGCATGGAGCTGACGGAGACCCGCAAGCGCGAGGCGGCGGAGGCGAACGCGGCCGCCGGCAAGACCAGGATCTACAATTACGAGGAAGTCTGGTTTCCGGGCGTGCACTCGGATGTCGGCGGCGGCTATCCGGAGTCCGGCCTCTCCGATTGCGCCCTGCAATGGATGGTGCGAAAGGCGGTGGACCACGGGCTTTGCGTCAATCCGTTCTCGTCTGTCGCCTCGCGGCCGTTCGATCCCGATCCGCTTGCGCCCATGCACGACTCGCAAACCCCCTGGTACCGGATCACCACGAAACTCTTCGTCTATTGGCCCAGGCCCCTCCTGAAGCTGGTGAACAAGAGTGACGCGCCGCTCCTCGACCGCGTGCAGGAAAATGGCGACTTCATCCGCCAGCTCGACCACTCGGAGGCGCTTGGCGCCGACATGTCAGCCTTTCCGATCAAGGACGGATTTGAAATCGATCTTTCCGCCTGCGCCCGCGAGAGGCTTGCCGGCGACCCCGCCTACAAGCCGATGAACATTTCTGAGAGCGCTGGCACCCGATCCAAAGCGGAGGCGCAGCCGTCTTCCTAGCTGAATCCGCGGCCGGGATTGGCCCGCCGCCTCAATGATCCGGCGCGCTGCGATGCTTGCGCATGAGGCAGGCGACCACGCTCTTGTCGGGACCAAGCGTGATCTTCTTCGCGCAGCGCGAGCGTGACGGCGGCTGGTCGGATGTGGCGGCGGGTTTCTTCAGCGTCACGGTCTGAAGGCCCTCGGCGGCCAGGCCTGAACAGCTCAGTCCCGTCACGCCCAGAAGAATCATGAACATGCGCATGTCGATCCTCCAGCGGCGCAGCTTCCCGGCGAGGCAGGCGACCTCGCGGGTCTCAAGCAAGACAGATAGGGCGCTGCATGGCCCCGCACATTGACGGCAGGCATATAGGGGCATATACATCTTTCTCATGAGCCCGCCCGATCCCGCCGATGTCGGAGCCTGTGCGCAGAGCTGCGCCGCCGCCAATGTGCGGCGCGCCAGCCGGGCTGTCACCAGGCTCTATGGGCAGTTCATGGCGACGACGGGCCTTGAACCGACGCAATATTCGCTGCTCGTCGCCTGTTCGCTCACCGGCGGGGCGACGGTCAGCAAGCTTGCCGAGGTCTTCGTGATGGACCGCAGCGCCTTGGCCAGAAACCTCGCGCTCATGGAGAAACGCGGGCTGGTGAAAATCAGGCCGGGCGAGGACCGGCGCACCCGCAAGGTGTCTCTCACGCCCTTCGGCGAGTCCACCCTCGCCAACGCCATGCCACACTGGCGCGCCGCGCAAAACGCGGTGGAGCAGCAGTTCGGCGCCGAGCGTCTGCAAAAGCTTTTGTCCGAGCTGCGCGATCTCATGAAGATTGCCTCCCGGGCGGATCCGAGCGGCTGAGTCTTTTCTCGTGCAAAAAGGGGTATATGCAATGAATTTAGCTGCGCATCCTCTCGCCGCCACGCTCGACGCCGACGCCTTGCGCGATCTCGTGATGGAGGCAGGCGCCGACGACATGGGCTTCGTCTCGATCGGCGACCCGGCGCTCGATGATCAACGCGCGGAGATTCTGTCCGTCTTTCCCTTTGCGCGAACGCTCCTGTCCTTTGTCGTGCGGATGAACCGGGAGAATATCCGCAGCCCGGCGCGCTCATTCGCCAATCTGGAGTTCCACCAATCAAACGACGCCTGCGACACGACGGCGCGGGCCATCGTCAGGGCCTTGGAGGCGCGCGGACGGCGCGCCGGCTATCCGCCGGTCGGGTTTCCGATGGAAGCCGACAACTGGCCCGGAAAGCTCTGGGTCATCTCCCACAAGCCCATCGCCGTCGCCGCCGGCCTCGGACAAATGGGCCTGCATCGCAATGTCATTCATCCGAGATTTGGCAGCTTCATCCTGCTCGGAACCGTCGCGGTCGATCTCAATGTCGCGCATGACGGCGCGCCGCTCGATCATAACCCCTGCATGGAATGCAAGCTCTGCGTGGCCGCCTGCCCCACGGGCGCCATCGCGCCGGACGGCCATTTCGACTTCGCGGCCTGCTACACGCATAATTATCGCGAGTTCATGGGCGGCTTCTCCGATTTCATCGAGACGGTCGCGGAAGCGAAGAACGCGCGCGACTATCGCCGCAAGGTCGAGGACCAGGAAACCGTGTCCATGTGGCAGAGCCTCTCTTACCGGCCGAATTACAAGGCGGCCTACTGTCTGGCCGTCTGCCCGGCGGGCGAGGATGTCATCGGCCCGTATCTCTCAAGCAAAAAGGCCTTTCTGGAAGGCGTTGTGGATCCGCTGAAACGAAAAGTCGAAACGATCTATGTGCGGCGCGGATCGGATGCGGAAACCTACGTCCTGCGCCGCTTTCCCCACAAGCGCGCGAAGCGCGTGGGCGCGGTCTTGCGGCCCGCGACGGTCGATGGGTTTCTCGGGGCGCTGAGGCACATCTTTCAGCGCAACGCATCCGCGGGACTGTCCGCCACCTATCATTTCACCTTCACGGGCGCCTCGCGCCGTCAGGCGACGGTCGCCATCGCCGACAGGAAACTGCGGGTCAGCGACGGCCTTGTCGGCGCGGCCGATCTTGCGGTGACGGCCGACGCCGACACATGGATACGTTTCCTGCGCAAGGAGGCGAGCCTGCCCTGGGCGCTGATCAGCCGGCGCATCCGCATGTCCGGCGACCCGAGGCTGCTCGCCGCCTTCGGGCGGTGCTTTCCATCTTGACGAAGCCCCGTCCGGCCTTCGCTGGGCAAAGGTCGGACGCTCGCGGAAAGCTACCCCACGGCAGCCCGCGCGGGCTGATGGCCGGCGTGGGCGGCGACGATCTCGCGCGCCTGCTTGCCGACCACCTCGGCGAGATGATCGAAACGCGCGCGAAAGAACCCCGCGCCCGCCGTCGCCGAACGCAATTCGACGATCAGATTATCCATCTCCGCTTCGGGAATCAGAGCCTCCAGCTTGTCCCAGCCGTCCCAGCCCTCGCGCGGACCGAAGCCCATGATCTGCCCCCGCCGGCCAGACGCGAGGCTCGTCGCGCGCGACATGGCGTCGCTCGGCACGAAAATGTCCACGGCGAGCACCGGTTCGAGCAGCACCGGGTCGGCCTTGCCGAGCGCCTCGCTCATCCCGATTCGCGCGGCGGTGCGGAAGGCCATGTCGGAGGAATCCACCGTGTGATAGGAGCCGTCGGTCAGCACGGCCTCGACGTCGACAACCGGAAACCCGAGCGGACCATGGGCCAGCGCGTCCTGGCAGCCCGCCTCCACCGAGGAGAAATATTGCTTGGGCACGGCGCCGCCATGGACGCGCTCCGCGAAGCCGAACCCCTCCCCGCGCCCGCGCGGGCCGATTTCCAGCACGACGTCGCCGAACTGGCCGTGCCCGCCCGACTGCTTCTTGTGACGGCCGCGCACCGTGACCTTGTGGCGAATCGTCTCGCGATAGGCCACCGTCGGGCGCGTGACCTCCACCGCGACGCCGAAGCGCGATTGCAGCCGCTCCAGCGCGACGCGCAGATGCATCTCGCCCTGGCCGAAGAGCTTGATCTGCGACATTTCCTGATCATGCACGAAGACGAGCGAGGGGTCCTCCTCGACGAGCTTCGCCATCGCGGCCGCAAGCCGCATTTCGTCCTTGCGATCCTTCACCGCGAGCGCGACGGCGTGCACGGGATCGGGAACCGGCGCGTGGGTCGTGAGGGAAGCACGATCGGCGCGCGCGTCGGCGACGATCGTATGGCCGGTCTGCGCATGGTCGAGGCGGCCGAACGCGACGACCTCGCCTTCCTTCGCCACGGAAAGCTTGGACATGTTGCCGCCCAGCAATCGCGACAGCCCTGAAATGCGATCCTCTCCCGCCGCCGAGACAGCCGTCTCGCCATCGTCGAAAGCGCCGCGCAGGACGCGGGCGACGGACAGCTTGCCGCCGTGCGGCGTGTGAATGGTGCGCAGGATGCGCGCGAGCGGCGGACCATTGTCCGGCACGCCGAGACGCGCGCGAACCTCCGCCACGCCCGGCCCCTCGTGACGCAACGCCTTGAGCAGGCGCGTGACGCCCGCGCCGCGCTCCGCCGAGCCAATGAACAGCGGCGCGACCAGACCCGCGCGCAATTCCCGCGTCAGATCGTCGAAGATCTGGTCGCGCGGCGGTTCGATGTCGGAAATCAGCTCCTCCATCAGGGCGTCGTCGTAATCGGCCAGACGCTCCAGCATGGAGTAGCGCGCCTCTTTCTCCGTCGCCGCCTCGCCTTTCGGGATTTCGACGATTTCGGATGGCGCATGTTCGCGATAGACATAGGCGCGTTCGAGCGCGAGATCGATGAAGCCAATGGCGACGCCATTGTTCCAGATGGGAATCTGCCGCAGCAGCAACGGCGTGCGCGAGGCCGGCTGGAGGATGCTCAGGGCGTTGCGCGCGTCGATTGTGGTCGCGTCGATCTTGTTGAGGAACAAGAGATGCGGCACCCCGAATTCCTCGAGCTGACGCAGCACGAGTTGCAGAGCCGGGACCTTGCGCTCCTCGGCTTCACAAACGACGACGGCGGCGTCGACGGCGGGGAGGATGTTGCGGGCCTCGTGCGAAAACTCGACGGAGCCTGGAAGATCGATGAAGGTGTAGCTGTCGCCCATGAAATCGACAGTCGCGACGTTCGCCTCGACGCTCATCTTGTGGGCGCGCGCCTCGGCGCTGGCGTCGCCGACGCTCGCGCCGGCCGCGGCCGAGCCCTGCCGCGGGATGGCGCCCGCATGCGTCAAGATCGATTCGAGAAGTGTGGTCTTGCCGCTCTGGAAGGGGCCGGCCAGCGCGATCAGCCGGGGACCCCGCGCTCTCGCTTCGTGGGAAGAGTGCATCTCGCCCATCTTATCCTCCCTTATGTGCGGAGCCTGTTGAACCGGCTCCGTCGAATCATGCTCCCACCACAATCCCCGAAGCGCAAGGATGAAAACACTGGCGCTTCCAACGGGAGCCAAAGCGGGTTAGAACGCCTCTAATTTACAGCGCACAGGAGTTTTCATGCGTCCCAGCAAACGCGCGCTCGATGAGATGCGGCCCGTCAGCTTCGAGCGCGGAGTCGCCCGCTACGCCGAAGGCTCCTGCCTCGTGAAGTTCGGCGCCACCCATGTGTTGTGCGCCGCAACGCTGGAAGACAAGCCGCCGCCGTGGCTGCGCGGCCAGGGGCGCGGCTGGGTGACGGCGGAATACTCGATGCTGCCGCGTGCAACGCACACGCGCACGCGCCGCGAATCCTCCGCCGGCAAGCTCACCGGCCGCACGCAGGAGATCCAGCGCCTCATCGGCCGCTCGCTGCGCGCGGTGACCAATCTTCCCGCCATGGGCGAGCGCCAGATCGTTCTCGACTGCGACGTGATCCAGGCTGACGGCGGCACGCGCACCGCCTCCATCACCGGCGCCTGGCTTGCGCTGCGCGACTGTTTCGAATGGATGCGGGCGCGCTCCATCGTCAAGGAGAACCCGTTGCGCGACCACGTCGCCGCGGTCTCCTGCGGCATCTTCAACGGCGCGCCGGTCCTCGACCTGGATTACGCCGAGGACTCGACCGCCCAGACCGACGCCAATTTCGTGATCACCGGCTCCGGCGGCCTTGTCGAAATTCAGGCGACCGCGGAAGTGGCCGTTTTTTCGCCGGACGAACTCTCGGCGATGCTCGCGCTCGCGCAAAAGGGAGTCGGCGATCTTATTGCGCTGCAAAAGGCGGCGCTGGCGGGGTAAGCCCCCACCCCAGCCCTCCCCCGCTTTCGCGGGAGAGGGAGCAGGTTGCCGCCCTCTCCGAGACCGCTGATCGCGAGCGTCCCCTCTCCCGCGAAGCGGGGGAGGGACAGGGAGGGCGTCCAAGCAAAATCGACAAGGCTGCGTCATGACTCACCGCAAAATCCACGGCAAACTCGTCATTGCGACGCACAATCCCGGCAAGCTCTGGGAGCTCCAGCAATTGCTCGGACCGCATGGCGTTGACGCCGTTTCGGCGGGAGAACTCAACCTGCCCGAACCGGAAGAAACCGAGACCACGTTTCGCGGCAACGCAGCATTGAAAGCGCGCGCCGCGTCCATGGCCTCCGGCCTGCCCGCTTTCGCGGATGACTCGGGCCTGTGCGTCGATGCGCTCGATGGCGCGCCGGGCGTCTATTCGGCGCGTTGGGCCGGAGAGACGCGCGATTTCAAGGCCGCCTGCGAGCTGGTGCGGGCGGAACTGGAAAAGCGCGGCGCCAAGCCGCCCTATCGCGCCAATTTCACCTGCGCGCTCGCGATCGTCTGGCCGGATGGCCATATCGAGGAATTCGAAGGCCGCGTCGATGGCGAACTCGTGTTTCCGCCCAAGGGCGACAAGGGGTTCGGCTACGATCCGATCTTCAAGCCCGATGAGCTCGACAAAACCTTCGGAGAGATGATGTCGGCGGAAAAGCACGCGCTGCCGGGCGACGGCTCGCGCGCGCTGTCTCACCGCGCGCGGGCGTTTCAGGCGCTCGCGAGGGCCTGTCTCGATTAACGCAACACGGAGGCGGCCGCTGCTCGAGCTCGAGCGCCCAATGTGGGCGTGGAAGGGACTTCGGCGCTTTCTCTTGGCGCGGGCCTGTGCGTTATTATCTTTCGGCTAAATGCCGCGCAAAAGCGCGCGCCGCGAGGAACGCAGGAAGGCCCGCCATGACGAAGCACGAGACTCTCGCCGCCAAACCGCCGTTCAAGGCGCGCTACGGCAATTTCATAAATGGCGAATGGGCCGACGCGAAATCCGGCCGCACATTCGACAACATCTCGCCCGTCACGGGCCAGAAGGTCTGCGAGATCGCGCGCTCCGACAAGGACGACATCGAGGCCGCGCTCGACGCCGCCCACGCCGCGAAAGCCGCCTGGGGCAAAGCCAGCCCCGCCGAGCGCGCCGGCGTGCTCAACAGGATCGCCGACCGCATGGAGGCGAATCTGCAACTGCTCGCCACGGCCGAGACCTGGGACAATGGCAAGCCGATCCGCGAGACCATGGCCGCCGACGTGCCGCTCGCGATCGACCATTTCCGCTATTTCGCCGGCGCCGTGCGCGCGCAGGAAGGCGGCATTTCGGAAATCGACCACGACACCGTCGCCTATCACTTCCACGAACCGCTCGGCGTCGTTGGCCAGATCATCCCCTGGAACTTCCCGCTGCTGATGGCGGCGTGGAAGCTCGCGCCCGCGCTCGCGGCCGGCAATTGCGTCATCATCAAGCCGGCCGAGCAGACGCCCGCGAGCATTCTCGTCTGGGCCGAGGTCGTCGGCGATCTGCTGCCCAAGGGCGTGCTCAACATTGTCAACGGCTTCGGTCTCGAAGCCGGCAAGCCGCTCGCGTCGTCGAACCGCATCGCCAAGATCGCCTTCACCGGCGAGACGACGACGGGTCGGCTGATCATGCAATACGCCAGCCAGTCGCTGATCCCCGTCACGCTCGAACTCGGCGGAAAATCGCCGAACATCTTCTTCGAGGACGTGGCGCGCGAAGATGACGACTATTTCGACAAGGCGATCGAAGGCTTCGTCATGTTCGCGCTCAATCAGGGCGAGGTCTGCACCTGCCCGAGCCGCGCGCTGGTGCATGAGAAAATCTACGACCGCTTCATGGAGCGCGCGCTCAAGCGCGTCGCGGCGATCCGGCAGGGCCACCCGCTCGATCCCGAGACGATGATCGGCGCGCAGGCCTCATCCGAACAGCTCGAGAAAATTCTTAGCTACATCGACATCGGCAAGCAGGAGGGCGCGAAGGTCCTCGCCGGCGGCGAGCGCAATACGCTCGAGGGCGATCTTGCCGGCGGCTTCTATGTGAAGCCCACAGTCCTGCAGGGACACAACCGCATGCGCGTGTTCCAGGAGGAAATCTTCGGTCCCGTCGTGTCGGTGACGACCTTCCGGGACGATGAGGACGCATTGCACATCGCCAATGACACGCTTTACGGACTGGGCGCCGGCGTGTGGAGCCGCGACATCAATCGCTGCTACCGCTTCGGCCGTGCGATTCAGGCCGGGCGCGTATGGACGAACTGCTACCACGCCTATCCGGCGCATGCCGCCTTCGGCGGCTACAAGCAGTCCGGCATCGGACGAGAGAACCACAAGATGATGCTGGATCATTATCAGCAGACGAAGAACATGCTGGTGAGCTACAGCCCGAAGAAGCTGGGGTTCTTCTAGAGCCCCTCCCCCCCTCCCCCGCTGCGCGGGAGAGGGAGAAAATTGGCGCCTTCATCGAGAAGGCGGGTCGTGAGCGTCCCCTCTCCCGCGACAGCGGGGGAGGGACAGGGAGGGGGCCTTGCCGCAACCACCAGACAGAGTCACCGCCACGCCCGCCGCGCTCGATCTCATTGCGCGGCTGCGGAGCGAACATGGCGACATTCTCTTTCATCAATCCGGCGGCTGCTGCGACGGCTCGGCGCCCATGTGCTATCCGCAAGTCGATTTCCTCGTCGGCGACCATGACGTCAGGCTTGGCGAGATTGGCGGCGCGTCTTTCTACATCGGCGCCGCGCAATTCGATTACTGGAGACACACGCAGCTCATCATCGATGTCGTGTCGGGCCAGGGCGGCATGTTCTCGCTCGACAATGGCACGGGCCGCCGCTTCCTGACCCGCTCGCGGCTGTTTACGGATGAAGAGCTTTCCGCGCTGGGGTCATAAATGGGTGAGAGAGATTCATGGTGCAGAAAGAGACCCTCTTCGTCGCGCTCCGGCCGTGCAGTCTCGGCCTCGCGCTCGTGGCGACAAGCGAGAAAGGCATCTGCGCGCTTCTGCTCGGAGACGACGCGGATGCGCTGAACGCCGAACTCGCCCGACGCTTTCCGCAGGCGCGCATCCGCGCGGCGGACAGCGCTTGCGAAAGCCTCGCGGCCGAGGCGATCGCGCTGGTCGACGCCCCCGACAAGGCTCGCGCCATTCCGCTCGACCTGCGCGGAACACCTTTCCAGCGCCGCGTCTGGGACGCGCTGCGCGCCATCCCCTCCGGGCGGACCGCGAGCTATGCGGACGTCGCCAACAGCATCGGCGCGCCCAAGGCGACGCGCGCGGTCGCCGGCGCCTGCGCCGCCAATCCTGTCGCCATCGCAGTGCCCTGCCACCGCGTGCTGCACCGTGATGGAACCCTGTCCGGCTATCGCTGGGGCGTCGCGCGCAAACGCGCGCTGCTCGAGCGAGAGGGATGCGACATCCGCTAGGCCTCCAGCCAGACACAAGCGCCCGCGCCTAGCCTCCAGGATGATGATCTCAAGAGGCTGAATATGGAGCCGGTGTATCTGTTCAACCTGATCGACCGGCACAAGAGCTGGCTGTCGACGCGACATTCGCTGGTCGCGCAGAATGTCGCCAACGCCAATACGCCCGGTTACAAAGCCATGGACACGTTGCCCTTCGCGCGCGTGATGGAGCGCAGCGCGCTGGACATGGCGGGCGCCGACCCGATGCACATGCGGCCTTCTCCTGGGGAAGCCATGGCCGCCGCCGCGAAGCCGGCGGAAGGCTGGGAGACGACGTTTTCCGGCAATACGGTGTCGCCCGAGCAGGAGATGATCAAGGTCTCGGAAATTCGCGGCGCCTTCACACTGGCCACCAATCTCCAACGCAGCTTCCACAATATGTGGATGTCGGCGGTGCGCACATGATCGACCCGCTCGAAGCGTCTCTCAAGATCGCCGGCTCGGGCCTCTCCGCGCAATCCGCGCGGCTGCGGGTCGTCTCGGAAAACATGGCCAACGCCCAATCGACCGGGCGCACCGCCGGCTCCGACCCCTATCGGCGCAAGACGATCTCCTTCGCGAATGAGCTCGACCGCGCGAGCGGCGTCAAGCTCGTGCGCATCAACACGATCGGCGCCGACCCGACCGCCTTCGCCGTCGAGCACGATCCGGGCAATCCGGCGGCGAACGCCAATGGCGACGTGAAACGACCCAATGTGAATCTGCTCGTCGAAATGGGTGACATGCGCGAAGCCAATCGCACCTATGAAGCCGATCTGCAAATCATGAAACAGGCGAACGATCTCGCCGCAATGACCGTCGACCTTCTGAAAGGCGCCTGATGTTTCCGCCTCTAGCGGCGATATGGCCGTTCACAGTCGTTTATGCCTGAACTCATAGACCGTTGAAAATGCTCGTTTCACGGCGCTCAACCGTGCACGCTTGTTCACAACCGTTCACCACAATAGACTGCAATTTGTGGGCTGTTCTGGGGGTCGACCGGCGGCAAGCCCACAAAATCGGAATTGTGGGCGGCGTTGTGGGGCGAGCATGAAACTAAACGCGAGGCGCGTTGCGACGGCGGGGCCGGGCAAACATGCGGACGGCGGCAATCTCTTTTTGGTCGTCAGCGAGGACGGTCGCAAGAAGTGGAAGTTTATCTTCACCTTCGGGAAGCGACGCCCGGAACTGACGCTAGGCCCCTATCCTGATCTTTCCTTGAGCGACGCGCGCGAGGCCGCGCTCGCCGCCCGGCGGCTTGTGCGAGAGGGAATCAATCCCGTCGACAAACGGCGCGCGGAGAAGAAGCAGGAGTCGACTACGTTCGGCGCCGTCGCGCGCGAGCTGCATCAAGATAAGAGCATCCGCTGGCGCAATGAAAAATACCGGCGGCAATGGCTCACCATCTTGGAGACGCACGCCGCGCCGATATGTGGGACCGATGTCGCCGCAGTCGACACGACTGCCGTTCTGAGCACGCTCAAGCCGCTCTGGAGCACAAAGCACGCGACCGCTACGCGACTGCGCGGCTACATCGAAAGCGTGCTGGACGCGGCGAAGGCGCGCGGGCTGCGGACTGGAGAAAATCCGGCGCAATGGCGCGGCCATCTCTCTTCGATCCTGTCAAAGCCCCCGGCGACCGCGAAGAAACATCACGCGGCGTTGCATTACCGCGACCTTCCCGAATTCGTCGGAAAGCTGCGGCAGGCGCAACGGACCTCCCTTGCGGCCTTCGCCCTCGAGCTCACGATCTTGACCTGCGTCAGGACAAACGAAGCGCTCGGCGCCAGTTGGGCGGAGATCGATATGAACGGCGCCGTCTGGTCTATCCCGGCGGGGCGCATGAAAGCCGGGAAGGACCATCGTGTTCCCTTGTCCGACAGGGCGCTTGAGATCCTCGCCATCCTCCGCGCGGCGTATCCAGGCGAATACGTTTTCCCCTCCCGACGTGCTGGAAAGCAGATGAGCGCCGTCGCCATGTGGCAGGTTCTCGCACGCATGGGCCTGAAGGGCGAGGCGTCGGTTCACGGCATGCGAAGCGCATTTCGCGATTGGTGCGGTGACACTACGAATCACCCGCGCGAGATCGCCGAGCAGGCCCTCGCCCATGCCGCCGGCGACGCGACGGAACTGTCCTATCGTCGCGGCGACGCGTTACAGAAGCGGCGACTTCTAATGCGGGACTGGGCCGACTATCTGGAAAGCGGCTTAATAGGCGACAAAACTAACCCGAATTAAATCTAATAGGTGACAAAACTAACCCTAATTAGGCAAATTAGGTGACAAAACTAACCCTATTAAAAATCAATGGTTTATGGGCTATTTGTTGTTGACAGAGCAGTATGGTGGACACTAGTTTTCTACTAATGAAAACTAAGGAGACCGCTATGCAGCGTGATCAGAATGATGTTGCGCCGAAGGCGCGCAGGCTCAAAGACGCCAGCCGAGTATCGGGGCTGAGCACGGCCTATTTTTATAAGCTGGAGAAGCTCGGCAAGTTGAAGATGGTGCGCGTCGGCGGCCGGACGCTTGTTCCCGAATCGGAACTGAATCGCCTCTTGCAGATCAGCAGCGGCGGAGAAGCCGCCTAATCCGGATAGGCGCGCAAAAACAATCACTAACTAGTGGAGAAAGATTATGCAGAATGAATCCGCCGAAAAGCTCGCGCTCTTCAATAAATGCCACGACTCCAGAGTCCGCTATCTGATCGAGCGCTCCGATGAAATTAAAGCGGGCAATGTCCGCTACCTCGCAGAAAAGCGGGCGCAGGAGGAAGCCGACAAAAAGAAATGGGCTGCTCTCATGTCGCGGATGTCCGCCCAGCACTCGCACCCCGGCGGCGACGCCGCCTGACCTGTGAGCACACCCATGAACCGCTTGGATCGAAGGCCGCGCCCGCGCGGCCGCGCACCGCCGATCGCCCTTCCGGAATTTGACGTCAATCCACACTGAGGGGACCATTCATGCGCCTAAAAACTAGCTCCAAAGAATACATCGAGCTCGCCGCTGGCGCCGGATTCGAGCTGATAGATTGCCGGATCGGGCGCCATGTCCGTGCGATGTTTCGGGCGCCCAGCGGCGGCACTATCCTGATGTTTTTTCCCAGGACGCCAAGCGACTGGCGCGGCCGGCGAAATTTCATCGCGACGCTAAGGCGAGCTGCAAACCATCCCGTCGGCTCGCCGCGGCCCTTAATCTACTGAGCACAAATGAAAAAAGACGCTCCTGACGGGGAGCGCCTTTTTCCTATCTTCGTTGGCCGCTCGGAGTTGAGAGCGTCGCCACCGCGCAAACCAAATCACTCGCTATTTATACTAGCGCGCGGCGACAAAATCAACCCCGGATCGGCCTCAACTGTAGAGGCCATCATGTCCCCCGTCGAGATCACGAATGAAGAGTTTCTGCGCGCGCTTGCTGGCGATGAATGGGGGCGCGTCCCCATCCAGTCATTTGCCGCCGGGGACAATGATAAATGGGTTTCCCATCCGGCGAAAAAGGTCATCCCGAAGCTGACTGGCGAAACGGCGAATTACTTTTGCGTGAGTCTTTTTCGGCGCGCTGGCGACGGAAGGTTTCTGCGGACAAAGGAGCTGTTCGAGAGGCAGTTCGTCTTTGTCGTCGACGACGTCGGGACGAAGGTCAACGAGGGCGCACTGCGTCTGACGATGCCGCCGGCGACCTATGAGCTGGAGACCTCGCCGGGTAATTTCCAGTTCGGCTATAAGCTCACAGATGCGACCGACGCCCGCGCCACGGAGGCGCTTGTCTCGCGTATCATCGGCGATCCAGAGATCAACCCAAGTTTGCGCGATCCGGGGATGAAAAGCGTGACGCGAGTCGTGCGCGTCCCCGTCGGCTCCAATGTGAAACCTGCCGTCCTGGAAAAGAACGGCGGCAAGGGCTGGCCGCACCGGCTTTGGGTGTGGGAGCCGTCGCGCGTCTACACGGTCGCGGAGCTCGCCGACTGGCTAGACGTGGATCTTACGCCCGAGGCGCTGTCGAAGTTCAAGGGCGTTGGCGGAACACGCAACGCGACGACGGAAGAGTCAGAGGCGGATTACGTCAGGCATTTCTTTGAGACCCGAGACATGGTGCTCGACGCCACACCCAACGCCGCCGGATTTATCTCTGTGCGGTGCCCATGGGCAGACGAGCACTCTGACGGCCGAGAGGATGCGGGCTACCGCCCGGGGCTGAGGGGCTTCCAATGCCACCACGGCCATTGCGAGGGCCGCACGATGGACGACCTGCGGCGCTGGGTGGCGGAGAACGTCACACCCCAGGAGCAGGCGGCGGCCCTGGCCGAGACGTTCGGCGACTTCGACATGAGCGACCCGCTGTTTCAGGCTGAGATCAAACGGGCGGAGGCCCGATATGAGGAAATGCGCATGCGCACGGAAGCGAAATTTAATGCAACGCGAGATTCCGTCGAGAGCGATGGTGAGAGAGACGACGATCGCGACGAGGGCGTGCAGACTCCGGAATACTCGGAGGATTGGCTTGCGCTGCTATTTGCTGAGCGTTTTGGCCATATGCTCCGCTTCGTCCCAGTCTGGGGGAAATGGCGCGTCTATGATGGCCGCGTCTGGCGAGACGACGAGAAGCTCTCGACATATGATGCGGCGCGTAAAGTCTGCCGCGCGGCTGCAAATTCGGCAGAAACGGCGGCCGAGAAAAAACGGCTCGCAAGCGCCAAGACGCGCGCCGCTGTCGTCAACATCGCCCAGTCTGACCCGCGCCTTGTCGCGACCGTTGGACAGTGGGACCAAAACCTTATGTGGCTTAACACCCCCGGCGGCGTTGTCGACCTTGAGACGGGCGAGATGAGGCCGCATCGTCCTGATGACTACCTCGGCAAGATCACGTCTGTTGCTCCCGGCGGCGGCTGTCCCACATTTTTGAAGTTCCTAATGCGTATCACGGGCGGGGATCGCGACTTCGTCGCGTATCTTCGCCGGGTGTTTGGCTACTGCCTCACTGGGCTCACGACAGAAGATGCGCTTTTCTTTCTTCACGGCTCAGGCGCGAACGGAAAGTCGACGTTGCTGCGCGTCGTCAAAACCATCTTGAACGACTATGCGCTGTCCGCGCCGTCCAGCGTTTTTACCGCAAACAAATTTCAATCTCACCCTACAGAGATTGCGCGGATGCACGGCAAGCGCTTGGTTGTTTCGTCTGAAATCGAGCCAAATCAGAAATGGGCGGAATCCCGCATCAAGGAATTGACCGGCGGCGACGAAGTTTCTGCCCGGCTGATGCGGCAGGATTTTTTCGACTTCGTTCCGCAAATGAAACTACTCATTGCTGGCAACCACAAACCCGGATTGAGCGACGTATCGGAAGCATTCCGGCGTCGTCTCTATCTGCTACCCTTCGTCGTCACGATCCCGGCGTCAGAGCGCGACAAGGACCTTGAAGCGAAGCTGATCGCCGAGAGCGGCGGCATTCTGCAATGGATGATCGAAGGCTGCGCGGAGTGGCAGAAGATCGGGCTTCAGCCGCCGCCGGTGGTGACGCTGGCTACGGGTGAATATCTCGAAAGCCAAGACCGCGTAGCACAATGGATCGAGACGGAATGCGAAAAGAAGGCAGGCGCGCAAAAATTGCTGATCAGCGATGCGCGCAAGAAATTCAATGACTGGGCGACCACGCATAACATCGAGCCGTTAGGTCGAAAGGAGTTCCGGGAGCGCATAGAACGCCTCGGCCATACCGTTAGGGAAGTCTCCGAGGGCTTCGTGATCCAGAATCTTGTGCACGGTGGACCATTTTGAACCGGCGGGAGGGGCTCGCGAGTCCCTTCATTAACGCCGTGGACTTGGCTGTTATGGAGTTTGTGGAGTTTCCCCCTATATAACCCGTCCTCGCTTTTTCTCTTCTATACGCGTGACGCGCGCGCCCACGCACAGGATACGGGTCATAAAGGGAGAAAGTCCACAAACTCCATAACGCAATAAATAGTGAATTAGGGGACAAAACTAACCCTAATTGCGTCGCGCGTTTTGCGTCCCTTTTCAACCACCGGCGATCGTGTCGACCGGCGACAACGAGGACGGTTATGGCGATCAATCTTGCTAATGCGACGGGACCGAACGGCTCGCGGTTGCTGCGACTGCCGCGCCAGCCCGCACCCCACCCAGCGACGCAGCCCCCAGCGACACAGCGCCCGGCGCCCGCGCCGCCGCGTCCCGATGTATTCGAGACCCTGCGTAACGCGCGACCGCGCCGGGCGACTCGTCAGCAAATCGAAATGCTCGCCGCGAAGTGGCGCCGGGGCGCGTGATAATTCTCCTAACAACGAGGCCAGCACATGACGGACATCGGAACGCCGCTGCTCACGATCGGCGATGCATGGTTGATCACGAGTCGCGGATTGGTGCGCTTGCACGACGCCGCGTTCTTTCCGCCCGAAGAGATCAAGCGCCGGATCAAGGAGAAGATCATCATTGGGTTGATCAGCGACCCGGCCGTCGACCCTGAGATCACTGTGACCGCGATAGCCGCCGCGACCGCCATCCACGACGGGCGCCTGTGGCGCACCGATGTCGGGCTCCTGATCCGGCACATGCTCCTCGAGCAGGAGCGGCGGCAGGAGCAGGCCGACGAAGAGCTGCGCGAGGCGCTCGGCGCGGGGGCAGGCAAGGCCGCTGGCGTTGTGTAGCAGTCTCCCGGTGGGTGGTAGCCGATCGACCGGCAAGGCCACCAAGCGGGCCTCCCTGTGGCTGTGCCTTGACCATTGGTGCGAGAGCGTAACCATTAGCCCGAGGCATCGCCACAGGGCGGGGGTTAAAGTTAAGTTCACGCATGGGGGCCCGTAACCGGCCGCAGGCTCATTCGGCGGCCAGGCGCGCGCGCTGAGCGAATTTTTTCCGTGCTAAATAGTGTTACACTAAGGCCAATAACTGGAGATCCAGAATGAAGGCGCCAACCAAAAAGACAAGACGCACGACGCGGCCTCGCACTAAGGCGGCTCCGCCTCCCGAGCCGCTTGATCCCGTCGCCATTCTGGAGGCGATCGCCCGCAATCCTCGCCTCAAACCGACCCCACGCGTCGCGGCGGCGCGCGAGCTCCTGCGGTATCGGACGACGCTCGCCGCGCAAGCTGCCAACTCGCCTGAGGCCAAGAAAGACGCCATGCCCGAGCGCATCGTTCGCGACCTGAACGCCAAGGCTCTCGCCCTCTTGACCACGAAGGGATCTGCATAATGGAAGACGATAATATCCCGACCATTGGCGAGCACCTCGGCGTGCCGCTCCACGCCTACCAGGATGATGCGCGCCTCGCCGTTGTGCGTGGCGACATTGACGCCGTAGACGCGATGACAGACTGGCAACAACTGTGGCGCGTCATTCGCGAGCGACGCCTGGCGCCCGAGGCGCTGCTCTACGCAGAAGCGAAGTTGCGAGTCATCCATTCGTCTGCCGCGCTGTCTCGCATCACACGGCCAGACTTCGACCTCGAGCTGCTTGGGGCCTACACAGCCGGCCTTGACTCGATGAAGTGGATCGATCCCCGGCACTACGGGTCCGTCCTACAGAACGTCAGGCCCCCCGGCGACAATAGTCTGACCCCGCGCTCGCCCGAGAGCCGCGCAGCCGTCGAGGCCGAGAAGGAACGCCGTCTGGCCATCGGGCGGGCGCGATATGAAGCTGCCCGCGCGGCGCAGAAGTCGAGGGCGGGATGATGGAAGATCCGCTCGAGATCGTGGCCGCGCTCCGGCGCGCCACGCAATTGCTCCAGGGCTTCGCGCCTGACGTCGAGCTACTCGTCGAGGCGCTGGAGCGATACCTCGCCACCGGGGGCGCTACACCCCTTGAGGAATGCCTTGGGCTCGCCGCGGCCCCCGGCGGCCGCTCCTGGGCGGCCCAGGAGGCTCAGGAGCGGCGGGATAGGGCGTTACGCGCGATGGCGCGGCAGACGGGCTGGGGGGCTGTCCGGATGGCCTCCGAGATCGCAAAATACGCGGGCAACGGGTGGACCAGAGATAAGGCGCGCGCGACCCTGCCGGATCGATATGCCGGCACATACAAGCAGCACCTTTTCGAGGCGTTCCGCGCCGCCCCCGGCGGCGATGTTCCGAGCTCGGCGAAGCAAATTAGGCGCATAGTGTCCGGGGGACATTAGCTCTCAGTTTTCATGTCCTCGGCGACGCGCGATCCTCCTCTTAGATCAGAAGGAGCAGGCGCGTGAAAATGCCCGATAATGATGAGTTTCTCCGCAGGCTGGAAGCCACGACGCTCGGCGCGACCATCACCCGAGAGATTCAGGAAGCTCGTTTGAGCGAGCGCACAGCGCTCGCCAATGAGCTGGCCGCCCAACACAAAAACGTCGAGAAAGAATTCCCTCGGCTCGAGGCGGCTGCCGCAAAAACTTTGGCCGCGGTCCGAGAGGCCGAGGCCGCTCTCCGCGCAGCGCGCGACAAGCACGCCCGTGCCGCCGGCGCGAAGACGATGGCTTCGCTCTCCTATACGGCGCGCTGTCAGGAAATCGAGCACGAGCTCGCCGCGACCGCCTCGCCGCTGATCGCCGAGTTCATTGAAAAAATGAAGGATGACGCCGAGGCCACGCGCAAAGCCATCCAAACCACTCCAAGAACGGAAATCGACGTGTGGGCGGCCCGCAATGTCGTGCGGACCGAAAGCAACGCCGACCGTATCCGGGCGCGCCTCTCGGCGATTGCCGCGGCGATCGAAGCCGCGACGGAAGCGGCGTTGCTCGCCGACCAGAGCGGAATTCCAGCGCTCTTGCACCGCCTTGAAGCGGACCTTCCGCACGTCGAAGGAAAGTGAAATGACCAAGCATTCCTCGCCCTCTACTATGCGCGTGCAAGGCAGTGTGATGACTCGCCTTGCCTCCGTCCAGCCCGGCGACCTCGCGGCGCGGACGGATAAAACAATTTCCTTCGTTTTCGCAAATCCGGGCGCTGTCCGAGGCGATAATCACCAAATTATGAAAGGCGCCTGGGTCTCCAACTGGAAAGGTCAGACCCGCGACGGCCTCACAAGCTTCCGGCGAAATCCGGTTGTTATCGAAGGCCACGATCCGACCGGGCGCGCCGTTGGAAAAGTCACTTCGATCATGGAGCTGCCTGACGGGCGCCTGACGGGCACAATCCTGTTTGCGGACACGGAAGACGGCGCGGAACTCTACGAACTTTATCGCAGCGGCGCCATGTCCGCGTGCAGCATCGGATGGATGGTCGTTGACGCAAAACGGTCCACAGACCCGGCGCGCGGGCTGGGCGCGCTCGATATTCAGAAAGCCGAGCTCATGGAAGTTTCACTTGTCCCCGTCGGCGCCGACGAAAACGCCCTTGTGCTCGGCCGCGCCGTGAAGCGGTCCGACCGGTCCCGCGCCTATGCGGAGGCAAGGAACTCGGCGACGTTCTCCAGCTTTGGCGAGCAGATGCAGGCCATCTGGAAAGCGCGCGCCAGCGGCGAACACGATGCGCGCCTTGTTCGTGCGCCGGCTGGCGCCGGCGAGATCGACGGTTCAAACGCCGGCTATCTCGTCGACACGGCCTTTCTACCAACTTTGGTCGAAAGCTTGTTCAAGGAATCGGTCATTTTGCCGCTGTGCGATGTTCGCGAGACGAGCGGTCCGCTTGCTGATGTGAAGATCCCGGCGATCGACGAAACTAGCCGTGCTGACGGTTCCCGGTACGGTGGCGCGTTAGCTGCATGGGTGAGTGAAGGAAGCGCGCCCGCTGCAAGCACGCCCCGCTTCCGGCAGTTGTCCTTCAGCGCAAAGAAATGCGTCGCGCTCTGCTACGTCAGCAACGAGCTGTTCAACGACTCACCGATGCTGGAGTCGTCGCTCCGCGCGGCGTTCTCGGCGGAAATGGCGTTCGCGGTCGAGAAGGCGATTTTCTCCGGGACTGGCCCGGGACAGCCGCTCGGCATCCTGAATAGCTCGGCGAAAATCACAGTAGCGAAAGAGTCCGGGCAGGCGGCGAAGACCATCGTCTACGAGAACGTGCTCAACATGTACCAGAGGATGGTTGCGGGCTCACGCCACCGTGCCGTTTGGCTAATCAATACCGATATTGAGAAACAGCTCTTCGCAATGTCGCAGGCGATCGGCGCAAGTAGCATTCCCGTCTATCTGCCGGCGAGTGGCGGCGCGAGTCTCTATCCGACGTTGTTCGGCAGGCCAGTGATCCCGGTCGAGTATGCCTCGACGCTCGGAACGGAAGGAGATGTCACCTTCGTGGACTTTTCGAGCTACATTTGTGTTCATCAGGGCATGAAACTTTCGCTATCGGCCGACGTGCAATTCGTGAGCGACCAGAGCGTGTTCCGCTTCGTCTATCGGCTGGACGGTCAGAATGGTTTCTACACGCCGGTGCTGCCGTTCCAGGGCACGGAAACCAAGTCGAATATCGTCACGCTCGCTACCAGAGCGTGATGTTCCCAGCTCGCCGGTGTGATGGCCGTCGAGATCTTTCTAGGACAAAGCCAGACGAACATTGCCGGGGGACTACGGCCCCCCGGCGACTAAGGCAGGAAGGTTTCAAATGGCCAGCGCAGACGCGATCATTTCCGAAATTGAAATTCATGTCGCCACGCAAGGCGCCGCGCAGGCCGCTGTAGAGCTGGACAAGCTCACCGCGTCATTCGATCGGACGTCGAAGGTTGTCGAGTCTGCCGATCGAGGCCTCCAGCGTTTCGCGAAACAGGACGCGCTATTCAGACAGATCAACCAGCTTGAGAGCGCGCAGAAAGCTCTAAACCGCGCGCAACAGCAAGGGCTCGCTGGCACGGCTGCATATAGTGCCGCGCAACGCGTGATTGAGCAGCGACAGGCGACCGTTGCCATGATGACCGCCACCGGCGGCGGGAAAACAGGCGGTCTCGCTGCTTACGAAGCTATAAATATGTCCCGTCAGTTTCAGGACATCGCCGTGTCGCTCGGCTCTGGCCAGCATGCCATGACTGTCTTTATGCAACAGGGCGTGCAAGTTTACGATATTCTCGCGTCGCATCAGGGGGGATTTACGGCGGGCGTCAAAGCCATGGGGCAGAGCCTCCTCGGCCTGCTATCTCCCGCGCGGATTATGGGCGCCGGCGTTGTCGGCGCGATTGCCGGCATCACCTTCGGCGCGTCCGAGGCGACAAACGCTCTTGTCGACCTCCAGAAGCAGGCAGAGAAGATCGGAGCGCGTCCATCCGGCATCATGAATGCGAATGTCGTCGGCGCACGCGCCGGATTGACGCAGGATGAAACCGGCTCGGCGATTGCGAACGCCTCAAGGAGCTTCGAACAATTCAAGCGCAACTCTGGCGACGTTTTGAGCGTCGTCAAACAGATCGACGCCGGGTTTCTGTCGACCCTCGACCATGTGCAAACTCTCCCGCAATACATTGACGCCGTTGGCAACGAGATAAAGAAACTGCCGGCGACAGAGAGCATGAGCCTCGCTCAGGCATTACTCGGGCAGGACGAAGGCCGCGCGCTCTTCAACTCCGTCGACGAACTGGCGCGCGCTCTTGGCAAAACATCCGCTCCGCTTGACGAAGCGGCGCGCTATGCTTCCGACCTCGAGCGCCAAGTGAATGCCGCCGCGCAGACGGCGCACAATGAGCTGCTCGCTTCTTTCGAAAAGCTCGCCGTTCCGCTCACTGACGTGAAAATGGGATTCTATGCGATCGAGAGCGCGATTGCAGACGCCATGACGAAGGCGGGCCAGTTCTACAATCTTCTGCGCAGCTACATTCCGGACTGGACCAGCAAGAGCGGCTGGCTCGAGCCGCCTGCGGTCGAGAAGGGACCGGCGCAGACACTCCCGGCAATCGAAATAGGCGCGTCACGCCAGCGCTATGTGGGATATGACGCCGCGAGCAAAGCGTCTCGCGCCGGCGGCAAATCAGACGCCGAAAAAGAGCTGGAGAAGTATCAGTCTGTCAGCAAGGAACTTGAGGACCAGATTCGCCTCGCGTCGTCACTCGGCGACGCGCACAAGGCCGTGCAGGCGGAAATCGACAAAAGCAATTGGCTTGAGAAGCTCGGGTCCGACGCCTCGAAAGAGCACAAGGATCACATCGGCGAGTTGGTCGACAAACTGACGGCCGCCAAGACTGCTCAGGAAGCGTTGAACGAGTCTACGAAGACGTTCAACGATGCTTACAAAAGCGTGACGGGCTCCGTCTCAGGCGGCCTGAAAGACTTGCTCCTCAACAATGGCAAGCCGAAAGACGTCGCCGCGAGCTTCCTGAAGAGCATGAATGGCAACATCTTCGACGCCGCGATGACTGGCTCCGGGCTGATGGCGAAGCTCTTGAACCTTGAGGGCAAGGACGGCGCCGTGGGCGGCCTGTTCGGCAGTCTCGCCTCTATGCTGCATCTCGATGGCAAGGCCATGCAGACGCAGACGATGAACGTCAACGCCGCAACCGTGAATATGAGCGGAGGCATTCCGGGCGTTCCTGGCGCCAATGTGCCGGGCGTCGGCGGCCTCTTCTCCGGGCTCGGAAATCTGTTTCAGCCAAAAGACGGCGCGAGCGGCAGCGGATTCTTTAGCGGGATCAGCGATTGGCTCTCGAGCACCTTCCATTTCGCCGATGGCGGCATCATGGGCCCGACAGGGCCGATCCCCTTGCGGGCCTATGCGGGCGGCGGCGTGGCCAACTCGCCCCAGCTCGCTCTCTTCGGCGAGGGCAGCGGCCCTGAAGCATTCATTCCGCTCCGGGGCGGAAAGGTCCCCGTCGCCATGGACGGCGCGTCCAAGGGCCACCAGAACCCTGGCGTGACCGTCCATAACTACGCGGGCGTCGATGTCGAGCCGCGTATCACGAAAGGCCATGTCGAGATCATCGTCGGCAAACGTGTGGCGCAAGCCATGGCGCAGGTCCCGTCTTTGGTCGCCGACGCGCAGCGGCGGAAGCCATGACGGCCCAACGGGCCTTAATCCCCAAGGAAAGAGAGATCAAAAATGATTATGCAGGAAGATGAGATCGAGGTGAAGGCGGCGCTCACTGAGCACGTCGGTCTTATTTGGAAAGCGCTGCTCACAGCCGGCGTTATCAACCACACGCAGTTTCTCGACCTCATGAACGCGGCGGCGAAATCGTTCTCTCTCGACGTCGGGCGCGATGTTGCGAAAGCATTTGCGACAAGCGCCGCGTTCCTGCCGCCGGAGCTGATGAACCATCCGAGCTTGAAGGGGTGACGAAGGTTGGCGACGCCGGAACGAGCAGCGCCGCCAACCCTCGCCTGAGTGTCTCGATGCCAGGCTTTGCAACGGTCACAGAGAGGCCCCGTTGCGTGACCGACCGTCGCACCAAGAGCACGGTTTGACAATTGGGGATTCCCCGGAGTCGCAGGCACCCGCGTGGTGCTGACTATCAGCAAGGAAATTATGATGGCCGAAAAACTACGGGCCTTTCCGGGGGCAGCCGGAAAGGCCCAAGCTGATCACAAAATTGAGGGTTTCACGATCAATTCCGAGCCTAGCGCCGCCGCTGACGGGCTGCAAGCTCGCCGCCGCCGGTTTCTGGAGCGCCGCGGCGTCCCTGAGCCGCTGGTCGAGATCGTCGCGGAGCACGCCTTCGGTCCGGAGGCGCGGCAATGAACGCGCCGGCGATCATGACGGCTCCGCCGATCAGATGGGCGATGCTGAACAAGGCCCAGCGGAGCGCCTGGCTGGACGTTCTGGAGAAATTAGCTGAAGCCGAACGTCTCCCGCGCCGCGCCGTCGCCGCTCTCGACATTGCCCTGGATTTAGACGCCGACCGAAAGGCGATTCCGCCGCATGTCGCCGCTGCTCTCGAGCGCGCGATCGTGGACGCGCGGACGTTTCTGGGGCTGTGAGGGCGAGGACCAGTTATCATCGAGCCCAACTTTGCGAGCCTCCTTCTTTGCGGCGTCGGACAACCCGGCGACCTTCACGGCGCGGTGGGCGTCGTCTTTATCGATCCCAAGTTCGCGAGAGGCGGCGCGGACGCCGCTCTCCGGCCTACCTTCTCCTGTCCGTCCACGCTTGGAGAGTTTTGTCCCAACTTGGGACGAAACGCCATCCAGCTTAGTCTTTTCATTTGCCAGCCTGATCCACTCAGCGACGTGCTCATCACGTTCGAGCGCCGTGAGTTCCGCGCGATGCAGGTTCTCGCTGATCTCCCACAAGCGCGCGTGGACCAAATCCTCACCGGCGGCGATCAGTCCCCATTGGCCTTGTCGCCGAGCCGTGCGGGCGCTTCGGGACAAAGGCGCGCTCCCGGCACTTCGGACAATATGAGGACCCTGGCACTGTTGCCTCGCCGCAAAAATACTCAGTAACGGGACCTCGCCGGTCCCAAATGTCGCCGAGCGGCCACCGGCATTCCCCGTGCTCCAGATCCAAGAGCGTCTTGCCGCGCGGCGCCGGCGATGGCTCTGAGGCTGCATCCTCGGCGGCCTCGCCGGCCTCGGCTTCGTCGATTACTGCCGCGTCGACCATGTGCGCTCCCCGGGTGAATCACTACCGGGGGCGGGCTCTTACCATGGATGGGCGTCACACGCTCTCCCGCGTGGGCAGGGGCCGCCGCTCCTGCGTCCCGGGCGGCAGGAGGCGCTCGCAAGCCTCCCGGGCCTCGCGCCCGGATTCCGCGACCCCCGTCCCGCCGTTCCCCGGAACGCCATCCGGCGTGACCAGGACGAACCAGGCCCAGCGGCCGGC
Organism: Methylocystis sp.; assembly: GCF_051061225.1. GTDB lineage: Bacteria > Pseudomonadota > Alphaproteobacteria > Rhizobiales > Beijerinckiaceae > Methylocystis. The sequence goes on from NZ_JBPFEB010000129.1 coordinate 248,972, forward strand.
GTTGGGCCCAAAGCCGTAGTGATAGATACGGGCGATCGGCCGGCCGTTGTCGTATAGGAGCGACCAATCGTCCGGCGCGGCCTCTACGGAGCCGTCCAGCCGCTTGAATGAGGTGCGGCGCCAGTCGCGCTTCGTCATTCCTGCCGGGCCTTCCTGAGCCTCACGCCCGGGCCTTCCCCGTTCTCATCCACGAAGATGACCCCGGCGGCCTCGAGGGCCTGCCGGATGGCGGCGTTCGCATGACCTGTCCCGCTCGGATCAGTTTCCGCGCGTGTGACGGTGTTGCGATGGACGTTCGCCTTCTCTGCAAGGTCCCTGACCGTCCAGTTCAGCAGCCCCCGAGCGGCTCGAATTTGTGCACTTGTCACCATCAATAACGCCTGCTAGAGTGCATTTGTCACCATCAAGGTGCTATTAGCACAATCCGACACGGAAAGCACCCCTTTCCATGGACGGCGGAGGCTTGCCCAATGCAATTCGACCACAGCTTCGTGCATAGCTTGCCGCCCACGCTCCCGGCGGCCGTTGTCGAGACGACTCGGCGCGTTATCGCCGAGCGGCGCGCCGCAGGGCTCTCCGTTCAATTCCTGCGCGAGGACGGCCGGCGCGACGAGTGGCAGTTCAACACCCTCGCCCAGCGCGACGCCTTCGTGCGGCGGCTCGGCGCCGCCGCCTATGCGATCAGCGGGGGCGATCATGTCTGACCAGACCGTCGTTACCCTGATCTTCCTGACCCCCTTCACGCTGCTCTGGACGGCCTTCACGATCGCCGAGACGTGGCGCGCCTTCGAGGGCGCTTTCGCCCGCAGGGCGGCGGCTGATCGCGCTGTAGCTGCCGCAATCCGCCGCCGCCGGCGATAGCGCGCCAGAATCCGCCGCCTGCCCCACACCTAGGCGGCGGGGAGGGGTTTCCGAAGCTGCCCCCGCTGCCTCCGGGAACCCCTCGCATCCAACCATTGCCGCCCCGCACGCGGGAGCGGACCTCGCGCTGGACGGTCTCAGACGGCAGCGGCGGGAGGATCACGGCCTACTGCGGGGCGCGTCCCTAGGCCACGGGCAGACCTGAAGGCGAAGGCCCGGACGCCGGCGCAACGGCATGCGTCGCAAGCAGTCGCCGACCCGTGCGCGCCGCATGCAGCACGGGGGGCTCACGCGCAAGACGCGGGAGACCATCGGCCCGCCCCGCGACGTCGCCGGGGCTGGTCGACCTATGGGCTCGCAACCGGGAGGATCAAGGTGATGATCCCTCTAGATTCCAGAACAGAAAAACACGCGTGCGCGTCGCGTGCGCATGATGCGCGCCCACGCGGAGACGCCCTCGCCGAGATCGTCGCGATGGTGGAGCGAATGGCCGTGGAAAAACGATCGGCGCGCCAGATCGTCGAGGCCGTGCGGGCCTATGCCGCAGACCGCGCAGCGCCGCCGACGCCGGCGGCCGCGCTGGTCTGGATCCCCGCCGGCTCAGACGAATGGCGCGCATGGGCAGCGCACTGGCGCGAGACGAAGGGCAAGAGCCCGCCCGTGGACAGGCGGGGAGGCTGGTTCTTCCCGTCGAAATGGCCGCCGGTGGTATAGGCGGAAAAATTTTTGTAGGTTTGCAAATCGCGAGGCGCGAAAGAAAGCAAAATTAAAACAACCAGTAGAATAGCAAACTACAAAAGCAACAAAGCCAACCATACGAAAAGGTAACTATGCGGCTATTTACGTTCCAATATTTTTGAAGCAGCATTGTCATGCGCAGTTAATTCATGCGCTTTTTGGCGATAATCTTGGAGTATGAAAAATGCTTGTGGAATTTGCAACGACGGGCAGGGATGCATATGAGGCCCGCGCCAACCTCGAGAGGCTTATCGACAATTTCCGAGACGGTCCGCATGGCCAGCTCGATATCGTTCCCGCTGGTCCGACGTTCCTCGGCGACGGCGAGACGGATGACGAGGCGCGGATGTATGTCGTCTGCGACGTCACGAGCCCGGGGAGCGGCGACAGCGATGAAACCTGACCGGCGCGCCATCATGCTGGACGCCCATAGGCGTTTCCGGGACGGGCAGCGCCTCGGGCTCGGATGGACCTTCTCGCAATGCCTGACGACGGCGTGGGCGGCGGCGAAGATCCGGAAGAGCATGGACGCCGCGCGGATGGCGGCGTGAACCGTGGCCTTGCCGTTGCGGAATCAAAGCGTTATCGTTTCTGAACGCCGGTGTTCTCCAAGCCGGACCAAGAAACGCCCTGACCGCGGATGAACCGGCAGGGCGTTTTTCGTTTGTGGGCTCCACTGTGGGCTAAGCACTTCCGCTTATGGTTTTATCTTTATTATTTTCAATATGTTACGTCGCGATTTAGGCGCCTGATGTTTCCGCTCGCCTCCATCGCCGCGACCGCCGTCGCGCCTCTTGCCGAAAGCATTTTGACACGGACCCCGGCCCTTGTCGCTGGCGCATCCCCCGCCGCCGCCTCCTTCGGCGACATTCTCGGGCAATTCGCCGCCTCCACGGTGGACTCTGTGAAAAGCGGCGAGGCGAGCGCGATCGCCGGCGTCGAGGGCAAGGCCTCCGTGCAGACGGTCGTCAGCGCCGTCATGCAGGCGGAGCGCGATCTTCACACGGCCATCGCGCTCCGCGACAAGGCCGTCGCCGCCTATCAGGACATCATCCACATGGCGATTTGAGGAGCGCGTATCGTGAGAGCACTCGCTATCGCCGCAACAGGCATGAGCGCCCAGCAGCAGAATATCGAAGTCATTTCGCACAATATCGCGAACATCAACACCACGGGGTTCAAGCGCTCCCGCGCCGAATTCACCGATCTGCTGTATCAGACCGAGCGCCTCCAGGGCGTCTCCAATCGCGGACGCGACGCGACGGTGCCGCAGGGATCGCAGTTCGGTCTCGGCGTGCGCACCGCCGCCGTGCGCAGCCTGCAACAGCAAGGCGCGATGACCAATACCGGCAACCCTTACGATCTGAGTCTCAACGGACATGGCTGGTTTCAGATCCTCGGCGCGGACAATGAGACGGTTTACACCCGCGCCGGTTCGTTCAGCACCAATGCGACAGGTCAGCTCGTCACGGTCGACGGCTATCAGCTCAGCCCGACCATCACCGTGCCGAGCAATGCGCTCAGCGTTTCGATCAGTCAGACCGGCGTCGTCTCCGCGATGATCGCGGGTCAGACCGATCCGCAACAACTCGGACAAATCACGATCGCCACCTTTCCGAACGACGCGGGTCTCGAGGCCCTCGGCGGCAACCTCTTCCGCCAGACGGCGGCCTCCGGACAACCCATTGTCGGCGTGCCCGGCGATCCGGGCTTCGGCGTCGTCAATCAGGGCTATCTCGAAAGCTCGAACGTCGATCCCGTCAAGGAGCTCGTCAATCTCATCTCGGCGCAGCGCGCGTTCGAACTCAATTCCAAGGTCATTCAGGCCGCTGACGAGATGGCGGGCACGATTTCCAAGGGCATCAGATGATGCGACTCCTCAGGGGCGCGCTCACGGCCGCGCTCGCCTGCGCCTGCGCCGCCAGCGCATGGGCGCAGGAAGCATTTCCTGTTCCGCGCGTCACCATTTATCCCGGCGACAAGATCACCGACTCCATGCTCGACGAGCGCGGCGATGTCGTGCCGCGTGACAGCGAGCCGCTTTATATCCGCTCGCGCGAGGCGTTGATCGGCAAGGTGGCGCGGCGCACGCTTCTGCCTCGCCAGCCCATTCAGATCATGGCCGTCGACAATCCGCGTGTCGTGATCGTGGGCGCGCAGGTCAAGGTCATCTTCGCCGAGGCGGGGCTTGATATCGTCACCTATGGCATTGCGCAACAGGCCGGAGGCGTCGGCGACATCATTCGCGTCCGCAACCAGGACAGCGGCCTCTTCATCTCCGGCCGCGTGCAAAGCGACGGCTCGATCCGCGTCGGCGAAGGATGATGCGCCGATTCATCGCCGTCGCGGCCTTTCTTCTTCTGACGCGGGTGGCGCAGGCGGATGTGCGCATCAAGGATATCACCGCGCCCATTGGCCCGCGTGATTATCAGCTCATCGGCTATGGTCTCGTGATCGGTCTGCAAGGCACGGGCGACACGCTCCGCAATGCGCCCTTCACCGAGCAGTCCGCGTCCGCCCTGCTTGACCGCATGGGCGTCAATGTGAAGCCAAACAACACCATGCGGACGCGTAACCTTGCGGCGGTCATGGTCACGGCCGCACTTCCGCCCTTCGTCGGCTGGGGCTCGACGATCGACGTCACCGTCTCCTCGCTGGGCGACGCAACCTCTCTGATGGGCGGCACGCTGGTTCTCACGTCGCTGACCGGAATCGACGGCGCCGTGTACGCCATCGCCCAGGGACCGATCGCCGTTTCCGGCTTCGCGGCGCAGGGGCAGAACGAATCCCTCACCCATGGCGTCGCGACAGTGGGACGCATTCCAAACGGCGCCACGATCGAGCGCGAGCCGCCGCGCCCCACGGCCGACGGCCCGCTCGTCCTGCAATTGCGCAATCCCGATTACACGACCTCCGTCCGTATTGCGGACGCCGTCAACAAATTCACCCGTGAGCGCTACAAGGCGCCGCTGGCGCAGGAGCGCGACGATCGCAGCGTCATGCTCAGACTGCCGAGAGGCGCGCACGCCACACGCTTCCTCGCCGAGATCGGAGACCTGCGCGTAGCGGTGGAGACGCCGGCGCGCGTCGTCATCGACGAACGCACCGGCACGGTCGTGATTGGCGCGGATGTTCAGATTTCCCCGGTCGCCGTGACCCACGGCGGCCTGACTGTCCGCATCACGGAAACGCCAGAAGTCTCACAACCGGCGCCGCTCTCGAACGGTCGGACGACCGTGACCAACCAGACCACAATTACCGCCGCCGAGCAAAGCGGTCAGGTCGCGATGATCGCCGGTCCGACGCTGAAGCAGCTCGTGCGTGGCCTTAATGAAATCGGATTGAAACCGACGGGCATCATCTCGATCCTTCAGGCGATCAAAAGCGCCGGCGCGCTCCAGGCCTACCTCGTCATTCAGTAACCGCGCCGCTGCGCCGACAGCCCCTCGAGATAATGGATCAGCTCGGCCACCGGCCGATAGAAATCCTGGGGGATCATCTTGTCGACCTCCACGAATTCATACATGGCGCGCGCCAACTCCTTGCGCTCGATGACAGGCACGCCATTTCGCTCCGCGATCTCCCTGATCCTGAGCGCCACAAGATCCTTGCCCTTCGCAACCACCATGGGCGCGCCGCCCTCTTCACGCACATATCGCAAGGCGATGGCGTAATGTGTCGGATTGGCGATCACGAAGCTCGCCTTCGGCACCGAAGCGATCATGCGGCGGCGCGCGCGGTCTTGCGCGAGCGAGCGCATGCGCGCCTTCACGAACGGATCGCCCTCCGATTGCTTGAATTCCTCCTTCAGTTCCTGACGGCTCATCCGCAGATCGCGGCGCCACTTGAATCTGGTCCAGAGGAAATCACCGAGCGACAGCACGGTCATCGCGATCGCCACCACGCTGGTCAGATCGAAGATGAGGCCGAGCGCGGTCGCGGGCAGATGTGACGGATCCATCCGAAGCGCGTCGACATAGGCGTGGCGATCGCCCGAACCGACTACCGCCATGGCGCCGCCGACAATTGCGATCTTGAGCGCCGACTTTGCAAGCTCGACCACGGATGCGACGCTCAGCAATCGGCCGAGGCCGGCGCCCGGCGAAATTCTGGACAGATCCGGCAGAATCCGATCGAACACGAAGCGCGGCAAACCCTGCACGAAGGACCCGGCGAGACCGGAAACCACGATCAGAACGAGGACAGGCGTAAGCCCGCGCGCAAGCTCCGCCGCCAATGCTTCGAGATAGCGCATCGCATCGGCGTCAGATCGAAGGCGGAGCGCGCCCGCGTTTCCGAGCAGGAGCCCGAGCGCCGCGGCAAGACTCGCGCCCGCCGGCTTGATGAGAAATGCGGTCGCGCCAAGAAATCCCAACACTCCAAAGGCGGTCCCAACGTCTCGCGAAACGGGCGTCTTGCCCTGTTCGAGCGTGTCGTTAATCTTCTTGTCTGTGGCCTCTTCCGTCTTGGAATCGGCGTCCTCGCTCTCCGACACTTATGCAACCTCGCCACGCTTCTCGGCGGCGAGATCGATGAGACCCTGTTCGGAGAGACGCAGCACGATGTTGGCGATTTCACGCTGCGCGGCGACAATGTCCTTGCGCGGCGGCTCGGCGGGAGACGCGGGCTCCGCCTCCACCATGCGCCGGGTTCGCTGCGACAGGCATGGCAGCACGGCCTCCCGCATATCGGATTCAGCGCCGCGCAACGCCAGGATCACGCGCTCCGTGGGCGCCTGATCGAAGATCATCATGCGCGCCTTCTGGCTGAGACCGACGATATCCTCGAAGGAGAAGATCATGCTCTTGAGCTGCTCGGCGAGAACAGGCTCCGCGACGGATATGCCTTCGATGATCTCGACGATCTGCTCCCGCTCGAGCTGATTCACGATGCCCGCGACGCGCGCGCTTACTTCCGCCGTCGACGGCGCGTTGGTGGCAGCGAACAGATCCTCCTGAAGCGCCTCCTCGACAAGATGCAGCACATGCTCGGAGACCGGCTTTGAAACAAGCATGCGTCGCATGGTTCGTGAGCGAAGCTGCGCGGGCAGGAGCGCCAGCACCTTCGCCGCAGTTGGCGGGTCCACGCGGGCCAACATCACCGCCGCCGTCTGAGGATGCTCGTTAGCGAGAAAATCAGAGAGGACCTTCTCCGACAAGGCGCCAATGCGCTGCCACAGGAACTTGTTCGATCGGCCGCGCAGTTCCGACATGATGTCGGCCACCTGCTCATCCGGCAGGGCGCTGGCCAGAAGCTCCTCCGCAACGGACTCGCCGCCAAGAAGATCCGGCGCGCCATTGCTGATCTCGTCGATCAGCCCATTGCAGATATGCTCCAGAGTCTTCGACGGTATCGCATCAAGCCGCGCGGCGACGCGCGCGATGTTTTTCAGCTCTCTATGATCGAAATGCTTCAGGATACGACTCGACACGTCGCGATCCAGCGCCAGCAGCACGGCGGCGACCTTTTCCGCGCCTCCCAGCGGGCGCCCGGACTCCTGCGCGACAAGTGTCGACATAGCGGTTTCGGTCGGCTCCGCGCCTATCGGGATTGTTCGTTCTGCGGTTCACAGATTTCAGTCAGCGACACGCCGAAGCGCGCGCCATCTTCTTCGACGACGACGACCTCGCCACGCGCGATGGTGCGCCCATTGACGACAACATCAACAGGGTCGCCGACACGATGGTCCAGTGGCACGACGGCGCCTCGGCCCAGCTTCAGCAGGTTGGAGACCGGCAGCGTCGCGGAGCCCACGACGACCTGCAAGACAACCGGAATGCGCAGAATCGACTCGATCCGGGTCGAGTGACCTTTGGCGGGCTCTGCGGTCTCCTTCGGAAAAGGACCGTCATCCGAAGACAGGAGCTGGTCCAGGTCGTCGCCGTCCATGTCCATATTGCTCATCGCCGCACCATCCTCTCAAACTTAATCAAACGCCAAGAATGTTTTCGATGTAAGACTCTCGCGGGTCCGAAAACTCCTCAAGGCGCACCGTATACATCCCGTCCTTCTGCCCCAATGTGCACCAGAACAGCGTGCGGTCCTCTGCAACGACTCGGATCGGGTCGGTGGGCGCGATCGGCAGGCGAAGCACATCGCCAACTTCCAGCCGCGCAATGTCTCCCAGTGTAAAACCTCGCGCTTCGATGCGAACTTCCGCCTTCACCTCTGTGCGCACGACATTGTTGTAGAGCTTTTCGGACCATTTCTCGTCTGTTGCATTGCCGTCGGCGCTCGGCGGGCGTGACAGCGCCGAGCGGAAGGGATCGATCGCGCTGCGAGGAAGAGCGAAGACGATCTGCCCTTTGTGCTCTCCGTAGCTAAGCGCCATTTTGACATAAGCAACAACGGTCGCCCGGGCGCCGAGCGCAAAAAATCCCGCGCCCTCGAGCGAGGTCTCGCGCTCAAAGTGGAGTTCGGTCAGCGACGCGAAGGCCTCCGCGAATCCGCCAGCGAGCTTTTGCACCGAATATCCGATGACGCGGTCCTCGATCCGTGTCGGCGGCCGGTCTTCGGGCGCTTCCACGACACCCGAACCAAGAAGGAATTCAAAGACGAGATTGCGAAAGACGCCATCAACCGAAACGGCGACGCGGAAATCGCCCTCCTGACTCCTGAAGATATAGACTTTGCCATCGCGCTCGACCTTGTCCACAAGCTCGACAAGGCGCGAACCCTGGAATTGGTCAACCGAAATCAGCGCGCCCTCGACATATCGGCTCAGGAAGCCGGCGAAAATTTCGCCGGTCTGATTGAAAACAGCAGTCAGGCCGGGCATGCGATCGATCGTCGCATCCCCGACAAGGACAAGCGTTTCGTCCGCTCCCGTTTCCTTGTAGAGGCTTTTGATCATGCCGCCTGGGCCGCCCCCGCGCCGCCGTTGAGCGTCTCGTTCTCGACTTCATCGATCGACGGACGGTCATGTGATGGAATGGATTTGCGTCCATGTTCGATCGCGACCTGCGGTAGCGCGCCGTTCATGAACGCCAGCAATGTCTGCTTGATGATGAGATAGACATGGCATTCTTTTGTCCGCGCCACCTTCACCTTATAGGCAAGCGGCGTCATGATTTCGTAGGAGACAAAGATGCCCGCAAAGGTCCCCACCATGGCGGCGCCAATCAGGCCGCCAAGAAGTTCCGGAGACTGATCCAACGCGCCCATCGCCTTGATCACGCCGAGCACAGCCGCGACGATTCCCAGAGCAGGCAGGCCGTCGCCAATCGCCGTGAGCGCATGATAGGGCTTCAGCTTGTCATGCTTGATCGAGGAAATTTCCTCGTCGATCAGCGCCTCGATCTCGAATGTCTTCACATTGCCGATAATGTAAAGCCGGCAGTAATCGCAGATGAAGGTGACGATCTCCTGGTTCTTGAGCACGTTCGGAAACGCTGTGAACAGGGCCGACTCGCTCGGCGCGTCAATATGCCCCTCGACCTCGGTTCGTGATTTGCTGCGCAACTCTCGCATCAGCGCGTGCAGCAGACCCAGAATATCGAGATAATCACGCCGCTTTGGCGTCTTCTCCAGAATCGCCTGAACAATCGCCTTCCCGGTATCCTTGATCACCTTCATGGGATTGGCGACGATGAACGTTCCCAGCGCCGACCCCATGATGATCACGAATTCCCAAGGCTGCCAAAGGACGATGAGGTGCCCCCCAAGCGCTGCAAAGCCGCCAAGCATGCAGCCCATTGTCACGATGAGACCGATGACGAAGCTCATTTCATCACACTCTTTCTTCCTCTGGACAAGCTCTGGATAAGTTGCAGGACTTACCCGAGCCTGATGCAGACAGGCTAATGTCCACAGAATGCGCTCGCTTCACGCGTCCAGGCGCCGAACCCGCTCGCCACCATGTTGCGGATCACGGCGCAAACATAGGTCTTTTGCGCCGGGGCATTGCCCGGTCCGGCATGATAGCGGGCGACGGTGGCTGTCCAGCTTCCCTCCTTCTTGTGCAATTCCGAGAGAAAGCGCGCCGCATAGTCGACATTTCGGGAGGGATCGAACATTTCCTCCACAGAAGCAAACTGCTTGCCGTGATAGCGGTAGTTGATTTGCATACACCCAATGTCGACGAGCGACTCGCCCTGTCTTCGCGCCCGCGCGAACGTGGCCATTGCCTCAGTGAGAGTCGCGTTGAAGGCGGGGCGCCCATGAATATTCATCGCGTAAACATGCAACCCCTCGCGCTGGCCCGTCTCCGTCAGGGCGACGGCGTAGAGGACTGGAAGCGGCACGGCGCTCTTCTTCGAGGCGCGGATCATTTCCGCTTCGCAGATATTCTCAGCCGCGAGCGCGTGACTAGAGAATAACGCCGATAGGCCCAGAAGTCGGAGAAATCCGTTCGCGCCTGCGCGCGTTGGCGTTTTGCCTCGGCCTTTGTCCCGGTCTGTCATCATGTGTGAACCCACGCTCTCCGGCAAACGCCGGCTGTCGATCCGCGCCGCCTGCGCCTCCCTCCGCGCCCGTCGCCGCGGCGACGGGATGCGCGACATTGACCACGACTTCGTAGGACTCGAGGCGCAGGCCCCTCTCCCCGATCGCGGCGCTCAATGTCTCCCGGGTATCGGTCAGCAAGGCGGAGGTCGACGCATTCTCCGCCACGATCTGGATATCCACCCCTGAATGAGTCATGCGCATCCGCACCGAGATTGCGCCAAGAGACGCCGGCTCGACTTCGAAACTCACAATCTTCTGAACGTCCTTCGGCTTGTCCATCGCCTCGAGGGGTCGATGGATCTGTATGTCATCTTCGATGCCCCCGGTCGGCGTCCCGCTTGTCAGCGTATTTGCGATCATCGCGGGGAAATGCGTTTGGATCTGGCTGACATGAATGGTCATGGGCAAGGCTGGCTGCGCCATGTCCGGACGGTTCGCGTCTTGAAGTGAAGGCTCCCACTCTGCCGACGCATGCCGCTCAAGTCGTGACGCAGCCTGGTTCATCGCGTCATGACACGTCGATGGGACGAGAAGGGCCTGTTCGGGTTCGTCTCCAAGGATCGGAGCGAGGACGGCCTGCGATGAGGGCTGCATTGCAGCCCGAGCTGCGGAGCGCGCGCTGCGCTCCGGGGAAGGTTTTGGCGGCCCCTCACCTGGATCAGGAGCCGGCGGACTTGCAGGCGGCAGGTCGCTGTTTGCTTCGCAACTCATCGCAGGCGCCGCGGGCGCAGAAAGCTGCTTGATGACTTCTGAAGGCAGAGACGAGGGAAGAGGGTTCGGAGCGACAAGCGCGACAGCGTCGCCCTCAGCTTGCTTTGCATCGCGGTCTTTCCTCGGCTTCTCCGCCTCCCCGTCAGGAGGCGCTGGAAACAATTGCAGGCTAAAAGCTGCGCCCGCTGGCGCCAGGGGCGGAGGCGAGGAAGCAGGCTGTTCGTCCGAGGTCTGAGCTTGTTGGTCCTTCTTTCCGCTCAATTGCCCCATGACGCGCGCAAAGGCGCCTTTCGACTCTGCGTCATCGCCGGCGCTCGCATTTGCGCGCGCCGCCGGCAATGCGGATGCGACGCCCAATAGCGCATCGAGCAGGATGTCTGTCATTGCGGCTCCGCTCTTTTGAGGAGTTCATCGCTCTTTGCGAGCGCCTGTCGGACGGATGCGGCAATTTGATAATCACCATCCTGCTGCGTGTCCGCTGTCCCCGCTTCTCGCTTCTCAAGACCGCTCTTGACACTGGAGGCGATTTCCACAAGCGCGTGATCCTGCTTGTCGAGTTCGCTCACATCCGGCGGAGACGGGTTTTGTTGACTCTTTTCCTGTATGAGCGCGGCGATGATGTTTCGATAGGCGGTAATCCTCTTCAATGTCAGCGGATGTGTCGCAGTTTTGCTCGCGTTGTCGACCAGTCGCTGGGCCTCGTCAAACTTCCCGGCAAGAATCGCCATGCGCGCGACCGCGAGACCAAAGCCCACGCGCTCCGCCGCTGGCCCTTTTGCGAAGATCGGTTCGAAGCGGGGCGCGCGTGGCAGGAAGTCAGGATCGCCTATCGTGGCGCGCCGCAGCACGTCCCAGAAATTCCGTGCATAGGGCGAAGCGGCGTATTTCGAGACATATCGCGCGGAGAGGAGCGCCAATTTGCTGACGTCGCGAACCGGGTCAAGAATGGCAATCTCGCGACGCAACGCTGCCTCTTCAACGAGAGACCCCGGCATCAGCAGCCGGGCGAGATCAAAGAGAGCGATCGCTCTGGCAGGGTTCTCGCCAATCACCGCGCTTCCCTGCACGAGAGCGAGATGCCCACCCAGCATCGGCGGCAAATGTCGCGCATCGAAATTCATTAGCGCCTCGGGAAGGCCGCCATTGCCGCCCTCCGCATATTCAATGCTCGCGCCAAGGAGAGGCGCGAGCTTCCCTGCAAAGAAGTCGGCTTCGTGAATTTCGCGCAGTCCCGGCGCCGCGCCCCCGCACAAGAGGTAGACAATCGCGGCTCGCTGATTGCGTTCGTCCGCCCATCCTTCCGGCTCGACCGCGCCAATCTCCTTGTCGATCACGTCGAACTGGCGCACCGCCGCGTCACGCGCGTCGGCGTCTCCGGTGACCATCCGGTTCTGCAGGACATTCAGGTCCCGCACCAGCGCAGCAAACTCGTCGGCGCGCGCGCCATTCAAGAGGATGAAAAGAAACGTCACAATACAGACCGCGCGGATCATCGTGCGGGGCCCTTCAGCAGGATTTCAATGCGCCGGTTCAGCGGCGACAATGGATCGCTTGGGACTTTTGGCTGACGATCAGCGAATCCGACGATCTTGCCAATGCGCGCCGCAGGCAGGCCGCCCCTGATCAGCATGTAATTGACAAGCGTGGCGCGGTCGCTGGACAGGCGCCAATTGTCATAGTTCTTTCCCGCATAGGCGCGCGCGTCGGTATGTCCGCGCAGCTCCACTTCGCCGCGCTTGCCTGACAGGATTTTGCCGATATCGGCAAGAATGCGGACGAGCTGTGGCCTGGGCTTGATGGAGCCAACATCAAACATCGAGAAATTCGAATCGTCTGTCAGGCTGATCAGGAGTCCGTCCTCGCTCTGCTTCACTTCTATCTTCGGCGCGTGCTGTTCCTGCGCCGCGACTTTCTCGACTTCCGCCTGAAGCTCCGTCGCGATCTTCGCCTGCTCGGCCTTCCCTTTTTCGGCGGCGTTGACTCCCTGCCCGTGACGCGGCGCGGATTTCTCGCCTGGCGGAGATTGTGTGGATTCGGCCGGGGGCGCTTCAATCGGTGCGCGCCTGTCGGTCCGGGCGCTTCTGTCAAAGGGATCGCGTAGCGTTTGCGGTTCGCTTGCACGGGGCTCGCCTTCCGCAATCGCATCCAGCGCCTTCAGGGGATTCTTCTGCAACTCTCCTTCCAGATCCTTCGCGCCCGCGCCCTCCTTCTTGTCGGAAGGAGTCGAAGCCACCGCGCTTTTGCCTTCGGCGCCGCTATTGGGATCGCGCAGACCCTTGTGGGCGCTGGTCACATCGACGAGCTGCACCGGATTGAAATATTGAACGATGACAGCTTTCGTCTCCTTCGATGTGGAATTGATCAGCCACATGACCAGGAAAAACGCCATCATGGCGGTCATGAAGTCCGCGAAGGCGAGCTTCCAGACGCCGCCGTGATGTTCTTCCTCGCCTTCGACCTTCTTTTTGATGATGATCGGCGGTCCGTCATGACTCATGCGACTCCACTCCTGCTTTCAGAGAGACGGCGCATCCAGGCGTCTAGACGCGTCTCGAGTCTGGCATGCGCGAGATCAATCTGCACGTCGACGCCTTCGGTCTCGATCAGCGAAACGGAGGCTTGCACAGAGCCGAGGGTCTGCGAGAGTCGCTCGATCAAGTCCTTTGGACCCTCGACGCGAATCGCGGGCGCCTGCTCATCGGCCAACGCACGGCGCGTCGCTTCAATCAGATCTTCACAAGCGAGTTCCTCGATCTCACGCGCGACGAAGGGCGCCAGAATGCGCGCGACATCGCTTCGGAGCTGCTCGAAGGCAGTCGCGAGGCTCTCGGCCATCCGTTCGCTGAGAACATTCGCCTGCGTCTCGGCCCATTGCGCTCGGGCAAGGCGCAAGGCCTCCTCATGCGCCGCTTGCTGCGTCTGTAACGCGGCCTCCCTCTCTTCCTCGAAGGCGCGGCGCAACGCATCGATGTCGACCGCAGCCGGCTCTGGCTCCGGGTCAGGCTCTGGCTCCAACTCCGCAAATTCGAACAGGGGCGTCTCCGGATCGAAAGCTTCGACCGGCGCCGCTTCGAATTCCGCCATCCCATGCGCCACGAAACCGGGCGCCGGATCGTCGAAGCGCAACAGATAGGCTGAAACGGAACGTATGCTCGCGCTTCTGGTCACGATCTCATCCATTGCTTCATGATGGCGGCGGCGTGAGCGTCATCCTGTTCAATCAGCCGTTCGAGCTTGCGGCGCGCGGTGTCCTTGGCCGCTTCGACAACGCCGTCAAAGAGTCCGCCCGGCATGACGAATCCGCCATCCTCCGTCATCCCCAGCATTGGTGGAGCCATTGGCTCGAAGGCCGGCTCGATCGCAAGGGGCGCCGGTTCGGCGCCCATCAGCGGAGGCGCCGACTCGCCGCCCTGCTCCGCCGTCAACGCCGGCGGCGGTTCGGCGAGGAGCGCGCGGCGCGCCGGCGCGAGTCCGAAGGCCACGATCACGGCGGCAATGCCGATCGCCGTGAGAGCGTTTATGAAAGAGCCGATATGATTGCCGAGCATGGCCATCAGGCCGGGATTTTCGACCGGGGACATTTCATGCTCGTTGAAGGTAAAATCCACGGCTGTGACCTTCAGCGAGTCTCCGCGCTCCTTCTTGAGGCCCGCGGCGGAAGAGATGAGTTGCTCGATTTCCCTGAGCTGCTTTTCGATCGCCTCAGGCTTTGGCGCCTCCTTGTTGGGCTCCGCAAAGGCCGCGCGATTGATGAGCACCGCGACCGAAAGCTGCTCGATATTGTAGCCGCCGCTGACGGTCGTCACCGTCTTCGACGAGAGCTCGAAGTTCGTGAGCTCTTCGCTCTTCTTGCTCTCGTCGTTGGATTGCTTGGTGTCGCCGCCAGCGTTGGCGCCGCCTTGCGGAATGTTTCTATCGACGCTTGTCGATTGCCCGGCGCTGTTATTTTGGGACTGAGCGCTTTCCTTGACGGTGCGCACGGAGCGCTCGACGCGCGAGTCCGGATCATAGATCGTCTCGTTGATCTGTTTGCGATCCGTATTGACCCGCGCGCGCACGCTGACCTGAAAGTTGGCGAGCTTCAGATATGGCGTCAGTGTGCGGCGGATGTTGTCCTGTATGTCCTTGGAGATGTTTTTCTCAAGGGAGAGCGTCTTCACCGGAATGGCGTCGTTCGCTTCTCCGTCGGAAGACGAGAGGATCATGCCATCCGTATTGAGAACCGTCACCTGATCCACCGTCATGCCAGGCAAGGATGAGGCGACCAGATGCCGGATCGCCTGCGCGGCGCTGGAATCGTCGGGTCCTTCGGTTCGGATGATGACGGAAGCCGAGGGCGGCTGCTTGGCGCGGCGGAAGGATCCCTCGTCCGGCATGACGATATGGACGCGCGCGGCCTTGACGCCGCGAATCAACTGGATTGTTCGCGCCAGCTCGCCTTCGAGCGCGCGCACACGCGTCACCTCCTGCATGAAGGAGGTCAATCCAAGCGCGCCAACCTTGTCGAAAAGCTCATAGCCCGCATTGGCGCTCTGCGGTAGACCACGCTCGGCGAGAAGCATGCGCGCCTGAGATGTTTGGCCATAGGGCACCGATATGGCGTTGCCTTCCGGATTCACGTCGAAGGCGACGCCGCTCGACTTCAGCGCCGCGCCGATGCGGCTGACATCCTCACGATCCAGACCCGCATAAAGCACCTCGAAATTCGGGCGCGAGAGATAATAGCCGGCGGCGGAGACAAGCCCCACGACGAGCGCGAATGTCAGCGTGAGGGCGGCGAGCTTGCGTTTGCCGAGCGCATTCAGATTATCGAGGATGAGAGTGAGACGATCCATGGCGGAGAAGCGGGCGATCCCTGTTGCTGCAACGCCAAGAGTCTGCTCGAGGGCTTGTGCGAACGTTGCGTCCCGGTTCTCAAATCATTCATTAACAAGAGATTAACGAAAGTCAGACCGGACCGGCGCGCGGCCTGCGCGCCAGCCCGGACGCTGGGTCACTGGAAGAGCTTCATGATCATCTGCGCGTTCTGGTTCGCGATGGAGAGCGACTGAACGCCGAGCTGTTGCTGAGTCTGCAACGCCTGAAGACGCGTTGAGACGTCATTCATATCCGCATCGACCAAAGACGACACGCGGGTCGTCAGCGACTCGTTCATCACCTTGATGAAGTCGCCCTGCTGACGCACGCGCGTCTGTGTCACGCCGATCTGCGCGGCGTAAGTCGT
Organism: Methylocystis sp.; assembly: GCF_051061225.1. GTDB lineage: Bacteria > Pseudomonadota > Alphaproteobacteria > Rhizobiales > Beijerinckiaceae > Methylocystis. The sequence continues at coordinate 264,951 of NZ_JBPFEB010000129.1, forward strand.
CAGATCGGCGATGGCCTTGTCGGCGTTGGTCAATGTGTCCTTGATTGTCGCAGTCGAGAGGTCGGCGGTGGTCAGTGAGGTGAAGTTCGTCGCGGCGGCCGCGTTGCCGCCCTGCGAGGCCTCCAGAATGCCTCCGCCGCCGCCCGTGCTGTCGATCAGCGTGCTGACCGAGAGGTCGATCGTGCCGACGACCGAGTCATTGACGCCCGAGCCATTGGCGTAGGAAGCGATGAATTTCAGGGGGCTGGTCACCGTTCCGTCGGTGACGTTGAGGCCGGTAAACGTGGCGGAAGCGACGACGCTGGTGAGCTGTTTGCCGAGCTCCTGCACGCTGGTGAGAATCTTGGCGAGATCCGCGCCAGGCTGCTGGGCCTGAGCGATTCCCGACTTGATGTCATTCATGACCTTGATCGCGCTCTTGACGGCTGCGGAGGCGACGTTGAGAACCGAGTCGGCGCCCGACAGGGAGTCGCTGATCGTCATCAGCACGGATTTGTCCGATTTCATGGACTCCGCAATGCCCCAGGTCGACGCATTGTCCGCCGCGCTGGCGATCTTCAAGCCGGTCGCAATTTCACTTTGGGTTGTGTTGAGCGCGCTCTGAGTCTTGCGCAGCGACTGCAGGGCGGTGATCGCAGAAGGGTTCACGAGAATGCTGGCCATTGAGATGTCCCTTTTTCGGTTCTCTGTGAGGAAGGGACATACCGGTGTCGCGCCGGTTCGACGGATGAGGCGTCATGCCGCGGGCCTTGGCCCGTCCGAAGCATCTAGCAAGACAAACGCACAGGAGCCGACGCCGCTTTCATGTGGCGCGGCTCCTGCGTATCCGAAGCTGTTACTGGAAGAGCTTCAGAATCATCTGGGCGTTCTGGTTCGCGATGGAGAGCGACTGAACGCCAAGCTGCTGCTGCGTCTGCAACGCCTGCAGACGGGTTGAGGTTTCGTTCATGTCAGCGTCGACGAGCGACGAGATACCGGTGGTGAGCGCTTCGTTCATGGTCTTGACGAAGTCGTTCTGTTGCGTGACGCGCGTCTGGGTGGCGCCGATCTCGGAGACGTAGGTCGTCAGATCCGCAATGGCCTTGTCGGCGTTGGTCAGCGTATCCTTGATCGTCGCGCTCGAGAGGTCGCCGGAGGTCAGCGAGGTGAAGTTCGTCGCGGCGGCGGCGTTGCCGCCCTGCGCGGCCTCCAGAATGCCCGTGCCGCCGCCAGCGCCGTCGATCAGCGTGGTGATGTTGAGGTCGATGGTGCCGACCGCCGAGTCGTTGGTGCCGGAGCCATTCGCATAGGAGGCGATGAATTTCACCGGAGAGGTCAGCGAACCGTCGGTCACGTTGAGCCCCGTGAACGTCGCGGAGGACACGACGCTGGAGAGCTGCTTGCCGAGCTGCTGCAGGCTGGTGAGGATTTTCGCGGTGTCCGCGCCCGGCTGCTGCGCCTGGACGACGCTGGCCTTGATGTCATTCATGACATTGATCGCGCTCTTCACGGCGGCGGAAGCGACGTTGAGAACGGAATTGGCGCCGGAGAGCGAGTCGCTGATCGTCGAAAGAACGCTCTTGTCGGACTTCATCGACTCCGCGATCGCCCAGGTCGAGGCGTTATCGGCGGCGCTGGAGATTTTCAGGCCGGTGGAAATTTCCTTCTGGGTGGTGTTCAGCGCGTTCTGTGTCGTGCGGAGAGACTGCAGAGCTGTGATCGCGGAGGGGTTAACGAGAATGCTGGCCATTGGACGTGTCCCTTGTTGGACTGAGAACAAGTAAGGGACATACCGGTGTTGCACCGGCTCATCGGAAAAGGCGTCATGCCACGGGCCTTGGCCCGTCCGAAGCAACTGTCGACGGGATTTACGCTTCGCGCTTCACAGCGCCGACGACACAACCTTAGCTGAAGCCGCGACGTTTGAAAGGGTAATGCCAGAACGGGCTTAATGATCGCTTAATAGCGCAGCTTCAGGCCGCAGCGCCGCAGCACTTTTTGTATTTCTTGCCGGAGCCGCAAGGACAGGCGTCGTTGCGACCGGGCTGCGGACCCTTCACGATCGGCTGGTTCTTGCGGTTGGCTTCTTCCTGGAAATACCAGCGCCCGTCGATCTTGCGAAACAGCGACCGTTCGCGATGCGCGTAGCTTTCGCCCTCGTGATCGAAGTGAGCGATGAACTCGACATAGCCGGCGTCGTCGCCTTCGCGCCCCTCTTCCGTCGAGACAAGCTCGAGTCCGAGCCACTGAGACTGCCTGGCCCAGTGGGTGATGGCCTTCTTGTCGAAGTCGTCCCGCGTGCCGGGCGCCAGCGTGGTTTCGAGATAGTCGATGTCGCCCCGCACGAAGGCCGTGTAGCGCGAGCGCATGAGCGACTCGGCGGTCGGCGGCGCCTGGCCGTCTTCGAGAAACGGCTTGCAGCAATCGGCGTAATCGCGCTTGTCCTCGTCGATCACGCGGCAGGGGCAGATTGCGTCGGTCATGCTGGGCTCTCGATTGTCGACACTTCAAGTGCGCCATGCCTAAGCGACGGCGCGCGCCGCGTCCAGACCTTTGAAGACGAAAAGAGCGGCCCGTGGTTGGGGCCGCTTCTTCGGCGCTTTTTCATGAAATCGGAAGGGGCGTCAGGCCGCGCCCTTCTTCTCCGCCTCGAGAAGCTTGACCGCCTCGATCGCAATCGGGGCAAGCCCCGCGCCGCCATGTTTCACATGCTCGCTGATCGCCTCGCGCATATGGGGAGCCCAGAACTTGCGCAGATGCTCGGCCATGCCGGCGGCGGCGCCGATCTTCTGCGCGCCGAAGAAATCGCCGATCTGATTGGCCATTTTCACGAGCTTTTCGACTGAATTATGCGACATGAGCGGAAACCTGTTCGAGGATGCGTCCTGGATGGGTGAAGACTTCGAAGTCGCGGCCCCGCATCACGGCCACGAGCGTCATACCGCATTTTTCGGCGCTGCGAACCGCCAATGCGGTCGGCGCCGACACAGCGGCAATGATCGGCGCGCCGATGCGGGCGGCCTTCTGGACGAGTTCGACGGAGACGCGGCTCGTCATCAGCACCACGCCCTGCGAGGCCGCGATCCCCTGGCGCGCCAGCGCGCCGGCGAGCTTGTCGAGGGCATTGTGGCGGCCGACGTCCTCGCGGACGAGCAGCGCGCCGGAGATCGGATTCCAGAAGGCCGCGGCGTGAACGGCGCGCGTCTCCTGATTGATGGTTTGTTCGCCGGGCAGGCGCGCCATCGCCTCGATCAGCCCTTCGGCGGTCACTGTCAGCGCATTGTCCAGCGTCGGCAGCACGCGCGTCGCCGCCTCAAGGCTCTCGACGCCGCAGAGGCCGCAGCCGGTCGGGCCGGCCATGGAGCGCTTGCGCGCCGCATAGGCCTCCTGCCGGTCGCCGCCGAGCCAGGTGCGCAATTCGAGGCCGAGCTCGGAGGCGAGCACTTCGACTTCGCCCGCGTCTTCCGGTCGATCGACCAGCCCCTCGGTCATCGCAAATCCGACCGCGAAGTCCTCGAGATCGGCGGGCGTCGCCATCATCACCGCATGAGTGGAGCCGCCATAGGTAAAAGCGATCGGCGTCTCCTCGGGGATCACGCGTGAAGAACGCGCCGTCACATCGTGACGGCGCGCCAGGCAATCCACTCGAAGAGAGGCCGACGGTCTGTCGATCATTCCGCCGCGTCGATCGTCGTCGCGATCCGCCGGGCCTGCTCGGACAGTTCGCGATACTTCTCCTGGAACTCGGTGGGGCCGTTGCTCTTGGAGATTTGAACGGCGGTCACCTTGTATTCCGGACAGTTGGTCGCCCAGTCCGAATTGTCGGTCGTCACGACATTGGTGTTGCACAGCGGATGATGGAAGGTCGTGTAGACCACGCCGGGCGCCACGCGATCGGTGATCTGGGCGCGAAGGGTCGTCTCGCCGGCGCGGCTCGCAACCTTCACCCAGTCGCCCTCGCAAACGCCGCGCTCCTCCGCGTCATGCGGATGGATTTCAAGCACGTCCTCCTCGTGCCAGCGGCTGTTCTCGGTGCGGCGGGTCTGCGCGCCGACGTTGTACTGCGACAGGATGCGGCCCGTCGTCAGCAGCAGCGGGAAGCGCGGCCCAACCTTCTCGTCGGTCGGCACATATTCGGTGATGACGAACTTGCCCTTGCCGCGCGCGAAGCCGTCGATATGCATGATCGGCATGCCTTCCGGCGCGTCGTCGTTGCACGGCCACTGCACGGAGCCCATTTCATCGAGCTTGGCGTAGGAGACGTTGCGGAACGACGGAGTCAGCCGCGCGATCTCGTCCATGATCTCGGACGGGTTGTGGTAGTTCCAGCCCATGCCGAGCTTCTTGGCGAGGAGCTGGGTGATCTCCCAGTCGCCATAGCCGTTCTTCGGCGTCATCACCTTGCGGATGCGCTGGATGCGGCGCTCGGCGTTGGTGAAGGTGCCGTCCTTCTCGAGGAAGGAGGAGCCCGGCAGGAAGACATGCGCGTAATGCGCCGACTCGACCAGGAACAGGTCCTGCACGATCACGATTTCCATGTTCGCCAAAGCGGCGGAGACATGGCGCGTGTCGGGATCGGACTGGAGAATGTCCTCGCCTTGCAGATAGAGGCCCTTGAACCGGCCCTCGATCGCCGCGTCGAACATGTTGGGGATGCGCAGGCCCGGCTCGGAGTCGAGCTTGACGCCCCAGTCCGCCTCGAACACCTCGCGGGCGGCCGCGCCCGAAATGTGCTGATAGCCCGGCAGCTCGTGCGGGAACGAGCCCATGTCGCAGGAGCCCTGCACATTGTTCTGGCCACGCAGCGGGTTCACGCCGACGCCGCGACGACCGAGATTGCCGGTCGCCATGGCGAGATTGGCGATGCCCATGACCGTCGTCGAGCCCTGGGCATGCTCGGTCACGCCGAGGCCGTAATAAATGGCCGCATTGCCGCCGGTGGCGTAGAGCCGCGCGGCCGCGCGAACGTCCTCCGCCTTCACGCCCGTCACGGATTCGAGCGCCTCGGGGCTGTTGCGGTCGAGCGACACGAAGTCGGCCCAGGCCTGGAACTCGTCCCAGTCGCAGCGATGCCGCACGAAGGACTCGTTGACGAGGCCCTCCTTCACGATCACATGCGCCAGCGCCGTGATCATCGCGACGTTGGTTCCGGGCTTGAGAGCCAGATGATAGTCCGCCTGCACGTGCGGCGACTTCACCAGATCGATGCGGCGCGGATCGATGACGATTAGCCGCGCGCCCTCGCGCAGGCGCTTCTTCATGCGCGAGCCGAACACCGGATGGGCGTCCGTGGGATTGGCGCCCATGACGAGGATGACGTCGGCCTCATCGACCGAGTCGAAATCCTGCGTGCCGGCGGAGGTGCCGAAGGCCTGGTTGAGGCCATAGCCGGTCGGCGAGTGGCAGACGCGGGCGCAGGTGTCGACATTGTTGTTGCCGAAGCCGGCGCGCACGAGCTTCTGAACGAGATAGGTTTCCTCGTTCGAGCAACGCGAGGAGGTGATGGCGCCGACGGAGCCTTTGCCATATTTCGCCTGCACGGTCTTCAGCCGGTCTGCGGCGAAGGTCAGCGCCTCGTCCCACGACACGACCCGCCAGGGCTGGTCGATCGATTCGCGGATCATCGGATTCAGCACGCGGTCGCCATGATGCGCGTAGCCATAGGCGAAGCGCCCCTTGATGCAGCTATGGCCGTGATTGGCCTTGCCGTCCTTCCAGGGAACCATGCGGACGACTTCCTCGCCGCGCATTTCGGCCTTGAAGGTGCAGCCCACGCCGCAATAGGCGCAGGTGGTGATTTCGGAATGCTCGGGCTGGCCGATGTCGATGACGGACTTCTCGGTCAGCGTCGCCGTCGGGCAGGCCTGCACGCAGGCGCCGCAGGAGACGCATTCCGACTCCATGAAGGCTTCGTCCATGCCGGGCGACACGCGCGAGTCGAAGCCGCGGCCGGAGATCGTCAGCGCGAACGTGCCCTGCACTTCCTCGCAGGCGCGCACGCAGCGGTTACAGACGATGCACTTGGACGGATCATAGGTGAAATAGGGGTTCGACTCGTCCTTGGGCTTCCAGTCGAAATTCGCCTCGCCATTGTTGCGGGCGAAGACATGGTTCGCGCCGTCGTAGCCATAGCGCACGTCGCGCAGGCCCACGGCGCCGGCCATGTCCTGCAATTCGCAGTCGCCATTGGCGGCGCAGGTCAGACAGTCCAGCGGATGGTCGGAGATGTAAAGCTCCATCACGCCGCGGCGGATGGCGGCCAGACGCGGGGTCTGCGTCTTGACCGAGATGCCGTGCGCGACCGGCGTGGTGCAGGAGGCCGGCGTGCCGTAACGGCCCTCGACCTCGATCACGCAGAGGCGACAGGAGCCGAAGGCCTTGATGCTGTCCGTGGCGCAGAGCTTCGGGATCTCGGTCCCGACCTCCATCGCCGCGCGCATGATCGACGTCCCCGCGGGAACAGTGACGCTCTTTCCGTCAATGGTCAGCGTGACCATATCCTCGGATGTGGACTCTGGCGTCCCGTAATCTGTCTCTTTGATAAGCGTCATGGCACTACCTCACTCGGCGGCTTCAAGGGCCGGCTTGCGGAAGTCCTCGGGGAAATGACGAAGCGCGCTTTCGACCGGATACGGCGCGAAACCGCCCAATGCACACAATGAGCCAAACTTCATCGTGTGACACAGGTCCTTGAGAAGCTCGATGTTCTTCTCGACGTCCTGACCATTGCGGATCTTGTCGATCGTCTCGACGCCGCGCGTCGAGCCGATGCGGCAGGGCGTGCACTTGCCGCAGCTTTCGATGGCGCAGAACTCCATGCCGAAGCGCGCCATCCAGAGCATGTCGGTCGCATCGTCGAACAGGACGATGCCGCCATGGCCGATCAGGCTGTCCTTCGCCGCGAACGCCTCATAGTCGAAAGGCAGGTCGAACAGCGACACGGGCACATAGGCGCCGAGCGGCCCGCCGACCTGCACCGCCTTGACCGGACGCCCCGTGCGGGTGCCGCCGGCGATCTCATTGACGATCGTGCCGAGCGGGATGCCGAAGTCAGTCTCGAACAGGCCGCCGTATTTCACATTGCCGGCGATCTGCAACGGCATGGTGCCGCGCGAACGGCCGACGCCGAGATCGGCGTAATGCTTCGCGCCCTTCTCCAGGATCATCGGAATGGTGGCCATGGAGAGGACGTTGTTGATCACCGTCGGCTTGCCGAACAGGCCGACATGCGCCGGCAGCGGCGGCTTGGCGCGCACGATGCCGCGCTTGCCCTCGAGACTTTCGAGCAGCGACGTTTCCTCGCCGCAGACATAGGCGCCGGCGCCGATGCGCAGCTCGACGTCGAAGTCGAAGCCGGAACCCTTGATGTTCTTGCCGAGCCAGCCCGCTTCGCGCGCCTTCTCGATCGCCGCGTCGAAGACCTTGGCGACGACCGGATATTCCGAGCGCAAATAGACGTAGCCCTTGGAGGCGCCGACGGCGTAGCCGCAGATGGCCATGCCCTCGATGAGCGAGAGCGGGTCGCCCTCCATGATCATGCGGTCGGCGAAGGTGCCGGAATCGCCCTCGTCGGGGTTGACCACGACATATTTCTGGCCGGGCGCGCAATCGGCGACCGTCTTCCACTTGATGCCCGTCGGGAAGCCCGCGCCGCCGCGGCCGCGCAGGCCCGACTTGGTGACCTCCTCCACGACGGCCGGAGCGCCGACCTCGAACGCCCGCTTCAAGCCCTTGAAGCCGCCATGAGCCTCGTAATCCGCGACGGAGAGCGGATCGATCACGCCGCAGCGGACGAAGGTCACGCGGTTCTGACGCTTCATCCACGGATGCTCTTCGACGAGGCCGATCGCGAGCGGATGCGCGCCGCCCGTCAGGAAGCCCGAATCGAACAGCGAGGCGACGTCCTTGACCTTGGCCGGACCATAGCCGACGCGGCCCGCGGGGGTCTCCACCTCGATCAGGGGCTCGAGCCAGAGCATGCCCCGCGAGCCGTTTCTCACGATCTCGACCTGCTGGCCGCGGGCGGCCGCTTCCTTGGCGATGGCGGCGGCGAGGCGGTCGGCGCCCATCGCCACGGCGGCCATGTCCAGCGGAACGTAAATCTTCGTCATTTGCCCTTCGCCTCCTCGACGAAAGCGTCGAGCGTCTCGGCGTCGACCATTCCAACAGGTTCGTTGTCGTAGAGAGCCGACGGGCTATGGGCGCAGAGGCCCAGGCAATAGACCGGCTCGACCGTCAGGGAGCCGTCGGGCGTGGTCTTGCCCCATTCCAGCTTGTGGCGGGCGAGAAACTCGTTCGCCTGCTTCTCGGCGCCCATCGACTGGCAGGATTCGGCGCGGCAGATCTTGAGGGTGTGGCGTCCGTGCGGCGACGTATGGAAGTCATGATAGAAGGTTACGACGCCATGCATCTCGGCGCGGCTGATGTTCAGCGCCGTCGCCATCTCCTTCACTGCGGATTCGGGAACATGACCGAATTCCGCCTGAAGCGCATGTAAAATGGGGAGTGCAGGTCCTTCGAGGCCCATATGAGCCGCAATGATCTCCCGCGCCCGCTCGTCGCTATAAGGAGCAGCGCCAGCCATTTCTTCCCTCGCTTTGGGGCGTCGAGCTCAAGACAAGCGCCCTTGATTGGTTTTGTTCCAGAGAGACTGCCGGAAATCCGGGCTCCGATCAATACCGTCTCGACCGTTGCGTCATAGGGCTTGCCTATCAATCGCTCAATGCGCCGCTTTCTGCGAGCGCCTTTGCCTCTGCAACGAGCGCGCCAACGAGCGGAATGACCGGGTCGCGCTGCGGCGCGACCAGCCCGATTTCATAGCCCGCCTCCGGCTCAACGATGGGAATCGAGCGCAGCGGCGGCTCTGCTCCCATTGTTTTTGCAAGCTTTTCCGGAAGGATCGTCGCCCAGCGCCCGGATCGCACATGGTCATAGAGCAGAATGACCGAATTCGATTCGAGGATGGGCGCCGGCTCCGCCCCACCCGCGCCAATTAGTCGCTCGACGATGCGGCGGTTCTGCATGTCCGGCGTCAGCAGACACAGATCGATGCGGCCCACCTCCGCCCAGGTCACCCGGTCGCGGTCGCCCAGCGGATTGCCCTCGGTGGTCAGCAGGCGATAGCGCTCCGAGCAGAGCGGAACCGTGCGGACGCGGCCGAGCGGCTCGTTGTCGAGATAGGTGATGCCCGCGTCGATCTCGAGATTGTCGAGCATCGCCAGCACTTCGGTCGAGGAGGCGGAGACCACCTTGAAGCGCACATGCGGGTGCTTGTCGCGGTAGGGCGTCGTCAGCGCCGAGACGATCCCTTCGGCGGTGGGAATCACGGCGATCTTGAGCTGGCCCGAGAGGCCCTCGCGCAAGGTCCGCACCTCCTGGCGCATGGCGCGGGCGTCGCCGACGATGCGCTTGGCCCATTCCAGCACGCGCTCGCCCTCGGCCGTCAGGCCGTGAAACCGCGAGGAGCGGTTGACGAGCAGCACGCCGAGCGAGTCCTCGAGCTGCTTGATGCCAGCGGACAGCGTCGGCTGCGTGACGCCGCAGAGCTCCGCGGCGCGCGAAAAGCTCTTTTCGCTCGCGACGGTGATGAGGAATTCGAGTTTGTCGATCACTTCGAAACGTTCCGGCGCGGGGCTGCGCCGTTCCCTGTCGAAAAGGCGGTCCCGCGCGACGGAGGGGCAACGGCGTCCAAGCGCCTTTTTCGATCGACGGACTTAGCACATCCCGGGCCGAAACGCCCGAAAAAATCCTGTGGAACCAACGCGCCCGCGCGGGGGCTGGGCCGCCGGCGAAGGCGCAGCTTGCGGCCCAATGTCATCATGAAGGTCACAATTTCCCCTCATTTGAACCTTTTCGGAATGTCCTCTAGACAAATTTTAAGTGAACGGCCCTGTCACGCCGACCGAGTGAGACTTTGCCAATGACGACGATCAGGACATTCTCCCGTCTCGGCGCTTTTGCGTCTTTCCTTGTCTCCGCCCTGGCGCTTCCGGCGCAGGCCACGCCATCCCTCGTCATCGACGTCGCCTCGGGCGCCGTTCTGTCGCAGGATCAGCCGACGGCCTCCTGGTATCCGGCGTCCCTCACCAAGCTGATGACCGCCTATGTCGCGCTCGACGCCGTGCGCGCCGGGCGCATCAGCATGGACACGCCGCTGATGATGTCGCCGCGCGCCTGCCGCATGGCGCCGTCGAAGATGGGCTTCCGGGCGGGGTCGGAGGTGACGCTCTACAACGCCCTCATCATGCTGATGGTGAAGTCCGCCAATGACATCGCCGTCGCCATCGCCGAGGGCGTGTCGGGCTCGGTCGAGGCGTTCGCGGAGGAAATGAACCGCGCCTCCCAGAAGCTCGGCATGACGCAGTCGGTCTGGGTCAATCCGAACGGGCTTCCGGACGCGCGTCAGGTGACCTCGGCCCGCGATCTCGCGCTGCTCGGCCGGGCGCTTTACGTGGATTTCCCCGAATACGCCCATCTCTGGAACATCGGCGCGATGAAATTCGGCGCGCAGATCCACCCCACCCATAACGGCCTGCTGGGCCGCTATCCCGGCGCCGAGGGCATGAAGACCGGCTTCACCTGCCCCGCCGGCTTCAACGTCGTGGCCTCCGCCACGCATGGCTCCCAGCGGCTCATCGCGGTGGTGCTCGGCGCGCCCTCGGCCGCGGCGCGCACCGCCAAGGCGGCGGCGCTGCTCGACCGAGGCTTTCAGACCAGCGGCGCGCAGGGGACCGTCGCCTCCATCGCCGCGAGCGGCCCGACGCAGGCCCCCGACATGCGCGACAGCGTCTGCCGCAACCGGGGCGCCGCCACGGCCGAATTCATGAGCGAAGTCGAGGATGTCCCGATCGCCATCGGCGGCGGCTCCACCGGCATTCCGCTGCTCGACGCCGCGGGTCAGCAACAGATCAGCGCCAAGCAGATCGCCCATCTGCCGCGTCCGCATTTCGAGCCGGTGGCCGTCTACGCCGGCCGTGCGCCCGGCTATGCCGGCCCCGTGGCGCGCGCTCGCGCGCCAGGCGCGCCGATCGGCGAGCAGACCGATTTCACCGCCTACGCCAATCCCGAGCCCGCCGCCGACGGCGCGTCGCCGATCAGCCGCGCGGCCCCGGATGCGGTGAAGATGCGGAAGGGAAAGCGCGCGGCGAAGCGCGCCGCGCCCCTGCCGACCCCCGCCCCCGTGGACAGCATCATCGACGAGGGCGCCGGCGCGAGCGACGAAAAGCCTGAGAAACCCAAGGCCGGCGCAGCCGCCAAGGCCCCGGCGAAGACGACCGCAGCCGCCAAGTCCGCAACCGGAAAGGCCGCAGCCGCCAAGACCACATCGGCCAAGACAGCGCCGCCGCCCGCGCCGGACGGCGCCGCCAAACCGGCCGGGAAATCGGCCGCGAACGCCAAGACCCAGGCGGCCGCCAAATCCCAGGTCAAGACTCAGTGAGCGACGAAAATCCGGCGGCGGCGCGCCGCCCGCCGCCGCCTGTTCCGCTGACGATCCTCACCGGCTTTCTCGGGGCGGGGAAAACGACGCTGCTCAACACTCTGCTGGCGGCGCCGGAACTCGCCGACACGCTCGTTCTGATCAATGAATTCGGCGAGATCGGCCTTGACCACCTCTTCATCGAGAAGGTCGAGGGCGACATGGTGATGATGAGCTCGGGCTGCGTTTGCTGCACGATCCGGGGCGATCTCGTCACCACGCTGGAGGATTTGCTGCGGCGGCTGGACAACGGCCGCATCAAGCCGTTTCGCCGCGTCGTGCTGGAGACCACGGGTCTCGCCGATCCGGCCCCCATCCTCCACACCATCATGAGCCACCCCTATCTCGTCCTGCGCTTCCGGCTCGACGGCGTGATCGCCGTGGTCGACGCTGTGAACGGCGAGGCGACGCTCGACGCGCATGAAGAGGCGGTGAAACAGGCGGCCGTGGCGGACCGGCTGGTGATGACCAAAACCGATCTGCCCGAGGGCGCCGCGCGCGCCGCCGGCCTCGCCGCGCGCCTGCGGGCGCTCAATCCCGGCGCGCGCATACTGGATGCGGCCAAAGGGGAGGCCTCGGCGCCCGCCCTGCTCGACTGCGGCCTCTACGATCCGGCGACCAAGAGCCCGCGGGTGCGCGAATGGCTGAACGCCGAGGCGGTCGACGCCGCGCATGATCATCACGATCACGACCACGATCATGGCGCGGGCCATGATCATCACGGTCACAGCCACCATCACGCGGACGTCAACCGTCATGATGATCACATCCAGGCTTTCTGCCTGACCGGCGATCAGCCGTTCACGCCGGCGTCCTTCGACATTTTCATCGACCTGCTTCGCCACACGCACGGGCCACGCCTGTTGCGCGTCAAGGGCGTCGTCGCCCTTTCCGACGAACCCGACCGGCCGGTGGTGATCCATGGCGTGCAGCACGTCTTCCACCCGCCGCACCGGCTGGAGGCGTGGCCGGACGAGGACCGCCGGACGCGCATCGTCTTCATCGTGAAGGATCTCGACCGCGCCTTCGTCGAAGGGCTTTATGCCGCGCTGATCCACAGGCCGGCGATCGACACGCCGGACGCCGAGGCGCTCACGAAGAATCCGCTGGCTCCGCCGCGAGGCGGCCTGCTCGGATAAGTCCGCGCACGGCGGACGCGCGCGCCTGCGGGAGACGCCGCGCGATCACGCGCGCCCCACGCACCCGGCCGCTGGCAAGACACAGGCCGTCACGCCCCGGGCGGGTCCGCCCACGGGCGCGGATCGGCCCTAGTTCTCGTTGATATCCTTGACGGTGATCTTGTTGAAGGACTTCTCGATGTCGGCCGCGCCGGCGACGCCGTGATGATCGGCGACATTGACCGTCGTCTCGACCCGAACATTCGAAATCGACTTGCTGCGAATGGACACGTTGTTGGAGCCGATCGTCACGATCGCCGCCTTGCCGCCCACGCCGGAGTCGACAATGCTGCCGATGGTGAAGGCGCCTTCCTCGATGACGATCGGCATGTGCTCCTGTTCGACCGCTTTGGAGTCGATCTGAACCGCGCCGCCGGGGAGCGCGCCGATGTTCTGGGCCACGGCGCCGATGTTATTGACGCCAATGTTGGTGACGCTGCCCACATTCACGCCATTGGCGGAACCGACGTTCGGCTGAATGGAGATCGGATCGGCCAGCGCCAGGCTCGCCGGAGCCAGGGCCGCGGCGAGGAGAAAAAGTCTTTTCATCACGCACCTGCTACTTACGCATACTATTGGAACCGAGGCATCATCCCTGCAAAAGCTCGGCCGCGCCAGCCAAATTGTGCAAAGCTCGTTTTTTCGCGAACGCTGTTGCAGAAACGGCACAGACACAAAAGCAGGGGCCAGCAGACAGCGGCGAGAGGCTCTGCCATATTGCCAGGATGCCGCTCGACGTCCCCGCCGCGCTCACCCGGATCGCCGCCCTCGCGCGCCGCGCCGGATCCACGGCGCTCGATGTCGTCTATCCGCCATCCTGCCTCGTCTGCCGCCGGGCGGTCGCGGAACAGGGCGCGCTATGCGCCGCCTGCTGGCGGGATATCGCCTTCATCGAGCGCCCCTATTGCGAGCGGCTGGGAACGCCTTTCGCTACATCGTGACAAATCAAATTAAAAACAAATAGATAGCGCCTGTTTTTCTTCCCAGAAATCAAGCCATCGCAACACTATCGCAACAAAAACGCCCTGCCGGTTCATCCGCGGTCAGGGCGCTTTCGTCATCATCGGGGATATGCTGGAGTAATTTACGGTCGGAACTTGTGAAAGTCCATCCCGAGGCTATCCTGCGGGCGGAGGTGCGCCCATGGCCAAATCACAGAAGGCAGTTCCGCTTGCGTCCATGCGTCTCGCCAAGGCGTCCTATCTCGCCGGCCTCGGCCACTCGGCAGCGGAGATCGGCGCCGCCACCGGCATGAAGACCGGCCACGTCTACTGGCTGCTGTTCACGCACCATATTCGCCTGGCGCCGAAGACGGCCGCTGACGTTGTGCTGCCGCCGATAATGGTCTCCCGGAAAACGATGGGCGATGTCGAGCACCTCTCGAAGACCCTCGCGCTCCCGCCGGATTGGATGCTTGCCCGCCTGCTC
>NZ_JBPFEB010000130.1:0-16846 GCF_051061225.1 Methylocystis sp.
GGGCGACACGATGCAGGCGGCTCGTCAAAGATTACGAGCGCTATGCTCAGACCCTCGCAGGCCTCCACGTCGTCGCCTTCGCATGTCTCATGCTCAAGCGCGCCGCAGAATTCATGCTCCAAGGTGCATAACACCCTCTAAGCGCCTTGGCATGAGGCTTGCTGGTAATGCTCTCAGTCGTTCATCTCGTCCGCCGTTCGCCAAAACACGGGCCGCTGGATCGCGTCGCCGGTGGGCGCGACCAGTGCGACGAGCAGCCACGCTTCGGTCAGCGCCATCGAAAGGCAAATGACGACAGAAACCGCGAAAGCAGTGAGCCGCATGATTCAGTTCCCGTCGCGATCGTGCAGGGCTCCACGGCGAGACTCCAGACATTCATCTCGTTGTCGAGCGGCCTAATATAGCGCGTCATTCGCGTAAATGAGAAAGAGAGCGATAGCACCCTCATCGCCCGCGCCATCGCGGTGCGGCTTATCAGACGGTGACGCGACAGTGAAGCGGCCCGTGTTTCATTTTTAAGGGCATCACGAGTTAAAACACGACTGTGCGCTTTTCTAGAGCGCCTGTGTGCAATGATTCGCCGATCGCAGCTCGACCTCACGCCCCGCAATCCGATCCTCAACTACAAGCCGATGTCGCAGTGGCGGAGGAGGCGCAAGCAAGGCGGCGCGAAGCCGGCGGTCACTGCTTGCCATCGCAAACCGGCCGATCGCATTTGCGCGCGTTCTTGATGATATCGCGCAAGGCCTCTGCGCCTGGCCAGCCGAGGATCGCCGTGCCCGCGACGATGAAAGAGGGCGTCATCGCAAGGCCCAACGCCTCCGCAAGGCGCGTCTGGCGCGAGACGACTTGACCGACTGTTTCGCTATCCGCCGATTCTTCCACCTTGCGCGCGTCGAGGCCCATGGCACGGGCGACGGCCAGAGCCGTCGTTCCCGTGATTGCGCCCCGCACTTCGTACAATTTCATGTGAAAGTCGTACGCCTTCGCCGGACCATACAGCCTCAGCACGGCTTGTTGAACCTTTGCCGCCTGCGTCGATCCGATGGACAGAATGGCGCTGTTGATGAGACCTAACCTCAAATTCGGGTCGCTCGCCGCGATGCCTGCAAGCTCGCGCGCAGCCTTCCGGCAATAGGGGCAGTTGTAGTCAAAAAATTCGTAAACGATCACGTCGCCCTCGCGACGACCCTTCCAAATGATTCCGGGCAGCGAGGCGGGGTCGAGCTCGGAAGGAATGTGGAAATTGCGCAGCGGCTCTCCCGCCTCGCCACGCAGCTGAAAAGTCGAATCGTCTTGAGCTCGATCCACCTGCGCACGGAGGGAGGAGGCCGCGAAAATGGGGATCGCGCCAATTGCGCCGAGCACCACGCGGCGGCTTGGTTGAGCGCTCCCGCGAGGTTGGTCCGAATGGCGTTGCAATGTTTGGTTCCTCGGCTTTTGGGCTGGGCCGGAGAAGGGTCCGACGCCACACATAGATAACGTCTCGGTGCTCACCCCGTCGAGGCGGCTCAACTCATTTTTAAAAGTTTCTGACGCCCGCGCAACGGTACGTGATTCGGTCGCCTTTCGACCTTGTTATGCTTGGCCTTTCCCAAAATGAGGCTTGGCCTTCTCCGACAATCCGATCTCAGTCATCGGCTTGCTTGCGCTGCCCCGGCGGCGGCGGCGGCGGCGAGCGAGTCGCCGCGCCCGACCAAGCTTGGCGTGTTTGATCTCGAGTTTGTCGATTTCAGCGCCGATGGTCCACGAGAGAGCGCGGTCGAGACGGCGCGTCTGCAGCGTATGACCGCGCTCGCCCGCGAGCTGCTTTCGCGATCGGGTCTGGTGGGTCTTCCTAACCCATTTGGATAATGCCATGAGACCGGGGGCGCTCGGAAGACGCGCGAGTTTGTCTATCCCTCGACCCTTCCTAGCGAGTCACGGGTTTTTCGTCCTGCATCGGCTCCACTCCCAACAGCTCCCACATTCCGATGCCTAGTCTTCTCGCAATCTCGACGACAACGAGTAGCGATGGGTTCGAGTCCCCCCGCAACATCAGATACAATTGCGGCAGGGAGACTCCGATAATTTTCGCGAATTGATCCTTATCCAATCCGCTCTCAATGTATTTTCTCTTCACGATCATCGAAAGGTTTCTCGTCATCTGCTTCGCGGACAAGTTGCGACGATGCCCGAGTTGACAGTCCTCTAAGAGCTCGTAAAGAGGCGTTTTCAGCTTGGCGGAAATCTTTGCAAGCATTTCGATCGAGGGATTCGCGGCTCGACTGCGAACATAACGAAACTGGGAGCCCGACATGCCGATCGACTCGGCAAATTCAGGCTTCGTCATTCCGCTCTTTTCCAAATGCGCAATCAGGTTCTTCGCCAACCGTTCCAAGTGCGGAGAGGCGAGTCGATCCTCAATCGAGTTTACCATCAACCGACGATGATCACCTGTCGGCTTCGCCGTTTTCCGACCTCGAGTCTTCCCGTCCACCTGCCTTTTATTCATGTGATCGCATACGGTTAGATGACGGCCGCGTGTCTATTAGCATCGGAGATTCCCGTGACGATGCCAAGGGCCAAAATCAACGCGACCGCCAATTTATTAGAAAATACTTGCCAATAAATTAAGAATCCTAGCGGCATCTAAGGCGCGCGGTAATCGGTCTCATACACGTTCGTCGATCATCTCGCGAAAAGCCTCCTCGTCTCCCGAGATGTGTCGTGCATGGCAAAGCTCGAGCAATCGGGCTCAGTCCTCGTCAAAAAATATATCGGACGCGCGTAGCTCGCCGTCGACCCCTACGGACTTTTCCCAAATTTGGACCCCAATGTCTGAGTCGTCCACGAAACCGTCGGCAAGGTAAAAGATCATCGGGCCGGCCCAGCTCTTGCGAGTTCGACATTTCACGATCGTGAAAATTGCCCGTTCCGTCTCATAGATCCCTCTGCACGGCTGGTCGGAATCCATGTCTTCGACGCCCTGCAAGTAGGCATTCGCAAGTGACTTTGACCAATGGTGACGAACGATCAGCGAGCGATCGTCCGAGGGCGATAAGTGACGTACTGGGATGGATCCCGTGACGGCGTTCTTGAGATTGAAGAGAGAAAAGTCACATGCTACAGGTCTCTCATTGAAGCTTGGCGACACTGAGGACCGAGACACGTTCTTCCTGATGACTCGGTAGATCTGAGGAAAATAAATTTTGAGCGGTTCGCACCAAACCTCTCCCTGCCGAACCACGCCGGTGGGAAATGTAAACACCTGAACGTTCATAAATGGCAGCCCCTGACTTAAGGGAAAACGAGCGGTTCTCCAGATTGCCTAAGGCCAAGTTGCGGCCATTCCGCGGCGGGGGTCAGGCAGAAAAACTGCCAAAAGTTTATAAAGTGGATGAACGGCGCCCATCTTGGGCAGAATCTTTGCACGATACGCCGGCAACCCTTTTCACCTGCCTACACCACAGGTTCGCATCCAGTTGACCCGGACGGGAGGATTTTCTGATCCGGACGGGAAGTCTCCCGTACCCAACGCAAGGGTGCGTCGAACGCCCGCAACATGCTTCGCGTATGGCGCTGGCAGGCAAGCCGCGCACCGACCGTGGTTTGGAGCCGTCCTCCCACTTCGTTCTTTCGCCAGCGCATGAGTCACGCTGTCCTCCGCTGAAGCCAGCGGCGGGCATTGAGCGTCTCCCTCGCATCATCGCGCCGGCGGCGCCTGGAACGAGAAACGGCCTTCTTGGTAGACCCGGTCAAACGAGAGTGGCCGCAATTCCCTATCCTTGCAAAATATAATAAAATGTTATTTTTGGAAAACCAAGTCCCAAGCGCGGAGTCGTAGCGGGGGGCGGCGGATTTCTTAAGGCGAAAACGGGAGAGAAAAAAACACATGCGCAGCACCAATCTGTTCATCGTGCGGGGTTATGTCGGCGCCGACGCCAAGGGCTTCGATGGCGGCAAGGTCGCCAAATTCAGCGTCGCGACAAATCGCGCCTGGAACGACCGGCAAACTGGCGAGAAAAAGGAGGCCGCGGACTGGGTTACCCTGACGATCCTGAACGAGAAGATCGCGAGATGGGCTGTTGAGAACGTCAAGAAGGGCGATCCGATTTACGCCGAATGTCGCGTCGCCGAACGCAGCTATCAAAAGGACGGCCAGACCGTTTACATAACCGACATCATCGCCAACGTCGTCGATCGGCTCTCGCCTTCGCAACAAGCCGGCGTCCAGTGAACGGAAATACAAGCGCTAGAACCGGCGCATCGCACCACTGCGAAAGTCGCGGAAGTCCCAGGTTCCGATTGGCGATCGTTCCCGCTGATCGAAGCTCCAAGATGCCAATGTCGCCAAGATCGGTTCCGCTCCGATGCGGGGGTTCAGGTGGTCGCTTTTCTTCCACGATTCGAGTAAGCGAGCTCGCTGACCCACAAACCTAGCTTGGGCCTGCGCTCACCCGAAATCCTTCTATGATTGGTCCAGGCGGGAGATTCGGCGCCAGACGAGCGGGAGGGGTAAGGGCTGCTCCAGATGGTCTACTCTACTGCCTTACAGGGCCCAAGCGTCGTGTGGCCATTTACTAGCGCTCTCTCGCCGACGCACGCAGGGTTGAGGTGGCGGTTAAGCTCTATTGATCGGTCATTCGACCGCTTGCCCTTGAGGCGGCATGTCACGAGATTGGGTTCATTCGTTGAAAAAACGCGCGCCAGTCTCTCTCACGCCTCGGGGAGCGCCCCGTTGCTGATAATGGCTAGGTCTATCGACGGCGAATCCTGCTTCGGCGCCTGCGCCGAAGAATTTTCCCCTTGCCGATTTGCGGCAATTCCTCGCGGAGCAAAATTCATCGTCACGGTCAGCGCGCGGCGCTTCGCTTGCCCGCGTTGCGGTTCCGCAGTCTTCTCAGCCGTCGAATAACGACCGCCATCGCAACGGGGACGACCCCAAACGATGGAGAGAAAAAATGGCGCATCTTTGTGAAATGAACCAGATCGGCCACGTCGCTTCGGTCAAGAGCATCGGTAAGAACCTGATCGTCAGAATCGCCTCCAACGCCAACTACAAGAATGGCGAAGGCGCCTGGGTCGAGCGCACGCACTGGAACGAGCACACGATCTTCGAGCGCCAGGGCGGGTTGCTCAAGTGGGCCTCCGAAAGCCTCAAGCCCGGCGACCTCGTTCTCGTCCGCTCCACCCCCTTCCAGGCCGAATGGAAGAAAGAGGGCGAAACGCACTACGGTCAGACCTTCGCGGTGAACGAGCTCTCGCTCTTGACGGCGAAATCCGACAAGAAGGAAAAGCCGGATGAAGCCGCGAAGTCGCGGGGCCGGCAGCGCCGCTGACGCGGATCTTCGAGGGGGCTGCCACGCCCCCTCGGGCTTGACTGGCGAGGAGCTCAGTGCTGGATTTCATTTGCAATGCGCTGATTTCGCGTAGCCCCTCCTTGGGGCCCCCTTCACAAAAGCCAGTTTTGCACTTTCAGCCCCTTAACTCGGGCGAACTCATCCACATTGGCGGTCACGATCGTCGCTTCGATCGCTAGAGCATGGGCCGCAATCAGCAAATCATTCCCTCCGATTGGGCTTCCCTTTCGTTCCAGCTCGGCGCGAATCCTCCCATATTCCGCATCGGCAGGTCCTTCCAAAGACAGCACGTCTAGCTCTCCCAAGAGGCCCTCGACCGCCTCCAAGAGCCGTTCCGAGCCGCTCTTCGCGCAGCCGTATCGAAGCTCGGCGGCCACGATGATGCTCGTGCAAACGTTCTTCTCCCCTACTCGCGCGATATGCTTCGCGACCTTGCCTTTCGGGTTCCTGATCAAATCGGAAATGATGTTCGTGTCCAGCAGATAGCGGGTCAAAATATCTTTTCCGGCGCGGGTGGACGGTCTTCTATCTCGGGGAAAGTCTCATCGAGCGGCTCCAACGTCTCGAGCAGCCCCAATAGGCCGCGCTTACGCGTCGGCTCGAGCACCAGACGGTCGCCCTCGCGGCGCATGATCGCTTCGTCGCCAGGCAGCTCGAACTCGACAGGAATTCGCACCGCCTGGTTACGACCGTTTCTGAATAGCTTCACATGCCGCGCCTCGCCCATGCCGACCTCCAAGCATATGCTATAGACATATGCTTTTCCGCCCAAGGGGTCAATCGCGATCGCGATATGGCAAAACGCGCAGCGGGCGCATGTCGGCCATCTTGCCCGAATTGCTCAGACGGAACTCCAATCACGGCTACTTGCCATCGATTTTCTAGCGTTGCAGCGTCCCTTAGAATCCGGTGCGAGCGCCGACATAGGCCCCTGCGCTAAAGAGACATGCGCCGACGAGCATTCCGACGACGAGCCATTGAATCATTTGCCGCCTTGCGACGTCACGGGCCACATCTCGCGCCGCCGTCGCGATCGCTTTCGCCAAGTCCGCTTTCGCCGACTCAGCGCTCGCTTGAATCGCCGCTTCAGCCGTGGTGCGCGTTTCCGAGAGAACGCGCTGCGCTTCCGCCGCTATCGCTTTTGGAAATTGCCGATAAAGTCCTTCGTAATACTGAAGGGCGAAGATCACGAGCCAAAGCGCGTCGTTTTCCCGTAGACCCAGCGCGGCTTGAGCCCGTCGCAGCTGCTCCCGCTCGCGCTCGGTTGCGGCGCGCCCCAGCATGCGCTCGAAGCTCGATAGAGGCGCAGTCGTCTCATTCATTATCGACCACCGGCGCGAACACCTTGCTGACCTCTTCGAGCCAGCGGCGCAGCTCGGCGCGATTGCCGATCGGCATCGTTTGCCAGGCGCGCGCGATGCTCAAGCGATTGCTGTAGAGATCGTCGCTCACGCGATCGGCCATGTCGGGAAACAGCAGGGAACGGCCGCCCTGCTTCTCGACCGAGGATTTCACCTCGGAGCCGTTATAGAGCTCGAATTTCGAATCGGCTCCGAAGTAGCCGTTCTTCAGAACATGCACCGTCGAGTTCGGAATCGCGTCGATATAGTCCTGCAGCAGCTCCAGGCTGTCGCGCTGACGATTGATCACCCAGAGCGTCACTAGTTGGCGCTCGAGCTCCTCAAGGGACTGACTGAGTGTTCGACCGTATGCCGCGACCCCTACGTTGTTGCGCGCCGCCGTGTTCACGACGACGCTGCTGCCCTTGTATTCGTCGCAGATGTTCACGAAGCGGATCCATCCGTCCGCCTCGTCCAAATTCACGAGTTCGCAGACGACCTCGTTCTCATATGACTTGAACACGTCGGGGTTCGAGGTGTCTGCGTCGATGACGAAAACGTCCTCGCCTCTTTGGGTGAGATTGTGGACGAGGCCCATGGTGACGAGCGATTTGCCCACCCCACCCTTGCTTCCGCCCACCACGTAAATCGCCTTGCTCATCGCTCGCGCTCCTAGATTCGTTCACGGTCTCGCCGGATTGGGAAAGATGACGCGCGGGGAACGGTCGCATCCGGCGACCCCTTGGGCTTCGTCGCGCCAATCGTGGAAGGGAATGGGCTGGGCATCGGAGGAATCGGACGACCTTCGCCGCCCGCCTTTCTCTTTCCGGCGTTCGTCGGCGCGATCCCTGGCGCCCTGGAATGCTGTTCGGACTCCGGCGACGAAGGTTTATCGGTCGCGTTTGTCGCGCTGGTCGCCGCCGTCCGATCCCTCTCCCTCCCCTTACGCTTCGCGCCGAGATGGCGGCTCAAGGTCGAGATGGAGACGGCCAGCCCGTCGGCGGCGAGCATCTGTTGTATGTCCTTGTAGGACAGGTTTTTTTCCTCGGCGACCGCCGCGATCTCGTCGCGCATGGCGCGAAGGAGCGAGGCGACGCGTGGGGCGCGCTCCCGTTTGGGGGCGGCGTCCAGCCGTCGCTTCAGCCGTTCCTGTTGGTCCTCGAATCCCATGCGCGCAAAATATAATAAAATGGCGATGGCTGCAACGCGGCGTGGCCAGCAGCGATGCTGGTGACCAGGCGCAATCTCATCCATTTGAATGAGAAGCCGTGAGAATGAATGAGAAGCCGTGAAAATCGGCGAGATGCGACAGAGAACGCCGTGCAAACGCTTACAGCGTGCGGGATTCGAGTGAGATTGGGCGGTTTCGGATGCAGATTGGCATGGATACCTATGCGAAGAGACGCAATTTTGGAGAAATAGGGGGCAATTCGTAGAGATTATGCGCATGCGCGATGCAACGTACGTGGAATGTGGGAAGAAACAGATGAGAATAGTGCAAAGTTATGCAAACAGTGCATCAATACGATATGCAATAAAAAGCGAGATAATAAATGAAACGTGAGTGAAATTGAGCGACGTATGTTGTTTTAGTCTTGGCAGGATACCGAAAATGTAGCACATTTTCTTATGTGCCCTCGCCGGGCGGGCTATCATGGGGTCCTGCAGTTTGGCCTAGCCAAACCGAACCCTCACGGCAGAGCTGAGACATGACGGACAAGGAGACGGGTTCCCGCCGTAAGGCAGTGACGCGCAGCGTCCGAATGAGCGCGGAAGAACACGCGCTCTTTGGGGAGTTTTGCGTATCCTTGAATGTGACCCCGAGCGAAGCGTTGCGGCGCCTGGCGAGGTCCGCCGCACTATTGGGACCGACATTCACCGGGGAGGCCCGCGCGGAGGTCATTGCGCTCACCAGGCAAATGCGCGCCGTCGGCAATAATCTCAATCAGGCCGTCCATCACATGAATGCGGGACATGTGATCCAGAGCGAAGATATGAAGGGCCATCTGGAAGCGGTCAGCCGGGCCATCGGCGAACTCGATCGGCTGTATCGGTCGCTTTGCGTCAAATCCTATCGATGCGCGGAAGCTGCAGTCGCTGGGCGCTCGAAATGATCGATCTTGCCGCTTATGATCTGCGTCCCCTGTCGGACCGCTTGCGCGGCATCAGAACGGCAAGGGATTTCCGCGAACGACGGGCGCTGATCGAGGCAGTGGATTCTGGGGCGCCTCCGGAAGCGGCGGGCGTTTCCCCTGCCCGCAAGTCGCAATTGGCTCGATCCCCTGCAAACGGCCTGCCCTATACCGGACCGGGCGCTCTGTCGGGTGGCGCCGGCGAGAAACTCGAAGACGAATGGGCCCTGCGCCGGCCGGGAAGCGGGCGCGGCGGGGAACCGGCAATTCGCCCGGCTCCAGGGCCTCGTCCGGATGCGACGCTTCTATCCGCGGGTGCCGCCTCCTCTGGAGCTTCAGGCGCCGCGGCGTCGATCGCCGCCAAGGCCGGTCTCGCCGCCGGTTCGCAAGCCGCCGTCGTAAAGCTCGCGAGCTACGGCTCAGGGAGCGCGCGCGCCGCCTCGCTTCTTAATTATCAGAGCGATAAGGGCCAGCTCACCCTGGAACGCGAGGATGGGACTCTCGTGACCGGCAAGGCCGCCGTCGACGATCTCGCCGCGCACTGGCGCGATGACGAGGCGCGCGAGCCTTCGAACGATATTTTCCGCGTCACGCTCACATTCGAGGGCAGGCTCGGTCCCGATGAAGCGCGGGTCGGCCTCGCGGGCGCCCTCGACGGCCATCGTTACGCCTGGAGGCTAGAGGAGCGCGACGACACCACGCTCGTGCATCTCGTTGGTGTCGCCGCCGGCGCCCGTAGAGACGAATATGGAAAAAAGGGGCGGATTTACGCCAACGCGAAATCTCTTCATTGCTTTCACGACAAGATCGAGGACGCCTTTGGCCGCGACGTCGATCTCTCGGCGCCCGTTTGGGCGCATGGCGTCGAGGGCGCGACGACCCAACTTGCGGCGCTCACCAAGGCGGGCGCGCTTCCTGCGGAGACCGACGCCGGCATAAGTCTGGAGGAGGCCGCCAATCGCCACTTCGCAAAACAGCCGAGCAACGCGAATCGCCCGAAGCCAAAAAATTTCAACCCGGCGCTGGAGATTGCCAAGACTTGGCGACCCGCCATGAGATCGAGCAGCCCGCGGGATTTCGCCCATGTGATTTTGAGCGTGAAGCCAGGGACCGACAAGGAGGCGTTCATGGACGCCGCGCGCGCGACGCTCGCGCGCGAGTTCAGGGGGCATGAATATGTATTCGTGATGCACACGAACAGGCGGCATATTCATGTCCATGCCGCCGTGAGGCTAACGAGCGCCACGGGCGAGAAGCTGCATCCCGGAATTCAGGACTTCAATCGGTGGCGTCAGACGCTCGCCGAGGAAGCGCGCAAACGTCATATCCCCATGGAGGCCGTTCGGCGCTTCGATCAGGCTCACGCGCCCTCCTATCGGCTCAAGGACGCGAAAATGGTCGAGCGCGGCATTGCGCCCGTGAGCGTCCGGCGGCGCGTCGAACGGGTGCAAAACCGCGAAATTCACCGCCCGACGCGCGAAGAGGGCCGTCGCCGCGCCGCCGAGGCGGCCTCCGAATGGAAATCATTGGCCGCGCGCCGCCGGGCGGCTGTTATTCCGCCGCATGCGGCCGGCGCGGTGCGGCTCTATCGCGTCGAGGCGGCGAATGATGGTTCCCACCGCGCGCCCCTCTTTTCCATCGATCGCGCGCTTGCGGAGGTCTATGCCGCGAAAAGTGGGCCCTCGCGGCTTGTCTATTTGGATGTTCCCGCTGAGCGGATTGCGGAATTGCGCCCGTCACGCGAGCTACCGGCGAAAGTCTTCGTCGTGCCCCCTGCCCTCGGCGCGCTTCGCAAGCCCGTCGACTGGATCGACGAAGCCGCCGTGTTGCCTTTCCAACGACGCGTCGACGCAGCGCTGACGCCGACATCGCAAGAACGCCCAACGGTTTCCAAGGAGGATCAAGCCATGCGAACAGCCGAAACGATGGAAGCCGCGAGGCGCAATATGGCTGACGCCATGGACCGTCTAGGCGGCTATCTGCCCGAGGGCGCCGTCAAGAATGATCTGATGCGGCGCTCGCGCGACATTCTTGCTCGCGCCGAGGGGGCAACCAGAGAGCAGGAGCGACTGGAACGTAATCCAGGACAGATCGAGGGCGATCGTTTCGTGGAGCCCGAGCCACGAAACGTCGGCGCTCTGTTCACCAATGAGAAGAAGGGGACGGAGATCCACTACAAGCGCCATGATCGAGAGACTGGCGCGTTCCAGACTCTTGCTTTCGTCGACAGCGGCAAACAGCTCGACATTCGCGATTGGAGCAACGGGGAGAGCGTCAATGCGGCTCTGAAGCTCGCCTCTCAAAAATGGGAGACGCTGAGCGTCAGCGGAAGAGACGAATATAAGGAAACCGTCGCCCTGCTTGCCGCGGAGAATGGCTACAAGATCACAAATCCTGAATTGCAGGACCGCATTCGTGAACTTCGCGCCAAGACTGAATCGCAGGGCGCGAGCATCGCCGAAGGAAAAGAACGAGCCGAAGGCAAAGAGACAGACGCGCCTGTGAAATCTGCCCCCCTTTCGGAAACGGAACATCAACGACCCGCCGACCCGCCAATCCTCAACACGACGCCAGCCGAGCGCGCGATCGAGCTCAACAGCATCCGCGAGCGCGTCGACGTAGAGGCGCAACGAGAAACCCACCAGGCGGCACGCGCCACGGAAGCTCACGAAACCAACGCCGCAGCCGGAACGGAAGGAGCGCCGTACCGCGCTCCCGAGGAAGCGCGTGCGGCGCGTGAAGCGGAGCGGGCCATGGATAACAGTCCCGCTCGCGAAATCCCCGCGGACCCCATGCAAAGCGAGTCCATCCAAGCCCTTCGCTTTGAACAGCGCCGCGTGCTCGATCAAGCCAATCGCGACGATCAAAAACGCATCGACATGGAGAATGCCGAGCGCTTCCGCCAAGACGAGCGGCGTCAGGATCGCGACGAAGCGGAAGGCGAATCGATGTAAAAAGGCATTATCTTTCGGCTGTTCGATTCCACGGAATGCGGTCGCCATGGAGCGCTTAACGACCTGAATCCATTCTCCCGCCGGCCGGGGGCGCGCAAGGGCTCCCGGAGTTTGTTCACATTTACTCACGCCAAGGTTGCAGCGATGCTGATCCGACTCTTCCTCCAGACATCCGTCTGGCTCGCCGGCATGACCGCTCTCCTTTTCGTGCCGGCTGGCACGATCGCGTGGCCGGAGGCTTGGATCTTCCTGGGCATCGTCGGAGGGGTCGGCGCGGCCGCGGGGCTCTGGTTCGCCCGTCACGATCCTGATCTCTTGAGGGAGCGGCTGTCCCCGCCCTTCCAAACCGGTCAACCCGCATGGGACAAGGCGATCCTGTCGCTGTTCTTCGCGCTCTACTTGGCGTCCTTCGTTGTCATAGGTCTCGATGCCGTCCGTTGGCGAGCGACCGTCCTGCCGGCGTGGGCCGAGGCTGTGGGCGCCGTCTGCATCTTGGCGTCCTACGCGATCATCTGGCGCGTCTTGGCCGAGAACTCCTTCGCCGCGCCGGTTGTCAGGATACAGGAGGAGCGCGGACAGAGGATTGTGACGACTGGTCCTTATGGCATCGTGCGCCATCCGATGTATGGCGGCGCGATCCTATTTCTGCTCGGGACGCCGCTGCTGCTCGGCTCGTGCTACGGGCTCGTCTTCGCGCCCCTGCTGGTGATCCTGCTCGCCATACGTTCGGTCTTCGAGGAGCGCGTGCTCGCGGAGCGGTTCCCCGAATACGCCGCCTACGCGGAAAAGGTCAGATACCGCTTCGTGCCCTTCGTTTGGTAGGAGGCTACCAACTCGAGGCTTTCCGCCACCCGGCGGCGACCGCTTGTTCCTCGGTGCAGAACCAGCGCTTGTCCGGCCACTTATCCATACGCACGCGATCATATGTGCGATCCCCCGGCACATGATAGATGCGCTCGCCATTGCGGCCGAGAGTGCCTTTGATCAGGCAACCCGAGGCGACCGAGTTATCCCGCTTCGGCGCGGGGGCGGCAGCGGGATGCGCGAATTGATTGCCGGGGGCCGGCAGCGGATGGGCGCCTGCCTACATCTGCTCGAAGCGGGCCTCGAAGGCGTGGGCGGCGGCCGACTCCCGCAAGATGACGAGGTCCTTGTCCTGCTGCTTGAGACCCGAGGCCGACAAGTTGGCGGAGCCCGAGCGCAGGATCCGGCCGTCGATCGCATAGGACTTCAGATGCATGTAGGGCCCTGGCGCCTTCATGCGGATGTTGCCAGTGATCTCGCGCAGGCGGTCGAGGGCATGCTGTTGGCTGGGGTCGAGCACGATGCGAACGACCACCCCGCGCCGGTGGGCGTCAATCAGCGCGTCGATGACCGGCCAATCGGTCAGCGAATAGGCCGCCATGTCGATCTTCGTGTGGGCCGAACGCAGCAGGCCGACGTCCACGCGCTCGATGTTCTCGGCAGGCGCGTAATGGATTTCGACGTCGGCGGCTCGGGCCGGCGCCGTGCAGACGGCAAGGAGCCCGTGCAAGGCAAACGCCAGCGCGAGACAGGCGCAAACTCGTTTCCCTTTCGGCAATCCGATCCCCCGCCCTTCCGGAGGCCGCCCTCCTCGCGTAAGAACGAATACAGAACAAAAGAGGCTATGTCCATGCCCCGAAGACTAAACCGCCGATCGGATCGCTTTGTGGACCGCGAGCGCCTCTTGGCGGCGATGGGCGGCTGCCGGGAGACGATCGCGCGCGAACAGGCGCGCATGGAGATCTCAGGTCCGCTTTATTTCTCGTCATCCACGGTGGTGGCCGCCATCGACGGGCTGGCCCTGATGCTCACCGGAAGGAGCGACTACTTCCATTTGACAGGCCCAGGGGGCGCCTGAGGGGAATGCAGCCGTAGGGAGGAAGCCGATGCTCGCCACCAGGAACCTGTTTGCGAACGTGCCCGAACGCTTGATCGATGAAGAGGTCACGATCTTGGCCGAGTTTCCCGGCGCGAGGATCGAGCAGATCGTCTCCACCGGGCAGGCCAGCCAGCCTGGCTTCTGGTACGACCAAGAGCAGGCGGAATGGGTCGTGCTGCTGAGCGGCTCGGCGGGCTTGTTGTTCGAGGGCGAGGCCGCGCAGCGGATCCTGCGTCCGGGCGACTATGTGGAAATCCCGGCCCATGCTCGGCATCGTGTCGAATGGACGGACGCCAACGAGCCGACGGTGTGGCTGGCGGTGCATGTGGGCGCCAAAGCTGGATGATGCTGGGCGGATAGCTCAACGCCGTGGCCGGCGTTCTCAAGAAACGAATTTGACACCTTTTATTCCAGCCGATTTGGAGGCCGCGATTCGATCCCGTTTCGTCCTTGATGCGTCCCGCCAATCCCGAACTCGGACAGCGCTTCGAACCGGCATCGATACCGACCGTCAACCAACCCCAGACCGGGAAAGCGCCGATTTCAACCTGGCCCGCCGGGGCTCCACCCCCATCTCCCCCCACGTCGAAGTCGTCCTCTTGCCCCTCGGGAAGCCTTCAATCAGGATCCGTCGTGGGGAGCGACCCGCTCCATTGCGAGAATGGAGGCGTGCGTGGTCCCAAATAACAAGCTGTTCAAGTCGTTACTGGACCTTCCCGACGCGGCGGAATGGTTTGGGGTTGTGGAGCCGGCGTGGCTGTCGCTGGATCCGAGAAGTCTCGAGGCCCTGCGCGAGGAGCCGTTGAACCGGCACGGCGCCCTGCGGATCTCGCCGGACTTGACGGAGGCGGACGTCGAAATGTCCCCGGTCCTCCGGAACGCGATTATCCTTCTCGAAGCAGCATCGAAAGGCAACGGGCTGAAATTGACCGCCACGGGCAATCTCGCCAGAGCGGTCGTCGACGACATGCGGGATCGTTTCGAGTGGCCGGGATATGAAAAGGCGAGCACCCTCGGTTTTTACAAGGTCGTCAACGAGCCGGATTTCATGCCTCTGCATTTCATTCGAATCACGGCGGCGCACGCCGGCTTGCTCCGTCGCCGTAAAGGCGCGCTCGCGATGACGCCAGCGGCGCGCGAACTCTTATCCCAGCGGCGGTTCGGCCCTCTGCAAGCCATCCTCTTCCATACGGCGCTCTGGCGCCTTGATTTGTCCTACTTCGGGCGCGGGCTGCTCGGCTCTTGGCCGCAAGGCGACATCGGCATCGTTCTGTGGTCGCTTGCTGTGGCCGCATGGGCTTGGCAGACGCCCGAACGGCTTTCGCGGCTTTGCGCGGTGCCGACGGCGGAAGTCGTCGAGCCGGGGATTTGGGACCGCGGCTCGCTGGCCTTCGAGGCCCGCGTCCTGCGGCCACTGTTCTGGTTCGGCCTACTTGAACGCAGTGCGGAGAAGTCCCAGACGCATGAATGGGTCGAAACACATCTCTACCGGAAAACGCCGCTGTTCGACCGCTTCCTGAAATTCGACGTCGAAATCACGGCATGCTCCGGCGCGGGGAGCGCTTGAGCGCTTTTCATTTCCCCGCGCAGGACCGGCAACCGCCTCAATCAGCTTGCGCTTTGTGCGAAGGCGATGATCGCGCTGCGGCCAAGGGCCCCGCTTCGTCTATTAATCTCGCGTCCGCGCGAAAAGAGGATCATCGTCGGAATGCTTTGGATACCAAAGCGGGCGGCGATCTCGGGGACGCGCTCGGTGTCGAGCTTGGCGAGGCGCGCCATCGGCTCAAGGTCGCGCGCGGCGGCCTCGAATTCCGGAGCCATCGCGCGGCACGGCCCGCACCATCCGGCCCAAAAGTCGACCAAAACCGGAAGCTCCGTCTTGCCGATCATTCGATCGAAGTCCTCTGCGCTCGCGAGGTCGGCCGGGTGGCCGTCGAACAGAGGGGCATGACACCGACCGCAGTTCGGGAGATTGCCGGGACGAAGCTTGGAGTCCGGCGCCTTGTTCAGGCTGCCACACCGGGGGCAAACGATGATAACGCTCTTGTCCAAGATTTAACTCCACTCCGACTCTTGTCTTCGAATTCCAGGACGCCGGTCTAAGTTCGGCTTTGATCATCTAGGCGCCCCCAAGGACGCAGACCAGAAGCCGCGAAGGCAGCCATTCGCCTTCGCCCTGCGTCTTCAAGTCGCCGTGAGCCACTCCTTCAGCTTCGTCCACCTCCGCTTCCGCCCGTGTGTCCGCACGGCGATGGCGAGGGCGCGCCGCTGCCCGACGATCACGACAAGGCGCTTGCCTCGCGTGACCGCCGTGTAGACGAGGTTGCGCGCCAGCATCGTGTAGTGTTGGGTCGCGAGGGTGATGACAACGGCGGGATATTCGGAGCCCTGCGACTTGTGGATCGTCGTCGCATAGGCGGGAACCAGCGTGTCGAGTTCGCCGAACGGATATCCGACCTCGCGCCCGTCGAATTCGACCCACAGGTTGCCCTCGGTCTGATCGATGCGGAGAATGCGCCCGAGATCGCCGTTGAACACCTCGCGGTCGTAGTCGTTTTCCGTCTGCATCACCTTATCGCCGGGCGCGAAGCTTGACCCGAAGCGCTCGACCTTCTCGGCCATGCTCGGGTTGAGGGCCTTCTGGAGATCGGCGTTGAGCGACCGTGCCCCAAGGGCGCCACGCTGCATCGGGCAGAGGACCTGCACATCGGCGACGGGATCTAGGCCGAAGCGCCGGGGAATGCGGTCCCGGACGATCTCGACGACCTTGGCCGCGCCCTTTTCCGGATCGCCGGCTTCGACGAAATAGAAATCGGACGTCTCCTCGCGCTTGGGCCATTCCGGCATCTCTCCGCGGTTGATGCGGTGGGCGTTGACGACGATCCGGCTCTCCGCCGCCTGCCGGAAGACCTCGGTCAACCGTGCGACCGGCAGCGCGCCGGAGGCGATGACATCGGCGAGCACCTGCCCCGGCCCGACCGAGGGGAGTTGGTCCACGTCGCCGACGAGCAGCAGCCCGGCCCGCGGCGGGATCGCTGTCAGTGGCGGATTAAATCTCCCCAGTTATGGCATTTGAAAATTCCCCAGTTTTCGTGACGACCGGGCTTCCAGGGCATGCCCTGGAAGCCCGGTCGGCGCGCCGACTCACCGATGCTTCTCCCCTTGGCGGCAGGGA
>NZ_JBPFEB010000131.1:0-6742 GCF_051061225.1 Methylocystis sp.
ACTTCGTCACCGCATACAATTTTGCCCGCCGGTTGAAGACGCTCAAAGGCCTCACGCCCTACGAGTTCATCTGCAAGCTCTGGACGAAAGAGCCTGAGAGATTCATACTCGACCCGCTCCACCAGATGCCGGGACTAAACAGCTAGGCACCCATCTATCGAGCTAGAAAAATGACGCGATCGCTAGGTGTCTTGTGCTCGGAGCATAACGAATCTCCCGCTTTAAACCAAACCTCCTGCCCCTTTCGGAAATCAAATCCGGCCATGCTGGTGGTGCATTCCACTGAGAATACGTCCGCGTCGTGGGATGCGACCTCGCCGCCACCCGTGAAGAACGTTCCGAGGTCCTCAGCTATGACCTGGCAGCGTGTCATTAGCCCTTTTGCATACAGCCCAGAGAAGCCATATCCCGCTACTCCCTTCAATTCTCTCCCGCGGAGGGCAATGTGAAGCTGAAAATTGCCCCACCTCCCCGGTTCGATTCCGCCCATAGCCGCCCATGGTGAGCTTCGATGATCGATCGGGAAATCGAAAGACCGACGCCCATTCCCGTTGCTTTCGTCGTCTGGAATGGCTCAAAAAGAGACTCCTGAATTTCCTTCGAGAGGCCCGGGCCCGTGTCAGCGATGTCGGTCCGGATCATCCGTCCCTCGGCTTCTGAAACGGAGACAGTCAGCATGCGCTCCTGAGATTGGCTCATCGCTTCGATGGCGTTCCGCATGACGTTGACGAGCACCTGTTGAATTTGGACCTTATCGGCTAGCACGCGGTCGGCCCCGGCGGCGATATGAAGCTTGACTTCGATATCCGTCAACCTGCCCCCCGACACGAGTTCATAGGCCTCCCTTGTCAATTCCAAGATGCTCTGCGGCCTTGTGTCCGGTTCGCCGCGGGTCACAAAGCTTCGCATGCGGACGATGATCTGCGCCGCCCGCGTGACTTGGTCCGCAGCCTTAGCCACAGCGTCTTCGACGCCGGAGGGCTTGAAGAGCGATTTCCTGAGCAATCGTCGCGTTGCTCCAAGATATGCCGCGGCGGCGGCGAGCGGTTGCTTGATTTCATGCGACAGCGCCACGGCCATGCCTCCCATGGCGTCAAGCCGGTCGGCGCGCAACTTCTGCATGCGGGCCTCGGTCTGGCGCCTTTCAGTCAAGTCGCGCACCACGATGACGAACAGGCGCTCGCCTTGATTTACGCTTTCCGTGACCGTGCATTCCAACGGGACAAGCGCGCCATCCTTGCGTCGCCCTTCGCTTACATGGATTGCCACGCCCACGCCTTGTTCTAATTTCCCGGCGCAATCGGCCAGGCGGATGAAGCGGCTTTGGTCGGGGGACAGCACGCCAATGTGCTGGCCAACCAAGTCGTAAAGCGAATATCCGAAGATCCGCGTGGCCGCCGGGTTCATCGACAAGATGGCGCCTGACTCGTCTGTAGCGATGATGCCGTCACAGACGCCTTCGATGGTGGCGCGGAGCCGAGCTTCGCTCTCCTTCAGACCTTGTTCGATCCGCTCGCGTGAGAAACTTTTGGACGCCTTCCAGCGGCCATCTTCCTTAGCGAGCGCAAAATCATGGGTCGCAATGACGTCGAAAATCTCACTCATGCTCCACTTTTGAAGGGAGTAGGTGCACATTGCGAGGATCCGTTTGGATCCTACGATGCGGTCGATGGCCGCCTCGTAGCGCACAAACGCCTCCCAATTGTCCCGCGCCAGCGAAAAGGTGCTCCCACTGATGCGGAGGCCGTCAAAACCGCGGTCAAGCGCAGCAACCAGCCTGCCGGCCACCTTCTGGAGGGCGCGATCTGGATCAAACCGTTGGTCCGCCATGTACCACTCGTCGAAATCGACGATCTCCATTTGGCCGTTCGCCAGATATGCGTCCAAGCTGGGGACACACGCGCGCAGCGCGGCTTCTGCTTCTAGCGTCGTAATCGACTGCGACGTGATCCACATACAGAATTCGTTCGCCGCAAGCCCTTGCGCGAAGTAAGGCGCCAATGTCTCCAGAAGATCCGCGCGCGTGTCGTGCGATAGGCAGAAATGCGTTCCCCACGGCACGTCCCCGACTGCCGCAAGTCCGCTTTTGCGCGGCAGTTCTTGGGGCGATCCCTTGGACGTCAAGAAATTCATCGCCCGCGTAGTCACCTCGGCCCCTCGCTTTTTTAGGATCACGCTATAGGCGCTCAATCCTGCACCGGTAGAAGGTCTGTCCTTGAGAATCATTACGCGGCCTGCCCGCTTCAATGTGACAGCATGACGCTGGGCTCTTGGGACGTTGCGAATGTTCGGGAACGGCGTTCGACCGGGCCACGTGCGAACAGCAGTGGGTGCGAGGCGGATGTTCTGTCCCGTGCAAATAGGCGCTAAGCCGCGAGGGCATACCGCCAATGCGTTCTAATGGTCGCGAAAACGCCGCCGGCGATCGCACAGGCGCTGTAGCGGGTCTCGGTCTGTGCCGTCTTGTCAACCACGACGATGTCCGTCGCCCCCTGCGCCAGCAACTCCTCGATGCGCCACTCGATGAAATCCTTAGCGCTCTTTCGAGTGGGAAATTGGTCTGAGAATATTATTCCGCCCCACTCATTTAACACCGAGACGCTAAGATGGCTCATGCAGGGCTTTCTTCTTGATTTCAGGCTCATTGAGGGACAGGAGATACGCCGAGGGGAGGGCTCGATTCAAGGGAGGGAAAACCCTTAGAGCTGTGGTATAGGTTACGCTAACGGCCACGGGGCTCCGACCCGATCGGCGACGAGGAAGCGTTTCGCCGGTCAAAACCTGGATGGGCGGCATTGGCAGAAAAGGCACCGCTCAGGCGGTCGAAATTCGTAGGAAAATCTGGTGGCCATAAGGCCAAGATTTTTTGGAGCGATAGCCCCGTGAGTGCCGCGTTATTTGCGGGCCTTTCGAGCGGCGTAGCGGGCATCCCTGGCTGCCTTGCGTTCGGCCGCAGAGGCGACTTCACGCACTGCCTGTTCTACAACTCTTGCATCGCGTTCTGCCTGTTCAGCTTTCAGGGCCATTTCGCGTACGGCCTGGTCCTCCGCCGCGCGGGCTTCGGTGGCGAGCCGGGCGGCTTCACGTTCTGCGGCTCGTACATCGCGCGCGGCAATGATCGCTTGCCGGGCCGTCAGCCGCTCGGCTGCGCCCTCATTGATCTGCGCAGACAGGGCGCGGAATTTTTCCAACTTGACTTTTTTCGCGGCCTCGGCAGCGCTCCTGCGCTCGTCGAAATTGGCGTTCTTAAAACGTGTCATTCCTTCCCGTCCTCGCTGATTTACTGCAGGCTTGTTCACTGCGTTCATGACATCTAAGGCATCGTGCCCCTGGAACAAAGCGCAGCTTCAAGCTCAGGAGCATGGCTAATGCTCAGGCTACGACAACCACTCCGATGCGCAGCTTGGTTGCAATCAGTTTCGTTGGACACTATTTTTCGCTCAT
Source organism: Methylocystis sp. (assembly GCF_051061225.1). Classification (GTDB taxonomy): domain Bacteria; phylum Pseudomonadota; class Alphaproteobacteria; order Rhizobiales; family Beijerinckiaceae; genus Methylocystis. Next base: position 3,445 of record NZ_JBPFEB010000131.1, read on the forward strand.
CGATTTTAGGTTTGACGGCTTGGATTTGCTTCGGAAACGAAGCCACTGACGACCTCTTCCAAACATCGATTAATCTTGGCTCAACGTATTTGGGCCTTCTCCCGAAACAGGTTTGGAGAGACGACATGGCTACGGGAACTGTGAAATGGTTCAACGGTCGAAAGAGCTTTGGCTTCATACAGCCTGATGACGGCGGCGCGGATGTTTTTGTTCACATCAGCGCGGTCGAGCGCGCGGGCCTGCATGATCTGCGCGAGGGCCAGAAGGTGAGCTATGAAATCACCCAGGATCGCCGCACAGGCAAGTCCTCGGCCGATCAGCTCAAGGAAGTCTAAGGTGACGTGCTCGCGGCGGTTTTTGGCCGCAACCTCCTCATGAACCAAGGGTCGCCGTTCGCGGCGGCCCCTTCCTTCTATAACAACCACGCCCTCTACCTGCCTGTCGGAGCCATTTTGACGGGGTCTTCGTCACATTCCGGGGAGGTCGATTTGTTGGAGTGGTAGCATTCGTGCCCGCAACAATTCGATGCCCGCGCGGCCGAACATGGCCCGCTTGAGGGTTTTCGATTTGTTGATTTGGCCTTCGGCCTGGCCACTGCTCCATGGTTCGACGATAGCGTTCCTGACGGCGTCGATGTCGCGGGCCAATGTCCGCGCGAACTGCTGTAGGGCATGAATGCCCGAATGGCGCGCATCATCGAGCCAAGAGACGAGCTTGTCGGGATCGGCGCCTCGTAAAAGGCCACGAAATCGCATCGCCAGTCCTCGCATGACGACAAAGCTGGGAGAGGCTTCTTTCAACACGACGACCTTGGCGGCCTGAGAATGGGTGAGCATGCGCGTCGGCTTCATACAAAGAGCGGCCGCGATGAGGGGACAGATTTGGCAGCCTGTCGCGGGATCGATAGCGCGCTCCTCTATTGCCGGCTCTCTCCGCCGGCTTGTCTCGGGACGCTCCACGCGCCGCCATTCGGAAAGAAGGCGCTCCAAATGGGAGCGGCTGCCTGTGTACCCGCGATTGCGTACGTCGTGAAATAGTCGACGGCCGATCTTGTCGCCCTCCGCCCATCGGCGCGCAAGAAACTCCTGGAAATATAGTGGCGAACTCGGCTTCAGCGTCACTCGTCGACGATCCGGCAAAGAATCCGCCTCGATCCACTTGGCGATCGTGGCGCGGCCGATCCCGATCTCCGCGGCGATGGCGACAAAGCTCTTGCCCGAGGCGTGGAGGGCCTTCACGTACTTAAACATTTGCTCCCTCGCGTCACGATTTCTGCTGCGCAGCACCAACTGACGGTCGCCCGGGGCAGGCGGAAGGCGGGAGCGACCGCCGAAGCAACTGACCGCCGTCATCTGCCGCTCGATGGCCTCGCGCAGGTTTTGCAGCAGATGAAACCGGTCGGCGACCTGGCGTGCCTGCGGAGCACCCTGCCGGATGCCCTGAGCATAAAGTCCGCACCGGTCGCGGCTCACGTCTCTGGCCGCCGTTCGAGCCAATCCGCGGTCTCCTTGGCCGAGCGGGTCTCCATGACATCGGCGACGGTTCGGCGCTCCAGGTCGACGATGATCGTCCCATAGGTAAAGCCCTTGCGCCAGCTCCAGTCGTCGATGGCGATGGCCCGTAGAGGATCGGGGTCGGCACGCTCGCGAACATGGCGTTTCAGCTGGCGCAGGATGGCGTTGTCGCTGACTGGCATGGCGAGCCGCGCCAGCAATCTTTCGCTCGGCAGACCCCCTGCAGCGTATCCGAACAGCCGAACGATCTCTGCGACCCGGACGGTGCGGCGCGCCATGGGAGCCGCGACCGAAGGCAGGCGCTCCACGAAGGTCTTGCGCCCGCACAATTCATTTAGCCATCGCCAGCGTCCCAGACGCAGGTCGAGCACGAGCGGCGTTCCCTGAACAGGAAGGTCCTGCAGGTGCCGATAATGCCAGTCATGCCGAGATGTCGAAGGTTTGCCGCAGACTGGGCACGACCGCTCGCCAGCAGCACGCGCCGAAAGGACCCAGCGGCCGTCCCGCAACTCGATCTCTTCAACTTCAATTCCGGGACCAACAGACAGTTTGATTTTCTTTCGCATGCCCCTTCCTCTGCACGGAAGGCGCAACCTTGACAATCAGCCCCCCGGGGGGTGACGAAGACCCTATTTAAATGCAAGATCCGGCTTCATAATTTCAATGGCTTAGCTGTGCGTTTAATTTGATAACGTGTATCTAATTTGATAATCTCGACGCGTTTACTGCACCTTATTTGAGAATTGGAACGCATTACCTGCGTCGAACTTAGTGAGACCCCTTCCCTTTGCCAATGATATCGCGCCGCACGGTTGGCGAAAGCCCAAGCGCTTCAATGAATTCACGTCGGCAATGCTCGGTGTCCCAGCGGTCGGCGGCGTTATCGTTATTGCAGCATATTCGATAATTTTCCCCAAAATGATTCTCAAATAAGCTGCAGCAGAGTGCGTGAACCGGCGCATTCTTACAATTTCGTGCAACGTGACAGTGGTCCTGAGGTTCACAATGCACTGATGCTGAAGCTGCCCCCCTGGATGAGTGCCGCGCGCTCGCCTCGCTAGGGAATACCTATCCGAGATGCCGCGCGGCTTATGGCCCAGACTCATAACCAGTAGCTGACGGTCGCGGCGATGCAGACGGCTGCGAGGAAGTTGGTCGCGCTACGATCGTATCGCGTGGCGATGCGCCGGAAGTCCTTCAGGCGGCAGAACATGTGCTCGATGGCGTTCCGGTTGCGATAGAGGAAAGGTGAGAAGCAGTTCTTCCATTTCCGGTTGGCCTTCGGCGGGATGTGGCCCCGCCGTCTTCGACCTGCCGGCGAATGGCGTCGCTGTCGTAGCCCTTGTCGCCTTGCAGGATGCTACAGGCAGGCATCTTTGACAGAAGCTCGGCTCCCGCAGTGCAATCGGCGACATTCCCGCCAGTGAGCAGAAAGGCGACCGGCCGGCATTGGGCGTCTGTCAGCGCATGGATTTTGGTCGTGCGCCCGCCGCGAGATCGACCGATCGCCTGGGCGCGCTCCCCCCTTTGCCGCCACTGGCCTTCGCGGCCCAGCGGACATAGCGGTTGTAGAGTGTCTTCCTCGGACCGTATTCGGGTGGGGCATCGATCCAGCGCCCGCCAGATTTCAGCACATGGACAATGCTGTCAGTGGCGGATTAAATCTCCCCAGTTATGGCATTTGAAAATTCCCCAGTTTTCGTGACGACCGGGCTTCCAGGGCATGCCCTGGAAGCCCGGTCGGCGCGCCGACTCACCGATGCTTCTCCCCTTGGCGGCAGGGA
>NZ_JBPFEB010000132.1:0-8328 GCF_051061225.1 Methylocystis sp.
CTCCCTGCCGCCAAGGGGAGAAGCATCGGTGAGTCGGCGCGCCGACCGGGCTTCCAGGGCATGCCCTGGAAGCCCGGTCGTCACGAAAACTGGGGAATTTTCAAATGCCATAACTGGGGAGATTTAATCCGCCACTGACACATATCAAAGCCGCGCTTGAGGACGAGCTGCTGTTGCGCGGCTCGCGCGACTTCGACGATCTTCCTGCCTGGCGAAAGTTCGTCGACGAGCTCGTCAGCCGGCGCAACGCCCGAAACGCCGCACGCATCGATCTCGAACGCGCCGACCTGAAGGAGCTGCCGCCTCGCAAGACCTCCGACTTCGAGGAAGAGCGCATCAGGGTCACCTCGTCGAGCGCCTTCACCGTGCGCAAAGTCTTCTACACCGTGCCGTCCCGGCTGATCGGCCACAAGCTCCTGGTGCGCCTCTATGACGATCGGCTCGAGGTCTTTCAGGGATCGACGCATCTGTTCGACCTGCCGCGCGGCAGGCCGAGGCCTAATGGCAAACACGGACATGTCGTCGATTATCGGCACGTCATTCATTCTCTTCGCCGCAAACCCATGGCGCTGCTCAATCTCGTCTACCGGGACCAACTCTTCCCCCGGCGCGCCGATGCCAGAGCCTTCGACGCGCTGCTCGCCGAGGCTGGAGAAAAAGCGGCGTGCAAAACCATGGTTGGTTTGCTCGCCCTCGCGCATGAGCGCGTCTGCGAAGCGGAACTCGCCGCCGCGATAGAGGAGGAGCTCGACGCAGGCCGTCTGCCGGATCTTGCCCCGCTCACCGAGCGCTTTGCCCCGAAAGCTGCTGCAGCGCCCAATGTCATTGTCGCGCTGCCGGACCTCACGGTCTATGACGCGCTTGCCTCTCTCGAAGGAGCGGCGGCATGAAAGCGAACGACAAAATCGATGCCGCTCACGTCGATCTCCTTCTCTCCGAACTGCGCCTCTCCGGCGTCAAGCTCGTCTGGAGCGCGCTCGCCGCCACCGCCGACAAGGAAGGCTGGCCCGCCGCACGATTCCTTGCCGCGCTCGCCGAGCAGGAGCTTGCCGATAGAGGGCGACGCCGCTTCGCCCGACATCTCACGGAGGCCCGCCTGCCGCCTGGAAAAGCCCTCGACGCCTTCGACTTCGACGCCGTGCCGATGGTCTCGAAAGCGCAGGTGCAGGCTCTCGCCGCTGGCGACGCCTGGCTCGAAAAGGGCGCCAATCTGCTGATGTTCGGTCCACCCGGCGTCGGAAAATCCCATCTCGCGGCGGCCCTCGGCCTCGCGCTGATCGAGAATGGTTGGCGCGTGCTCTTTGCTCGAACGACGGACCTCGTCCAAAAGCTGCAACTCGCCAGACGCGATCTTGCTCTCGAGGCGGCGATCGACAAGCTCGACAAATACCACCTCCTCATCCTCGATGACCTCGCCTACGTCGCCAAGGATCAGGCCGAAACCAGCGTCCTCTTCGAACTGATCAGCGCACGATATGAAAGACGCTCTCTTCTCATCACGGCAAATCAACCGTTTGGCGAATGGGGAAAAATCTTCCCCGATCAAGCCATGACGCTCGCCGCCATCGACAGGCTCGTCCATCATGCAACAATCTTCGAGATGAACGTCGACAGCTATCGGAGAAAAGCGGCGATCAAAAAATCTCAAGGACCTGGCCGACCCGCCGCGCGCGCGACAATCAAATCCTCATCCTGATTGTCGCTCCACGACAATCAAAGCAAACATAAAAAATCCGCTTGCCTTATTGTCGCTCCGCGACAATCATCCCAACACCGCGACCGAAAAGTATCATCCTGATTGTCGCACTCTTCTCACGCAGATTGTCGCGCCATACGTTGTGCCATTTTTCGAGCTTTTCAAGCCATGGCTTAGTTTCTGCGGTCGCCTTTGCGTGGGCGAGGGCTTCGTGAACGAGCTCTAACTCGTCCAAAAGGCCCTGTTTCCTCGCTTGGAAAATGGCTCCAAAATTTGCCTTGTCGCTCATCGCCCACTCCGAAGGATGGCAAGAGGCCGCCGATACGCTTCGCTGTCCGACCATCCCGCCGTGAGGATTCCGGCTATTGTCTACAAAACTGACACAGCACCTGTTCGCCTTGTTGGTCGAAGCTGACCAATAAGTTACCCGGATCGCCATGCGCTACGCCGGTTGCTGCATGAGTAGCTATTTCCCCCCATAAGCCCAGGCGCAACCTGTTCACCATGCATTTCCTCTTCGCGCCAACGCACGCGTCGTTGGCGCAACAGTCAAAATCTAGAACTCTGAGGCAAATCACTGAGGGCGTCTCGTTCCCAACCTCCCGGAAGGCCGTTAATCTGGATCAAACAGAAACACGGAAAACGCCCCCAGCCAGTTTCGTGGAACAGCGCCAGCTTTGATCGCTTCTGCTGGCGAGTCCCGCTCGGTGGCGCTGGGAGTCGGACCTGTTAGGGAGAGTGCTTTGGAATGCGCAGCTTCTGGCCGGGGTAAATCTTATTGGGGTCCTTCAGTAACGGCCTATTCGCCTCATAGATCTCTGCGTATTTGGCCCCCATTCCTTTGCCGTAATGCGATTCGGCGATCTTCCAAAGCGTATCACCCGCCCGCACGGTGTACAACTTCGACTCCGGATCGGCGCTCACGGCGACGATGTTGTTTTCGATTTGCGCGACCCCCCTAATGTTTCCTGTAACAGAACCAATTTTTTCCACGTCCGCCGTCGTGGACGCGTTTCCACCGAGCGTCACCTTGCGTCCGTCAACCTTGATATCGATCTTAGATGTGTCGAGACCGTGCTTCTCAATTTCTTTCTTTACTTCATCAGCAGGCGGGGCCGTTGCGGAGCGGCCTAACGCGGACTTTCCTTTGCCGGTCAAGAAATCGAAAAGGCCCATGTTGATCTCCCGTCGAACGCAGCCCTTCAGCGAGGCCAAGCTAAAACACCTAGAATGAAGGGAGTGTTCCGCAATTTGAATGGGCCAGACTAAGGTGCGCCCGCCCGCAACCTGAACCGCTATGTGCCCCTGTGTGTGTGCTAACTCAATCCGAACTTGGGGAGGCTGCCTGCTGCCTTTCATGGTGCGAGCGGTAGTAATGCGAGCATATACATCCCAATTGAGGAAACTGACTACTCCTATAAGTTCCGCCGCTTTCTGTAGCTCCGGGGTCTAGCAACCATTTTGTCTTCAACCGCATCGATGATCTGGTAGCGTCCGCTCTTGGCGATAGGAGCAGTTTCCCGACAAAATGTCCAAGAGCGAACCTCTGGCTCAAGTTTTCAAATAGGGCGTCCCGATCCGGCGCGGACGGGGAATTCCTCACAACAAGATGCATCATGACATCCGGGACGGCCTGTTTCTTGCGTTAACTGCGCAAGGGGCTTCCGCGCAAGAACTATGGTCAAGGCTCCTCGCGCGAGCAGGCCGCCGCCGCGCCAGGTTATGGTCTAAGGATGGTGGTCACGGAGAGCTTCGCCCGGATCCATCGTCAAAATCTCATCAACTACGAAGCTCTCCCCTCGTTTTTATTTGTGAGGCAGATTATGACGGTCTCGCCGTCGGTGACACGCTATGGGTGGAAGACTTGCGGAAGACCCTCGCGCGCAGCGACAGGATTATATTGAGATCCGGAGACGCCGCGATTGAGGCGCGTCATGGCCTGCCGCCCGACCAAGTCAAGGTTATACGCGCCGGCGGCGTCGCGAATTTCCGTCGAGCTAACGTGGATGAGGGACACAAGGGCACCGTGGATACGCCGAGCATCTAACATCTAAAACAGCCCCTTGTCACGAGCCCGTTGGGAAGCCTCCGCTCCTCACTCTGGTGACGAATACTGACCCAATCGAGAACTTGCGCAAGTTGAAACCTTCGCTTTGTGCCCTATGAATCCGGGGAATCCGACCACCGCGAGCGAGGCGCGTTACACGCATGGCGCACCAACGCCTAAGCAAGCAACCATTGAACCTTCGAGTGGAGACAGCTATGACTGCGGCAGAAAAGCTCTTTCGTGAGATCGAAGAGCTAAAAGAGGCAATCCAAATCGATTGGGATTATTTGAATTCCAATGTTCACAGAGAGGAGGAGCGGGTGCGGGTGCGAAGCCATTTAGATCGATGTGAGGACGAACTAAGAAGGCTGACGGAAATGTATTCGGCTTGCGTGGGCGGAGCTCAGTTATAATTAGCCCAGTATCGCCGCCAGCGTGGAAGCAAATCGTCCAGCGCGGTTTCAACGCTATCTTCGCCCCTCTATCGCGCGAGCGTCATCGAGCGCCTCGGGCCGGGAAGATCCCGCAGGCTGTCGAGCGCAAAGTCTTCACGAAAACGAGCTGCACCCACGTGATCCGCGCACCGCGCATCCGCGCGCGCCGCGATATTTCTTGAACGCTGCCGGCGCCATCCGAAACGCAGCCAACCTTCTCAGTTGGGAGGCGGCGGCAGGCCATGGGCGGCGCATTCGCGCTCGTGAAAGGCCCAAGCCTGCGGCATTCTACCGCCCGGTTTCTTCCAATAGCAGTTTACGCAAAAACAGGCGACCCTAGCGGGATGCCAGCTTTGGCATGAGCGCCAAGAGCCCTCATTCGCCTGGCTGAGAAGGGGCGCGGGCGTTGCGGCGAGCGAGACCCGCTTTGGCGCGTCGAAGGTGCATTACCCGAATCATGGTCGGAACCCCCCTGCCCTCGTGACCGTTCTGACCTCGCAGCGTCAGGGTTTGCCTCTACGATGCGGAGCTACCCTCAAAACCTCACCTTCAGTAGCTCTCTGACGAAAGGCCAACGCCATTGAATTGGGCCCAAGCCAAAGGCGACTCGCAAAGAAGCTTCATGGTCAATTTCGGGCCGGTACATCCAGCCGCCCACGGCGTGCTCCGATTGGTACTGGAGCTTGATGGAGAGGTGGTTTTGAGAGCCGATCCTCATATCGGGTTTTTGCACCGGGGAACGGAGAAATTGATTGAGGATAAAACCTATCTGCAAGCGTTGCCTTATTTCGATCGTCTCGACTATGTCGCCCCCATGAACCAAGAACACGCTTTCTGTCTGGCGATTGAAAAGCTCCTGGAAATCGCGCCGCCCCTGCGCGCGCAACTCATTCGGGTTCTTTACTGCGAGATTGGCAGGTTGCTTTCGCATCTCTTGAACGTCACGACCCAAGCCTCTGACGTCGGGGCCTTGACGCCTAATCTGTGGGGCTTCGAGGAGCGCGAAAAGCTCATGGTCTTCTACGAGCGAGCCTCGGGCGCGCGGATGCATGCAAATTATTTCCGCGTTGGAGGCGTCCATCAGGATGTGTCGGTACAGCTTCTGGAGGATATTTACGCCTTTTGCGAGCCGTTTCTCCGAGTCTGCGACGACTTGGACGCCATTCTTGGGCAGAATCGCATTTTCAAAGAGCGAAACGTCGGCATCGGCCGGATTAATCTTGAACAGGCATGGGCGCGAGGCTTTTCCGGCGTGATGGTCCGAGCATGTGGCGCGCCTTGGGATCTTCGTAAGGCGCAGCCCTACGAATGCTATGAGGCGCTCGATTTCGACATTCCCGTCGGTTCGCATGGCGATTGCTATGACCGCTACTGCGTGCGGATGGAGGAGATGCGCCAGTCCGTGCGGATCATGAAGCAATGTTTGGACAGGCTGCTATCCCCGGAAGGCGCCGGGCCAGTGATCATCCAAGACGGCAAGATCGCCCCTCCCAAGCGTCGGGTCATGAAACGCTCAATGGAAGCGACGATCGAGCACTTCAAGCTATTTTCTGAGGGCTTTCGCGTTCCCGCGGGAGAAGTCTACGCGGCTGTCGAAGCGCCGAAGGGCGAGTTCGGCGTCTATCTAATCTCGCAAGGGACAAACAAGCCCTACAGATGCAAAATCCGAGCTCCGTCCTTCGCCAACCTGCAAGCCATGGATTACCTCTCAAACGGCCATATGTTAGCTGACGTTTCCGCAATTGTCGGGTCGCTCGATATCGTCTTTGGCGAAATCGATAGATAAAACCTTTCAGTTTCTAGAAATGCCTATCACTCGTAGGCTCATTCGCCATGTGATTGGCTTCATCTAACCGACGAGGCAGGCCGAAGACGATGTTTTTGCCAACCGCCTGCAGTATGCGATCGACAAGCGCGCCGATGTTGGCGTAATATATAGTCAAATGGTTGCGCCCAGAGCCGCCCAGCCCTCATCCTGCTTGAATCGAGAGCCGTGCTTTTGCGACAATCTTGCAACGCGGCGACGTCCTGGATGCCGGGGGTTCTGGCATCGAGCAGAGGTCCGCCTCGGAAGGACGCGAACCCAATTGCGAAGATCATCGCTGCATCGACGAGATCCTGAACAGACGCAACTCCCTTCCGGATAAATTCGACGCAAGCGTTGAGAAACGGCAAAACGAGCCGGTCGATCATTGCGTCGTCGGGCTCTGGCGCGGCGTCACGCTTCTTCGGCTTGCCGGCCGAATATCGTAAAGGCCCTTGCCTTTCCTGAGCCGGAGTCGGCCTGTGCGGAAACGTTCGCCATGGTCGTTCGGGCGGTTCCCAGACGAGACCCGACATAGCATGGCCCGTCGATCACGAAAGCGGCCGGCGTCGCTTGCGACGGGAAAGCCCTTGCAATCGGGGCCCAGGCTTCCACCTCACGACAAGAAAATCCGGCCCCATGCCAACTGAAGAGGGCGCCGTCGTGGGTTATTCAATCCTTCACGGAAGCGACACGGACTGGTGCGAAACGGCGGGCGAATGTCTGGAGCGGGTCATGATACTTCAAGCGCAGGCCCGGCCCGACATCCGCATTCTCGGCCCAGACGGCGCCGAGGTCTGGCTCGGCCGCCTCGAAGCGCTCCACAAGCAAGAAGTTGAAGCGAAGCATCTTACCCGGCCACAAAGGCCTTCCGGCGCGTCGGCGCGGGGGCGCGCGAGCGCCCCCGTCGCCGATCGCATACACGTGGCCGCCACTCTCGTAGCCGTGGCCCTCCTGGGCGCGCTTATCACCGTCAGCGTCACCTTGCGTCCAGAAAAACAGCCCGGCGCGCGGGCACCCGACCCCGTCGACGCTGGCCAGCACAAATGAAAAGACGACAGCGCAGCCGCCGGCCGAAGCGAAAAGGATGATCTTCGTATGTTGGCTGCCGGCCTGAGCGTTTCCTTCGCTAGACTCGATCTTGACGACGCCCGCAAAAGCGCCGCAGCCATCGAGGGGAAAGGGTCCCTCCTTCCCGGGGGCGAACGCCCATAAAGCTTCTCGCAAGGTTGAGATAGGCCGCAAGAATCCTTGAGCCAATCCGAGACCTCAAGGCCGAGCGTTTCGCTTGGTCCGTCGCCCTTGAACACCTCCGCGCGAGCCTCGATGATCTCAGTGATGAGGCCGTCGGGCGCAAAGGGGGCCAAGGCCTTAAGAACCGCGCCGCCCGCATCGCATCGGCGGCGCCCCCGAGCCTGTCGGGCGACGACGAAGACGACTTCAAAGGGACTCGCTCGACCAAGCGCTCCAAGGGGATGGTCTACTCCGTCTCCGACTTATCGCCCCGGCGCGGCGGAAACGGGCGCCGGCAAAGAACGCTTGGGATCGCAGCCATACGGTCCGCGCGGGCGGTCTCGATCCAGCCCCTACGCGCCTCGTCGTAACGGATGCAAGAGCTACCGCGCCTCGGAGCCGCCTGGGCCCCGCCGGGGCACAACAAGATTGCCGATCTGGATCTGCACTGCTTCGTCGTTCTGGTTCAAGGTTGAGATCCGCACCCTGATCATGCCTTGGGTCGGTCGGGACTTTGAGGGATTCACCTCAAGCACCTCGCCTTCGACACGCAGCTCGTCGCCGGGGCGCACGGGCCGTGGCCACCGGAACTCATCGAAGCCGGCGCCAATGACGCCGCCGACTGGCTTGAGATCGCTCTCAACAACGAGGCGCATCGTGAGCGCCGCCGTGTGCCAGCCGCTTGCAGCCAAGCCATTGAACATAGTGTCCCGGGCGGCCACCTCGTCGAGATGGAAGGGCTGGGGATCGAACTTGGCGGCGAAGGCCTTGATCTCCTCCGCAGTGACCCGAACGCGGCCAGCGCTAAAGGTCTGACCGGCGGCAAAGTCCTCGAGATAGCGCCCGCTCATTTGGAGCCTCATTTTTCGAGCTGCCTCCGGCGGCGGAGCAGCCCACTTTGGCTTTTAATCGGCTTTTACCACTTCTCGCCGTACCGGCGAGCCTTGGCCTCGAAGCTCCCCGGGCGTTCTTGGCTGTGAGTGCCGGACGTAAACTCCCCAAATGTGCCGATTGAAAATTCCCCAGTTTTCGTGACGCCCGGCCTTCCAGGGCATGCCCTGGAAGGCCGGGTAGCGCGCCGACTCACCGATGCTGCTCCCGTTGGCGGGAGGGA
>NZ_JBPFEB010000133.1:0-8644 GCF_051061225.1 Methylocystis sp.
CGCCATACCTTCCGGTTGACCTTCCTACTCCTTCGGCCACCTCTCGCCTTCGCCTAAATCATGCGGCGGCGTGAGCCCTGTAGACGTCGTTACGTGCGAGCAAAGCCCACGCGACCCGCGCCATTTTGTTGGCCAAGGCCACTATGATCAACATGGGTGGCTTTCGGGCAAGCATCTGAGCGAGCCAGGATCCTGCCGGTGGCGGCCGCCTGGATGTCTGGCGAACCAAAGCGCTCGCGCCGATGATAAGTAGACGGCGTAGGGTGCGCTCGCCCATCTTCGACGTGGCTCCGAGCTTCTGTTTTCCGCCGGTTGATTTCTGCAGGGGAGTCAGGCCGAGCCAATTGATTGAGATAGAATGCGACTGCGGCTGCGATGCAGATGGCCGAGAAGAAGGCGTGGGCGCATCTTTCGTAACGGGTGGCGATGCGGCGCCAGTCTTTGAGCTTGGCGAAGAGGTTCTCGATCTTGTGACGCTGCCGGTAGAGCGCCTTGTCGTAATCAAGAGGGGTCCTCCGGCTTCTGGTTGGCGGGATGCAGGGCTTGGTTCCGCGCGCCGCGAGAGCTTCCCGAAACCAATCGCTGTCGTAACCCCTGTCGGCGATCAACGCAGAAGCGGACGGCAACGCTTTCAGCATCACACGCGCGCCTTTGTGGTCGCTCATCTGCCCTTCTGTCAGCAGCTTCACGAGGGGCCTCCCGCCCTCGTCGCAGACAACGTGAAGCTTGGAGTTCAGCCCGCCCTTCGTCCGGCCGATACAGCGGGAAAAAGCCCCTTTTTTAAAAGGCTCGCCGCCGTGCGATGCGGCTTGAGGTGGGTCGAGTCGATCATGATCCGCTCGGGCTTTGGTCCCTGCGCGGCGAGCGTTGCGAATATGCGGTCGAAGACGCCCATGCGGCTCCAGCGGATGAAGCGGTTGTAGAGCGTCTTGGGCGACCCATACTCTCTGGGCGCATCCTTCCATTGCAGGCCGTGCTTGATGACATAGACGATCCCACTGACGACCCGCCGGTCATCTACCCGTGGCATGCCGTGAGACAGAGGAAAACAGGGGGAAATGCGCGCCATCTGCGCTTCGCTGAGTAGGAACAAATTACCCATCAAAGCCTCCATTTCGGAGACTTTGAAACACGCCTCAGCCAAAATTAACAGGTCCTGACCCTAGGCTGGGCGCTATTGGTCGATGCATTTTATACCGCGGTTGACGTTTCCGACGCCCGCAGGGGAACCATGACCGTGAGCCGGTCTCGCGCTCGAGAAACACCGCCAAGACCGGCCGTGTCCTATCTAAAGAACGGCTGCTCTGGCGGAATTTCTTTCTTTCCTATGAAAAGGCGTAGCTGGCCCGGGTAGTAGTATCTGCCCAGAACCTCCAACGGCTTCCCTCTCGATCAAAGCGCACGCTATGGTCGGGCGTATAGTTGACGACAAAAATCGAAAAGATGACGGTGGCTCTGTTCATTGCATCCGCGCGCTCGTGGCGCGGATAGGACAAGGCAACCCCGAGGTCGCCGTTGGGACGAAAAAATAGGCCGCCCAACTGGTGGCGGCGTCAAATTGCTCGCTCCTGATGAGGCCAACATAAAAGGAGGCGGCGGGACCCATCTGCGCCAGCGCACTCGACGGAGTCGATGCGCTCGATCCGCACGCCGGGGAACTGGGTCAAGGTCGTGATCTTCTCCTTGGCCGAGCGCTCGGGCGCATTCGCGAACAAGTTGCCGGCAGCCACCATCCGTTTCCTTCCTGTGGCTCCATCCCCTCATGCACCCCATGGCTCGTCAGATGGAAGTAGCCCCGCTCTCCGGTCAGCATTAATTGGGAAAACGAATGCGTGGCTTTATCGCTTGTACGGTTGCCATTGCCTCACAGGCGCTCGGCGCCGTCTTTGCGCCACCGGTTACAACGACGGGTCCTTACCCTACTGCTAATTGCTTCCAGACACAGGTCAACAACAATGGCAAAACTTGGCAAGAAGCCATCGCAATGTGCCGCGCCAAGCCTTGATCTGGCTTAGCCACCCCAGGCGATTTTCCTCCATGGATAGGAGGCGGAGTTCTGTCGCAGGCGCTCACATGAAGCCGATATCCGCGTGCGGGGCCAGGCGCGGAGCGATCCTTCAGCGACTCCTCACGAGCATCGGGCCCTTCGATGAGGGACTAAACGCCATCTTTGAGATCAGAGAGGAGGAGAACAGCGACAGAAGCTCCCGCGAGGCCGTCAGCACGATTGGCTACCGCGTGGCCTCGAAAGACTGAACCGTCCTGCCGGAGATAAAGGTTGTCCGCTTCAAAGACGCCGCGGGCTCCATCCGCCAGCCCCCCCACGCCATCCCAGTCATGGGTGCAATCGTCCACGATGAAGTCGCGAACTCGTGTGTTGTGAAGGTCGGAGGGTTGGTGCCTAAGCAACGAGGCGAACCTTCGATTAACCTGGATAAACCGGCCCGTTCGTGTATCTATTTGCGCCAACGCTGCGCTTGTCGTTTCGAACACAGCGCGAAACAATGCTTCGCTATAGAGTAATTTGTCTTCAGCCCGCCTCTTCTCTATGACCTCTTGCGTCGTGCCGATCAGACGCACTGCTTTCTGGTCGGAGAAAAGAACCCGCCCCGTCGCAACGATCCAGCGCTCGATTCAATCTTCTATCCCTACAGCCCTGTATTCTGCTCTATAATAGCCGCCGTTCTCTGGATTGAGCGCGCGCTCAATCGCCTCCCGAACAGCGGCCCTGTCTATCGGGTGCACGCCTTGCATAAAGGTCTCGTAATCGACATGCGCGCCGGGTCTCAGACCCCATTGCGCTCTGACCCTATCGTCCCAGACGAGTTCGCCTGTTTGTGGGTCCCAAACGTGGATCCCGATGCCCCCCGACTCGAGGGCCATCTGGAGAACCAAGTCGTTCTCGCGGAGCGCGTTTTCCAAAAAAACCTACTTCTGGCTGTCAAGGCGGCGGCGCTCGTCCACGTCCCCCTCCACGCGCGTGTGCCAGCTCCAGTCCCCTGTAAGGGCAGCATAATCTAGCATTTGCTCAGCCAAGCTTAAATAGACCCGCCTGAGTAGCATGAGTGTTTTTTGGGTTGTCTGCTCCCAGAAGGCCTCTTCAACCGCCGCAGGTCCCGCTCCGTGGGAGGTGAATTGCTACGCTCACATCATCGTCACCCGGCTCCGGGAGGTGCGGGGATCAAGCGCCTCCTAAAGCGCGTTCGAGGTGAGGCTCTGATTTCATGGCGGGGTGAGCGCTTTTGAGGAAGCCGTGTCGTGCTGAGCCTGATCGCACTGTTGGAACCATGCCGCGATCGGTGGCCGCCGCCGCGATCTCTTGCCTGCACTGGAGACGCTCGTCGCGCCTTCTCCAGCGCCTATGCTAATGTGGCAGCAAATCAAACTCTTGGGTGACTAAAGTGAAGCTTCCGCATCGACAGCGCGCAGCCTTGCTCTCGGTTTTGTTCGCCATGGCCATCGTCGGATTTGCGGCGGTTGCTGCAATGCACACAGAGGGCCACAAACGCGACGCTTCTATGTGGGTCAGGCATACAATGGCGGTGAAAAACTGCCTCAATAGCCTGTCTGCGTTGGTCCGACGGGCTGAAAGTGGCGAGCGAGGCTTCATTGCGACGCAGGATCGACGCTTCTTAGAGTTGTCCTACGAAACAGTGGCGCCTCAGATAGAGCGGGAGATCGATGATCTGCGCGACCTGGTCGCGGACAACTCCAAGCAGCTTACCGCAATAGAGCGCGTGCTTCCCCTCATCCACGAAAGATTGGAGTTGATGAGGAGCCGGATTCAAAGCGTCGTCGAAGGGCGACCTGAGGAGGCGCTGGCGTCGTTAAAAGGCGGACACGGTCTAGAAATCGTGCGCGAAACCACGCGCGCTTTCGATGAAATGATGAGCGAGGAAGATCGTCTTTATCAGCAAAGGGAGCAAGCCTATCTGAGCGCGGCAGAGGCGCTCGAAATTGTCTTCGGTTTTCTTTTCCTTGCTGTCGCCGCGTCGGGCCTTTTCGTCTTGTTGACATCGGAGCGCCAACTTATCGCGCTTGAGGCCGCCAATGAGAATTTGCAGAGAGCTTACGAAGAGGTCGTCAAACAATCCAGCGAAAGAGTGAAAGTTGAAGCTCAGCTGCGACAAGCACAGAAGCTCGAAGCTATGGGCCAACTGACAGGTGGCATAGCGCATGACTTCAATAATATGCTGGCAGTCATCGTCTCGAGTTTGAATATTTTGAGACGGAAGCTCAAATCTGGGGAAGGTGACTTCCACATGCTTATTGGCGCCGCCGAGGAGGGCGCTGACAAGGCTGCCCGGCTGGTTCGCCGCCTCCTCGCCTTTTCTCGCGAGCAGCCACTCGACCCTAAGGTTATAAACGTCAACGACCTTGTCCGCGGCATGTCGGACATCTTGAGGCGTACCACCGGCTCTAAAATCGAGCTGGAGACGCACCTCGCAGAGGGTCTATGGGAGACGTGCCTCGACGCTCATGAGCTCGAAAATGCACTGCTCAACTTGGCCGTGAACGCGCGTGACGCCATGCCGAACGGGGGACGGCTGATCGTCACCACCGAGAACGCCACCATCGATGAGAGCTATTCAGCGCAAAACCCTGGCGTCCAGACCGGTGAGTATATCAATCTCTCAGTCGCCGACACAGGCGAGGGGATGGCGCCCGAAGTCGTGGCCCGCGCCTTCGATCCGTTTTTCACGACCAAACCTATGGGCAAAGGGACCGGCCTCGGATTATCCCAGGTTCATGGCTTTGTAAGACAATCGAATGGCCACATCAAAATTTACTCTGAGCGCGGGCTTGGAACGAATGTCAGCATCCTGTTCCCCCGCTTCCTGGGCGCTATAGGCTCGAACTCCCATCCGGACGGCGCAGAATTGCCGTTGGGGACACTTGATGAAGTGCTGCTTGTCGTGGATGACGATCCAACCGCCTTGAAGCTTACTGCGCTCGCCGCCCGCGAACTGGGGTACACAGCCGAAGAGGCAGGAGGCGGTTACGCCGCCATTGAGGTCCTAAAAGCGCATCCAGCGATCAATCTCCTTGTTACGGATGTTGTGATGCCTGACATGGATGGCGCGCAATTGACGAGGGAGGCTGTGTTCCGGCGACATGACTTGAAGGTTCTCTACATGACAGGCTTCCCGCGTGCCATGCTACTTGGGCAGAATATCCAGGTCGAGAACGTGCTCACCAAGCCGTTCACGTTGCAGCAATTTGCACGAGCTGTTCGAAAGGTGCTTGACAGTCCAATCAAAGGCCCCAGACGCTGACGCCGCGAATCTCCTCTGGCAGGGTTGAGAGGAGCAGCCCATTGGTGGCGCTTCTTATAGCAGCTCCCAACTGCTTAGCTCCAACCAACAAATGCAGTGCCATGCCAGCCGCCCACCACGCCCATGAGTTGGCATGTGGAAGAATCAACGTGCCGGCCACGCCCACGATATCAATGTAAGGCACCCCGGGTAAGATCAGCGGGCGCGCCACAAGGTCCCGAGCAATGACCCGGCTGCCCCGGAAAGAACTGGCTTGATGTAAGCGATATGGCGGATCAAGCCGCGATCTCAGTCGGTTTGCACGCGCTCGTTGCCTGGGCCTCATTTTTTCCGAGGCAGCCATGAATAGCAGAGTGACGCCGCTGGACATGATCGCGTCGCATGTGAGGCTACCCTCCCCTAGTTCCTCTTTTCTACCACCAGGGACCCAAAGGCCTTCGTCCTAATCGAAATCCAGAGTTTAAATGCATACCTAAGTCTCATGGGAGCTACGCGTGCGCTTTTCCCCGCACGTGGCAGCGCAACGGCGCACAGTGGCCGCAGTCAGTGCGGCGTCTTGTCGCCTTTGCTTCTTCTTCGCCAAGCAACGCTTGTATCACCCAGTGAATGGTATTTAGCTCCGACGCGGGAAGGGCCCAAATCGATACCGATAGGACCGAGCGCTTGCTAAGCGCGACGCCTATCCACTCCAGATCGTCTCACATCATGAAAGGCTCGGAACTATGGGAGCTATCCTTGAACTGACGACTTATGCGGCCACGCCGGTCGGAATGCTGGCGATTATCGCCATTGGCGCCGCTGCGTATTTTGCAGCACGCTGGGTTCTCGTTGACTGACGAGACTGATACTGACCTCATCAAGCAACCGGCCACGATCCTGGTCGCGACCGGTGGCTCGAAGAGGCGGCGAGGGAAGAGCGGGGCTATCGTAGTATGTGACGGTGAAACTACACGCCAAGCGTAGTAGAGATTTGGGCGAGTGTAGCCTTTTCGATCTCGCTAACCTTGACTCCCCCAAAACCGAATAGGCCGCCTTCAGTCCCGCTCTCCGCTACTGTTTTCGCGATACGGGCAAGCCACGACTTGAACGCTTTTGCCTCAACGGGCGCTTTGGCGTCGAGAATCGAAGCTGTGCTTTTAAGCTCTGCAAGCGCTCTGTCCTTCATTTCCGCAAGCTGAGCGCCTTGCACAACCGTGCGCACGCCCTCCCGAGCATCATGCCGGCCGCTCGAGGTCAGCAGGTCATCGACAACAGCCTTTATCAGTCCGTCAGCGCCTCCCGCCTTCGTCTCTGCTAGGGCGCGGGCGCTCGCAAAGGCCTCTTGGAGCGTTCCGATAAACCCGCTTGGATCTGCGGCGCTGATAGCAAAGCCGGCGAGTAGCGGGGCTTCAAGCAGCTTTTTCCATTCCGCAGGAGCGAAATCGCCTTTTCCAGCCATCACTTTGACTCCCCATCACGTTGCAAGGGGCGGAGCTGCCCCCGCCCCTTAGCTAGGGAGAATTGGGTAAAATCAAACCGCAGGCCGCGATGGCTGCCATCGAACCCTCCACCCGAAGGCTCCATCTCGCCGCCTTAGCCTACGCCAGGATAAGCCGAGGTTAGCACACAGCGGATGACGTGTGCCTATGGGTGCGAAAGTTGCGCTATAGGCTCCCAGGGCTCTTTTCTGAAAGAAGGTGCCGACTAAGTTACATTAAGGCCTTCTTGCCCAACGAGGTCAGCATGGAGAGCCATCGTACGGCTTTCTTTCCGGCGGCGGCGAAACGGGCCGGTTGATCCGGGACAAAGAATGGGCGCGGACCGCGCTAAGGTCAGGACCTATTAATTTTGTCTGGGTCGTGATTCAAAGTCTCCGAAATGGAGGCTTTGATGGGTGATTTGTTCCTACTCAGCGAAGCGCAGATGGCGCGCATTTCCCCCTGTTTTCCGCTGTCTCAGGGCATGCCACGGGTAGATGACCGGCGGGTCGTCAGTGGGATCGTCTACGTGATCAAGCACGGCCTGCAATGGAAGGACGCGCCCAGGGAGTATGGGCCGCCCAAGACGCTCTATAACCGTTTCATCCGCTGGAGCCGGCTCGGCATCTTCGCCGCGCTCGCGAGCGCAAAGGACTGGCGCCGAATCGCCACCCGTTACGACAGATGCGCCCACGCCTTCTTCTCGGCCATCTGCATCGCAGCCGCAGTCGCATTCTACCTCAATCAATGAGTCCTGATGGGGCGGACGCCCCCTCGGCTGCGGCTCGCATGCCATGGGGTGATTTGGTGTCCCACTTCGGATGGAGGCGATTATGCAGGAGGTTGCGACAGTTGGATTAGACTTGGCTAAGCTCTCTTTTCAAGTCCATGGCGCCGATGCCGCAGGGAGAGTCCTATTTCGAAAGGCCTTTCGGAGATCTCAAGTTCTCGACTTTCAAAGGCCTTCAGCCTGTGTCGTTGCTATGGAAGCATGCGGGGGAGCCCATCATTGGGCGCGTGCGATTCCTGAGCTTGGCCATAAGGTCCGGCTTATCCCACCCTCCTACGTTAAGCCGTTTGTGAAACGGCAGAAGAACGACGCGGCCGATGCCGAGGCGATATGTGAAGCAGCCCAGCGTCCGACTATGCGGTTTGTTGCGGTTAAAAGCGAGGCGGCCCAAGCCAGCTCGGCAATTTTTCGAACCCGAGACTTATTGGTGCGGCAACGAACCCAGCACATTAATGCAGTTCGGGGACAACTTGCAGAATATGGGTTGGTCACCGCCAAAGGCCCGGCCAACCTTCCCAAGCTCATCGCTCTGCTTGAACATCCCGAAAGCAGGATACCCCAAGCGGCTCGCGCAATTGTCGATATCATGCTCGGAATGATCGACGCGCTTGGCAGGTAGATAACGCTTCTCGATCGGGAGATCGGCAAGCGAGCCAGAGAGGAAGACGTCGCGTCCCGCCTGATGACAGTTCCAGGGATTGGCCCCATCACGGCGACGGCGTTGACGGCGCTCGCGCCTGCAGCAAAAACATTCCGGAAAGGGCGGGATTTTGCTGCTTGGTTCGGCCTGACTCCCTTGCAGAAATCAACCGGCGGAAAACAGAAGCTCGGAGCCACGTCGAAGGTGGGCGAGCGCACCCTACGCCGTCTACTTATCATCGGCGCGAGCGCTCTGGTTCGCCAGACATCCAGACGGCCGCCACCGGCAGGATCCTGGCTCGCTCAGATGCTTGCCCGAAAGCCACCCATGTTGGTCATACTGGCCTTGGCCAACAAAATGGCGCGGGTCGCGTGGGCTTTGCTCGCACGTAACGACGTCTACAGGGCTCACGCCGCCGCATGATTTAGGCGAAGGCGAGAGGTGGCCGAAGGAGTAGGAAGGTCAACCGGAAGGTATGGCG
>NZ_JBPFEB010000134.1:0-4928 GCF_051061225.1 Methylocystis sp.
GCAGCGCCAGGGCCAACGCGTCGCCTGTCTGGAAGAAATCGCCTTCATGCAGGGATGGATCGACGCGGCCGCCCTCCGCGAAACCGCCGCCCGCCTCGCCAAAAGCGGATATGGCGGATATCTCCTCCAGGTCCTGCAGGATTGCGCAGGCTGAAGACCGAAGTCGAAGCCAGGCTGCACGCACTCATCGATCCTGTAGTTCGCGCAGTCTACTAAGTGTCAATGAAAGAAGCGAGATTCGGGCACGCTCTTGCGATTAATGGAGTCCAGGTGCCGCGCCCTTTTTTCGCTCGTTGCGTTGGGCCCGCGGGAGACTTGATAATGCGACAAAGCCTAAGCTTTTGCCGAGAGGGCAACTATCTGCCCAGTTGTGAACTGGTCCAATAAAACCACTCAAGCACAAATGGGGCAGTTACTAGGGCTAATAAAACAATAGCAATCAAATCTGACGTCCAATCGTAGCCCGGTTCATTCTCACGCTTTGGGCTTTCCATGTTTGACTCCGCGAAACAGGAGGGGCAATTGTCACGGATGCAGGCGCTGCA
Organism: Methylocystis sp.; assembly: GCF_051061225.1. Classification (GTDB taxonomy): domain Bacteria; phylum Pseudomonadota; class Alphaproteobacteria; order Rhizobiales; family Beijerinckiaceae; genus Methylocystis. Next base: position 546 of record NZ_JBPFEB010000134.1, read on the forward strand.
ATAGCTCAGACTCTCAAATGGGATAGCGTCATTATTGGGGCACCAATCAGGCGTTCGAGAGGGCGCCATGTCGCTTCAATGATGAACGGCCGGGGCCGGAAGAGCGCAGACTGACGGTCTGACGAGCGAGGAGGAGGCAATGATTTTCGCCCTCCGGCTGCCACACGCTGTTGCCTTTGGTTGGCGGTTCGGCGCTTGCCGGTTGCGCGGGCCAAAGCATGACGGCGGCGCCGCTGCGCTAGAGTTCTTTCGCCATATAGACCGCGGCCGCCCCATAATCTTTCAGCTTCTCAGCCAAGCCGGCATTTTCCCGGAGCCTGTACCCCATCCGCCTCCACAGCCTGTCGGTTCCATATAAGGACATTAGCGCGATTGTCTCGAGCCGTCGCTCGCGTGCTTCGAAGACTTCCGGTCGTTCCGGGAAGTTCGGGTGAATGGCCGCCGCCATCCTGACTACCATGTCCGTTCCCGGCAAGGCGCGCCAGTTGGAGCCGAGAGTTTTGCCAGTTACTCAATCTGCTCAACCAACTTGCGCACATGACGGATCAGCGGCCGCAATCCCTTGCGCTGGGAGATTGCCTCGCGGGTGAACGCGCCGTTCTTCAGAGCGTTCTTGTTTCCTTTCGGCGCGCCAGAACCGCTGCGCCGCCGTGCATGCGGCAGCGGGTCTTTCCGGCAACCACTGGCGCGCGACAAGGGTGACCCGAGCGAGTCTTGGCGCCGCATCGAGGGCTGGCGAGCATGGGCTCGGTGTTATGAGGATGATTTCCGCTCATTGGCGTTTGTTTCTTTACCCACGCTCAGTGCGACAGGCTCGGCTTGTCGCTCGTTGATCATGGGCATGGGCGCTTGGCTGGAATGGGTGAGAGCTGGCGCGCTCCGTTTGGGTTTCGTCTGCCGCCGTTTCGGCGTGAGCGTGACATTGCCGACGATGGCTTGGCCCCCTCCGCTCACATTGACATGTTGCACGGTGACTTTTTGCTCTCCGCCGCTCCGGTAGCGTTTGAGGGCGTCGACGGCGCTGGGGCGCGACGCGCTGGAGTGGTGGCGAACGAGGCCTAAAGACCTCCGACGGCGTCCAGGCGGCGCATCCGCCGCACGATCGGCATTGCCCCAGGAGCCGCTCATGCCTCGCGGGCATCATCTCAGCGGCGCAGGGTCTCGCGGGCCCGATAACTCATCGGACTCCACAGCCTGTCGATCCATGTATGGACACGAGCGTGACCGTCCCGAACCGGCGCTCGCGGGCGAGGTCGCTCAACAATTGTCCAACGGTAGCGGCGGCGCCCAGGCCGCGCGCCGGCTCGAGGACGGCGATGTCATTCAGATGCAAACACCTTGGCGAAGGCGGCGGTCGCGCATTGTGTGTGGAGGCGCGGGATGCCATCCAGCGTCCATGGGTGGGCGAGCGCGTAGCCGCAAAGGCTTGCATCTTTTTCAAGGGGCAATGCAGTCGGCGGGAAAGAGACGCAGCTCCTCTTCGAAAGACTTCCAGCCGGTCCGGGAAGTTCGGGTGAATGGCCGCCGCCATCCCGACAACCATGGCCATTGCCAAGGCGCGCCGGTTGGCCGAGAGATTTGCCCAGTTACTCAATCTGCTCAGCCAGCTTGCGCGCCTGCCTGATCAGCTGGCGCAATTCCTTGCGCAGCGAGATCGCCTCGCGTGTGAATAAGCCGCTCTTCAGCGCATTCTTGTTGCCTTTCGGCGCGCCAGAACCCGCTGCGCCGCCATGCATGCGGCAGCGGGTCTTTCCGGCAACCACTGGCGCGCGACAGGGCTGCCCAGATCTGGTCTTGGCCCCGCATCGAGGGCTGGCGAGCATGGGCTCGGTGTTACGAGGATGATTTCCGGCCATTGGCGTTTGTTTTCTCCGCCTTCCTCAGCGCCACAGGCTCGGCTTGCCCTTCGCTGATCAAAGGCATGGGCGCCTGCTGGGAATGGGTGAGAGCTGGCGCGCGCCTTTTGGGTTTCGTCTTGCGCCGTTTCGGCGGGGGCGCGACATTGCCCACGATGGCTTGGCCCCCTTCGCTCACATTGACGTGCTGGACGGTGACCTTTTGCTCGCCGCCGCTCCGGTAGCGCTTTAAAGCCTCCATCTGAATCGTAAAAGTGCGCGCCAGCTTGTTGAACGCATTGAGGGCGCTCTCTTGCTGCGGAAGGTTTTCAACCTTGCTAAGCCGTCCCGCAAAGGTCATGGTCGCCATGTGCATGACCGCCATTTGCGCCGCCAACATGGTTTCCAATTGATCGCGCGGTTTCACGTCTTTGATGACGGAAAGGAGGAAGTTGAGCCGCTCGTCAGTGCCAACGGTATCTCCGCCAATCTGCAGCAGCTGAATGAGCAGACCGCCCAAGAAATCGCCATCCGTTATCCCAAGCGCTTCGGCGAGCAAGAAGCGACCAAGACCCTGGTCAGCATGTTCGTAAAGGAGCTTTGCGCGTCCGTCGACCCGCTTGACATTAACACGCGGAGCCGGGACTCGCCCCGAGCGCCGCTTCTCGCCACGCTTGACCGCAGCCTTTTCCGCGGCGGTCAGCTCATGCTTTGGCGGACCGGCCGTCGGGGCCTCTGTAGTCGGGGCGCGGGAGGGCGCTGGGGAGTTCTTCTTTCTTGACGCCATGCCATTGATAATACGCGGTTTCAGTCGAGGCCGGAAGAGGGGCCGCGCGGCCGTCGCTCGGCTCCGGCTCCATGCCGCGCGAACAGGCAAAGGCGGGAAAAGCGGCGCGGCCGGCTCAGTCCCCTGTGGGCAGTGGCGAGAAGCTCTAGGACGTCCGCCAAGGGCGCCGGCCCGCTCCTGTCGAAGACCTATTTCAAGGTGGACGAGATATCAGCCATCCCCTAAGGGCGACGAAGCGCAACTCGCATTTGACGCCGCCGGTTCAAAGGAGCACGGAAGACTCTGATCGCAGGCGATCGCAAGCCTCAATTCGCGCATGTGAATAAGGCGAAATCCTGGCGGGCGAACGCGAACATTGATTTCTCAACTCCGCAGAACCCCTCCCATCTGGCTTCCTCAAGGCATTGATTTCCTGTTTATTTATGCTATTTTGCGGATAGAACAAAACATGAACACTTTGAGTGAGGTCGGCGGCGCGGCAATCCTTTGGATCGTTAGGCGACAGCGGCAGACCCGGGATGGTTCAGTGTTCCGAAAAGGAGAATCCTGGAGGTTGATGAGACTGAGACATTTTGAAGTGCCGAGGCGGAAGTTCCGCACGCGAACAAAACATGAATACCGGTGACAGGCTTCTCCCTCATCGGACACCAGGGAAAGGCCGCGAAAACTGGACATCAGCCAGCCCGCGCGTCGACGACCAAAAGCGAGGTGGTTGCCGGCGGACAAGCAAAGAGGGGGTTAGAATGACGCCTAACAACATCCGCGCGTTGCGCGAGAAAAAGGGCATCAGCCAGAAAAAGTTGGCTAAAGCCGTGGAGACCGATCAGCGCCACATCCAACGAATTGAGGCGGGGGTGCAAAAGCCCCGTTTCGATTTGGCGGTGCAAATATGTCTGACTCTCGACGTTCCTATGGAGAAAGTTTTTCCAACTGCCGCGGCCGCCATCGCGCGCGCGCGGCGTCGGTTCAAGATGCCGGGCGATTGGCTGTTCGACGACGCGGCCTCCAACGAATTGGAAGCCGCCGCCTTTGATATGGATCCTGAAGTGTGGAGATTTCTCTATAAACTACATGGCGGTGCGTCTGGCTGTTTGATCGTATCGGGGCCTGAAAAGAAGCGGCTTTGGCGCTGGGTCCAGGAGGAGGAGGCTGGCCCACACATGTTTGTCGTGTTCGACTCCGAAGATCGGAGATATGCGATGAATCTCGATCACCTCATGTTCTGCCAGTTCCTGTTTGATCCGCCGTTTCGTAAATTGGGCGGCTCGACAACGGATACTGGCGACGAGACCGGCTCGAACGAGCTTGTGCTCTATTTTGCGGACAGTCCGACTCCACAGCGTTTCGAGATTGATCCAGACCTGTCATCTAGCGGCGATGAAGAAGCAGAAGAGCACAAGGTGCAGTTACAGCAGCTCTTCGGAACGATGGAATACGGCGGGTCGCAAAAGCTGCATTTCGTGGACGTGGATGGAGAGTCGGTTTTCGTCTCGAGCGCGGATGTCAGCATGTTGTCCATGCCACTTTCCGCCGTCGAGCCAACCTTGAGGGAGGCATATCGGGCGGCGGACGACGAGGAAAATGATGACCAGCAGGACGACAACGAACACCCCGCCGACTCTAGGCCGTGTGGACGAAATCTGGTGGTTGAGAATTTTGGGGATTCACGCGGTTAATCTGTCGTGATTCATAGGCTTCCGAGCGAATCGGAGGCCTGACACGATGTCGACGAAGATGGATGAGGAGGATTGGACGAACGCC
>NZ_JBPFEB010000135.1:0-24531 GCF_051061225.1 Methylocystis sp.
AACCGGGGCGCAAAGCAGCATCATGCCGACGTTGATCGCCTTCATGAAAATTCCCCACCGGCGCACCGCTCTCACGGATCACCTCGACGATATGCGCAACTACATGCCGGCCGAGCATCGGGCGCTGATCGAGGAGGTCGCAGCCATGCCCGACCTTCGCGCCCTGGCCGTCAAGGAGCCTTACAACGCCATCCTCGACGCGATGGCGGCCTTTCGCCGTGTCCATTACCGCTGGGCCGAAGAATACATCAGTCGCTGGACTGACGATCCGCGGGGAACTGGCGGCACCCCCTATATGGAATGGCTGCAACAGATGCTGGTCGAAACCAAGGCGCAGCGCCTTTGAGCCGCAACGGCGGTCGAGCCGAGAGCCGGCGGGGCGCCAGCCAAGGAGCTCGAGTATGAAAGCGATTGCCATAGACGACTACGGGGACGCGGGCGATCTGAAGCTGCGCGACCTGCCCGATCCGCGGCCCGGCGACGAGGAGATCCTCGTGCGGGTGCAGGCAGCCGGCGTTAATCCCTTGCATTGGAAAATCCGCCAAGGGCAATTGCGGCTCTTCGTCCGCTTGCGCTTTCCCTATGTGCTCGGGTCGGACTTTGCCGGCGAGGTCGTGTCGGTTGGCGTACGCGCCAATAAGTTTAAGGCAGGCGACCCGATCTTCGCGTTCAGCGATCCAAGGCGAGGCGCAGGCTGACCGGGAAAGGGAAATAGAGCCAGACGGCGTGGGCGATGATCTGCGGCGCAAGCGAGGGCCTTGTGCTCAGAGGCGACGGGTTCATGGCGCCGTCATGGGGCCCACCCCGCCCTACCCACCGGTTAACGTGACATCGTCCTCAGCGCACATAGATTGTCAGGCGTCGCTTCCACTTCTGACCGGGACCAAGCTCTTTCTTTCGGGGCCATTTCCGCCTCGCTAAACGCGATTTTTGATGGCTCCCAATCTCTTCGATGACCGCCGACCTATTTTCGAGCGTTGGCGCTATATCGCTTGCCATCTCTGCGGTCGTCGGTTTCGGCGCAATTGCTTTGCTGCGATCAGGTTTTGGACGGGCTGCTTTCGTGGCGCCGCCTTTCGCGGCACGTGTTCGCACCGGTCCCTTGTCCGCCACGGTTTCATCGGAATGATTGATATCTTGACGAAGACAAGGAAGCACACGGCCGGTCTCTATCTCCGACGCAATCTCAGGTTTCGCCGGGGTATCACTGCTGAGGCTTGTCTGGAATATCGCATTCGCCGCATCAAAAGCCGCCTTTGACGAGCTACTTTGAGGAAAATATTTCGTGCTGTCGATATTTACCGAGGCCTTTTCTGGAGACCCGGAAACGCTTTCGATCATCTCCCTCGAGATGATGAACCGAGACGAGCGGCTTTTGTATTCGCGAATGAACGAACGAACAGGCTTGCGCATCAAATCTCATCCATTCCAACTGAGAAGGCAGCGAATCGCTTCGTACCGTTTTGATAATCTATTTTCAACCTTTGAATATGGCGAATGGAAGATCTCTGATTCCGACTAATTTCGTTCACTTGGCGTGCCGCTCATCCCAAATTGGCACGGTCGCTGATTCAAGTCGCTTATCAGTTCGGTCAGAATGTCAGCGCTGGCGCGGCATAAGGATGCGTGGCCAGGTCTTTTCATCACCGTCCGCATTCCGTTCTCGGCGACACGACGGCACTTTTAGCGATTGCGGTCATATCCACCTCTGGTACGAGCTGAAGCTCGTTGGCCATGACGCTGCCCGCTTACCAGGTTTCTCATCAGCCATGCTCGAAGCGCCGATGGGGGTTCGGTTCGCCGGGAGTCCAACACCCATCCCTCGCTTACCTTCCATGGGCGATATAGTAGCGCAAAAACGCGAGCCCTTCGTCCGACGTCCAATCGACTTCGCCGGTGATGTAGCCGACTGGCCGTCCCTCGCGGTCGATCACGTAATTGATCGGCATTCCATAAAGGACGAAAGGCGACGCGCCATCTTCGGCGGTGCGAACGCCGGCCCTTCCGCTGGGATCGAGGAACGGCTGCAGGCGCTTGACGCCAACACGTTCGAGGAACGCGCTGACTGCCGGCTTGCCCTCGCGATCGACTGACACCGCGACGACTTCGACATCTCGGGGATCAACAAACTGCTGAAGCCGCTCGAGCAGCGGCAATTCGCGACGGCACGGCGGGCGCCATGTCGCCCAGAAGCTCAGCAGAACCACCTTTCCTCGGAGGGAGCGGAGATCGACGGTCCTGCCGTCGATCCGTTCGAGCTTGAGGGGCGGCGCCTCGGCGAGCGGCCTCAATTCGACGAACTGCGATGTTGCCGACGACAACGCCGGCGGCGCAGCTAGCGGTTCGCTTTGGGCTGTGAATGGCGCCGTCATCCCCGCGCCGACGAGGAGAGCCAAGCAGGTGCGCCGTGAGGCGGGGTTCGCCGCAATCATTTTCGGAATATCAGACAGTCGAGCGAGATTGCTCCGGGCCCCCGTGCGATGAGGACGATGAGGAGCGCGGTCCAGTAGGCGTGCGCGGTCCACCACGCGTCGGGATAGACGAAGAGCTGGATGACAATCGTCATCGCCAGAAGGCCGAGCGCGGAAAGGCGCGTCAAAAACCCGAGCAGCAGTAACGGAGGCAGCACCAATTCCATGGCGGTCGTGACGTAGGCGGCGACGTTCGGCGACAGGAGCGGCAATTTGTATTCGTCGGCGAACAAGGCGAAAGTCGCGCTTCGGATGGCGGTCGGAATCTGAACCGTCAAATCGAGGCCAAAGATTTCCCGGCCGAACGTCGGCCCGCCGATCTTCGTCTGGCCGGACGCAAAAAAGGGATGCGACGCGACGACGCGGAGGAAGAGAGCGATCACCGAATAGGGAATTGCATCCAACCAGGCGGCCATTTTCTTCATTGCGTGCATGACGTATCAAGCTCCAAAATTCGTCCCCGCGACCGCGGCTTGGGGCAGGCGCCCCGCCTCGGGTTCAATGTTGATGGCCGTGAGCGCTTCGCTGGCCAGAAGCATGCGAAGAGTGGCCGTAACATCGAAGTCCTTCCCGCGTTGATTTGCCGCGCTTAAGGCCTCTCCAAATGTGCCGCCACCCATCATGGTTTCGATGAAGGCTGATCCTCCAGCCGGCAGCACATGCGCGTCGACGTCGAGACGCGGTCGGACGACAAGGGCGTCTTCGACATTGTCCAATCTCACTGTCTGCGGCGGATCGGGCGCCATGTTCGCGCGCCAGATTGAGACGATCGGATAATTGGAAGGGACGACCTGCGTCGACGGGTGAAACGACGCGGTCGCGAGTGCGAGACGGTCGCCCGGCAAAGAGCGTACGAAATCCAAAGCCAGGGGCGTGGCGTCCGCAGCGTGATAAGCCCGGCCCATGGCGTATTCGAGGCGGGCGACGTCTGGCAGGTAGGGCAACTCGCGCGCGGGCTCGAACCCCGCGACGAAATCCGCGAAATTCTCGCCATATTCGAACAGCATTGGCGCGCGCGGCTGGGAGACCCGGACGTAGCGCTGCGCCATTGCGCGGAAGAATTCCTCTCCGACCAGTCGGAGGCACACGGGAAAGCGTTCAGAGAGCGCGTCGATCAACCCGAAGACCACGTTGTTGCGATAGACGGCGAACCGCCGCAGAGGCGGCTTGCCGTGCGTCGCCGTCAGGGCAACAGGCAGCGGAAAATCGGGATCCAGCAACGCCCGAACGAACTCCCCCTGATCGATTTCAGGCGACGACGTCATGGGAATCCTCCGATCGCGTTTGGTCATGACCGGATAGTCGTCGCCTCTCCAACAAGCTCTCGGCGTGTGTCGCCTCCGCCATGAGGATGGGCCAAGCCGGAATGTCGCGGTCCCATTCGATCAAAGTCGCGAGGGGTCCGTTGCGGGACAGGGCGCGCTCGTAGAGCGTCCAGACGGCCATCGAAACAGGGGCGCAATGCGCGTCTATCAGCAGGCGCCCTCCGGCTTCGTCGATGTCCTCCGTATATCCCGCGAGATGGACCTCCTCCACGCGGCGCATCGGGAATGCGTCGATGTAGTCCTCGGCCGCGAAGCCGTGGTTTACCGCGCAGACATATGCGTTGTTGATGTCGAGCAGCAGGCCGCAGCCCGTGCGCCGCGCAATCTCCTCCAAGAACTCGATCTCGGAGTAGACGGATGACTCGAAGCTCAGATAGGTCGCCGGGTTTTCAAGGAGTATGCGCCGGCCAAGCGCCTGCTGGACATCATCCACGTGGGCGACGACGTGCTTCAGCGTCGTATCGTCATAAGGAAGCGGCAACAGGTCATTCAGGAAGCTCGCTCCATGCGTCGACCATGCGAGATGTTCGGAGAATGCCGCCGGTTCGTAACGCTCGACCAGGCTCTTTACTCGGTCAAGATGCGCGCGATCCAGGGCTTGCGCGCCGCCGAGTGAAAGGCCGACGCCGTGGATCGACAAGGGATAATCCCGACGAAGCCTCGTCAGCCGGGCATGCGGCGGCCCACCTGCGCTCATAAAATTCTCGGCGTGGATCTCGAAAAAGCCAACGGCGGGCGCCGACTCTTCGATCGCAGTGAAATATGCGTCCTTGAAGCCGACGCCTGCCCGAGCGGGCAAAGCCGAGCTCATCCCTCCATGCGCGCATCCCGAAGCGTTCGGCGTCTGCATGACGGCGTCAGTTCACGATCGGCTCAAGACTGCCCTTGCCCTTGGGCGTCAAGATGGCCCTGCACGTCCCCTTCGCCACGTATTTCCAAGCATTGCCTTGATAGTTCTTCGTGGACGACCCGGCGCAGGTGGTTCCCGGGCCCGCGGCGCAGTCGTTCTTGCCCTTCAGCGCGACGCCATAGCACTTCTCTTGACCGGCGCTTTCGGCCTTGGCTGTTTCGATCGACGCCAAGGCGGCGGCGACGGCGCCGGCGATCATAAACGCCGAGGCTAGCTTCTTCTCGGACATGCCGTTTCCCTTTCGAAGGTGGTTTGCATCGCGAGTCCATGCCTGGATTCCTCGCTCCTCAAATAGCGCGAACGAATTGCAACGGCGGCCAACCGGTTCATTCCGACGAAATTTCGTCTCGGCGCGAGCGGGTTGGCCGTCCGGCTGATTACATTTCCGCGACCGTGCCGCCCTTTGCCTCGCAGGCCTTGGCGGACTTTTCGGGTAGCCACCCCTGACCCTTGCAGGAGTTCAGCCCCTTGCAGGAGCTTTTTTCCGTTTTGCAGGAGCTCATCCCCTTGCAGGAATTGATGCCCGCGCAGTGGACTGGGCTCGCGGCTTTCTTAGCGAGCGCGGGGCTCGGGGCGACGCCATTGACGGCCAGGGCGACCGCCGCGATAGCGAGCGAGGCGCCCGATACGATTTTTGCTTTCATTGCATTCTCTCCTTCAGATCAGCTCGCAAGGCGCGCGCGTTGAGGATGTCCGAAACCCTGATTCCGGTTGTTTTCGCGGGTGATTGGATTACGGCACGGGAGCCCGCTCCTGCGCCGGCCTTATGTGTTCAGGAGCGATCCTGCGCGAAAGCGGGAACCGCTTCCTCGCCGCCGATTAGGTATTCCCGCACGAGAAGACGCGCCCGACGCAGACGGGCCTTCGCAGTCTGCACGCTGACGTCGAGCCGTTCGCAGATCTCTGCGATGGTCAGCTCTTCGAAGTCGCGCAGCAGGATCACTTCCAGATAATGCGCCGGCAGCGACTCGAGCGCGAAAGCCAACTCTGTCCGCAACTCGCCCATGGGACGCGCCGCCAGCTGATCCGCGATCTTCTCATCGTCTAGCTCTTCATGCGCGAACATCCGTCGCGACAGCCGTTGGCATTCCCGGCGCACAATTGTGAAGAGCCAGCCGGCGAAGGACGCCGCCGTCTTGAGCGAGCGCAGACGCCCTGCGACAACGAGAAGCGCCTCCTGCACGGCGTCGTCGACCTCGCTGGTCACGCAATGGCGCAGCGCATAGCGGCGTGCGTCGAACCGACATTCAACGAGCAGCCTGTCGAGCGCAGCGGCGTCCCCGCCTTGGGCCCGGACGACAAGATCGTGAGTGCCGGCCGCCATCGCGGGTCTCCGTCAGCGCTGAAGCCTGCGCCTCACCATGGCGCAGGCGGGGCAGAAGCCGAGCAGGCCGGACATGGCCGCCATGGCCCCCATCGCTCCGACGCCCCATCCCATCGGCGTCGGGCCGAAGTGGAGCACGGAGGCTGCGAGGAGCCCCGCCCCCATTGCCACCCGCGCGGCGCGCTCCCAACCCGGAAGATTCTTCACGTATAGCATTTTCCTACTCCCGATCATTTTCGGAGGGTCGTCCCTCGATCAACAAGAGGAGGCGGGATCGCCAAAAGATTCGCGGAGGAGGAAATTTTTCGGCTCTCTTCGCGGCAGCGAGGATGCGCAAGAGCAAGGCGAAGCGCTGAGGGCGATTGGGCTCGCCGCCAAGGTGTCGCCGTGGCGCGGTCGAATGAGGCGACTTCTGTGTTTTGAGTTTTGCGAAGGGGTCCGGGAAAAATGATCTATAAACAGGCCGCATAGTCTTGAAAGATCCATTTATAGACCGATTTCGGGAGCTCATGCTTGCGCATTTCAATTTTGACCCATAAATGAAGCCCAAGATGAAGTAGCGGCCTATTAATAGAGCATAGCAATGGCCAAGCCGATAACTCGACCCTATTCCCGTTACAGCCACGACGCGGTCGTGATGCTGGGTCAGCTGATCCGCCGCGCCCGCATCGAAAGGAAGATGACGACGACCGAACTGGCCGAACGCGCCGGGCTGTCTCGCGGTCTCGTGCAAAGGATCGAGAAGGGAGATCCAGGTTGCGGGATCGGCGCCGTGTTCGAGGCCGCGGCTATCGTCGGCGTGCGCCTCTTCGACGCCGATCAGACCGCGCTGACGAACGCGATCGGAACCAACACGGCAATACTCACGCTTCTGCCCAAGGCGGTGCGCGTTTCCAAGGTCGAGGCCAAGGATGACTTCTGAAGCCGCTCCGAAGGAAGCGTTCGTCTGGGTGTGGCTGCCCGGCGAGATCGATCCGGTCGTCGCCGGCAGGCTCGCCGCCGCGGGCGATCAGCTGCTATTCAATTACGGGCGCAGCTTTCTCGCCAGGAACAACGCAATCCCGCTGTATGAACCCGAACTGCCGCTACGAGCCGGCGTGCTGCCGCTTCTCAATGGATTGCGCATGCCGAGCTGCATCCGAGACGCCGCGCCCGATGCGTGGGGCCGGCGGGTCATCCTCAATCGGAGACTCGGCGCTAAGGAGCCAGGAATCGATGTCGCTTCGCTCGATGAGCTTACCTACCTCCTTGAATCCGGGTCCGACCGGATCGGCGCTCTGGATTTTCAGACGTCCGCCACCCGTTATGTCGCCCGTGAGGCTGCGCCTGCCTCGCTCGATGAGTTATTGACGGCCGCCGCGAGCATCGAAGCGGGCATCCCTCTAACCCCCGAGCTCGATCAGGCGCTGTTGCATGGCAGCTCCATCGGCGGCGCGCGTCCGAAGGCGATGATCGCGTCGGCAGATCGGAAATACGTGGCCAAGTTCTCTTCGCAAAGTGATCTCTACAGCATCGTCAAAGCTGAATACGTGGCCATGCGGCTTGCGGCTGAGAGCGGTCTGGATGTGGCGCGGGTGACCTTGCAGCGGGCAGCCGGCAAGGACGTTCTGCTTGTCGAGCGTTTCGATCGGGAGAAGGCCTCAGAGGGTTGGCGCCGTCGCGCGATGGTCTCGGCTTTGACGCTGCTCGAGCTCGACGAAATGATGGCCCGCTACGCCAGCTATGAAGACCTCGCGACCGTCATCCGCCACCGCTTCGCGGCTCCGAAGGAAACCCTCAGAGAGCTGTTCGGCCGCATGCTGTTCAACGTCTTGTGCGGCAACACCGACGATCACGCTAGAAATCATTCGGCCTTCTGGGACGGCGAGAAGCTGGCGCTCACACCGGCCTATGACGTCTGCCCCCAGGCGCGGGCCGGCGGCGAAGCAACCCAGGCGATGCTGATCGCCGGCGGCGAGCGGTTGAGTCGGATCAGCCTGTGCCTCGAAGCTGCTCCGATGTTTTTGCTTTCGCGCGAAGAGGCGTTGGCTATGGCGCGGCATCAGGTCACAATTATCCGTGATCGGTGGGCGGAGGTCTGCGCCGAAGCTGCCCTTAGCGACGTGGATCGTAGCCAGCTGTGGCGAAGGCAGTTCCTGCATCCGTTCGCTTTCGAAGGGGCCCCACCATCACTCGCCGCGCTGCTGGCGTAAGATAGAGACGCTTTACGGAGCGCCCCAATGAAGACTCGACGACACTCGATGGCGGTCTCATCGTAAGCGGCTGTCTCTTTTCGTGAGAGGGCCGCGCGCCGGCCTGAAAAAGCAGCGATGACGCCACAAACGGCTCGCTTGCCGCAACGCTCCTCGCCGACCTCTTTCCCCTGCCCTATGCTTGCGCTTCCGGTATTCCTCGCGCGTCAAGGAAGTCGGCGAGAAGCGTTCTTCGCTTTGCTTCGACCCTTCGGGTGCGGCCCGATCCGCCCATGGCTTGAGATCGCTGGAGGCCGCGATCGGCGCGGCCTCCAGCGAAAGACTTCCGTCTTGAACGACGAATTCGCCTCTCAGTCCTTCGAGACCATTGCTCCTAACCATGACGCTTCATCTCATTCTTCGCATCTTCTGAACGAACTCGCTTCGCACGGCTATCGCCCCCTGGACGACGAACCGGATTCGCGCCCCCTGCCCTGTTCTGACGCCGCAGCCCTCGCGCTCGAGTCCGCCGTCGAAACTCTGTCCAACCTCTTTCTCGATACCCTTCTCGAGGCCGATCTTCCCGACCTCCTGTGGTCCTTCGTCAATCTCTTTCATCGCAAGGCGCAGCGCATCGACCTCGAACTCGACGACAACGAAACCGCGCGCCGTTCGCAGACCGAACAGGATGGCTCGGAAATCCGCTCGGTCGAACTTGAGCGGCTGATCGCGCAAGGGCTCACACTCACCGAACGACGCAACTCCTTCGAATTCTTCCGCGACTATCTCGCAGAGCTCTATGCGACCGAGACCGGGTTCCTCCTGGCGTCCACGCTCGGGATCGTAGGTTAATCACCGCGCCCTGACGGCGGCGCTGATCGACAGCCGGGATTTCCTGAACGCCAAAAAGCTCGCCGAGACGCAGGTGCTTTTGCCACCCGGCCCTCGCATCGCGTTCCCCGGCGGCGCTGACTGCAACGATCATCAACGGATCTGGGATACGCTCGATAAGGCTCGCGCGAAGCACCCGGACATGGTTCTCCTCCACGGCGCTGGCCCGAAGGGCGCGGAGCGGATTGCGGCCTGCTGGGCGGACAACCGTAAGGTTCCTCAGGTCGCCTTCAAACCGGAGTGGACGCGCCACAAGATCGCCGCGCCCTTCAAACGCAACGACACGATGCTCGAGGCGCTGCCGATTGGGGTCATCGTCTTCCCGGGAACGGGGACCGTCGAGAACCTCGCCGACAAGGTCCGGAAGATGGGAATTCCGGTGTGGCGGTTCACCCCTCCGCCGGGTGCTTGAGCGCCCGGCTAGCCCGAAATGCGCTCCAACTCTTTCGGAGCTAAACCTCTCGCATAGCCAAGCTTTGACAGCCGTGCAGAACGAAGAAAAAACGAATAGAATCAAATAGTTCATGCGCTTAACGGATCGCGAGTATTTTGAGTCCTCGCAACTGCCGACGTTAACTTCTCATTAACTAAAAATCCGTTGCGACTCGAAGAGAATCGGGCATAATTCCCGATTAAAGGCCGGGTTCGCGCGAAAAAGCGTTATTCCGGGGGAACGGCACCGATGAGCGCGATGACAGCAATCGACGAAACTGAAGGGTTCAGCTTCTATGAGACCATTCTCGAACAGGGAGAGTTGATCTCGGACAAGCTGAATATGCTTCGGTTGGAGCATTATCCGCCGGATGCCATCAAGAGCCTCCGTCCCTTTTCACTGGCGGAGGTTGCATATTTTTTGGGTGTGACGCCATCCAACATCAAGAAGCTTCATCTCGAAGGCAAGGGCCCCACTCCGACAACCTCTGTTTCGGGACGCAGAACCTATACGGCCGAGCAAATGTTGGAGCTGCGGCAGTATCTTGACCGTCATGGTAGAGCTGATTTCAAAAAATACGTGCCGTACAGACGCGCGGGGGAACGTCTTCAGGTCATCGCGGTCGTCAATTTCAAGGGCGGCAGCGGCAAAACAACGACGGCGGCCCATCTAGCTCAACATCTTGCCCTTACGGGTCATCGCGTGCTCGCGATCGACCTTGATCCACAAGCATCCCTGTCCGCGCTTCATGGCATCCAGCCCGAGCTCGACAGAAATCCCTCGCTCTATGAGGCGCTCCGCTACGACGACGCTCGGAAGCCGATTTCCGAGGTTATTCGGCGCACGAATTTTCCTGGGCTCGACATTGTTCCTGCGAATCTCGAACTTCAGGAATATGAATACGAAACCCCCCTCGCGGCTTCCGATAAGTCCTCGGTCGAAGGGCGGATGTTCTTCACCCGGATCACTGACGCTTTGAAAGAGGTCGATGGTAATTACGATATAGTGGTGATCGATTGCCCACCGCAGCTCGGCTATCTCACCTTAACTGCTCTGACCGCCTCTACCGCGGTTCTCATCACCATCCATCCTCAGATGCTGGATGTGATGTCCATGAGCCAATTTTTGCTGATGCTGGGCGGCGTCCTTCAGTCGATCAGCGGCGCGGGAGCTGACGTCCGCCTCAAGTGGTTTCGCTATCTCGTCACGCGCTACGAGCCAACCGACGGCCCCCAGGCGCAGATGGTCGGCTTCATGCAAGCGCTTTTTCCAAAGCAGATGCTGAAAAACCCAATGGTGAAATCAACCGCCATTTCGGACGCGGGCATCACCAACCAGACCCTGTATGAGGTCGAGCGCTCCCAATTCACCCGCGCCACCTATGACCGCGCCCTAGAGGCGCTGAACGCGGTCAATGAGGAGATCGCGGCTCTCGTCCACAAAGCGTGGGGTCGCAAGTGAGCCAGATTTTGACAGCCGTGCAGAATGGTAGAATCGCCCGAAACCTCAAGCGATTGGCGCAAGAGGAAGGAGCCTGACGTGGCCCGCAAGAACCTCCTCACGAGCATTACCGGGGCAGAGACGTCGAAGGCCGACGCTGTCGCCCGCCACGATTACGCACTGCGCGGGGCGTCGCGCTCGATGATGCTTTCCATCGACGAGATGGCGGAAAACGCGAAAAAAATGCTGGCGGGTGAGACGATCGTCGAACTCGACGTCGCCGTTCTGGATCAATCTTTCATCGCTGACCGCATCGAAGGCGACGATGAAGATTACGTTCATCTCCGGGAGGCGATCCGGGAGCGTGGTCAATCGACCCCGATCCTCGTGCGGCCGCATCCGCAGATCAAAGGTCGTTATATGATTGTGTTCGGGCACCGTCGCGCCCGGGTCGCCAAAGAACTTGGCGTTCCCGTTCGCGCCGTCGTCAAGAATCTTGAGGATATCGAGCATATTGTCGCGCAGGGACAGGAAAACACTGCGCGCGCAAATCTGTCTTTCATCGAAAAGGCCCTGTTCGCCAAAAAGCTCCTCGATATGGGACAGCGGAAGGAAACGATTAAATCGGCCCTGACGATCGATGACACTTTGATGTCCAGAATGCTTTCCATCGCGGAGACGGTTCCTCCCCTGGTGATCGAAGCGATCGGCGCTGCCAGAACGGTTGGTCGCGATAGGTGGGAAGAACTCAAGAAGCAGGTGAAGCAGCCGCAGAATGCTGAAGCCGCAATCTCCATAGTAAAGTCCGAAGAATTTCGCTCCAAAGACGCGATGGATAGGTTCAACTATCTGCTTGCGCAGCTGAAGGTAATTGGAAGGAAGCCGCGAAAGCCAGCGCGAGGGCGGATCGAAGCGGCGTCCTGGGCACCAGAAGACAAGACAGTGGCCGCAAGCTACCGGAATACCGGAGACAGCTTCAACCTCTCGCTCAAATCAAAAAATGCAGGCGAGTTCGGCCGATACATCTCGTCCAACCTGGATTCGCTCTACCGGGCGTTCAGGGAAACGAAGATCAATAGCGAATCAGGAGATTAAGCCGCAAAAGAAAAAAGCCCCCGAACGTCGCCGCCCGGAAGCCTTTCTCTGATCTAAGCACTCTGAGAATCCCACTTCCGCGAATCACAGTCAAGAGTTTTGGCGCCTATTTCGGCGAGCGGATTTCTTTTGCCTGAACAAGGCAAAGGATCATGCAAAGACAAACAACGACGCCCTTCGGGCGGCGATCGCTTTCGCTCGCCATGGTGGCGAGCCAAGCGGCGACTAAAGAATTCGCGTCCCGCCCCCACGCGTCAGAAACTGTCGTCCACAAATGGCGGCTGTTTCGGGCGCTGACAGAGGCAAAATCTCCGCTTGGCGTTACCGACCGCGCGCTGTCGGTGTTGCACGCGCTGTTGAGCTTCCATCAAGAGACGGCGCTGACGCTGCCTGAGAAGGACGTCAACGCCCCCGAAAGCGAAGAAAACCCGGGGATCATCGTCTTTCCGTCGAACAAGGAGTTGTCGATTCGCGCCCACGGCATGGCGCCGGCGACGCTACGCCGGCATATTGCCATGCTGATCGACGCCGGGCTGATCATTCGACGGGACTCCCCCAACGGAAAACGCTTCGCGCGAAGGGGGCGGGGGGGCGAGATCGAAGACGCCTTCGGCTTCGATTTGACGCCCCTGATCGCGCGAGCCAGTGAAATCGAAAATCTCGCCGAAGAAGTGCGCGCCGAGAACCGCGCCATGGCCTTGTTGCGCGAGAAAATTACGCTGGCGCGGCGCGACATCGTCAAGATGATCGAGACCGGGATAGAAGAGGGCGTGCCCGGGGACTGGCAAGCCCGCCTCGGCCACTATCAAGCGCTGGCCAGCCGGTTGGCGCGCAAAATGACACGGGCCGATTTGACGGCTTTGGCGGAGGAACTCGCCGCCCTTGCGGCCCAAATCAATAGTGTCCTGGAAAACCACGTAAAATGGCAAAATATGACTGCCAGTGAGTCTCAGGCTGAGCGCCACATACAGAATCAAACCACAAACATTTCTGATCTTGAACCTAGCCTTCGAGAAGGCAGGGCCGAACCACCCGGGCCAATCGTCGACGATGCGGAGGCGGATGGGGCACGGACTTCGGAACCTGAGAAGCGGGAAACTGAAGCTCCGCCCCGTCCCACGCCAACCCCCAGAACCTATCCGCTGGGAATGGTGCTGCAAGCTTGTCCGGATATTGTCGATTACGCCAAGGGGGGCGAGATTTCATCCTGGCGCGATCTCGCGACGGCGGCCGCGACCGTGCGTTCGGCGCTCGGCGTCTCGCCTGACGCTTGGGCGCAGGCCTTGGACGCCATGGGCGAGCATGACGCCGCCATCGTCATCGCCGCGATCCTCCAGCGCGGCGATGAAATCAGATCCGCTGGCGGCTATCTGCGCGTTCTGACCGCCAAGGCGCGGGCAGGGGAGTTTTCGCTGGGGCCTGTGTTGATGGCGCTGTTGCGCGGCAAGGCCGCGAGAGGGGCGCGAGAGCGGAAGAGGGCAGGGTGATGGCGGATTGCTGCTCTATGTGAAATTTCATGCGGATGTGCTGACCGAGTTCACGGTCGTCTCGTTCAAGGCAAAGTGAGTGATGGCGACGAACGACGAGACGCTTCCCGAGACGATGATTTCTCCGGAATCCGGAAAGACGCAGACGCGCGGCGTGCGCCCGTTTACGGTCGCCTATAAGGGCGAAAGCGTCGTCGTCGATCTGCCCGGGTATTATCCGTCGGGCGAAGGCGAGGGCGTCCACATCGGCAAGGACATGGCCGTCGTCGACCAGGCGCTGCGCGATCTGAAGGACAAGGCGGACAACGGTTCGGCGTCTGCGCACCAAGCTTCAGCTGTCGCAGCGGGAGGCGGGCGCTCTGTTCAAGGTCGGCGAAAACGCCTTCGACAAATATGAGCGGGGCTTGGTCGAGCCGAGCGGCCCGGCGATTCAGCTAATGGCCTTGCTCGACCGGCATCCAGAGCTGGCGGCGGAGTTGAAATAGCCCTCGCCGTCACAGCCCGGCGGCCTTGGTGAGGTTGACCTTGAAGCGGTCGCGTTTGCGTTGATAGCGGCGGGTCATTTCCGCCGAGGCGTGGCCGAGGTGCCTTTGCACATGGCCTTCCTCGATCTGCGCCGAGGAGGCGAGGCCGGCGCGTAAGGAGTGGCCGGAAAAGGCCCGGCGTCGTTCTCCTTCGGGGAGATCGCCGCGCAGGCCAGCCGTGAGCGCGCATTTTTGCACGAGGCGGGCGACATGCTTGTCCGAGAGCCGCTCCGCGGAGACGCCGCCGTTCTTGCGGGCGACGGCCGGAACACCGGGCCGCGACTGATCCGGCCGAGTTTCAGCCAGGTTTCGAGCATGGCGACCGGGCAGGTGAGGGGGGAGGAGCCGCGGCCGATCTCCACCTCGCGCCAACCGGTCTTACCGTTGAGGGTCAAAAGCAGGCCGCCGCCGTTCTGGTCGGCGCCGACGATCTCGATCCAGCCGGTTCCGTCGTCGGTCTGCTCCGGGCCGCAATCGAGGCCGACAATCTCGGAGCGGCGCAGGCCGCCGGCGAACCCGATGGCGAGAATGGCCTTGTCGCGCAGGCCGCGCAGGTCGTTGTCCAGGACCGCCAGCATGGCCAGAAGCTCGTCGGCGAAGATCGCCTCCTTCTGGACCGGCGGGCGGCCGTGAGCGCGGCGGATGCCGGCCAACACGGTAGCGATATGGGGATCGCCCGTGTCCAGCAGGCGGCCGAGCTGGCGATAACGCCAGCAGATGCCGGAGAGCCGGCGCTCCAGCGAGGAAACGGACAACGGCGGCCGGCCCGGCCCGCCCTCGACGCAGGCGGCGAGATAGAGACCGACGGTCTGCGGGTCCGGGGGCAGAGGGTCGAGGCCCTGCCGGCGCAGCCAGGAGGCGAAGTGGCCGCCAATCGGCGTCATATGCCTTCTGGGTGTTCTCCGAGCGGGCGTTGCGGGCATAATCGCGCGCCTTTTCGGAGAGCGCCGCGAGATGGGGGGCGGGCTCGGCGAGCGCCCTGCCGCCGGTCTTGTCCTTGTCGGCTTCAGCCATTTCTGTCCTCGCTTGCGCCGCCGCCGGGCGGGCCCCCGCGGGCCGTTCGGGGCTCAAAAATCCGACGCCTCGGCGGGCTCTGGGGAGCCCGAACCAGCGCCTTTCGCCCACTCTAGCAGGGGTCTCTCTTTGCGTCCGATAAGCGCACATTATCGGACATATATCGGACAGGACAAGCCCGGCGGATATTGTCGGAAAGGGGGTGACAAAGCGCCGCCGTCGGGTAGGATTCTCCCTATGCACTTTGTTGATTCGGACCCCACGCTCGACCGCGCCGCCACTGCGGGCGTCGCCCCCAAGCGGGCCAGCCGCGCGCGCCGCGCCGAGGCCTCGATGGCGACAAAGACGTCTGAAATTCAACCGCTTCCGCGCTGGACGCGACTTCAGGGCGCCGATCTCGGCGCGGCAGCTTTTTCGACGGGCGCTGGGCTCGCGCTGTTCGATCAGCTCATGCGCGGCGGCCCGGACGGCGCCGAGCCCGTCTTCGCCGGCTGCCTGCGCCAGCGCCTGGCGCTGCGCGCCGCCGAAAGCTGCGCGACGCTGTCCCGGCTGCGCGAGGATGCGCGTGGCTTACGCGACGCCCAACATTTGGCGGGGGGCGTAGAGCCCAGTCCGGCCGGGCGGCGGCATCGGCTGTTTCGGCTGTTTGCGGCGCATCCGGCGCGCTTCGACGCCGCGACGCTCACGCGCGCCATCGCGCTGCTCGGCTTGCCGAAGATCGACGCCAGCGCCGGCGCCAAAGCCCTGCAGGAGGATGTCGCCGCCGCGCCCGATCCGCTCGCCGCCGCTGCCCGTGCCAGCGCCGCGGCGATGAAACTCTGCTCGGGGGGATCGGCGGTCGACGCGGACATCTTCGCGCTGTTGGTCGCCGATCTCGCTTTGGCGACGCGGCTTGGCTGGGCGCGGCCGGTTCCGTTGCTCGCCGTCGCCGTCCTGCATCCGTCGCTCAGGCGCGGGGCAGGGGCAAGGGCAGGGGCAAGCCGCCCGCGACCGACGGACGAGGACTGGCCAGCGGCGGTCGCTTTCGCCTATGGCCTCGCGGTCGTCGACGCCCATGCGCTCGCCGTCGATCTGGCGCGGCGGGCGCAGAAGCTTTTCGACGTTGCGCCGATGCTGCGGGCGAAGGGCGCCCGCCGCGTCATCGACATGCTGCTCGCCGACGACGCCGTCGCGCCCGCCGCCGCCGCCCGCGCCGGCCTCTCCGACCGCGCCGCGCGGCGCCTGTTCGACCGGCTCGTTGCGCTTGGCGCCGTGCGCGAACTCACCGGGCGCGAGACCTTCAGGATCTATGGGCTATGAGCCGCGCCAACGCCGCCCGCCTCGACCGCGACCTTTCCGACCTGCCGGAGGGCATGCGCTGGCGCGAATGGATGATGCGCGCCGAGGCGGCAATTTTTGCCTCTGCAAAACCCGTTTCCCGCGAGACGCTCGCGGGGCTCGTCGGCGACGCCTGCCGGCTGGACGCGCTCATCTCGGACATCAACGACGAGCTCAAAGGGCGCCCTTACGAAATCGTCTTCGTCGCCGGCGGCTATCAGTTTCGCACGCGCCCGCGCCATGCCGAGACGCTTCGCGCGCTGGCCGGGGCAAAGGACGCCGGGCCGCCGTCTTTCACCAAACTCGAAATGCTGGCGCTCTCGGCCATCGCCTATCAGCAGCCGATCACCCGCGCCGAACTCTCGCGTCTCGCCGGCCACGACATCAGCCGCGACATCCTCGGGCGGTTGAAGAGCCTGGGCGTCATCGCCCCCGGTCCGCGCGCCCCGGCGCCGGGCGCGCCGATCGCCTGGGTGACGACCGCCCGCTTCCTCGAAGTCTTCGCGCTCGGCAGCCTGCGCGATCTGCCGGATCTCGACGCCCTCGACGCCGCCGGCGCCGGAGGGAGAGAAATCGATGACGAGATCGAAGGCACCCTTGACGACGCCCTCGGGCTCTTCGAGACGCAAGGCGCTCCGGACGATGACGTGCTCAATGAGACTGAGTGGGAGGCCTGACGAGAGGAGCCTCGATGAGCCGATGAAAGGCGACACTCGCGCCCTGTCAATTTTTCCAAGCCTCGGGAGACGCCGATGCAAACAGGCGCTACTTACGCGCGACGTCAGGTCCTTCGTATGATCGCTTGCGGCGTCGCGGTTTTCGCGGCCTGGGCGAAGGCCTTCGCGGTCGACAAGTTCGGGGCAAAACCAGTCCGCGCGGCTGGTGCAATATTTGGCGGCAAGTGAAGACGGAGCGTTGATTTCCCCCCGGGGAAGACAACTTCGGTTCACGCGAACATAAGGAACAGGGTCATGGCTAACACGGCGCGGCGCTGGCGAGCGGTGACGAGCGCGCTCCTTTTCACCGCGCTGCTGCCCCCTGCAATGGCCCAGACGCCGCGGGCTAATTACGGGCCAATTCCCGACGATGTATGGAGCTACATGCAGGGTCGCTCGTGGCGCGCTGGCCTGCCCTGCGCGACGCGCGAGGAACTCGTGCTGATGCATGTTCCCTACCGGGATTTCGACGGCGCGACGCAGACCGGCGAACTTGTCGTCGCGCGGCGCGTCGCCACGCAGGTCGCCGCAATCTTCGAGAACATCCACGCAAGCGGCAAATTTCGCATCTATCAGATGCGGCTGATAGATGATTTCGGCGGCGACGACGATATATCGATCGCCGCCAATAATACGAGCGCCTTCAACTGCCGCACGACGGATCACGGCGGTCTTTCGAAACATGCGCTGGGCCTCGCCATCGACATCAACCCAGTGCAGAACCCCTATCGTGAGGGCGACGTGACGGCGCCTACCGCCGGCGGGGTCTATGACGAGCCGCGCGAACGTCATCCCGGCGTGAAGGAGATCATCCTCGACGGCGACGTCGTCACCCGCGCCTTCGCGCGGCGCGGCTGGTCCTGGGGCGGAAAATGGACCCATACGGTCGACTATCAGCATTTTTCCTATGGTGGCCATTGAGGGCGCTAGAGGCCGCCGCCAGATCGCGGCTATTAAGCTTTACCTATGAATGGCCGCAAATGAATTGGACTGTCGACGAATCCGAGCTTTTCATGCGCCTCGCCGCTCGCCTGGGTCACGACCGCCCGCTTCCTCGAATCTTCGCGCTCGGCCGACCTCGACACGCTCGGCGCCGACGGCGGTTTGGGGCGCGACGTTGACCCAGTCGAAGCCGCGCTCGACGACGTGCTCGGGCTGATGGAGGCGGAATGCGCGGATGATTGCGCGCCCGACGAAACCGAGGTCGAGGCTTGAGGAAAGCTGACCGATTGGTTGGAGCAATTGATACGGCCTCCCAGAGCCTGCGACGCCAGCTCACGTCCTCCGCACCACAAGGAAGCCTGATCCGTAGAGGAGCGTCCGAGGCGGCGCAGGATCGCCACCATGCCGAAGTCCGGCGGCGCGAGCAGCTTCGAAGCCAAGATGGCCGATGAGTAGGCCGACGAAGACGGGGAGAGGCCCTTTGAGCACGTGGTCGGCACGTTTGGCAGGACCCAGTCCGTTCGGAGGGCGGGACCGGCGCTCTCGATTGTGAGCGGCTCGTCTCTAGCCTGCACCTCCATGCTGACGGGACGGAGGTTCCCGCTAACTTGCGCGCCCAATGCCGGGGGGTCAGAATGCGTCATTGACTGGCACGCACACATAGCTAGCTATTATTCGAGGAGCATAGGCGATGTCGGGAGAGCGGTCGGTCAATGAGTTACTGACACGCATAAGCGAACTTGAACTAAAGGTCGCAGGTGCGGAGCAGCAAGTTAAAGAATTCGAAAATCGGTGCGCTGAGCAGAAGCACCGGGTCCGTAATGCTTTGCAGGCCCTCTCGCTGCTTTTATCGGCTCAAGCTCGAACCGCCCGACAACCCGACCTTTGCATGCGCTGCATCGCAAGGCTGGCGAGCATATGCGAGCTGAACGAGGCCTTATGCGGGAGCGAAAAGGATGTCTCGGTCGCTGAGTTTCTACCTGCCCTATCCCGCTCCCTCGAACAGGCCTTCGGGGACAAAATCAGCTTTGAAGCGTGCGTAGAGGATGACGTTCGTCTCGATCATAATCGTGCGCGCTGTCTTGGTCTCATTTATTCAGAAGCCGCGATGAACGCGTTGAAGCATGGGTTCCGTGGGTTGCCCTCTGGACAGGTGCGAGCGACTTTTCGGAGGCTGAAGGATCGCTGGGAAATGGTTGTCGAGGATAACGGCGTCGGCTTCGAGCCTCCTGCGTCTGTTTCCGGGCACGGCCTCGGCTATATGAGTGCACTCGCGCGCCAATTGGCGGGTGAGCTGAGGTTCGAAAAGCTCCAACCGGGCTCCCAGGTTCGCCTTACTTTCCCAGCTTGATTGGGAGGCGCGTTTACGGCCGTCGGACATTCGATACCAGCAGCAAATGGCGCTGGGAGACGTAGATGAGATCAGTAGCAGCCATGTGGTCGGCGTTTGCCGTTCTGCTCGCAGGCGCAGTTTGCGCTGAGGCTGTCAAAGAGAAAGACCAACCGCGCGTGCTCACCAGGATGCTCGCAGCCACGCCTGAAATGATCTGGCCGGTGGAGGAACGCCTGTTTCTCCCCTACATCCCTAGCGGAAAGGACACGCCCGCATGCCTGCCATCGATCGCCAAACCCTCGCCGGAGGTGGGAAAGGTCAGCGTGCAAAGAGCGGCGGAACAGGCCGCGCGGCTTCGGCAATATGGTCATTACTGGTCGGGTAAGCGACGGCATTTCTCAGGGGCGGTTGAGCGACAATCGTTGCGCTCGGCTGCGCGGGAACGAAAAGCGAGTGTCGGAAAGGCCAGCCCCAGGGAACCTTTGCCCATTAGGCTTAATCAAAAGCTGGCCCACAAGGTTACTCGCGCTCGGTGACGTCCCCGGGCAAAAAGCTGTTTGTCTGACCCGTCACCTCGACGAGGCCTACATTCGTCGGCGAGAAACGGCGCCATCGCGGTAGCGAGCACAGCGCTTGAGAAATTCTCCCCAGAATCTGCAAAGGCTACGCGTCCGTTTCGCGAACGGCAGCCAGTGTGTTGAGCCGTGGCTGACTTACATCCAGATCAGGCGGGGGACGCTGTTTGCGGGGAACACGAGCCGTCCTTTACCGTTATTGATATCGCGGTTATTGTGCAATGCACCATGAACACCATTGCGGCGGAGCGGGTCACATGCATAGCGAAATGAAGATCGACGCGGCCTTAGCTAAGCTAGAAGCTGGTAAATTCTCGTTCCAGATGGTCGACGCCATCAAAAATCACGTCCGCAAGCTCGAGCGAGAATTGGAGGTCACGCGGAGTCTGCATGCTAGCGCGGTCCGCGAACTTAAATTGGAAGAATATGCCAACTGGCGGCTGGAAAGCGAAACCAAGAGGTTGAACGCGAGGATTCATGCCATCCTTCGGGCGAACATACTGACGGAAAAAGCTTATCGAAAAATGGCGCCCATCGCGAACGAGACGGGACGATATGTCGACGCCTCGTTGAAAGTAGCCGGAGCCGCGCTTGAAAGGGCAGTGGCCGTGTTGAAATCCGGCGAAATTCAGGCTCAGCTCGTTGGCGCGTCTGCCAAGCTGTATCAGTTTTTCAAGGCAAACGTGTTCACAGAAGAAACATTCCGAGAATTGCAGCGCTACGCCATCAAAATGGGCCAATATCTCAGGGTGTTTAAAGAGCACGCTGTAACCGGCGTTCTCAAGGCTACAGCTTACCTATCAAACCTCCGTAAGACTTCTGCGTAAGGCTTGCTAGGAAGAACCACGCCCATTTGCGGACGGGCTGAAAGCGGCACGGAGGATGCCATGATCAATAGCTTGATAGTTGCTTTCCTACCGATGAATTGGGGCAGGCGATGTAGCCGTTCCGACACAGCTTTAGAGAAAGCGCCGCATGATGGGGGCAGGAAGGCGAGGCGTCTCAATCTGTCCACGACCTTGCCGGCAGACACGGCAGGCTCAAGACTCTAAACGAGATCGCCTTGCCCATCGTCCCCAAGGGATCGATTCAGTTGGCCTTCTCGGGCGTATTTGTAATGTCGCGCTCTCCTCTACTTCACCTCATGCGGCGGCGATTGTCGCGTTCGCGGCTGTCGAGAGCCATCTTGTCGTGAGAATGTCGAACTTCGTGCCAAAAAAGCCGTGGGAATACTTACCAATAGTATTCTCACGTTTGATGGCTTTCTCACGTCGCTTTGGCTTCAAGCGTGGGCCGCGCCCCCTCGCCGGCCGCGCGGATCGACAAAAAGTTTGGAGCGTAAGATTCTCAAATGAAATAGTTACAGCAAGCATCTTGTCAGATTAAAAGTATATTCGCAACCAACATGGCTCCCGACATCGAGCTAAGCTTCCCGGTCCTCGAAAAACGATAGCGACCGAATGCGCAGACCGTCCGGGTGAGTGCCATACGAGCTCGCCTTTCAAGCGCTGCGATCAGCGGCTGCCGAGAGTGCGGCGTCTTGTCGCCGCTCCTCCAGCGGTAACAAGCAACGCTTGTATTTCCGCGGAAAAGGTAATTAGCTTTCCCGACATCGAGTTTCGGCCACACGAGCCCAATCGATCGGGGAGCCGGTCAGCATATCTGCCGCTTGCTCTCAACCCTCAAAATGTGAAAAGGAAAACCTATGGGAGCTATTCTTGAGCTGACCACCTACGCGGCTACGCCAGTCGGAATGTTGGCAATCGTCGCGATTGGCGCGGCCGCCTATTTCGCAGCGCGCTGGGTTCTGGTTGACTGATTGAAGCCGGGTTCACCGCGGATCGATAGCGTCATAACAAGTATCGGTCGCGAGGTCTCGATCGCGGCCGCCATCACACAGGCGGGAGGCGGGCGTTTCGAACAATCCTGTAGATCCATGCCAAAGCCGTGTGTGGTTCCGTCTGTAGCGCATGTGACGTCGAGCTGACGATAGCGGTGGTTTGCCTTGGGGCGCATAATCACGCTTCGGCAACGACGCTTCCACCTCTCTCCTCGTCTCAGCGCAGTCCTGCAAACCCATCGGTCTTGCCCTCCGCGTGGAGGCACGGAATCCTGCCGGGGGGTGGTGGAGTGTGTCGCTACCCCCACGGGTAGAAGGCGCCCGAGTCGCGCTCCGGTATTAAGCTGCATTGTGAGCAAAGATTGTAGTCGCGACGAACCTCGGGGCTTATTTGAATCCCGTATTCAAGGCAGTGGTTGCCTCGGTGTCCATCGCCGAGACTTCAGCGCTGCTCGTTGGTGGCTAAGGCGAGACACAAAGGGGCGAGCAAGTGGGATCAGCAAAATCGCGCCCGTCGCAACGAATATTGGTGATCGATGACAATCGTGACGCCGCAGACAGCCTCGCCATGTTGCTGGAGCTATATGGTTCGACCGCCCATTCCACTTATAGCGGACCAGCCGGCATAGAGGCTTTGCGCGAGCTAAAATTCGAGATTGTTTTTATCGATCTCGGCATGCCGATAATTGACGGGTTCGAGACCTCGCGTCGAATACGCGCCCTACCGGAGGGGGATAGCGTCAAGCTCATTGCGCTTACAGCTTGGAGTAAGGAGGATGTGGAAGAGCGTGCTCGCAATGTCGGCTTTGACTGCCATCTCACCAAGCCCGCGCCGTTCGAAGCCTTGTGTAATCTGCTTTGGTGCGAACACGACTGCGTGAAGGAACGGTCGGCCAGTTCTGGGCCCTGCCGTCTGAGCCGGCGGAGAGCGCGTTCTTGCGATTGAGCGCAATAGGGGAAACGTATCAGAACACGCGACGGCGCAATGCGGATAGCTTCGGCGAGCTTCGTCTTTTGGCCGATGAGCGCGAGTTCGCGCATCACAATGCTGCGCCGAGCAGTCTACCCCTTACCGATAATCTGCGACATTGCGGCGGCAAGGTCCGCATCTCGGATAGGTTTTGTTAGCACGACGTGGTCGCTATAACGATCAATTTTGTCTGTCGAGTAGCCGGTTATAAAAGCAAACGGCACCCCTCGTGAAGAAAGCGCGTCCGCTACGGGCAGGCTTTCGAGCCCGTTTAAGTTGAGATCGAGCGTTGCGGCGTCAAACTTTTGTGATTCGATCAGTCCGAGCGCCTGCTTGACCGTTCCTGCGATTGTCACCGACGCGCATCCCAAATCGATCAACATCTGTTCCAACCACAGGCCGATCACCGCCTCATCTTCGACAACCAGGATGGCGCGTCCGCGCAGGGGAGCGTCACTATCCATGTAAAGAGACTGTGGTCGGAATATAGAAGGTGCAGACGACCCCCTCCGGCGGATACTGGAGTTGCACAACGGCCTGCAACTCCAGTGCGATCCCCCGCTGGATCAGCTGTGAGCCAAAACCCTCGTGCACGGGCCGCGCAACCGGGGGCCCATCCCTTTCCTGCCACCGCACCTTAAGCTGAGTGTCTGGGTTTCGCTCAAGCGCCCACTCCAATAAGACTGCGCCAGTCTCGTTTGAGAGCGCCCCATACTTCACGGCGTTTGTCGCAAGCTCATGCAAGGCAATACTCAGCGCCATCGCAATTTTTGGGGATACTTCTATATTCTCGCCTTTAAGGACGATGCGTTTGCCGAGACCGTTTTTGATGCCAAAGGGTTCCAATGCGGCGTGCACGACATCTGCGAACCCCACGTCCTTCCAGTGAACGCGATTGAGCAGATCATGAGAGCGAGATAGCGCAAACAACCGAGATTCGATCGCGTCGCGAATAGTGTCAGGGTCGGATGATTTACGAAAGGAAAGGCGCACGATCCCGAGCACCGTTGCGAGAGTATTTTTGACGCGGTGATTCAACTCGTCAATCAGACGCCGTGCATAGCGCTTGGCTTGTTTGTGTTCGGTGATATCGAGAAGAGAAACAAAATGTTGCACGACGGCTCCCTGTGCGTCCCTCACCGGGCTGCTGAACATGGATGCCCAAGCGTCGGCGCCATCACTGCGGAGGAAATGAATTTCCTGCGGTCCTTCGGAGCTCGCCTCGAAGGCTGCAAGGAGCTGTCGGTAAACTTCCTGGTCGCTTCCTCTCCCAAGAACTGAAGCGAGCCGCTCCCCGAGAACGTCCTCTTTGGTGTATCCTGTAAGCGCGAGGAAGCTAGCATTTGCAAAAATGATAAAATTATCCGGTGTTTTGGCGTCTGTGAACACCACCGGCATGCGGGTTTCATCTACCGCGACGACAAACGGCCCAAGTTCTCGGTGGAACTGCTCAACATCGGCTTCGGCATCTTTTTGCACTTAGAGGGTGTTATGTACTTTGGTGATTGATTGCTTTAGTAGAATCGGATGTCTTCGATTCGCAAACCGTATCCTTCTGACGTCAGCGACGAAGAGTGGTCGCTGGTTGCGCCTTATCTGACGCTCATGGACCAGGGCGCGCCGCAGCGTCAACATCCGCTGCGCGAGTTGTTCAACGGTCTACGTTACGTGCTTCGCTACGGCATCGCATGGCGCGCCATGCCCAATGATCTGCCGCCATGGTCCGCAGTGTATCAGCAATCGCAGCGCTGGC